>NZ_JABLTE010000064.1 GCF_013315795.1 Nocardia barduliensis
GTTTCCGGGGTGGGGTTCCAGAGGCCGTCGGTAGCGGTGTAGTTCCAGGCGGGGCCGCTTCCTACCAGGGTGGCGATCGCATCGATCAGGCGGTCCACGTCGGCGAAGGTGGTGCCGAGGCCGATGCTGGCGCGTAGCGCCCCGGCCAAACCGAGGCGGGTGAGCAGCGGGTGGGCGCAGAAGCGTCCGTCCCGCACGCCGATGCCGTGTTCGGCGGACAGATAGGCCGCGACGTGGCCGGGGGCGTAATCGTCGAGCGTGAAGGCGACGATGCCGACGGAATCGGGGCTGTCGGTCCAGATGCGCAGCAGTTCGACGCCGGGAAGCGCGGCCAAGCCGTCGCGCAGGCGGTCGGCGAGCCGGTGTTCGTGCGTGGCAAGGGTTTCCGCGTCGATCGCACAGAGCGCGTCACAGGCTGCGGCCAGCGCGGCGGCGCCGAGCACGTTCGGCGACCCGGCTTCGTGCCGCTGCGGGGCGGGCGCCCACTCGGCCCCGTCGGTACGCACCTCGCGCACTGCCCCGCCGCCCGCCAGATAGGGCTGCGCCGCGTCGAGCCAATCCCGCCTGCCCACCAGCACACCCGCGCCGAACGGCGCGTACAGCTTGTGCCCGGAGAACGCGAGATAGTCGATCCCGCTGTCCCGCAAGCTGATCCGCCGATGCGGCGCCAACTGGGCCGCGTCCACCAGGATGCGGGCGCCGCACTGGTGGGCGATGGTGGCCAGCCGCTCCAGCGGAAGCACCTCCCCCGTCACGTTCGACGCGCCGGTCACCGCGAGCAATGCGGCGGGCCTGCTGCACAGTTCGGCGACCAGCCTGCCGACGGTCTCCTCGACCGTGTCGGCGGCAGCGACGACCCGGCGGCCCCGCCTATTCCACGGCAGGAAGTTCGCATGGTGTTCGATGTCGAGCACCACGGTGTCGCCGGGAACGCAGGCCGCGAGCAAGTTCAGCGAGTCGGTGGTGTTGCGGGTGAAGACCACCACCTGGTCGTCGGCGGCGTCGAGGAACCGGGAGACCGACCCGCGGGCGGCCTCGTAGCACTCGGTGGAGATCCGCGAGGCATAGCCCGCGCCGCGGTGCACGCTCGCGTAGTACGGCAGCAACTGCTGCACGCGGTCGGTCACCTGCGTCAACGCAGGCGCGCTAGCCGCGTAGTCGAAGTTGGCGTAGGTCGCCGTTCCGCCCTGCACCAGCGGCACGCGCAGTTCGTCACCCGAGACCCGGGCGAGTGCGGCACAGAAATTGTCGACAGCAGTAATCGTCACGTGAAATCCCGTCGGCTCGAGGACCCGTGATCGCATGATTCATCGAGTCCGCGCTTGCCGCGCCCGGTCGGGCGGCGGCCGGGTCGTCACCCGGAGCACCCCACCGCGGAGGAGGGTTGCCGGCCAGCAAGCCGGGGCTTGACGCTGGCACTCATGACCTGACCCGAGAGTGGCAGAAGCGCCCCGGCACTGTCAACCACGTCGGACTCGAGCCGCCACGAGCACCGCGTGGACCTAACCACCACACGGGAGCCATTACAAGCACCCCCACGACAACACGCGAGCCGCGCCTACCTGGGGCTTTCGTAGGCCCTCAGCAGCTGCCCCGCCCTCCTCCGCGATTCGAGCTCTCGGACGAGCCGATCCCACGGGCCTCGGCCGAGCCGGAACAGGCAGCGCCGCGCGCCGTGACGTTCCCGGCGTCGGCACCATCGCGTCGAGGGTGCGGACCACTTCGATGAGCCGAATCACATCTCTGCGCCAGCGATCACCCGGCGAACGCCGCGGACAGCCCAGCGACCAGCGTCTTACCCTCCCGAAGCGGCGAATATCGATTCCACCTGCAACAACGCGCACGGCGCCGACCGATCGGGCAGGCAGTCCGGTGAACAACAAGCGACGATATCCCCGGGTACCGTGGACAGCTGGCCATAGCGGTGTTTGCCCTCTGGTAACCCAGCTATGGCACAACAACAGGAAAGTGTGAGGCAGGCCGATGGGAGGTGCGCAGAGCACCATGCTCGAGACAGACGTCGACGCACCGGCGCGCCCGTTGTCGCGCGGTGACCGCGCGCCCGAGGCCAGGACCCTCGTGGACATCCTGACCGCCACGGCGCTCGCCCATCCCGACGCCCCCGCCATCGATGACGGCCAGCTGGTGCTGTCCTACCTGGAATTGGTCGTCGAGGTCGAGAAGACCATGGCCCGGCTCGCCACCGCGGGCGTGCGGCCGGGCGACCGGGTGGGCGTGCGCATGCCGTCGGGCACCCGCGGGCTCTACGTGACCATCCTCGCCGTCCTGTACTCCGGCGCCGCTTACGTGCCGGTGGACGCCGACGACCCGGACGAGCGCGCCCAGCTGGTGTTCGGGGAGGCGCAGGTCACCGCGATCGTGACCGCCGATGGCATCGAGACCACCGCCGCGGGCATCCGCGCCGCGGAGCAGCAGCGCGAGCGAACCTGGTCGACGCTGCCCGGCCCCGGTGACGACGCCTGGATCATCTTCACCTCCGGTTCCACCGGCACCCCGAAAGGCGTTGCCGTCACCCACCGCAACGCCGCCGCGTTCGTCGACGCCGAAGCCGACCTGTTCCTGCGCGACGCCCCGATCGGCCCCGGCGACCGGGTGCTCGCTGGTCTGTCGGTCGCCTTCGACGCGTCCTGCGAGGAGATGTGGCTGGCCTGGCGCAACGGCGCCTGCCTGGTGCCCGCCCCGCGGGAGCTGGTGCGCACCGGCGCCGATCTCGGTCCCTGGCTGGTGCGGCGGGAGATCAGCGTGGTCTCGACCGTACCGACGCTGGCGGCGACCTGGCCGGTGGAGGCGCTGGAGGCGGTGCGCCTGCTCATCTTCGGTGGCGAGGCCGTCCCGCCGGAACTCGCCGAACGGGTAGTAGGCAACGGCGATTCGGCTCGCGAGGTGTGGAACACCTACGGCCCCACCGAAGCCACGGTCGTCGCGTGCGCCGCGCGCTTGGACGGCCAGTGGCCGATCCGCATCGGACTGCCGCTCAACGGCTGGGATCTGGTCGTGGTGGATCAGGCGGGCAACCCGGTGGCCGAGGGGGAATCCGGCGAATTGGTGATCGGCGGCGTCGGTTTGGCCCGCTATCTCGACCCGGTCAAGGACGCCGAGAAGTACGCGCCGCTGGCCTCCGTCGGCTGGGAGCGCGCGTACCGCAGCGGCGACCTGGTCCGCAACGACAGCGCCGGACTGGTCTTCCTCGGCCGCGCCGACGATCAGATCAAATTGGGCGGGCGGCGTATCGAGCTCGGCGAGATCGATAACGCCCTCCAGCATCTTCCCGGTGTCACCGGCGCCGCGGCGGCCATCCGGACCACCAAGGCGGGCAACAAGCTCCTGGTCGGCTATCTGACCGGCCCGGGGCCGGACTTCGACGCCAAGGCCGCGCGCGCCATCCTCACCGAACGACTTCCGGCTCCGCTGGTGCCCAGACTCGCCGTCGTCGGGGAGCTACCCACCCGCACGTCCGGCAAGGTCGACCGCGACGCGCTGCCCTGGCCGCTGCCCAATGCCGCCGAGGACGACGACGACAACGACCTGACCGGCACCGCGCAATGGGTCGCCGGACTCTGGGACGCCATTCTCGGCGCGGAGGTCGGCGATCTCGACGCGGACTTCTTCGACCTCGGCGGCGGCTCGCTCGCGGCGGCGCAGTTGGTCACGGCGCTGCGCGAACGCTATCCGCAGATCGCCGTCGCCGATGTCTACGACCACCCCCGCCTCGGCGCGCTGGCCGACCTGCTGGAGCGGACCACGCCCGCCGTGGCCGTCGCCGAGCGGACGGTGCGCCCGACACCACGGCTCGCGCAGGTGGCGCAGGTGCTCGCCACCATCCCGCTCACCACCCTCACCGGACTGCAGTGGCTCACCTGGCTGGCGATCGTCGGCAACATCGCCGCCTGGTCCGGTTCGCTGCCCTGGCTACCGCAGCTGTCGTGGTGGTGGACGCTCACCGCGTTCCTGCTGTTCATCTCCCCGCCGGGCCGCATGGCGATCTGCGTGGGCGGGGCGCGGCTGCTGCTGCGCGGCATCGGGCCCGGCCGCTACCCGCGCGGCGGCTCGGTGCATCTACGCCTGTGGGCCGCCGTCCGCCTCTCCGAGGCCAGCGGCGCCGAGAACCTCTCCGGAGCGCCGTGGATGGTGCCGTTCGCCCGCGCGCTGGGCGCGAAGATCGGCGAGGGCGTCGATCTGCACAGCCTCCCCCCGGTGACCGGCATGCTCGAACTCGGCGACGGGTGCAGCGTAGAGCCGGAGGTCGACCTGTCCGGTTACTGGATCGACGGCGACGTGGTGCACCTCGGCCCGATCACCGTCGGCCCCGGCGCGGTGGTCGGCTCGCGCTCGATCTTGCTGCCCGGCACGAAGATCGGCAAGAACGCCGAGGTCGCGCCGGGTTCGGCGGTAGCGGGCAAGGTGAAGGCCGAACAGGAGTGGGCCGGTTCGCCCGCGGTGAAGGTCGGCAAGGCCCAGCACCGCTGGCCTGCGCACACGCCACGGCGCGCCCGGCACTGGGTCGGCATCTTCGGGATCACGTCGATGGCGCTGGCCGCCATGCCGATTCTCGGAATCGGCGCCGGTGGCGCGTTCCTCGCCTGGTTCATTCGCGACACTCGCACGCTCGCCGACGGCGCGGTGCGCGCGTTCGCCGTCCTTCCCCTCGCGACATTGCTCAGCCTGGGCGTCTACGCCGCGGCGACCATCGTCGCGGTCCGGTTGCTGAGCATCGGACTGACCGAGGGCTACCACCCGGTGCGCAGCCGCGTCGGCTGGCAGGCCTGGGCGACCGAGCGGCTGATGGACTCCGCGCGCACCTTCCTGTTCCCGCTGTACGCCAGCCTGCTCACCCCGCTGTGGCTGCGCTTGCTCGGCGCGAAGGTGGGCAAGAGCGTCGAGGCGTCCACGGTGCTGCTGCTGCCGAAGTTCACCACCGTCGCCGACGGGGCGTTCCTGGCCGACGACACCATGATCGCCGGTTACGAACTCGGCGGCGGCTGGCTGCGCATCGGCGAGGCCAAGGTCGGCAAACGCGCTTTCCTCGGCAACTCCGGGATGACCGCGCCCGGTCGCCGGGTCCCGAAGAACGGGCTGGTCGCGGTGCTGTCGGCGGCGCCGTCGAAGGCGAAGGCCGGCTCGTCCTGGCTGGGCAGCCCGCCGGTCCGGCTGCGCCGCGCCGCGGAGAGCGCCGACACCGCGCGCACCTTCGACCCGCCCGCACGCCTGCGCGTCGCCCGCGGCGTCGTCGAAACCTGCCGCTTGCTCCCGGTCCTGGTGACCTTCGCGATCGGCCTCGGGGTGCTGTTCACCCTGGCCTGGCTCGCGCGGACCTTCGGCCACCTGGCCGCCGGGGTGCTCAGCGGGCTGGTGCTGCTCGCGGCGGGCGCCGTCGCGGGAGCCAGCGCGGTGGCCGCCAAATGGTTGCTGGTAGGGCGCATCCGCGTCGGGGAGCACCCGCTGTGGAGTTCGTTCGTCTGGCGCAACGAGGTCTCCGACACCTTCGTGGAAACGGTTGCCGCTCCGTGGTTCGCGCGCGCGGCGACCGGGACGCCCGTCCTGAATCTGTGGCTTCGCGGTCTCGGCGCCCACATCGGCCGCGGGGTATGGTGCGAGTCCTACTGGCTACCGGAGGCGGACCTGGTGACTCTCGGCGACGGCGCGACCGTGGAACGCGGCTGTGTGGTGCAGACCCACCTGTTCCACGATCGGATCATGGCCATGGACACCGTCACCATCGGCGCGGGCGCCACCCTCGGCCCGCACTGCGTGGCGTTGCCCGCCTCCGCACTCGGCGACGGCGCGACCATCGGCCCGGCCTCGCTGGTCATGCGCGGGGACACGGTGCCCGCCTCGACGCGCTGGTGGGGCAACCCGATCGCGCCCTGGTTCACGGGCGATCCCGGGACGCGCTGATGGCGGGCAAGTTCTACGAAGCCCCCATCGACGACTACCTCCCGCAGAACGGCAACCGGGGGTACCGCGTTTCCCGGTACGAGCTCGAGCTGTCCTACCGGGTGGCCGCCAACCGGCTCGCCGGCCGCGCCGTGATCACCGCGGTGACCACCGAGGTGCGGCCGCGGTTCGCGCTCGACCTCTCGCAGGCGTTGAGCGTGTCGAAGGTGTCGGTGAACGGTGCTAAGGCCGCGAAGTTCACCCACCAGCACGGCAAGCTGGTGATCACGCCGAACCAGCGGATTCCGGCGGGCGGCGTGCTCGCACTCGTGGTGCAGTACGGCGGCGCCCCGAAGCCGGTGCGCGGGCCCTGGGGCGAAGTGGGCTGGGAGGAACTCACCGAAGGGGCGCTCGTGGCCAGCCAGCCCAATGGCGCGGCGTCCTGGTTCCCCTGTGACGACCACCCGAGTTCCAAGGCGAGCTACCGGATCTCGATCACCACCGATTCGCCGTACTACGCGGTGGCCAACGGGACCTTGCTGCGCAAGCAGACCAAGGCCAGTCAGACCACGTGGGTGTACGAGCAGCCCGAACCGATGTCGAGCTACCTGGCGACCATCCAGATCGGCCACTATTCCAAGCACCGGGTCGGCGCTTCGCACTCCCTGGTGCCGATGCACGCCGTCCTGCCATCGCGACTGCGGGCCAGTTTCGACTACGACTTCGCTCGTCAGCCGAGGATGCTGGAGGTCTTCACCGAGAAGTTCGGCCCGTACCCGTTCGAGGACTACACCGTGGTCGTCACCGACGACGAACTGGAGATCCCGATCGAGGCGCAGGGCATCTCCATATTCGGAGCCAACCACTGCGACGGCCGCCGGGGCGCCGAGCGGCTGGTCGCCCACGAACTGGCGCACCAATGGTTCGGCAACAGCCTCACCATCCGGCAGTGGCGTGACATCTGGCTGCACGAAGGTTTCGCCTGTTACGCCGAGTGGATCTGGTCGGAGGCGGCGGGCGGACCCACCACCGATCAGCTGGCCCGCGCCGCGCGGCACAACCTCTCCCGCGAACCCCAGGACATCGTCATCGGCGATCCGGGACCGCTGCGCATGTTCGACGACCGCGTCTACAAACGCGGTGCCCTTACCCTGCATGCCCTGCGCCTGGAACTCGGCGACTCGCCGTTCTTCGATCTGCTCCGCGAGTGGACCATCCGCTACCGCCACTCGTCGGTGACCACCGAGGAATTCACCGACCTGGCGGGGCACTACAGCCTGGTGCCGCTGCGATCCCTGTGGGACAGCTGGCTGCGCGCCGAACGACTACCGCAGCTGCCGCCCTACGGCGGCGCCTCGACCGCCTGATCAGAACACGAGATAGCGCGCCGCCAGTTCCTCGACGAGCGGATCGTCCTCCGGGACGTTGGCCAGCGCGTCCAGATCGGTTTCCACGGCGATCTGCCGGGGGTCGTCGGGTTCGGTGTCCCGCGGATCTTCGACGAGCTGGCGCAGCAACTTCTGCCGCACCCTGGTCTTCAGCGAATCGTTCATACTTTCGGATGCCCTCATCCCGGATTGTTACACCGGTGTGAACAAAGTTCCCCACGGCGTATTGCGCAGCACCGTGTAGATCGCCAGCAAGGCGAAGAAAGTCCACATCGTGGTGCGGCTTATCGACGGCAGCCGCATCTTCTGACCACGCCATGCCCGCACGGTCCAGTCCGTCACCCACACCGCGAACGCCAGGACCAGCGGAAGCGCGAGCAAGTTGCTGTGCAGGGCATCGATGATCTGCCCGTCGGTGAGGTTGTGCACGGCCCGCATGCCGCCGCAGCCGGGGCAGTACCAGCCGGTCAGCGCGTAGACCGGGCAGGTGCCGTAGGAACCTTCGATGTGCGGATCACGCAGGTGCAGCAGCACGCCGACACCTATTCCGGCTCCCGCCACGAGCAGGGGCAGCGCGACGCCGCGGCGACCCGCCCTCGGCTCGGAACCCGGGTCCGTCACGGGGCCGGGAGCAGTGTGCGCTATATCCACGAGTCAACCGTAACCGTGCCGCGATCGCGGACGCCACCGCAGCGCAGCGCTACGTCGGCTGCGCGAACCGGAGCACGTTTCCGGACGGGTCCACCAGCTCGAAACCCGGCCCGCCCGGACCGTCCTCGGGGCGGCCGGGGTCGGCATAGCGGTAGCTCTTGGCGGTCAGCTCGGCATGCCAGGCGAACACGTCGCCGACCGCGATCCACACGACGCTGCCCGGCGTGCCGTCGCCATGGTGCTCGCTGAGATGCAGCGTCGCCTCGGCCCTGGAGAACTGCGCGTAGAGCGGGAACTCCGGGCCGAACCGATGTTCCCAATCGACGGTGAAGCCCAGGTAATCCCGGTAGAACTCGTAGGCCCGCGCGACGTCGAACATGCGCAGCACGGGGACCGGCGGGGCGAAGCGGATGGCGGTCATGCCGCGATCCTGGCATCGAACTCCGACAAGCCCGAGTCAGCGCGTCCGAACGTTCAGTCCGAAATGATCTTTTGCGGTAGCGATTCCGGGGGTACTCCCCGATATAGACCAGGAATACCGTCGTATGGCGCTAGCACTAGCAAGCACCCTGCTTGCACTGTACGGTGACGGTGGACACAAAGGAGTGCTCGATGCTGGTGAAGTCGATGAGGACGCTGGCCGACGCGTACGATGGCGCGCTGACCGCCGAATACCGTGCCGGACTGCGGTCCCGCACCTTCAAGACCGCGTCATTGAACGCCCCCACCGCCCGCCACGCGGTCATCCCCGTCACCACCAAGGACGGCGCCCGCCTGCGAGTACACGCGTACGGTCCAGCCGAGGGCGATGTCATCGTGCTGATCCACGGCTGGAGCTGCAGCATCGAATACTGGAATCCGCAGATCAACGCGTTCGCCGACCGGTACCGCGTGGTCTGTTACGACCAGCGCGGCCACGGCGCCAGCGAATGCGGCAAGTCGCTGCCCAGCAAGGAATCGCTGGCCGACGATCTGTCGGTGGTCCTGAACGCGACACTGCGTCCCGGACAGCGCGCCGTACTGGTCGGCCACAGCATGGGCGGCATCACGGTGCAGGCGTGGGCCGCGCGCTATCCGGAGCAGGTCCGCAAGCAGGCCGCCGCTGCCGTGCTGTTGAACAGTTCCTCGGGCAACATCCGCTACGACACAGATCTGCTTCCGCTGCTGAACAAGCCGCTGACCCTGGCGGACCGTCCGATCACCGTGCTCGGCGCCACCGTGCGCATGCCGATGATCGTCGCGGAGACCCTGCTCACCGCCCCCGTCCCGCTGCCGGGCGGCTGGCCGGTCAGCGCATTGCTCAAGGCGCGCGTGATGACCCCGCACGCGACCGCCGACCAGGTGGAGTTCGCGCTCGGCATCGTGCGATCGTGCCGGCCGCTCACCCGTGGCAGGCACGCCGCGGCGCTGGCCGACATGGATCTCGCCGAAGCCGCCGCGTCCCTCACCGTGCCCACCACGGTGATCGCGGGCGCGCACGACCGCTTGCTGCCCGAGCGCATGTCGCGCCGCATCGCCGACGCCCTCGCCGAGACCGGCCACTTGGCCGCCTACCACGTATGGCCCACCGGCCACCTGGGCAATATCGAAGCCGCCGACCGCTTCAACGCGGAATTGGCCGCTATCGCCGAGCGCGCCCATCTGCGCTCCGCAGTCGCCGGCTGACCCCGGAGGACGTTCTCCTGGGCCGGTCAACGGTGCTCGGTCCAGGAGCAACCGTCTCCCGCGACATCGCCGGGCTCGACGGCGCGACGCCCGTGGTCGGCCCATGACCGACGCACAGGTCGACTACGACCAAACACCTCGCGCGCCGCGTGGCTCCGCCCTTCCCTGACGTGCCCGCAGTCGTGTCGCGGGACCGCCTACTTCGCATTCGACCCGTTTGCCCGTCAAATACTCCTTTGGACGCCCATCAAGGAAATCAGCACGCCGACCAGTCGTATCCAGCGGTGATAGCTCGGTTTCCCGCCGCTCAGCTCCACATTTCACCGGAACCGTTAACACACAGCGAACTAAAGTCGACACTCAGACAGACAAGTTCTGGTTCCGGCGAAGGGAGCAGCGGTGAATGTCTGTCGTGGTGTGGCGGTCCTGGCTCTGGCCATAGGCGCACTTGCCGTGACCACCCCGTCCGCCTCCGCGCTACCCCTCGGCGTCCCCCCGGCGCGAACCCTGTGCGGCGGCGGCGGTGCGGGTATCGGCATGATCGCCGCCCAATACGACCCCGACCGCAACTACGCCGACAACGCGACGCTCTGGCTCCGTCCGGAGTTCGTCTTCACCCCCGACCGGCCGGGCGGTTCCTGCGGCGCGGAGGTCACGGTGTCGTGGCGGAACTCCGACACCGGCGAGCTGGGCACTCTGCCCGCGATGTGGCTCGATGACCGAACACCGGCCGAGGAACATGTCGCGGATGTCTGGGTGCCGGTTCGCATACCCTCCGGTCTCGGCCGGGTGGAAGTCCTGATCGCGACCAACTTCCCGCACGTTCCCGGGAAGGGAGTCTTCGTCGTCACGTAGTCCGGTGTAGCGGAATGTTCTGCCCGGTCCGCTACCTCGCCGCTGCCTAGTCGATCTTCGAGCAGCCCGCAGGACCACCGGCGGGACTGCGACGTCCCCGCGCGGGAATGAAAGCGCCCACCAGACAGTCGAACAGCACATGAGACTCGACGACGCCGCACGCGCACTCATCGGTTCCGGCGCGGACGCGACCCTAGTGACCATCAACCCGGACGGCAGCCCACAGGTATCGGTCGTCTGGGTGGCTTTGCAATCGACGCCGGACGGCGATGAGCTCGTCACCGCCCACCTGGGCGTCTACCAGAAGATCCGCAATGTCCGCCGCGACCCACGCGTCGCGGTGACCATCCTGTCCCAGGAACGAGGCGAGGTGATGCGCCCGTACCTGTCGGTCACCGGCACCGCCCGCGTTGTGGAGGGCGGCGCACCCGAACTACTCCGCGAACTCGCCAAGACTCTGGCCAGCCCAGATGCCCAGTTCCCCCCAGCGGACGCGCCGCCCGGGTATCTCACCCGCATCCGCATCGAGAAGGTCGGCGGCATCGGCCCCTGGGCCTCCTGAGCTGGCGAACCGTCTGCGCGAAACTGCCTACACCGTCAGCGTGAGGGCTTCCCGCCCGGTGCCGGTCCATCGCAGTCCGGCCGCTGTGGCCATCGCACGATCGAGGAGATTACGGGTGTCGATCAGGATCGGATGCCGCATCGCCGCGGCGATCCCGCGCCAGTCCAGCGATCGGTATTGCGGCCAGTCGGTCAGCAGCAGCACAGCCGAGGCATTGTCCGCCACCCGGTGCGGGTCGTCGGTCACCGCTATACCGGCGAGTTCCGGATAGTCGGCGCGTGGGTGCAACACCGGATCGTGCGCGACCACCTCGGCGCCCTCCCGCTGCAGCAGGCGGGCGATGTCGACCGATGGCGAGCAACGCAGGTCGTCGGTGCCGGCCTTGAAGGTCAGCCCGAGCACGCCGAGACGGACTCCGCGGAGGGAGCCGTGGGAATCACCGGTGACCGCCGACCGTACCTTGCTCACTATGCGACCGGCTTGCTGCTGGTTGGTCTGTATGGTCGCGCCGATCAGCGGCGCGGGCAGGCCGACAGTCGTCACGAGATGGTGCAGCGCTTCGGCGTCCTTGGGCAAGCAGGGTCCGCCCCAGCCCGGACCGGGTGACATGAAACCGGGGCCGATGCGCGGATCGTGCCCCATCGCTGTCGTGACATCGACGATGTCGGCCCCCACGCGTTCACACAGCTCGGCGAGGGTGTTCACGTAGGAAAGTTTCATCGCGAGGAAGCAGTTCGCGGCGTGTTTGGCCAGTTCGGCGCTGGCGGCGTCGGTGAGCACCATCGCCGCGTCGAGGTCGGCGTAGAGCGCGGCGACGCGTCCAGCCGCGTGCGCGTCATCGGCGCCGATCACGATGCGGTGGGGATTGAAAAAATCGGCGACCGTACTGCCTTCGCGCAGGAATTCGGGATTGCTCACCACCTCGACGCCGTCGCCGAGGATGCCCGCCAGCCGGCGCGCCGATCCGGCCGGGACGGTCGATTTCACCACCACCGTGCTGCCCGCGGTCAGCACGTTCCTGACCTGTTCGGCGACGGTTTCGATGGCGCTGAGATCAGCGGCGCCGTCGGGGCAGGCCGGGGTGGGTAGGCACAGGAAGAGGAATTCCACTCCGCCGCCATCGGATACGGCGTCGATGAGGTCCGCGGTGAATCTGAGCCGCCCCGTCGCCAGCTCTTCGGCCACCAAGTCGGCCAGTCGCGGCTCGGCGATGTCGACCATCCCGCGCGACAACCGTGCGACCTTGCCCGCATCGATATCGGCGCACGCGACAGTGTGGCCGAGATGCGCCAGGCACACCGCAGTGGTCAGTCCGACATATCCGGCGCCGATCACCCCTAGTCGCCTCGACGTGGTCAGCATGACGGCATCCATCGTTGGTCCCTGGCCACCTCGGCCACCTCCAGTTCGTGGGACATTTCCGCGGCAGCTGCCACACAGCGCCAGGGAGTCGACGTAGTAGGTTGTTGCAGAAGCACATTCGACCCCGATGTCATCGCTGGGCGGGATCGGGACGATCGGCGGCCCAGCGGTTCGACCGCACAAGCCGGTGTCATTGCGCGTTTCGAATGCCCGGCGAGAGCGCTCTCGCCGGACACCCGTTATCTCTTCCGACCGATTACGCCGGAAGCTTTTCCACGACGGTCGAGGTCGGGAGCTTCTGCCCGACGCTGAAGGTCGGGACCGGGACCTTCTGCCCAACGCTCATGGTCGGGAGCTTCTGCTCCACGCTCGAGGTCGGGAGCTTCTCGACCACGCCAAGGGTGATACCCATGGCCTCGTCGACGCTGTCCGCCAGCTTCTCGATGACCTCGGCATCGATCTCCTCGAAGACGATCTCCATCACTGCGCTCATTACTACATTCACCCCCTTTCCTGGTATCGAATGCAATTACCGCCGTCACGGCGAACCAAGTGCGCCTCGAGGGCGCGGGAGTTCGAACGTGACGGACGATCGAGGAGGGCATCACCCAGCCATGGACAAATGTGATCTCAGCGAATCACCCAAGCCGCCGGGACCGCCGATCACGGGCGAGTCCGGTGCATAGGTCAGTTTCATCACCAGCTGCTCCGCGCTGCTCGATATCTCGAGACTGACGCCCTCATTGACAAATCTGAGGTTCGGCTCGTACACATCGCTTCGGACCGCGACCCGATCGCAGTCGCGCGCCTCTACGTGTTCTTCTTCGACGGTGTAATTGATTCCCACATCGTTTCGCCAATCGACACCCCGATGCTCCGCTGCCGTCCTCGCGACCTCCGTTATGACCAGTGGTGAGACGTATCGATGGGCGAGAACATCCGCCATTTCGCGCCTGATCTGAGCGCCCATTTCCCGTGTATCCGGCGAGCGCCGGATGACGAACGGAAGCGCGGTAGCAAACATTCCGATCGTCTCGTGTTCGTCCGGCTCTCTCGTATCCACCGGCATATGGACCTTGATCGCATCCTGCGGGGCTAGGCCGAAAAGCGCTTTCGCGTACGCGGTGAGTATCCACTGGAATTCGGTGGAGCGGCTCCGCAAAGCCATCCTGCGCAACTCGGCCAGGGCACCACCGCTGATGACAATGCTCTCGTCGCTCCGATGGTCTCCCTGCTCGCCGGGATCTGCGAGGAACCGTGGCGGGATGGACTTCGCCTTGGACCGCCAGAACGCGGCAGCGCCTTCGGCGGAAGCCTCGGCGCGCCGACGCGCCGACGCCAGGAAAGATCGGTCCGCACACCCCCGCTCCGGTCCGGCTCCGGATCGGGAGTCGTAGTGCTTCCACAGCTCGGAATGAAATATCTCCCGACCACGCGCATCCATCGCGAGATGCGAGAAAACGCCTACGAACACGAACAACGACTCCGAGTATTTCAGCAGGAACATCCGGAAAGGATAGGAATCCGTCAGATTCCACGGTTTCCCGAACTCTATTATCACCAGCGATCTGACATACCTGTCGAACTGCGCTCTAGAGGTGGCTCGAACAGAGCGGCAGGCCACCAGATCGGACCCCGTGGGGACGGGGCGGCGCCACTGCTCCGGACGCCCGTCGTAGTCGCCGGTGACGAGTCCGATGCGGAGCGCATCATGATTCTTCACCACATTACTCAATGCATCCACGAAAGCCGCCACATCCAAATCACCCTCCAGTTCGTATTGAACCGAGAGCGAAGCGTGCACATTCGGATGATCGGTCAACTGTTTCCAGTGACACCATTGGCTGAACGTCAGTGGAGCCTGATTCACACGACTATTTTCGCCGTTCCGTCGTGTCACGTCCAGCTGTTCAAATAGGCGCTGACCGAATTCCCCTACCAACGCGTGCGGCAGAAAGCCGATCACCAGCGTTCGGGAGCAACGGCCTGAAAGGCGGACTCGATCAACCCACCGGTTCGACGGAGGCACGCGTCAGGCGTTCTATGGCACGAACCGCCCGGAGTGCCGCGAGTCCATCACCGAAAATCTGTCTCGGCCGAGCCATCTCCCGATAGAGCACGGGATCATCGACCAGCAGCCGGCGTACTTCTCGCTCGATGCGTTCCCGGTCGCAGCCGACGAGAATCGCGGCTCCGGCGTCCACCGCCTCGGTGCGCTCGGTTCGGTCGCGAAGAACCAGGACGGGCGTCCCCAAGCCGGGAGCCTCTTCCTGCAGGCCGCCGCTGTCGGTGAGCACCAGATCGACCCGGCCGAGGGTATGAGCCATTTCCCGGTAGGTCAGCGGCTCGGTCAGCAGCACGCCGGGTAGATCGCCGAGCTCTTCCTCGAAGGGCGCGCGGGCGGCCGGATTCGGATGCAGCACAACGATGAAACGTAACCGTTCGGGTCGACGGGCCAGATTGCGGATGGCGAGCGCCACGCGACGGGAGCCCGCACCCCAGGATTCCCGGCGATGCATCGTCACGAGCACCGTGCGATCCGCACCGTCCAGCCACTGCGCCATGCGCCGATTCCGGTAGGCCACCGGAGTCCGGCGAATCTGGAACAGGGCGTCTATGACGGTATTTCCGATCAGGTCGATGTCCTCGCCCGGTATGCCCTCGTGGACCAGGTTGTCCACGCATTTCTGGGTGGGCGCCAGATGCAATCGAGCCAGCTTGCTGATGAGCCGGCGGTTGACCTCTTCCGGAAAGGGGGACGAGGGGTCCACGGTGCGCAGGCCGGCCTCGAGATGGACGACCGGCACCTGCTCGTAGAACCCGGCCAGGGCTCCGGCCAGCGCACTGCCGGTATCTCCCTGCACGACCACCGCATCCGGCCGTTCGCCTGCGATCACCGGAGGAAGTGCGGCGAGCACTTGCGAGACGAACCCACTCAGGCTCGGGCTGCGCGGCCCGATCCCCAGTTCATGATGCAGATCGAGTTCGAAGTCGGCGGCCATGGCGCGCACCATCTCGGGCTGTTGCCCGGTCGCCACGATCACCGGGTTCAGCCCACCGGCCTCGGCCTCGGCCGCGAGCGGAGCCAGCTTCACCAGTTCCGGTCGCGTACCGACGACGAGCATCAGCTTTTTCACAGCGGGCCGTTCGGTGTGCCGGGGACACTCGTCCGCTCGGCGGGGTCGGACAGTTCACCCATCCTGGCGCGGATCTTCGAGTAGTCGACCGCCTGATAATGGCCATTACGACCCGCGCAGTGCTGCAGCAGCGGCCGCGCCGCGCCCTCCCCGACAACCCGGGAGAGCCCGAGTTCGGCCAGGCCGCGAAGGACCGCGAACCAGCCCAGTTCGGGGCAGTCACGCAACAGCTTGCGATGGGACTTCCACACCCGGCGCAACGGCAACGATCCGGTGATCGTCTCCTTGGCGAGTCCTTTGTAGCAGTACGCCGCAGGTACGAAGGAGAATTTGGTTTCGTCCCCTGCCATGGCGCGCACGATTCGGCACGTGACGCCCAGATCCTCACCGGTCTCCAGCACCGGATCGTATAAGCCCTCGGGGGGCCAGATCGACGTGAGCAGATCCGCACGCATCGCCGTCGCGTGATGGGCCACGGCGTACACGTCGCGCCCCGGCAAGCCGGACAAGGTTCTGTGATCGAGTCTGGGGCCGTACTCGTAGGCGGTGCGCGCCTCTTGGTCGAAGAACGTCAGCGTCGCCATGATCACCTCGCGTAGGCCGCCGCCGGCCAACTGCTCGGCGACAATCGTGTCCGAGGTCAGGAAATCGTCCGCGTCCAGGCGAAAGATCCAGGTGTGCTCCGGGTTCTCGACGAGCCGGAGCGCTTCGGCGATTCCCTCGTTCAGCGGCCGCGACGGTGACGCGACCTCCGCTGGACCGCGGCGCAACGAGACCACGACGAGTTCGGGATGCGCCCGCGCCAGTTCGTCCGCCAGTACCGCGGTGCCGTCGGAGGAACCGTGGTCGACAAGCACGACCCGGATGGTGACCCCCTGCTGGCGCAACGCGGAGATCACACAGCGGCGCAGTGTCGCCGCCCGGTTGTAGGCCGGGATGACGAATACGGCGGTCGGCCCTGGCCGCATCAGCTCTCCTCTTTCGACAGATCAGGAGTGATGACGCGGCTCGTGACGCCGTCTCTGAGTGCACGGGTGGCACGCAGGTCACGGGTCGTGGTGCAGCGGCGCAGCCAGCGATCGGTGCCGTCGAACCTCGGCTGGAAGGGCCGCCGTCCGTGCACCGTCCGGTAGTTGTCGAGCACCAGCACGTCTCCGGCGTCCAGAACCACATCGATCGCGTTCGCTCGCAGCTGTGCGCAGAGTCCGCTGAACGCGGCGGCGGCGCGCGCGTCACCCCGCCGTGCCCGCATATACGGCATGTCCACCCGGAGATACGGTGAATCCGCTGCGCCGAACAGTGCCGGCCGGACTCGGCCGGATTCCTCGTCTCCGATGAGATAGCGCGGTTCGAACAGCACTTCCACGTCGAGCGAACGCCAGTCGACGGCGTCCGCGGCGGCAACGATCGTGGGCACGCGATCCGGGTTCCGCAGGCAGCCCAGCGCCAGACCGTCGCAGCGGTCGTCGTACAGCGCCTCCTCCACGTGCAGATCGAGCTCGGCCTCGCTACCGAGACCGGTTTGCGCCGTCACCTCGCCCGCCATCGGCAGAACGTCGTTGACCAGCTCGCCGCCCTGCCACACCGACCACGCCACCGGGTCGCCGAGCTGCGCCGCCACCAGTAGCAGCCACAGATCGTGTCGCAAGGTATCCAGCCCCGCTCCCCAGTGCGCCGGGGTCGGACCCGGGTCGACTCCGGATAGCGCGCCACGCACCACGAATCCACCGACGGACTCTTCATATCTCATGCTCAGAAGCTGCTCGTGCAGGGCGGCGGGCAGCCGGTGGCCCCAGCCGGTCACCGCGCGGAGCAACCGAGGGTCGTCCACCCGGCCGAATGCGACAGCTAGTTCGTCCACGAGACGAGCGACGCTGTCCGCTTCCGCCGTGGAGAGCCGCACCTCGCCGAGCACCGTCCCGCTCCGGCCGGACACCTCGCTCGTCATCTTCCCTGCCTTTCCGCCGTCATGGCTGCTACTCGCCCGACCAGCCGCTGGTAGTCGAGCTTCCCGTTGCTCCGCCGCGGCAGGTCGGTCGCGCAGTGCAACGAGATGGCGGCAGGCGGCAGACCGAGACGGTCGAGCAACTCCCGGCGCACCGCCTCCAACGCCGGACCGTACTCGGCCGTCACGAACACATGCGCCTGTTCCTCGGCATCGCCGACCGCGGCCGCTGGTACGAGTTCCGCGAACGCTCCCTCGACCGAATCGAGGCTGATTCGGCGGCCGTTCGGCTTGATGAACCGGGCCATGCGCCCGGTCAGGTGGATGTAGCCGTCCATCTCGTGGCCGACGTCGCCGGTGTGGATGGTGCCCCGCATCTGATCCGGGGCCGCGAGATCGGCGCGGCCGTCGCAGTAGCCGAGCATCGAGCTCGGCCCGTGGTACAGCAGTTGGCCCTCCGCGTCGAAACTCACCCGCGAACCGGGCAGCACCCGACCGACCGAGTCGGGGTGCGCGAGAAAATCCTCGGCGCGCAGAATGCTGATTCGCGCCGTTGCCTCGGTCTGGCCGTACATCTTGACGAAGCCCGCTCCGATGCGCGCACACCGTTGATGCATGCGTTCCGCGAGACTCCGTGCGATCGGCCCCCCGGCGCAGGTTATGGTTCGCAACGATCGAACGCGCTGCCACGGCACCGATTTCCGGTCCAGCCACTCGAAATGAGTTGGCACGCCGTTGAACACGTGGCATCCCGCAGTGTCGAAGCGATTCCAGAAGCCGCCGCCGGTCGCCGGTGCGGAGGTGAGCAGGACACTCCCACCGGCGGACAGATGACTGTGCAGGATCGACAGCCCGTACGAGTAGTAGAGCGGCAGCGACGTCGCGCCGCGGGACGTGGAATCGAACTCCAAGGTCTCTCGAATCCCCCGAGCGTTGGCGGCTATGGCACCGGCGGAAAGGCGTACTCCCCGCCCGCCACTGACCGAACCCGACGTCAACAGCAGCAGGCTGGTATCGGTGCCGATCGGCAAGGTGGACGGCTGGGGCGCACGTGCCACGACGACATCCGCTGCCACCGTGAACGACTCCAACCGATAGCCGAGGGGCTCGGCAACCGCGGCCATCGTGCCGATCGGCCCCACCAGGAATTCCGGTGCGTAACGCCGCACCAGCTCGCGCATGCGCTCGGGAACACCAGCCGCGCCGAACCACGCGACCGCATGTCCGTCGTACAGCGCCGCGAGGTGGGCTACCACGGTCCCGAGTTCCCGGTCACCGACCATTCCGACGAGGCGACGCTGCCCACCGGCCAATCGGCTCGCGAACGCGTCTACCAGCGTGCGGAGCTCACGATGCGTCACGACAGCGCCGTCCTCGGTCACCACCGCGGGCGTGTCGCGGGCGCGCAGCATGATCGGGTCCACGGCTTGTTACTCCGCCGCCCCCGCGCCATGGGACGCGCGGTCGAGGGTTATCCGCTCGGCCACGGAGCGCACGGTCGCGTCGAGCAGTTCGTCGAGGCGCAGCGTCAGACCGAAGCGTTGCTCGATCTCGGACACGATGCGGATCGCCGCGAGCGAGTCTCCGCCGAGGTCGAGAAAGTCGTCGAATACGCTGATCGGGGCCGCATCCAGCACCTTCGACCACAGCGCGGCAAGTTCCGTCTCCAGCTCGTCGGCGGGAGTGTGGAACCACACGGAGTCGCCCGTCTCCAGCGCGGCACGAGTGATCTCGGCCAGGTCCGCCGAGCCTTCGCGGCGCGGAATCCGGTCGAGCGTCAACACCCCGACCGACGCGGCCTCGGCGTCGTCCAGATCTCGCCACAGGTGCTGACGCAACATCGGACGGGTAACGAAGCCGCTGACGGCGGCGACGGCGAGGATGCGCTCCGAGTCGGCGACGCGGACCGGGAATGCGGTCGCTTCGTCGACGTCCGGATGTGCTGCCAGCGCGGAGGTGATGCGTCGGATGTCCGTCATGTGCGACTCTCCAGAGAAGATCGGGCGGATGCCGCAGTGCGAATCAATTTCCCTGCGGCATTGCGGGGCAGTTCCGCGACGACGCGGTAGGACCGAGGGCGCTTGTACTCGGGCAGTTGCTCGCGGCAGTGTCGTTTGAGAGCTGCCGTGTCGATGTGGCATCCGGCGCGTAGCACGACATCCGCGGCCAGGCGAACGCCGTAGACCTCGTCCTCCACCGCGCGGACGACCGCATCCGCGACGGCGGCGTGGCGCAGCAGCGCGGCCTCGACTTCGCCCAGGTAGACGTTCTCGCCACCCACGATCACCACGTCGTCGCCGCGCCCCTGCAGAAAGAGATACCCCTCCGAATCGAGGTACCCGTGATCGCCGACCGAACGGAATCCGCCGGCCCGGGCCGTGGCACCGGGTCCTGCGACCTTGCCGACGGTCCGCATCCACACCTCGCCCACCTCACCAGGCGGTAGTGCACGGCCATTCGGGTCCGCGATGCGAATTCGGGTGAGAAAGCCGCGCCCGACCGTTCCCGGGCGCGCCAGCCACTCCGATCCATCGCACAGCGTGGTGCCGATTCCCTCTGTCGCGCCGTACATTTCGAAGACGCGATCCGGTCCGAGCGCGTCGATCCAGGCGAGCTTGGTCCGGTGCGGGCACGGCGCCGAAGTGTGCAGGATCGCCCGCAGCGAATCCACCGAATGTTCGCCGAGCAATGGCTCGGCCATCGCCATGTGCACGGGGGTGAGCTGGATCCATTCGACGCCGAACCGGCCGATCAATTCGAAGGGCAGCTCGGGGTAGTACCCGTTCGCGACGATCAGCGTGTTCCCGCTCAGCACCCCATCGAGGAAGCTGGTGAACGGAGCCGCATGATGCAGCGGGCCCAGGACGAGCTGAACTTGTCCCGGGTGCCACCCGGCTCGCTGCAGTGGCAGCGGCGCGCCGCGTGCCGGGTTCCATCGCGGTGGCTCCGGGCCGAGGATCGGTTTCGGCACTCCGGTGGTGCCGCCGGTCAACAGGACCCAGCCGCCCCGGAGCCGTTCAGGCGGCACGGCGGGTTCGGTGCAGGCATCCAGCAGATCCGTCAGCGCTATGCCGTCGCCGAACGCGGTGCGCACGGCGTCGACGTAGCGACTCCGCTCCGCGGCGGGAACCGTCGCGTTCACCGGGGCGACGAGCAGTCCCGCACGCAAGGCGCCGAGCAGCAGGACGATGTCCGGGAGGGTGCTGCTGACCGCCTGCCAGACGGGAATGCCGTCCTCGGCCGCGGCGAGTCTCGCCGCAACGTGCGCAGTCTGCCGATCCAGCGCGGCCCAAGTGGATCGCTGGATGTCACCGGTGTGCGCGTCGACCGCGACCACCGCCGTGCGTTCGGGGTACCGTTCGGCCAGCTCGCTCATCCGCTGGTCGAGAGACAGCGTTGGCGCGGCGCTTGCGGCGACGGTCATGGCAAGCTCCGCCCGGCCGATGCCGAGGTTCCGTGCGTCTTGCGGACTCTTTCCATCAGGTCGATCCAGGTACCGAAATCGTGCTCCCGCCGTGTCTCGTCGGCCGCGGCGTCGTCGGCCTCCCGGAGACTCAGCGCGGCGGAGGCCAGCGGTTCGGCCAGAAACGCCTCGATCTCGGCGTCCGACATCCGGGCGGGCTGCTCGGCGAATGCCGCGGTCGGCGGGGGTGCGACCAGATAGTTCTCCGCCGTCGCCTCCAGATATCGCTGCGCGTCCACGTGCAGGGCGATGATGTCCGCGACCCGGTCGCCGAACAGGTCTCGCACGTAATCCGCGGCGTGCTTCGGATGGCCGAGCTCATCTCCCGGCACGAGGAGCAGGCCGATGTCGTGCAGCAGCCCCGCGAGCTGGAGTTCGCTGTCTTCTGGGTACCGCGCGGTCAGCAGCTCGGCACACTGCACACCGTGGGTCACCAGCACGGCGGGAACGTCGCCCGCCATCGGCTCCTCTACGCCGCTGAATCGATCGAGCAGCACTGCGATGTCCTCGATCGACGCGGCCGGCCGCACCCCAGCGCTCATCCGAACTCCTTGGCCAGCGCTCGATGAATCCCCTCGGTGGCCGCCTCGTCCAAGTCGAGACCGAACCCGACTACGACCGAGCGGTCGAGGATGTCGCGGCTGGCCGGGAGAGCGTCGGCGCCTTGCACGAGCTGATCGGTGAGGGGGTTTCGTCCGGGATGAGCGGCACCACGCCGCTCGTGCAGCATCGTCCACTCGAAGAAGGAATGCCCGAAAGCATTGGTGGGCATCGCATATGCCTTCTCGTCGGCCAGCAGCTCGCGCACAGCGGCGACCGCGTCGGCGTTCTCCAAGCGGTAGCCCACGTGGGTGCCACACGATCCAGCGGAGTCGTGCTCGGGAATGCGGGTGAGGCCGGGCAAGTCGGCGAGTGCTCCGGCCAGCAGGTCCCGGCGGGCACGCAGTCGCTCCAGGATGCTGTCGAGGCGTATCAGCTGCGCGCGCAGGATCGCAGCCGACACCTCGTTCATCCGGTAGCCGCCGAGCCCGCCGAATACGGGACGGCCGAAGGCGAGCCCATCGTGGACACAGGAGGCGTCGTGTTCGATGAACGCGCGCTCGTAGCGGTCCCGGTCATCGGTGACCAGCATGCCGCCCTCACCTGCGGTGATGATCTTCGCCTGGTTGAAGCTGAATGCGCCTGCCGCGCCGAAGGTTCCGAGCCTGCGGCCCCGGAACGAGCCGCCGATCGCCTGGCAGGCGTCCTCGAGCACGGCCAGATCGTGCGCGGCCGCGAGCTCGCTGATCCCGGCCATGTCCGAGGCGAACCCATTCATGTGCACCGGCATCAGCACGCGGGTGCGCGGCGTGATCCGAGCCGCGGCGTCCGCCACGTCCATGGTCAGGCTCTCGTCGATCTCGCAGACCACCGGCACCGCACCGACCGCGAGCACCGCGATCACATCGGCTACGAATCCGTACGCCGGGATGATCACTTCGTCGCCGGGGCCCACGCCGAGGGCCGACAGGCCGCAGATGAGCGCGGACGTACCGCTGGAGGTGGCCAGGCCGTGCTCGGCCCCGATCGTCGCCGCGAATTCGGCCTCGAAGGAACTCGTCTCCTCGGCCTCGTCCATGTAGCGAAACAATCGCTGCGAGGTGAGTACGCGGGTCGCTGCCGCGACCTCCGCGTCACCGAACTCGTACATCTCAGTGGCCTTTCTGCGTGTGGCCGTCGTGGCCGGAGGGTCGGCGAAGCCGATCTACGATGCGGTCGAAGTCGGTGACCCGCTGCGCCCAGGTGTTGCGCTCCGCGAAGTCGGCGATCCTTGCGGCGTCGGCAGGCGAGAGGGTCGCGCGGTCCGCGCGGCGCACATGCTCGATGAAGGACTCGTGGTCCCGCGCGGTCAGGACGCCCGGGTAGTGCTCGATGTCGGGCATCCCGGTTTGAACGACCGGAGCGCCGGCTCCGAGGTACTCGAATACCTTCAGCGGCGACACCGAGCGGGTCAGCGCAGTCGGCCGAAATGGGATGAGCCCGACATCCATGCGCTGTAGCCAAGGCACGATCTGGTCGTGCGGCACCTCCGGCGCCAGCACGACATTCGAGTGCTCGCCGAGGCGCGCGTAATGCATGGCGACCCTCCGGCTCGCCTCGTCGCGCATCTCCTCCGGCGGCAGCAGTTGTGAACCGAGAAAAGTGAATTCGTGTTCCGGCAGCTCCGCGACGAGCCGATGCACCAGCTCCCAATCGAACCACTTGCCGCCCATGCTGCCCATGTAGAGCACGCGGACCGGCGCACCCGGCTCCCGGTGCACGAATTCGGGCGACGGCGCGATCAGCTGGAGGAACTGCCGGTCGACCGCGTTGGGGACAAGATGGGTGCTCGGCGCGGGAAACCGGTCGACGAGTTCCTGCGAAACCATGGCCAGCGCATCGGCGCGCTTGACGTAGTAGTTCTCTATTTCGTCCGAACCCCAGGGTGTGGTGGGGAATTCGGTCCACAGATCGATGACGTCGTAGATGAAGGGAATCGCACGGAAGGCCGGCGTCTCCAACACTTCGACGAAGTGTTCCGTCGGGAATGGCGCCCGGACGTATGCGGGAGCGAACGTTTCCACGACTTCGGTCAGGCTGACCGGATCCGGGCCGGTCAGCGCCGCGGCGAACGCCGATCTCGGCACTACGTGCCCCGGGCTCGCGTACTCGTACAGGGCGAAGTGGGTATATAGCTCATCGCGCACCGCTTCGTCGATGACTGACCCGGCGCCTGCGTCGCTGACATAGACATACGCGTGCCGACGCCCCATCCGCAATTCTTCGATGGCGAGTTGGTGGTATCGCTCGGATCCGGCGTAGACCCATGGGTGGTAGTAGCTCAGTTGCAGCGCATCGTATGGCCCGGCCGCGGGCTGGTGGTTCGTCAGATGAGTTGTCATCCGGCCAGCACCGCCGAAAGACGCTTCGTGAGCGCGAGATTCGTAAGGCTCGGATTCGCCGCGCCGGGACGCGGATAGGTGGCGGGTCCCGCGACGTAGAGGTTCCGCATGCCGCGCACCTCATGGCGTTCGTTCAACATTCGGCCGAAGGCCAGCGTGCCGGATTCGTGATACTCGGATCCCAACGGACCCGACCAGGTGACGGGCGCTTCCCCCGGGGACAGGGCGTCCACCCGGGGCAGCACGTTCTCGAGGGTGCGTTCCGGCTGGTCGAACTCTGGGAATTTCAGCGCCGATCCGGCCAGACCGGATTCCTTGGCGAAGGCGGACCAGACAGCGGTGAGCTCGTCGCGCTGACGCGCGATCGACTCGCGATCGGTCGCGGAGCACTCCGCACGCACGGTTGTCTCCCACCGGAGTCCTGCCCCCGGCTTGCACTCGACCGTTCCGTGTTCACCTGCCAGTTGCTCGCCCATGGCCCAGACATCCACCAGCACAGCGCCCGCGGCATTGCGACCGAGCCGCACGAACAGATTCGAGCGCAGCGTCTCATCGCCCTGCGTGTAGAGGAAAGTCTCCTCGTCAGCCAGGCGAACCACCTCGGGCGGCACGGTCGCGGCATCGAGCGGCGCGATGAAACCATGGACGATCTTGTCGGAGAGCCCGTCGAGTCGGCCCTCCTCGAGCACTCCCGCGGAATGCAGCGCCTGAATCGCCAGTCGACTGCTCTCGATCGTTCCACCGGCCAGGACGACGGTTCCGCACTGGACGGTGCGCGCGGTTGCCTCGCCGTCCACCACGACTCGGACGCCGCGCACCGAGCCGCCCGCCGTCTGGATGTCGAGCACCTCCGCCCCGGTCACCAGCCGCACTCTGCCGCTGGTCTCCGCCAAGCGGTCGAGCGGCGAGTATGCCGCGAAACGTCCGTTCGGCAGCTTGCGGACCGCTTGCGGCACCGTCGACAACCGGTAACCGCCCACACGGAGCTCTGGTCCACGCTCCTGAACCCCACCCCGCCACTCGTCGAGGTCGTCCAGTACCCGCTGGTACAGCGAGTCGCCGCCCGCCCACGAGACGGTGAGGTCATCGATGATCGCCGCTGGCCACCACGGCTCGGTGAGTGCCCACGAATCCAACGGCAGCACGACGCCATGCCAGTACAGCGAGCGACCGCCCAACCGGCGGCGCAGTCCGGCCATGGTTTCGAAGTGCGGAGCGGAAGCCGAATGCCAGGGCCGCCAGTGATGCGGGTCGAGCCCGACCTCCAGCCACATTCGAAGTGCCAGATCCGGGTCGTGCGCCGCGTTCACGTGGCCACCGGAGTCGGGCCCCGCTTCCAGCACAAGGACATCCCCGATCTGTGTGCCGGCCAGTTCGACCGCGAGCTGCAGCCCGGCCATGCCACCTCCCACGATGACGATGTCCGCGATATCCGGCAAGACTGATGTGCGCATCCGCCCCATTTCTCCAGCGCCTCCTAGCGATGACTTCGATACTGCGCAGCAGCGATTCTGAACAGCCATCGGAATGGCCAGCCGGGTGCAGCTTAGACGGCAGATAGCGGCGTTCAAATGACTATTTCGAACAGTTGAACACCGCTGTACCGGGCGTTCAAAAGCACTGCTCACCGCCCTGGACAACAGGTACACCGACGCCAATACTGGGCGCGAATCTGTCAGCGCCACATGATGAGTGCGCCGCCATCGTCGACGGGTTCGACGCCGGACTCTGCTCCATCGAGACCTGCGGCTGGAATTCATCGACGACAACAGTAAGAAGATCGAAACAGAACAGTAAGAACACTAGACCACTGGCCTAGCATGGCAAATCAGTGGAGATTCGGGCAGTAAATGAGAATAGCTCTGATATGTGGTGACGGTTTACCGGTGAGCGGCTTACTGACGGTATTCCGGAATGTCGTCCATCGCGCCGTCGAATCAGGTGTCATCGAGACCCCGATCACCGCCGATCTGGGCTACTCCTGGCGCCCCGACAAGGCCGCGTTCTTCCCGCACGGACCGGAAACGTCCGGCTATCCCGAGTTCCTGGCTGTCCGCTCCGACGCCCCGGCACACTCCCCGACGCTCGGCACCGAGGTCCTCGAAATACGGGCGGCGGTCGCGGACCTCGACTCGCTCGGGCCGGCAGGGCGCACTGCGCTGCAGTCCCGCATCGAGCCACTCGCCGAACGCTATGCGGCCTACTTCACGGAGTGGTTCGACGCCGAGGACATCGACTGGGTATGCGCGGTCAACATGACTCTGTCCGACGCGGTACCCGTCACCCTCGGGTTGCATCGCGCCGCCGCGGCTCGATGGCATACGAATCGGCCGGGCGGAGTGCTGTTCTGGGACCACGATCTGTTCGGCAGCTATGCCGTCCGCGAGCGGGGTGAGCGCGTCTATCCGGACGCACCGCACGAATTGACGCCGGTCCCCGGCGCCCACCCGTGCCATCTCTGGGCGGTGGTCAGCGAGGACCTCGCGAAAGAAGCGGTCGGTTACCCCTCTCCCCTGACACCCATGGTCGTCCCGAACGTACTGCCGTCCGTGCCCGAGACAGAACTCGCCGACCGGCACCGCGCGTATCTTGCCGGTTTGAACGTCGATCCGGCACGCCCCGTGATCCTCGCTCCGGTTCGGCTGTTCCACGTCAAGGGCGTCGAGATCTCCGTCGAACTGCTCCGCGCGGTACACGGGGTCTGCCGGGACCGCGCGCTCGCGCCGCCCTACCTGTTCGTCTTCGGCAGCCTCGATGAAGAGCCGGACTATGCGGCCACCGTCCTGGACACCGCGCACCGGTGCGGCCTGACCGAGGACATCCGGTTCCTCGACGGAGTCCCGCTCGGCAGCCACCGCACCGCCGACGGCCGCTGGGTGCTGGATGAGATCGACCTGCTCATCATCTGCGCGGCTACCGGCGGCGGCATCTTCTTCACACCGAACTGTCCGGATGTGGAGAGTGTCGGGCTGGGGCCGGCTCTCGCCGCGATCGCCGGAGTGCCCTGCGCGGTGACCAGCTTCACCGCGCTGCACGCCATCTACGGTGCGGCGCACACGTTCGCCACCGTGGATCCGTCCGGGGAACTGCGCGGGGCCGCCGAGGAATTCGTCGACCTGATGATCGGCGGCCAAGTCGGCGATGGAGAGGTCTGTGCCGCACTGCGACGGAACCGGGCGCAGGTACTCGACCGCTTTCCCGCCGCGCCCTGGCGCGAGTTGCTCGATCGGATGGCTGGCGCTGTCGCATCCGGACCGCATCGCGGCGACACGGAGTCGGAACAGGAGACACCACGATGAGAAGGAGCCTCGATGCGGCGGAGCAGCACACCCCGAACGCATCCACCGGGCAGGAAGAGGCAAACCAGCATCCGACCATCGCACAACGGGTTTCCCGCCCCGAACAGCTCGCGAGAAAGGGTGCCATCGGTGCGGTACACCTAACCGCTGCCGAACGCACCCAGGTCGCTCGGACACTCGATGAGCTGGCCGCCGAGTTCAGCGGTGCCGAAGATCCGGAACTGCCGCGGCGAATCGGCAGCTGGGGGCACCTGCTCCCACCAGCACTGCGAGACCCTCTGCTCGAATTGCGCTACGGCGAATCGCTCGCCGGGCTGGTCGTCACCGGCGGTCCGGTATCGGCCGATCCCGGACCCACGCCGCGACACTGGCGCGAATACGACCGCTCCCGCACAGCCCTTCATGATCGGTGGTTGCTGCTGCTCGCCGCCCAGCTGGGTGACCTGGTGTGCTGGTCAACGCTGCAGAACGGACGCCTGATCGCCGATGTCCTCCCGGTGGCGGGTCACGAACAGGCGCAGACCGGCCACGGCAGCCGAGCGGAGCTGCAATTCCACGTCGAGGACGCCTTCGACGACGACCGCTGCGACGCATTCGCCCTGGCCTGCCTGCGCAATGCCGACGCCGTCCCGACCACCGTCGCTTCGACCGCATGCCTGGACGTGGAGACCCTCGACGTGGAAACCCTCGCAGAGCCCCGATTCCGCATCGCTCCTGATCCGGAGCATCTGCGGGGCCTGCCCGATGGCGAGCGCATCGCCCCCCGCCCGCGCGCCGTGCTGACCGAGGCAGCGGTGGACGCACGATTGCGGGTCGATCCGGCGTTCACCACACCGGTCGCTGGGGACCGGCGAGCCGCCACGGCTTTCGACGAACTCTGCGAACAACTGCGCGCGGGCACGGTCGACGTGGTACTCGGCGCGGGGGACGTCCTGCTACTGGACAATCACCGCACCGTGCACGGCCGCCGGTCGTTCCGCCCACGCTACGACGGCACCGACCGATGGTTGCGGAAAGC
Organism: Nocardia barduliensis; assembly: GCF_013315795.1. GTDB lineage: Bacteria > Actinomycetota > Actinomycetes > Mycobacteriales > Mycobacteriaceae > Nocardia > Nocardia barduliensis. The sequence goes on from NZ_JABLTE010000064.1 coordinate 28,162, forward strand.
CTCCGTGATCCGGGATCTCCGCAGGACTCGGGCGCGACGGGTGAGCGCCGACAGCCGGGTCTTGCTACCGCGCTGAGTCGCCGTACTCCACCCGATCTCTGAAAAGGAAACAGCATGCTGATTCTGGGAATCACCGGCGGCCACGACGCCAACTGGTGCGTGGTGCGCGATGGGGAGGTGCTCGGCGCGTTCGAGAAGGAGCGCTTCAGCCGGATAAGGCACAGTCCAGGGAATGTCATGGAGTACCTCCCGGCCACACTGGCCCGGCTGGGGCTGACTATCCGGGACATCGACCTCGTAGCGACCTCCGAGCCGGTGCATCGCAACACCGAAGCCGGTTTCCGGCGGATCGCGGGCCGCACGTACCGGTTCATCAGCGAATGGGAGCATCAGGTCGTCGAAGTGCTCGGCAGAATGCTTCCGTGCGTTTCGATTCCGCATCACCTCGCGCACGCCGCGTATGCGCGCTATACGAGCGGAGAACCGGAGGTCTCGGTCATCACCTGGGATGGCGGCGGCGACTTCTACACCGAGGACGCGTACACCTCGACAAGTGTGTCCCTGTGGAAGGGCAATCGGCTGGAGTGGATCGAGCGGGTTCCCAACTCCGATTTCGGCAGCCTCTGGTTCACTTATTCCCGAGCCGTTTTCGCCGATCCGCAGCAAGCGGGCAAGCTCATGGGCCTGGCCGGGTACGGCTCCGATCGACTCGACGCCGCGTTCGCCGAACGCTTCGGTGTCCCTCAGGACGAGGTCTTCGCCGGCGCGACCACCATCAAGGACTGCTGGCCGGACTACGAACACCCCCCGTTCGTTCCCGGCGACCTGACATGGCGCGACCAGCAGGCCAAGGATATCGCCCATGCCATCCAGAACCTGACGACCAGCGCGGGACTCTCGCTGAGCCGGGTGGTCCACGAATTGACCGGCACATCGGCACTCGCGCTCGCCGGTGGCGTCGCGCTCAACGGCTACCTCAACACCGCGATACGCGACCGCGGACCTTTCGAACGGCTCTGGGTCCCGCCCGCGGTGGACGACGGCGGACTGTCCGTCGGCTGCGCTCTCTTCGCCGCTCACCATGTTCTCGGCGGCGAGTACTCGCCCGCGAAGGACTTCGACTGGGCCCGGCTCGGTATGTGGTACGAGGACCGCGAGGTACGCCAAGCCCTCGAATCCGCTTCCGGCATCGAATTCGAGCAGGTGGAGCCGGCGGAGGCCGTTGACCACACGGCCAGGGAGATGGCCGAGGGCCGGGCAGTCGCGTGGGTGGACGGCCGCGCGGAGCACGGGCCGCGGGCGCTCGGCGGCCGCAGCATCATCTCCCCCGCCCACTCCGACCTGCATCGCACGAGGTTGAACGCCGAGGTCAAATTCCGGGAAGAGTTCCGCCCCGTCGCGCCGTTCACGACGCGCGACCATGTCGAGGACTACTTTCACACCGCCGACAGTCCGTACATGATGTTCATCGTCGACTGCACCGAGCGGGCGGCACGCGATATCCCGGCAGCGGTGCACATCGACGGCACGGCCCGGGTTCAGACGGTCGACGCCGACGCACCATTCGGGCTCATCGCGGAACGGACCGGGCAACTGGGGCTTCCCCCGGTGCTGATCAATACGTCCTTCAACGTGTCCGAGCCGATCGTCAACACGCCGTCCCAAGCGGTGGCCACCTTTGTCCGATCTCCCCTGGACTCCATGTATCTCGACGGGTACCTGGTGTCTCGAAAACGGCGCTGACCATGACGAACGAACTAGCCGAGAACTACCGCCGCGACGGCTATGTCGTGGTGCGTGGCGCGCTCACTCGGGAAGAGACGCACGATTTCCAGAGCGCCGTGGACAGCTGGCTACGGCGACGGATTTCCACCGGAGACAGCTATGAGGTCATCCTGCAGCAAGATCACCTGGCGTGGCGGCGCGGCGGCCCGCTGGCCGCCCTGACCAGGCACGCACGGCTTGCCGCGTTGGCCAGGGCGATCTCCGGTCTGTCCTCGGTCCGGGTCTTCCTCGACCAGATCATCGTCAAGCCTGCTGGCGGAGCGCCGACCATCCCGCACCAAGACGCGCCGTTTCTCTCCTTCGACGACCACCGCAGCCTGAACTGCTGGATAGCGCTGGACGAGGTCGACACCGAAAACGGTGCGCTGGCCTATTACCGAGGTTCGCATCTGCTCGGCCCGCTTCCCCGGGCGCATCTCGATGAGCCCGATGTCCTCGAGGCACAGGTGTCGGCGCTCTCGCGATTACCGGTGGATGTCGTGACGATGCGACCAGGAGACGTCGCCTTCCACAACTGCCTGACCGTGCACCGCGGCTACCCGAACACGACGAGCCGCCCCAGGCGGGCCTTCAGCATTCAGTACATGCCCGCTCAGGCCAGCTACAACGGGTACGAGCACGAATTCCTCGCGCCCTACCGGCCGGTCCCCGGTCAAGCGCTGGATTTCCCCTGCTTCGCAGTCCCGGAGACAGTGGAGGCGGCATGAGCGAGACCGCGCCTATCGTCCACGCGCTCCTGAATCACCTGGCGGAGGCAGGATTCACCGGCAGCCCTCGGGTGGTCGGCAGCGGATTCGATGCGGCGGGCCGCGAAACCCTGAGCCGGATCGAAGGGCGGATCGCCTATCCCGACGCTTGGTCGGATGAGGGAATCTGGGCGACCGGACGACTACTGCGCGAACTGCACGAAGCCGCGGCCGATTTCGTTCCGCCGCCGGGCACGCGGTGGCCCGCCTACTGGCTACGCCGCGAAGGCCCGAACTCGGTCATCGGACATTGCGACGCCGGGCCGTGGAACACCGTCGTCCGCGACGGCCGGCCGGTGGCACTGGTGCACTGGGAGGTGGCCGGGCCGGTGGACCGGCTCGACGAGGTCGCCGCGTGCGCCTGGTGGCACGCGCAGCTCAGGGCGGACCGGCCGGACGCACCACCGCTTCCCGCCGTCGAGGTCCGAGCCGCGCAACTCGGACTGTTCCTGGACGGATACCGCCTCGCCGCGGGGCAGCGGGCGCACTTGGTCGCGCGGATGATCGAGTTCGCCATCCGGGAGTGCGCCGCCGAAGCGGAGGACGCGCGCATCACCCCTTCCTCGACCGATCCCGCGCCGCTGTGGGGCTTGGCCTGGCGCGCCCGCGCCGCGGCATGGATGATCGAGCACCGCGCGATCCTCGAGCGCGCCGCCGTGCGTGGCGCTTAGCGCCTCCGCCGCCATGACAGAATGACGGGCCGGCCATCACAGACAAAGGAGCTTTCTCGGGTGGAGCTGCCCGTCGAACTCGTCGAGGCCCTCGACCGGGCATGCGCGGGGGTTCCGCAGAAGCAACTCGCCGCCTCGGTCGACCGGCTGATCTCTCGCTACCGGGATCCGCGCCCGGCCTCGACGCCGATCCTCGCTTCGACCGCCGACGTCACCGCCTACGCCGCCTACCGCATGCCCGCGACCTGGGCCGCCGTGCGCAGTGCACTCGAACGGTTCGCCGAGCGGGCACCGGGCTTCCGCCCGAAGACACTGCTCGACGTCGGTGGAGGTACCGGCGCGGCGCTGTGGGCGGCGACCGAACTGTTCCCGTCCTTGGCCGAGGCCACCGTCCTCGACCAGGTCGATGAGGCGCTGCGCCTCGGGAGCAGGCTGGCGGCTGGGGCCACCGCCGCGGCGATGCGTTCTGCGGTGTGGCGGCGGACCTCGTTCGCCGAGCAGGAGGTATTCGGCGGGGCCGATCTCGTCACCATCTCCTATGTGCTCAGCGAGCTGTCCGAGGCGGAGCAAGTCGCCCTGGTTGCCCGATCGGCCGAGGGGGCGGGAGTGGTAACAGTCATCGAGCCGGGCACCCCGGACGGCCACCGCAGAATCCTCACCGCCCGCGACGTCTTGATCAATGCCGGTATGACTGTCGTTGCCCCCTGCCCGCACCAGCACGTTTGCCCGCTTGCCGTGGGGACCGACTGGTGCCATTTCAGTACGCGGATCAATCGGACCTCCCTGCATCGGCGATTGAAAGGCGGCGAACTCGGTCACGAGGACGAGAAGTTCTCCTACGTCTGCGCCTCCCGAACCGCGTACGAGCCCGCACCGGGTCGAATCCTGCGGCATCCGCTCAAACGCAAGGGTCTGGTCACCCTGCAGGTCTGCACGCAGGGCGACGGCGTGCAGCAGATGCTCGTCTCGAAACGGCAGGGCGAGGCATACCGCGGGGCGAGGAGCGTGGAGTGGGGCGACGCTTGGCCGCCGTCTCACCCGGCGGCGGATTGATCGTCACCGCCGAGGTTCCGGTCACTCGAGACCGACGTCGGGCACAACGGCAGCGGGCACGGAGTAGGCCGCCGCCTGGATGTCGTAGAACTCCGCGTAGGTGCCTCGTCGTGCCATCAGGTCGGTGTGCGAGCCCTGCTCGATGAGCCGCCCACGCTCCATCACGAGGACCAGATCGGCCTCGGCGACGGTGGAGAACCGATGCGAGACAACGATGGTCACCGCGCCGGTCTGTTCGGCGAAGGCTCGGGATCTGGCCATGTACTTGCGGAAGATCGCATGCTCGCTCGGTGCGTCCAGGGAGGCGGTCGGCTCGTCGAGGACGAACAGCAGCACCCCCGCTCGCAGGCACGCCCTGGCGAGTGCGAGGCGCTGCCACTGTCCTTCGGAGAGTTCGACTCCGCCGAATTGGCTACCGAGTTGCGTCTTCGCTCCTTCGGGCAGTCGCCCGACAAAGCCCGCCGCGTCCGCCTCGGCCAGTGCTTCGGCAACGGATTCGTCGTCGGCCGCGAGGTCCCCGAGCCGTACCGCATCATCGATGGCGGTCCGGTAGCGCCCGAAATCCTGGAAGGCAGCCGACATCCGCGACCACCAAGATGCGGCCGAGACCTCCGTCAAGTCGATGCCGTCGACTCGAATGGCTCCGTCGGTGGGCTCATAGAACTTCGCCAATAGCTTTACCAAAGTGGTTTTGCCCGAGCCATATTCGCCGACAATTGCGACCACCGATCCGGCCGGCAGAAAGGCCGAGACATCCTCGAGGGCTGGAGCCGTAGTGCCGGGATAGGTGAACCCGAGGCGGTCCAATTGAATGCCGGAGTGCAGCTTGTCGGGCGCGTCCTTTCGGCCGCTGCCGCGCCGAATCTGCGCGGCGAAATAGTCACGCAGCCAATGGAAAGGCCGAATTATCCGGCTCGCCTCGAGCGCCTGCGCAGATCGGCCGAGCCCCGATTCCACGACGGACCGGAGCTGGGATGCGGCGGTGATCACCAGGACGACGTCTCCCGCGGAGCCGCCCTGCCGCAGCAGCACCCAGAGGACGAACGTGTAACCCGCGGCGAACAGCACCCACCCCGCGACCGAGTAACCCGCGGCGATGCGGCGGGCGCGGGTCTGGACCGACACGACCCGCTGCCAGGCTTCGGCCTGCCTGCGCACCAGTTCGGGTCCGGCACCGGTGACGCGCACTTCCTTCCCGGCTTGGGGGTCGGTGAGGATTTCGAACAGACGTCGCTGTAGCCGCATGTTTTCGGCGACATCGGTCTCGGCGACGACCAACCGCCGCTTCCCTCGTCTGTCCATCGCCAGTTGGAGCACCGCGAAAATCACCATGAGCAGCATCCACGGGCTCGTGCCGCCCAGCAGTAGCAGCAGGACACCGAGCTGCACGACGACGAGCGCCGAGCCGAGCGTCGACCAAGCGGACTCCACGATCGCCCAGCCCTGACCATGGACGGCGGTCACCTTGTCCAGATAGTCGGACCGTTCGAGGTGGTCGATGCCGTCGATCCGCGTGCACATGCCCATGATCTCCGGCTCGACAACACTCAGCCCGATGCGATCCACCAGGTGGATGGTCAAGACATCGGTGATCTCGCCGAGATAGAAGCCGGTGGCCAGCGCGGCGGCCGCCACCGCGGCGGCCAGCGCGATGTGCCCACCGTCGCCCTCCGAGGCAGCGTCGACCAAGAGCTTCAGGCCGAAGGCCGAAGCGGGGAGCGCCACAGCGTTCGATACCTGCAAGAGGAGGACGACCGTAGCGGCCATCGGGGCCTTCCGCCAGCACAGCGCGAACGCCTCGAACCACAGGCGAAGTTGGTTCATCGGACGACCTCGATCTCTTCGGCGCGGTCGTCGAATCCGCGGCGGAAGCGTTCGGCCTGCAATCCGTACATTTCCGCGTACCGGCCGCCTGCTCTCATGAGTTCGTCGTGTGAGCCGGATTCGGCCACCCGCCCATCCGCCAGGAGGACAATTCGATCCACTTGCCGCACAGTCCAGAGCCGGTGTGTGATCAGGATGCTGCTGAGATCTCGTGTCGACCCGCGCAGCCGGTCGAACAGATCCCGTTCGCTGCGAACGTCGAGGTGGGCAGTAGGTTCGTCGAGCACAACGATTCCCGCACCGGCGCGCGCCGCGTAGAGCGCCCTGGCCAGCGCCACCTGCTGCCACTGCCCACCGGACAGGTCGACACCCCCAGCCCGCGTCGGGTCGATGAGAGTCTCCAGTCCCTGAGGTAGGCGCGCGATGACATCGGTGAGGCCCGCGTCCTGCGCGGCCGCGCGGATTTTCGCCATATCCGGCTGCACGGCCGGCCGGCCCATGGCGATGTTCTCGGCCAAGGAGAACGGATACCGCAGGAAGTCCTGGAACACTACCGCCAGTTGGCGCTGCCAACCCGCGATGTCGGCGATGTCGACGCCGTCCGCGGTGATCCGACCGGAATCGGGCCGGTAGAGCCCGGTGAGCAGTTTCGTCACCGTGGATTTGCCCGCACCGTTGAGCCCGACGAGCGCAATCTTCTCACCGGGTAGCAACTCCAGGTGGAATCCGTCGAGTACGGCGGTGTCCGCGCCCGGGTAACGGAAACCAACGCCTTCGAAGCGGATGTGCGGCAGTTCGAGAGCATCGGCGCCGCCTCCGCCCGGCACGGGGCGCCCGGCCAAGCGGTGGGTGAGCTCCTGCGTCGCGCGCACCACGGGCTTCGCCCCTTGGATGCCGATGACCGGCTCGTTGCGCCCGAGCACGGTGAAGGCGCTCCACGCCGCGGTGAACACGGCCGCCGCCGCGGCGACCGAGTGAGCGTCAACGCCGTTCGCGACGATTCCGTAGACGAGCGCCAACGGCAGGACGGTGAGGATGATCCGCAGCAGCCACGCCTGCGCGGCCCGCCGGTCGTCGGCCCACACCGGATCGAGATGTCGGTGCATGAAGTGTTGGTGCTGTTCGATGAGCCACGGACCGAAGCCGAAGATCCTGGCCTCTTTCGCCTCGGCCGCCGAAATCGTCAGCCCGCCCCAGTAGAGGTACCGCCGACTGTCGACCAGATTGCCCGACCAGATCCGGTAATGGCCGCGCCAATGGCGTGCGGTGATCGCACGCACCGCGAGCACGGCCGCGCCCAACGGCAGCACCAGCCATATCGACCACCTGGCCACCACCGCGAGCGCGAAGGCCAAGCCCAGGCAGCGGATCACGGTGTCCAGTAGGGCAAGTGCCCCGTCACCAGGCGTCTTCTCGATCCAGTCCCGGGGATCGGCGGTGGCCGCGCGAACCAGATCGCGCACTTCAGGCTTCTCGAGCTCTTCGATGGACTCACCCGCGACGACCAGCGCGGCGACCCGGCTGCGGTGCGCACCGTTGATCTGCGCCTTCAGCAACAGAAACACCACTTCGTCGGCCCTCTGCGCCGACTGTCCGACCACCAGGATGCCACCGAACAGCGCGAGCGGAGCCGTCAGCGACCCGGCGGCCCCGCCTGCGATGACCTGCTCGGTGGCGAGGGCGGTGGCGGCAGGCAGCGCGGCGATCACCAGGAGCAGGACCACGTGCAGGAGAAGAGTGACGGACCGTGCGTCACGCAGGTGACGCACCAGACTCAGCTGTTCCCCCACTCGAGCACGCATGGTGCGGGTCTATCGTGCCGCGGCCCTGCGAGTCAACGTGTTCGAACAGGCTAGGGACTCCCGGGATCCTGCCCTAAGGTGCGGAAAGTGACCTGCGCCTGCGACTTTGACGGGAATCCAAATGCGCGATCCAGCCGATGATGTCGCCGAGATCGTACGCGAGATCTGGCTTGCCGAACTCGCCGTCGACGATGTCGACGTCACCGACAATTTCTTCGCTCTCGGGGGTGAATCCATCGGGGCCGCGGCGGTGGTGACGACCGTCAATCGCCGCCTCGGCGTAGCTGTTCGGCTCAAGGACTTCTACCTGGACGCGACACTGGGCGCGCTCACCGCGCATGCGCTTCGCGAATCGGGCACCTCACACGCAGACCGTTCCGCCGACCAGATGACGACTCACCCGGACACCTTCCAGGACGGTCCGCGACGGGCATCCCTGGCTCAGGAGTGGAACCTGATGTTCACGGAACGTGCCAGTCAGGCAGACGCCGAACCATTCCTCGTCCAGCAAGCGCTGCGCCTGCGCGGGCCGTTGGATTCGACGAAGATCCAGCGCACCTTGGACGGGATGGCGGATCGGCACGAACTGCTTCGAGCGACCTTCCGCCGATCCGGCGACTCGGCGTTCCTCGACATAGCGCCCACCCACCGCTTCGCATTGCAGACGTTCGATCTCGGAGAGGGCGCACAGCGAGCAAGGATGAGGACGGAAGCGGACCGCGCTTTCGATCGCTATGCCGCGCCGATGGCCCGCTGCCAATTGTTCAGCCTGTCGCCGAACGATCACGTACTTCTCTTCGTCCTCGATCACATCATCGCCGACGGCTTCTCTCTCGACATATTGCTGCACGACTTCTCGGAGATCTACGAGGGCAACGAATTGCCTCCGGTCACCACACCGTTCACCGCTTGGGCGGCGAGCCAACGCCGATGCGCCGCGGACCCGGCCGCTGTGGAGTCCTACTGGCGCGACAGGCTCGGCAGCGATCCGACCATCACGAGCACGCCGTTCACCGACTACCGCCATCCTGCGGAGGAAAAGCCGGAATGCACCTCGATCACGCTGGCAGCCTCGGAGACCGCTGCCGTGCGCGATGCGGCTCGGGGCCGCAACCTGACGGTGTACTCGTTGGTGCTCGGCTCGTTCCTCGTCTCGTTGCGCGACCGTGTGCGGGAACGCGAATTCTGCATCGTCACCACGATGGCCAACCGCACGGGCGAAACCGCGGACACGTTCGGCCCGCTAGCCCATGACATCTACGTCCCAGTGGATTTGACGGCCGATCGCGACCTGTCCGCATCGGCTGCATACGCCCAGCAGAGCACCGCCGAATCTCTGACGCATGCGCTGGTGCCGAACACGGCGATCGCCGAGATGCTATGGCCCGGCGCCGGGCCGGAGATGCATCTTCTCCCTTCCTTCTACTTCAGCGCCAATCGGGCCTGGACAGGCCGCTTCCAGCTGACCGGCGTACACAGCGAAGACCTCCGTTTCGCACCGCAGACACCGATGCCCGGGCTCGAGTGCACACTCACCGACAGCGGGCGGCAGATGGTGTTGACCCTGGGCTACCTTGCCGACAGCTTCCCGCCCGGATATGTGCATACGCTGGGTAGGGAAGTCATCGAGCGAATTCTCGCCGACCATCCCGATTGAGCGCCGCTGCGCGGATCACCGAGCTGGGCGGTCTCCGCGCAGGGACGTCCAGCAACTGGCTGCCGAAGCCCGGCGTCCGGAAGGTCGCCGGATCAGCTGGACATGCTCTGCGTGTCGCTGAAATACGCGATGGTTCTCCGAATCCCTTCGCGTATGTCGACCTCGGGCTTCCAACCGAGTTCCCGTTCCGCCGTGCCGATATCGGGGCATCGGCGGCGCGGGTCGTCCACCATCGCGGGACCGAAGTCCATCCGTCCGGTGGTGTCGGACAGCTCACGGACGAGACTCGCGATTTCCAGTACGGAATGCTCTACCGGGTTGCCGATGTTCACCGGGCCCGCTATCGAAGCCTCGATGATCCGTACGAACGCGTCGACTGTGTCATCCACATAACACAGCGAGCGAGTCTGCGTTCCGTCGCCGTAGATGGGGAGCGGCTCACCTGCGAGTGCCATGGTAATCAGGTTGGGGACCAGCCTGCCGTCGTCGCGCCGCATCCTCGGTCCGTAGGTGTTGAAGATCCGCACAATGCACGAATCCAGCCCGAACTCCCGCCGATACGCGGCGCAGACGGACTCCCCGAACCGTTTGCTTTCGTCGTAGACGGATCTCGGGCCGACCGGATTGACGTTGCCCCAGTAGCCCTCGGGCTGCGGATGGATCAGAGGGTCGCCGTAGATCTCGCTGGTCGAGGCGTAAACGAAGCGTGCGTCATGCGTTCTCGCCAACTCCAGCAGCGCGAATGAGCCGGCCGAACCGGCACGCAAGGTTTCGACGGGCGCGCGCAGGTAGTCCGCCGGACTGGCCGGTGACGCGAGGTTGACGACAGCGTCGATCCGACCGCGGATGTCGAACGGCTCGGCGACGTCGGCGTGCAGGAATTCGAAGCCGCCCAGTTCAGCGACGTCGGCGATGTTGTCGAATCTACCGGTACTGAGGTTGTCGACGCACAGGACCGCGTATCCCTCGTCCAGTAGGCGCGCGCACAGATGGCTCCCGATGAATCCCGCCCCGCCAGCGACCATTACGCGCCGCATCCGCCTGTCGCCGCGGTCGTATGTTCTCACTTCGTCTCCGCTTCGTCAGCGAGTCTGGACCACACGCGGGCGCATTCTCTGGCGATTGCGGCGATACGAACTCCGCAGTGGGCGGGCAACTCCGGAACAGCTGTCTGCCACTCCTCCACCGTGATCATCCGGCTGTTGAGCCAATGCAAGAACGAACGCCCCGCATCGGTATAGCGCAGCGAAGGGTCACGGCGCAGTGCCGTGAGGTGTTCTCGGAGATCTACGACCGGGTCCACGGGCACGGGAACCGGATCGTCCGGTACGTCGCCCGAGTGCCCGCGATGTTTCGCGGGTACGGGATCCGCTCCCGCAGCGAGCCGAAGCCGGACATCCCGTGCCGTACCGAGCGAGATCCCGGCCTCTTTGGCGATCTCCCGCAGCGAGGCATCCGGGCGCACGGCGATGATGCGGCTGGCCGCCAACCGGCCGTCGACCGCGTTCAGCGGGCGTATCCTGCCGTCCTTGCCTTCGCGCAGCGTGGCGTGCCCATGATCGCGCATGCCCGAGCGGAGCGAACCGATCGTCGCAGGCGCCAGCCCGGCCAACCCCGCGATCTTCCGATCGGACAGCTCGGGATGTGTCCGAACGATCCGCGCGGCCGCTGCCCTGCGGTCCGCCGAGCTCAGCGGCAGCCCGTGGGTGACGTTCGCCCGGACCGCCCACAGGAAGGCGTCGTCCAGATGCCCGAAGAGAAAACGGGCACGTATCGTGCGGAGCCCACCGAGCTTGGCCGCGGCTACCCGATGCATCCCATCGATCACCCGCTTGGTGCCGAAGTGGACCGAGATGGGCGGCAGCTGTCCGACGACCTCGGCCAGCCGCTGCACATGGTCGTCATCGAGTCCGCCCGCACGCAGGCTGTCGGTGAGCACCAGGTCGTCGATCTCCAGCAAGGCGGTGTCCGACGATACGGTGACGTCGGCTTCGCTCGCGGAACCGGTATCGGACTCGTCGCAGAGATCGGGCTGGTGGCCGCCGATCAGGGGTTGGGTTATCACATTATTCTCGTTTCTATCACCGAGTCGCCGATAGCCGGGCACAGAAGTGTCCTGGTCACAGATATCGGGCAGATGGAAATGCGTGCGTGCTATCCGTCGCTTGTGCAGCCTCTTCGGCGACAATTCCGATCACCGCCAGGGCCAGGACATAAATTTCTCCGCACAGCATTTCCCCCTTCGACCACTTGGCGAACGCACGACGTCGCATCCACGACGGGTGATTCCCGAGAAGCAGTTTCAGGACCGAACGGTATGGCGGCCGTCGACGCTTTTCAACGCGAGTACTTCGAACCTGCGAAGCGGACGCAGGTCAGTGGCCCGAAAGTTCTGTCCGGACCGGACAACCACCGGGTGATCCAGTGCACCCAGCCCGCGGCGGCGTACGACGAAATCACTTGTACTGCAGTGTTATTGACTTTCCACATGATTTGCACGTCGAGGTCGATCACGTCTGCCGGGTCCCGCCACCGTCGCCACTCCGTGTGGGGTCGACCCCGAGCGCGAGCACCCGGTGGCCCTCGCGGCGCTCGGCATGTCCGGACCGGACGAGTTTCCGACCCGACTGGCCTGCGCCGATCCGATGATCGCGTCGGCGGATCATTGAATGATGATCCTGCTCGTGCCATTCTGCCGGGGTACCGCTCGACCACCTATTGAATGGACGGTTCACGATATGCGAGATTTCGCCGCTGCCTGGTTCCGGCGCTTCACCCGCGCTCGGGTCGCCAGGGCATATCTGTACTACACGTGCGATCAATGGCCGCCCGTACATTGATCGGAATCAGCGGCTTCGTCGGAGATCTCGCGGAATATCGACGCGACCCGCTGACTTGGCTGCAGCGGGCTCAACAGACCGGCGCGGACGGGACCCGGCTGGCCCGCGGCATCATCGCGGTATTCGAGCCGGATACTGTGCACCGCGTCCTGACGGAAACCAATACGAACTTCATCATCGATTCGGGTGGCATCGCCGGAGCTCGAGGCCGTACCGCACGGCTCGCACGGCTCCCGGCGTGGATGACGGTCCGACGCGAACTGTGGCGCGGCTTCCGGGCCGACATCGTCGACGCGCACATCGCGCGATCGCCGCGATGGCTGCCCGCGGATCCGAGCAGCCTCGGAACCGGACTGGTCGAAGCGTGCCGCGATCTCTGCGGGCGGGGAATCGCCGACTTCTGCCTCGGTGGCGATACCAGAACCCAGAAGCTGATCGACGACATACATACCGCGGCCGCGGACTTGTTCGCCAGCTCCTATTCCGCAATCGATCGTGCCGAGGCCCGGGTGCGCTGGTTACCCAGACCCGCTGCGGCCGCGGCGGATGCGGCCAACCGGAGACTTGTCGAGTTGCTCGCCGAATGCATCGAGCTGCGTGTCGGCGCACCCCCGCCCACAGCGCCGCGCGACCTGCTCGACGTCCTGCTCCACGATGCCGAACCGAGGTCGAAGGAGCAGGTCCTCGCGGTGCTGCGGATGTCGATGTTCGCCGCGCCCGGCGTCCCCGGAATCGCCTTGACATGGCTGCTACTTCACCTGGCCGACCACCCGGAGATCCGAGCGCGGGTCACCGACGAGCTCGGCCGCAGCCGGTTGACAGCCGCCGGCCTGCCCACGGAGGCCACCTACACGATCGCGGTGATTCGTGAATCGCTGCGCCTGCATCCTCCCCAGTGGGTCCTTTCCCGGACCGCCGTTCGCACGACGGAGCTGGCCGGTTACCGCGTGAAACCGGGCCACGAGGTCATCATGTGCCCCTATCTGCTGCACCGCGACAATCGGTACTGGACCGAGCCGGAGCACTTCGACCCCGGTCGATGGTCCGGTGGAGCCCTCGCGCACCGCAGGCACGCCTACATTCCGTTCGGGTCTGGCACGCGCATCTGCCCGGGATCCCACCTCGGCATCGTCGAGATGGTCCTCGCGGCACGGCACATCACCGCCGCCGGAAACCTTCACCTACCTCAGCTCACACAGGTGACACCGCAGTTCGCCACGCTGTTGCAGCCCGGCGACATGCCTGCCCCATCCAGGCCGCGGCCACGGCCACGGCCCGCGGAGACTCCCCCGCTTCGCCCGTAGGTCGGCACGTTTCCCGATTCGTTGATAGAACTGGAACAAGGGAACCGACGAGGCCATTGCCGCGTCTAAGACAAAGAAGTCGGGCACGGGGGTGGAACCAGGTGCCCACGCAAGAAATCGGGGGCGGAGTTGAGCGCGAGGTCAGCAGTTCACTTTCATGGGATGAGTGGCGCACACGTTGCGCGCGAGGAATTCGCGCGCAAGTTCGCGGCTCTGTACGACGCAGCGGGTAGTCCGTCACTGCGTAGCGTCGCGATGCGAGCACAGCGGCGGGCTCAGGAGGCCTGCGACACCGCGCGACCGGTGACCGTCTCGGCGCAGCGGATCAGCGACTGGAAGGCCGGGCGCAATGTGCCCGCGCGATTCGAGACCCTGGCTCCTGTCCTCGCCGAACTCGGCAGGCGAGCACGGCGCCGCGCGGGCGTATCCACCGAGATGCTGAGCATGCCGAGTTGGCGAGCGCTGTGGTCGATGGCTCGATCGCCGGTCACCGGACAATCCGGGGCGCACGAGCCTGTTCCCTACCCGGGCATCGATCCTTACCTTTCCGCGGCGACGCCTCTCGCCGGGCGGGCGCGTGCTGTGGACGAACTGACCCGGCTGGTCTACGGACCTAGCAAGTACATCGCACTTGTCGGTGCCTCCGGCGTCGGCAAGACGTCGCTGCTGCGGGCCGGACTGCTGCCCGCCCTGCAGTCGACGGCTCCGGCTCGGCAGACGGTGATGCTCAGCCCGGGGCCGGATCCTGTTCGGTCGCTGATGGAAGCATCCGGGTTCGGGGATGTCGACCACGGTGTCGACGCACTACCCGAGCGAGTGAAACCGGACCGGGACGGCCGTCTGCTGATCATCATCGATCAGTTCGAGGAGCTGTTCACCGATCGCCCGGATCCACAGCAGGTATCTCGCTTCCTTGCCGCCTTGCAGAAGCTCGCGGAATTCGCGCAGATTCTCTTCGCGATACGCGCCGATGCCGTTCCGGCGTGCACCGATCATCCGTATCTGGCCGAGGCGGTCGAGCGCAACAGCCTCACCTTGACTTCGCTGTGCCCGCGGGAAATCGTCTCCGTGATCACCGAACCCGCGCGCGCATACGGGGTTGCCATCCAGCCGGGCGTGACCGAGCTGCTGCAGTCCACGCTGATCGACCGGCTCTCGACACACCACCCGCACCTCGGATTCGCCGAGCCCGGCGCAGTTCCACTGCTGTCGATGACATTGCGCGCGCTTTGGTCGACCCGCGAGAAGAACGCGTTGACCGTCGCAGGACTCGCCCGGATCGGCGGCGTCGCGGGCATCGTGGAACGCATGGCCGAAACAGCCTGGGACATGCTCTCCGACCAGGAGAAAACCGACTCCCGGCAAGTGCTGCTCCATCTGGTCACCGTGCACACCGACGGCAGCGTCGTGCGGCGTTTCCTACCACTGACAGAGTTGAGCCGTGTCGCCGCCAGGACGCCATCCGGCTCGCAGCTGGTCACGCGCTTGACCCGATCCCGGATCATCACCGTCGATGACCGATCCGCCCACCTCGCGCACAACCTGCTACTCACCTGGCGCAGACTCAGCGCCTGGATCCGCGAGGAGAGAACCGCACTGATTTGGTGCAGGCGAACGGAATTCGACGCTGCCGAATGGGAACTGTCCGGCCGTGATCCAGCACTCCTCTACCGTGGCGCCCGGCTGGTGAGCGCGCTGCGCCACGCGGAACCGACCCTGGCCACCTCCGCCACCGAGTTTCTAGACGCATCAATCAGATTCGAACGAGATCCCGCCGCGACCATCGTCGCCTACCTCCGAAGTAGTGCCCGAAACGACGGCCCCGCAGCGGCCGCCACCTTCGAGCTCCACAACACGCACTCGTCCATGACCGCGTAACCGCTCTGATCTCGGCTCCTCAGCTGCGGCGGCAAGCGCCCGCACACCCGGCGGCAACAGCACGAACCATGCCGATCGGGGCCCACCGAGCAGGTGGGAGCACCCGACCGTCGGGCGCTGCCGCCGGGCGGGAGAAGTGTTCACCTCCGGAAAGCCCTATTCAGCGCAGTCTGCCATCGAACCGGCCTACGTCAGGCCCGACGCATGAATGCCAAGGTGTAGTAGACATTTTGAATGTTCCGTTCGACCACGCTGACCAGCTCCCAGCCCTGAGATTCGAGCAGCTCGATGCCATTGACCAGGTGAACGACCGGCTCGAAGATCGCGCGCTGGTAGCCTGCCGAGCCGAACATGAAACCGCCGGTCTGCGGCGAACTCAGGACCAGGTTCCGGCGCGGATAGGACCGCAGGTCCACCACGCCGTTCAGCACGGCGATCACATCGAAAACGGGTCCGGGCGCGGGAGGTTGCACGTCCCCCATCGTCCCGCATAGCTAGCACACCCGACAGGGCCGGGAGATTGGGCGGATTACTCGGCGGGGGTGTGGCCGCCTCCGCTTTGGCCGCTGCGCGCTCCTTGTCCACTTCGTGAACCGGTCTTCATCGGGTCGGCATCCTTCGCCGAGACTTCGTATCGCTTGCTGGACCCGACCGCTGTGTAGCGGCCGACGCGCAGAGGAACAGCCGCAGCGTCTTCGGGTCGGCGCCCAGCGCCTCGGCAATCTGGCGGGTGGTGAGCGTTACGGCGGTGGTGACCTTCATGGTCACGATCCCGGGGCCCTTCGATCGGGTGGAAGGACCGTAAGAGATCCAGCGCTGACGTCTGCCGAATCTGTAAGAAGCCGTGACCTCGGTCGTCAGCCGCCGTCACGACGACCGCTCCGAACCCGAGTCACACGTCAGCGCTCGATACCTCGCACGTCCCTGCATGATGCTCGCCCCGACATACACCACACCGCCAGAAGCCGTGACTGCGGACGTATCGGCCAGCGTGTCGGCGGAGTCCGTGAAAGTGGCTGAGATCGTCGCTACGCCTCGGCCGGTGCCGGTCGGCATACCGGGCACGGTGACGGGCGCAGCCGTTATGAGCGGCGCCTGAGCCGCTACCGATACGGGCGGCCGTGTCATTGTCGGCCGTGGTGTGGGGTCCGTGGTCGGGGCACAGCCGGTCAATGCGACAGCGAGTGCGGCGAGAGCGGTTCGGCGGATCGTGACCACACCCACCGAACTGGCGGTTCAAACGAAGAGGCCCCCGACGTGAACAACCACGTCAGGGGCCTTTGTTGGAGCCGCCTAGGAGAATCGAACTCCTGACCTTTTCATTACGAGTGAAGCGCTCTACCGACTGAGCTAAGGCGGCGTGCCTTTCGGCCAAGCGAGTCTATCGTCTCGCGGCCGGATCGCGAAAACGGGTGGTCACGGCGATTGGGCGCGGGCCGCGATGAGGGCGGCCGCCATGGCGGCGAGGGCGAAACGGGGTTTGACGTTCAGGTCGAGGGCTTCGCGGCAGGCGAGGACGGCCTCGATGGATTGCAGCAGGCCCTCGGGGCGCACCCGCTCGGCCAAGTCGTGGATCTCGTCGGACAGGTCCGGGTGGGTGAGCGCGACGCCGGAGCCGAGGCGGGTGGCGCCGAAGCGGACGGCCAGCGCGTCCCGGTAGACGCCTGCCACGTCGATCAGGGCGCGATCGAGTGCGTCGCGGCCGGTGCGGGTCGCGCGTGATTTCTGCCGTCGCTCCAGATCCTTGAGGACGCCCGCCGAGCCGCGGGTGGCGCTCGCCGCGCCCTTGCCGGTGCCGCCCGCGCCCATCGCCGTGGCCAGTTCTTCGCGCTCACGTTCGTCGCGGGCCGCGCTCATCTGCTTGGCCTCGTCGTCGGCCGCGCGGACCAGCTCGTCGGCGGCGGCGTAGGCCGCGCCGGGTTTTCCGGACGCCGTGACCAACGCCAGTGCGCGCCGGCGGCGGGCTCGCGCCTCCTCGTCGGTGGCGAGCCTGCGGGCTCGGCCGACGTGCCCGCCGCTGATCGAGGCGGCCCAGTTCGCGGTCTTCTCGTCGAGTTTGTCGCGTTCTCGCAGGACCCGCGCGATGGCGGGTACCGAAGGCGTCACCAGGTGCACATGCCGACAGCGGGAGCGCAGCGTGATCGAGATGTCCTCCGGATCCACCGAGGGCGCGCAGAGCAGGAACACCGTCCGGTCCGGCGGCTCCTCGACCACCTTGAGCAGCACGTTGCCTGCCGCCTCGGTCAACCGGTCGGCATCCTCGATGACCACCACCTGCCAGCGCCCCGTACTCGGCCTGCGCGAGGCCACCTGGACGATCTCGCGCATCTCCTTGGTGCTGATGCTCAGCCCCTCGGGCACCACCCGGCGAACGTCGCCATGCGTGCCCGCCATGGTCGTGGTGCAGGCGTGGCATCTGCCGCACCCGGGTGTCTCGGAGTCGGTGCACTGCAACGCCGCCGCGAAGCACAGCGCCGCAACGGATCTGCCCGACCCCGGCGGCCCCGTGAACAACCACGAATGCGTCATCGCGCCGTCGACCCGGCCTCCGCGCGCCGCGACGGCGGCGGCAATCAGCTCGGACTCGACCGCCTCCTGGCCGACCAACCGATCGAAGACACCCGCCACGCCGTACACCCTAGCCGCCCCCACCGACAGACCCCGGCCGGTCTCGGAC
>NZ_JABLTE010000065.1 GCF_013315795.1 Nocardia barduliensis
GCCCAGGAGGACAAGCATGCCGTTCGACACCATCGGCTACGAGGTCGACGGGCATACGGCCACGATCACGCTGAACCGCCCCGATGCTCTCAACGCGCTCAGCCCGCACATGATCACCGAGTTGCGCGCCGCCTACGACGAGGCCGAGAACGACGACAAGGTCTGGTTGCTCATCGTCACCGGAACCGGTCGCGCATTCTGCACCGGTGCTGATGTCAAGGCGATTCCCGGTGACGGAAAGGTGGTCAACGAGCGGCCGTACCTGTCGACCTATGAGCAGTGGGAGGCTCCCCAAGAGGGCACGCCTCCCTTTCGCAGCATGACCAAACCGATCCTGGCCGCCATCAACGGAATCTGTTGCGGCGCGGGTCTGGACTGGGTGACGACCGGCGATATCGTCATCGCCTCCGAGCGCGCGACCTTCTTCGACCCGCACGTCAGCATCGGGCTCGTCGCGGGCCGGGAAGTCGTCCGCCTGGCCCGGGTGCTGCCGCGGTCGGTGGCCCTGCGCATGGCGTTGCTGGGCAAGCACGAGCGGATGAGCGCCCAGCGCGCTTATGAACTGGGCATGGTCACCGAAGTGGTCGAGCACGAGCGCCTGCTCGAGCGAGCCAATGAGATCGGCGACATCCTCAATTCCAACGCGCCGCTCGCGGTTCGCGGCACCAGGCTGGCCATCGTCAAGGGTCTGGACCTGCCACTGCACGAGGCCGAGATGCTGGCCGAGTCGTTCCGCGAACGAGTCACCCGCACCGAGGACGCGCTCGAGGGCCCCAAGGCGTTCGTCGAGAAGCGGACCCCCGATTGGCAGTGCCGATGAACCCCGAAGCGCCGATGAATCCCGAAGCGCCGGCGAACCCGGAAACGCCGACGCGCACCGTCGCCGTGACGGACACCGGGTACCGCACCATCCTGCTCGACGTCGACGCGACGGACCGAGTCGCCACCCTCACCCTGAACCGTCCGGAGCGGCTCAACGCGTTCGATCGCACCATGTGCGAAGAGGTGCGCGACGCCTGGCACCGGATCAGGCTCGACGACTCGGTCAACGCGGTCGTCCTGCGTGCTGCGGGTCCCCGCGCCTTCAGCGCGGGACTCGATATCAAGGTTCCCTACGGTCAGCCCGCCGGGATCTGGCACCACGAGGATCCCGGCGAAGCGTTGAGCCCGAAGTGGCAGAAGATGTGGAAGCCGGTAGTGTGCGCGGTCCACGGGATGTGCACCGCCGGAGCGTTCTACTTCGTCAACGAGTCGGATGTGGTGATCTGCTCGGAGGAAGCCACCTTCTTCGACTCCCACGTCTCGGCCGGACTCGTCTGCGCGCTCGAGCCGATCGGGCTCATGCGCCGGGTCGGACTCGGAGAGACGCTGCGTATCGCGCTGATGGGCAACGACGAACGCGTGTGTGCCGAGACCGCGCTGCGTATCGGCCTGGTGTCGGAAGTCGTCGCACTCGAACAACTCTGGGCACGCGCGCACGCCATCGCCGCCATCATCGCGGCCAAACCGCCCTCGGCCACGCAGGGCACCGTGAAAGCGATCTGGGAATCGCTGGACAAGCCGTACCGGGCCGCGCTCGACCACGGCCTCATCTATACCCGCCTGGGCAATCCGATCGCCAAGGCGGAACTGGCGGCCGCGGCGGACGACCCACAGCGCCGAGCTGTTCCGACCGAACCGAGGATCCGTTGATGACCGACACCTATGACCATCCGCTGAGCCGGCGCATCGCCCATGTCCTCGATCTCTCCCCCGATTCCCGTGCTGTCGAATTCGACGGGAACTGGCACAGCTGGGGCGAACTCGGCGCGACCGCGCGCCGGATTCACGCGCAGGTGGCGACGCCGCGCCAGGTCGGCATCCTGCTGCGCAATCGCCCCGAGCACGTGGCGGCATTCCTGGGCGTGCTGCTCAGCGGTGGCAGCGTCGTCGTGATCAACCCCGCCCGCGGTGATGACCGCACCCGATCCGATATCGCCGCGCTGCGTCTTCCGATGATCATCGGCGGGCCCGAGGATCTGGCTTCCCTGGTCGCGCCCGGCACCGCGACACTTGCGATCACGGACCTGGACTCGGCGCCGGTTCCTCGCGGTGCGGTGCGGGACGGCGACGCGGGCACACCGATGCCCGGGGTAGCCGTCCGTATGCTGACCAGCGGGACCACCGGCCCGCCCAAGCGGGTCGACATCACCTACGACATGTTGGCGCGCAGCGTGATGGGCGCGGATCCCGAGCATGCGTCCGCTCCGGCCGTCCCCCGCCGCGGCGTCGCGATCGTCAATGCGCCTTTGGTCCACATCGGTGGCGTCTTCCGAATCCTGCAATGCGTCACCGAAGCCAGGCCGTTCGTCTTCCTGCCACGATTCGAACTCGAGCGCTGGGCGGCCGCCGTACGCACGTATCGGCCGGGCGCGGTGTCACTGGTGCCCGCGGCCCTGCGGATGGTGCTGCATTCGGACCTGGGCAAGGAGGACCTCGACAGCGTCCGAGTGGTCACCTCGGGCACCGCTCCGCTCTCGGCCGCCGACGCCGACGCTTTCCAAGAGAAGTTCGGTATCCCGGTCCTGACGTCCTATGCCGCGACCGAATTCGGCGGCGGCGTCGCGGGCTGGACGCTTCCCGACCACCAACGGTTCTGGAACGCCAAGCGCGGCAGTGTCGGCCGCGCGAGCGGAGGCGCGCGCCTGCGCGTGGTCGGCGACGACGGCACGGTACTCGGCGCGGACCAGCCCGGCCTGCTCGAGGTCAAACCCGGTCAGCTGGGGCCGGACGCGGACTGGATCCGCACCACCGACATCGCCCGGATCGACGCCGACGGTTTCCTGTGGATTCTGGGCCGCGCCGACCAGGCCATCATCCGGGGCGGATTCAAGATCATGCCCGACGACGTGCGCGCCGCCATCGAGGAGCATCCCGCGGTCCGCGGCGCCGCCGTCGTCGCCCGGCCCGACGAGCGTCTCGGCGAGACACCGGTCGCGATGGTGGAACTGCGCGCGGACCGCCGCGCCGACGTCGACGAACTGGTCGAGTACCTGGGCACCCGTCTGGCCCGTTACGAGATCCCCACCGAAATCGCCCTGGTCGACGCGATCCCCCGCACCCCGTCGGGCAAGGCGGACCTGTCCGCAATCCGGCGTCACTTCGGGGTCACCACCGCATCGGCGACGGGGCGACCATGACCACCGACGCACTCACCGTCGCACGGATACTGCGTGAGCAGGCCAGGGCCCGTCCCGAACAGCCGCTGCTCATCTGCGACGACGAGCGCCTCGACTACGGCTCCGCCCAGCGGCGCTCGGCACGGCTGGCGCGCGGGCTCATCGCCCTCGGCGCGGGCAAAGGCACGCACGTCGGTCTGCTCTATCCCAACGGAGGCGACTTCGTCGTCGGAGCGCTCGCGGCGGCGCGGATCGGCGCTGTGGTCGTGCCCTTCTCGACCTTCGCGACGGCACGGGAGATCCATCAGCAGCTCGTCGACGCCGATGTCCGGATCCTGCTGGCCACCGCGAATTTTCGCGCGCACGATTACGTCGATCGGCTCACCGAGGTGCTCAGCGCCTCGAAGTTCGGTGCGGGCGGACGCCTGCTGTGCGGTGACGTACCCCAACTGCGCCACCTCGCGATCAGTTACGGCGACGACGCCCGCCGCCGGGTCCGGGACATCGCCGGTCTGGACCAGCTGGCGAATGCGGTCGACGAAAGGCTGCTCGAGGCGATGGACGGCGATGTCGACGCTGCCGATCCGCTCGCCATCGTCTACACCTCCGGCACCACGAACGCTCCCAAAGGCGTCGTGCACACCCACGGCGCGCTGCTGGCCCATCAGCGCAATCTCAACGGCATCCGCGGCCTGACCGAGTCGGATGTGTTGTTCTGCAACTCGCCGTTCTTCTGGATCGGCGGATTCGCCTTCGGCCTGCTCGCGACCCTGGTGGCCGGTGCGACGCTGGTCTGCTCGAATGCCGATCCGGAGGCGACCCTCGATCTGCTCGAGCGCGAGAAGCCGACCGTAACCAACGGATTCGCCGCGGGGGTCGCGCATCTCGCCGGGCACCCGAGTTTCGCGGGACGCGATCTATCCAGTATGCGCCGAGGCAACCTGTACCCGATCATGCCCGAGGAACTGCGGCCCAGCGATCCCGAGCTGCGCCACAACATGCTCGGCATGACCGAGGCGGGCAGCGTCGTGCTGCTCAGCGCGGACGAGAGCGACCAGCCCGAACACCGGCGCGGGTCGTTCGGGAAACCGGCTCCCGGCTTCGAGATCCGCGTCATCGACCCCGGCTCGGGCGGCCGGGTGGCCGATGGAGAGGTCGGTGAGCTGTGCATTCGCGGGCCGTACGTCATGCAGGGTTACTACAAACGCAGCCGCGAGGAATGTTTCGACCCCGACGGCTGGTTCCACACCGGCGACCTCGTACGCGTCGACGACGACGGATTCGTCTACTACCTCGGCCGGCGGGGATCGATGATCAAGACCGCCGGCGCGAACGTCTCGCCCACCGAAGTCGAGAAGGCCATCACCAAGATCACCGATGCGGTCGCGCACGTGATCGGGCTTCCCGATCCGGACCGCGGTCAGGTGGTCGCCGCCGTGCTCGTGACGGCGAACGGGACCGCGGTCGACGACGCCGATCTGCGGGAGCGACTGAAGAGCGAGTTGTCGGCGTACAAGATACCCAAGCGATTCGTCTCCGTACCCGCTGCCGGCATTCCGCTGCTCTCCAGCGGCAAGGTCGATGTCCAACGACTCAGAAAGCTGTTCGATGCCTGAAGAAGTCGCGACGACCGCGCGCACCGTCGACGAACTGGTACGCCTGCGCGCCGTGCACGACGGGCCGAAGCCCGCGGTGATCGATCCGGCCGATCGCATGACCTATGCCGACCTGGACACCACGACGAAGCGGCTGGCGGCATCCTTCGTGGAGGCGGGCATCGGCAAAGGAACCCGAGTCGGCCTGATCCTGCCGAACGGGACCGAGTGGGTGCGGATCGCCGTGGCACTCACCCGAGTCGGCGCGGTCCTTGTGCCGCTGAGCACACTGCTGAAGACGCCGGAACTGATCGCGCAACTGCGGGTCGCCGCGGTGGAATACCTGATCGCGACCGAGGAATTCCGCGGGCACCGCTACCACGACGGGCTGCACCGCGCCCTCGATCTACCCGCTGTCCCCGGTGTGCCGATCCAGCATCCCGAGCTGCCCGCGCTGCGACTGATCTGGACCGTCGAGCAGACGACAACTCTCCCCGCCGACGGGGACGCGGCGGAGGTCGCTGTGCGCTCGGCCCGTACCGTAACGGCCGCCGATCCGCTGGTCATCATGTTCACCTCGGGCAGTCGCGGCACCCCCAAGGGAGTGGTCCACTCGCACGGCAGTGCGTTCGGCGCGGTCCGATCCGGCCTGCACGCCCGCTGCATCGACGGTGACACCCGGTTGTACTTGCCGATGCCCTTCTTCTGGGTCGGGGGTTTCGGCGGCGGCGTGCTGTCGGCGCTGCTGGCGGGAGCGACACTGGTCACCGAAGAGCTACCGCGCCCGGAGACCACGCTCCGATTGCTGGAGCGCGAACGCGTCACCTTGTTCCGCGGCTGGCCCGACCAGGCCGAAGCCTTGGCGCGCCGGGCGGAGACTGCCGACGCCGATCTCTCGGCGCTGCGGCCGGGCAGTCTGGACGCGCTCCTGCCCGCCGCGCATCGCGCGCGGCCCGGCGCTCGCGCGAACCTCTTCGGCATGACCGAATCCTTCGGGCCGTATTGCGGCTTCCCCGCCGACACCGATATGCCCGACTCCGCGGCGGGCAGCTGCGGCCGGCCGTTCGACGGGATGCAGGTACGCATCACCGACCCGGCGGACGGCACACCCGTGCCCGCCGGGTCGATCGGTGAGATCCAGCTGCGCGGACCGCATCTACTGCGCGGGATCTGCCGGAGAACCCGCGAGGATCTGCTGACGGTCGACGGCTACTACCGCACCGGAGACCTCGGGCGGCTCGATGACGCTGGATTCCTGTTCTACCACGGTCGATCCGACGACATGGTCAAGATCAGCGGAGCGACGGTGTACCCGAGCGAGGTGGAGAAGGCCCTGCGTGGTGTCGACGGGGTGGCCGGCGCCTTCGTCACCGATGTCGACCTCGGCCACGGTGCGCAGGTGGCGGCCGCGGTCGTATGCCCCGGATCGGCTTCGGCGCGAAGCCTGCGCGCCGCGGTGCGGGAGTCGCTCAGTTCGTTCAAGATCCCGACCGTCTGGCTGTTGCTCGACTCCGACGAGAGCGTCCCCCGTGGCTCGACCGGGAAGGTAGACATCGTCGCTCTACGTGAGTTGTTGTGCCGCAAGGGATATCCGGCCGAAGCCACGAACGGGTGACGCGGATGTGAGTCGCAACACCTGGGCGAACGCCGAGCGCCCACATATACTGAAAGTAATACAGTAATGGTTACGTATCGGATTCCGGCGGACGTCGATACGCGGCGGCGAAGTGAGCGGACATGATGACATCCCTTCGAGAGATCAGCGGACTCCTCGACCACATCGGATTCCGTAAGGAATCCGATCCCGAGGGGGCGCTGGTCTGGGAACTTCCCGTCGCGCCCCACGTGGTCAACACCTCCGGCGGACTCCAGGGCGGGCTGATCGCGACGCTCGCCGACATCGCGGCGGGCACCCTGGCCCTGGAGACCCGCCCGCCCGACACGGGTGTGGTCACCTCGGACCTCAGCGTGCGGTACTTCCGCCCGATCACCAGCGGAGTGGCGCGTGCGGTGAGCAGGATCGTGCACGCGGGCAAACGATCGATCGTGGTGCAGGTAGAAGTGTTCGGCGGACCGGACGACACACTGGCCGCGCTCGCCACGGTCAACTTCGCGACCGTGAATTTCGCGACGGACGGCTCGGCGTCGGCGAAGTCCTGACCGGAGCAGACCATGGCGGCCCGATCCAGAATGGTCGGGCCGCCGTCATTCTCCGACGGCGCGGGCATTCCGCGGCGCGGTTGCACCGCGGCGAACGACACCTGCCCGAGCCTGCGATCGGGAACGCCGCGGCTCTCGTCACGCGCTTCGCTCGGCATTCCATGTCCCCGTCCGTTCAGGACTCGCCGGGCGCGGGTGGCCGGTAGAACAGCGCGAGCTGACCGGCGCCGGCCACGAGGCCGAGTCCGGCAGCGATGCCGAAGCCCCACCAGCCGTCCACTCGGTCCGCGCCGAGGATCAGTTCGTCGATGCTGACCTGCCCCGGACCGAGAGTGGCCACGCTCACCGCAGCGACCGCGAGCACCAGGTTGTATTCCCACCCTTCGCGGACGATGAAGAATCCGTTGGATCTGTGCACGGTCCAGGCGGCCACCAGCATGAGCGCGACGAAACCCGCGGCGGCGACCGGGGTGAGCAGCCCGAGGGCCAGTGCGATGCCCACACCGATCTCGCTGCCCGCCGCGAGACGCGCGTGCACGATGCCCGGCTTCATCCCGATGCTGTCGAACCATGCCGCCGTGCCGGGTATCCGCCCGCCCGCGAAGAATTTGTTGTAGCCGTGCGCGGCCATGGTGAGCCCGAGGCACACTCGTAGAATCAGCACACCGGCGTCGTACGCAGTCATCGGCACCCTGCCCGATCCAGCGAGGTCCGCGCGACGCACACCAGTGTCGAAGCAATTCCCGTATTACATACCGCTAGCATTACAGTAATGTTAGACATTCCGAGCGCGTGGTCAAGCGAACGCACGTGAGACGCGCGAACGTCCATGCGATACAACGAGCACAACGGCGCCGGATCGCCGTGCACGAGGAGGCCCTGCCATGACGAGCGCGTCCACCGGAGCCGGTGTGGTCACCGCGGAGGATTTTCGTGAAATACTCGCCCAGACCAAGGATTTCGTGCGAAATATCGTCATGAAGCGCGAGCGGGAGATCGCCGAGCACAACCGCATGCCGGAGGAGATCGTCCAGCAGGCCAAGGCCATGGGCCTGTACGGCTACGCCATCCCCCAGGAGTGGGGCGGGCTCGGCCTCGATCTCGCCCAGGACGTCGAATTGGCCATGGAACTCGGGTACACCACGCTCGCGTTGCGCTCCCTGTTCGGCACGAACAACGGCATCGCGGGCCAGGTGCTGGTCGGATTCGGCACCGAGGAGCAGAAGTCCCGATGGCTCGAGCGCATCGCCTCGGGAGCCGTCGTGGCCTCGTTCGCACTCACCGAGTCGGGCGCCGGGTCCGATCCCGCCGCGCTGCGCACCACGGCGGCCAGGTCGGGTGCGGACTGGACCATCAACGGCGAGAAACGTTTCATCACCAACGCGCCGGTCGCCGATCTTTTCGTCGTCTTCGCACGCACCCGTCCGGCCGACGAGAACGGCGCGGGCATCTCGGTGTTCCTGGTCCCTGCCGACAGCCCCGGCGTCGAAATCGGCCCGAAGGACCGAAAGATGGGCCAAGAGGGAGCGTGGACCGCCGAGGTGTACTTCCGCGACGTCCGGGTCGGCGCGGAAGCGCTCGTGGGCGGTAACGAGGACATCGGATATCGCGCCGCCATGACGTCGCTGGCCCGGGGGCGCGTGCATATCGCGGCACTCGCCGTCGGCACTGCCCAACGCGCCCTCGACGAGTCCGTCGCCTACGCCGCGACGGCTACCCAGGGCGGCACGCCCATCGGGCGGTTCCAACTGGTGCAGGCGCACCTGGCGGATATGCAGACCGGGGTGATGGCCGGCCGCGCACTGGTGCGCGACGCCGCGCGCGCATGGGTGGCCGGCGAAGACCGGCGGATCGCGCCGTCGGTGGCCAAGCTGTACTGCACCGAAATGGCCGGGCGGGTCGCGGATTCGGCCGTCCAAGTGCACGGCGGCACGGGATACATGCGCGATGTCGCCGTGGAGCGGATCTACCGGGACGTCCGGCTGTTGCGCCTGTACGAGGGCACCAGCGAAATCCAGCGGTTGATCATCGGAGGCGGCTTGGTGCGGAACGCCGAGCGAGCGGCGAAGTAGCGGGATCGACAGGGCGTGCCGCGCCACGGTTGCGCGGCTACGTCGTCCGGGTGGGCCTCCGGGCACGGGAAGCCGTTGGGTCCCATGCCCCGGTCGCTGTCTGCGATGTCCGAGGTGCGATCTGTCCGGGTCGCGACAAACAGTGCCCAGGGTCGCCGAGTCCACGAACGGCGTCGAATCGGAAATTATGCCCTCGGACGACGGCTACCGGAAATCTCCGCCGCCCGAGGGTTCTCTCCGGATCAGCGTTCGGCGACGGCCTGTTCACGGGCCCACCGATAATCGGCCTTACCGGCCGGACTGCGGCTGATGGCAGGGCGGAAGACGACCGCCTTGGGCAGCTTGTAGCGGGCGATGGATTGCCCGGCATGCTCGACCAGGTCGTCGGCATCGGCGGCAGCGCCTTCGACGAGTTCGACGACCGCGACCACCTCTTGCCCCCAGCGCTCGCTCGGACGGCCGACCACCAGCACGTCGGCGACAGCGGGATGGGACGCGATCGCCATTTCGACCTCCTCGGCGAAGATCTTCTCGCCGCCGGAATTGATCGTGACGGCGTCGCGGCCGAGCAGCTCGATGGTCCCGTTCTCGAGGTGACGCGCACGATCGCCGGGAAGCACGTATCGCACACCGTCGATGACGGGGAAGGTCGCCGCGGTCTTGGCGGGGTCACCCTTGTACCCGAGGGGCGTGTACTGGCGTTTCGCGAGCCAGCCGAGACCCTCGTGACCGGGCTCGAGTACCGCGCTGAAGTCCTCGGCGACGACTCGGGTATCCAGACCCGCCGTGAAGGTGCCCGTCGAGACGAACCCTGCGGCCGAGACGTGATGCAGCTGGGTTCCCGTTTCCGACGACCCGACGCCGTCCAGCACCACCAGGCCGGGCACCGCCTCGATCCACTGTCGCTTGACCTTCGGCGTGAGCACCGCGCCGCCGTTGGCGAGCGCGGCCAGCGACGAGACGTCGGCGATCTTCGATTCCACCGCGGCGAGCAATGGCCGAGCCATGGCATCGCCCACCACGATCGCGATCGCCGCCCGCTCGCGCTCGATCGTCCGCGCGATCTCCGCGCCGTCGATCCGGTCCACCACGGGGGAGAACACGATCGACTGACCGGTCGTCATGGCGGTCAGCACCGCCCACTGGGCCGCGCCGTGGATCAGCGGCGGCAGGAGCAGAAGTTTGACGCCGGGATTCGCGGCCGCGCGGGCGCCGATCTCCGCATAGGAGTTCACCGCGGTGCCGCTGTTCACGTCACGGCCCCCGCAGGCGGCCATGTAGATGTCGTGCTGGCGCCACAACACGCCCTTCGGCATCCCCGTGGTGCCGCCGGTGTACAACACATAGAGGTCGTCGGGCGAGGGTGTCACCGGCGGCGGCACCGGTTCGGTGGAGGCGAGGACCGTCTCGTAATCGACGGCGCCGTCGAGCAATTCGTTGCCCGAGTCGTCGGCGATCTGGATCAGCACCCGCAGCTGGGGCAGTTCGGAGCGAATCTCGGCCACTCTCGGCGCGAACGTCGCGTGGTAGACGAGCGCTGTCGCGCCCGCGTCCGCCAGCAGATGCTGCAGCTCGCTCTTCACGTAGCGGTAGTTGACGTTGAAAGGCGCGACGCGGGCGCGGAACGCTCCCACCATGCTCTCGACGTACTCGTTGCCGTTGTAGGCGTATATGCCGAGCAGATCCTGGCCGACCTCGTGCCCCGCGAGCTCCGAGCGCTCCGTGTGACAGCCGAGCCCCTGCGCGTGCAGGTAGGCGGCGAGTCGCTCGGACCGCTCGGCGACCTGCGCGTAGGTGTGCCGTCGATCGCCCTGGATGAGGAGATCCCGATCCGGGAGCGCCGCCGCGGCGGCGTCGGCGGCGCCCACGAGAGTGAATTGCGCCGAATCGGACCCGGTCGCGGAAGGGGACAACGTGACTCCTAGTTTGTCGGCCGCGCGCCAGCGCACGCGTCGGGGTTTGGCGGGGAAGCGAGGAGGACTCGGGGCCGGGGCGGACGCCTCAGGCGGCATCGCCCCTCGGCAGACGTCCGCGCACGCGGCGGCGGGTACGCCAGCGCGCGGCCCGCAGCGCCAGATCGATGAATTTCGCGGTCCTGCGATCGAACGGCGGCGCGGCGATGCTGGTGATCGCCACCGGCAGGTCGGTCCCCGCGACAGTGCGCAGATGACTGAAGGTATCGAAACCGGTTTTCCCGTGGTAGGCGCCCATTCCACTGTTGCCGACACCGCCGAACGGCGCCTTCTCGGAGAACATGTGAATCGCGAATTCGTTGCGCGCGATTCCCCCGCTGCGGGTTCGGTCGACGAACCTGCGGAAATCCGCCCGGTCCGGACCGTACCAGTACGCGACCAAGGGTGACGGTCGGGCGTTGACGTAGTCGATGACCTCGTCGAGGCTCGAGTACGGACGGATCAGCAGGACCGGACCGAAGATCTCCTCAGAGGCGATGCGCATGTCGTCGCCGACGTCACGGACCAGGGTCGGCGCGATCTTGCGCGCGACGGGGTCGGGCAGCGTCTCCCCCTCCGGTGCGAGCGTTTGCACCCGTGCTCCTCGGGCCCGTGCGTCTTCTACCAGCGCGAGCACCCGCTCGTAGTTGGCCGCGTCCACCGAGGCGGTGTAGTCGTCGTTGGTCAGTATCGAGGGGAACATGTCGCGCAGTTGGGCACTGAGCGCGTCCGCGAAGCGATCGACGCGGTCAGCGGGTACGAAGACGTAGTCGGGGCAGACGCACACTTGTCCGCCGTTGACCATCCTGGCGCGGGCGATCCGGTTCGCCGCACGGTCGAGGTCTGCGTCCGGCGCGACCACCACCGGATTCTTTCCCCCGAGTTCCAGTGTCACCGGGACCAGGTTCTCGGCCGCGGCCCGCTGCACCAGGCGCCCCACACCCGTCGATCCGGTGAAGAAGAGGTGGTCGAGCGGCAGACGGGTGAAGGCGGCGCCGACATCCGGTCCCCCGGTCACGACGGCCAGCTCGGACGGATCGAAATACCGCGCGGCCAGCGAACGGGTCAGTTCCGCGGTATGCGCGGTGATCTCGGACATCTTGATCATGACTCGGTTGCCCGCGGCGAACGCCGAAGCCGCAGGCACCACGACCAACTGGAGCGGGAAATTCCACGGACCGATGATGCCGACCACCCCGAGGGGCGAGGGATGCACTTCGGTGCGGATGCCGTACAGGCGCGAGAGCCGGCTCGCCCGCACCGGGCGCATCCACCGCGCGACGTGCGAGCGCGTGTGCTCGAACGCGGTGAGCATTCCCAGGATCTCCGCGAACAGCGTCCCGGTCCGCGAGCGAGTGCCGAAATCACGCGACATCGCGTCGGCGAAATCGTCGATGTTGTCCAGGACCATGGCCAGCAGCCGGTCGATCCGATCGCGGCGCACCGCCGCCGAGGGCGGTCCCTCGCGCAGGAACGCTCGCCGTTGCAGGTCCAGGATGGCGGTCAGCTCGGCCGGGTCGGTGACCTCACCGTTCGGTCTCCTCCGCGCGGCGTCCTGGACAGGCTCTTCGGTGGTCGTGATGTCCATGGTCGGGATCTCTCCGATGCGAAGTCAGGTCAAGTCGAACGGACCGGCGGTGATCGCGGCGCCCAGCGCGCCGAGGTCGATGCCGAGATCGGCGGTGGCGGTCAAGCAGGCGGCGACGTCCTTGCGCAGGAACGGCGCGGCGCGTTTCTCGAATTTCGCGAAACCACCGGTACGCCGGATCGAGTCGGCCGCGAAGCTGTTGCCGCTCGCCACCGACAGCGCGTCCAGCAGCTGACCGTCCTCGATGCCCAATTGCCTGCCCACCTCGGCGGCCACGGCCACCAATTGCGCGTTGGCGGCGAACAGCGCGTTGTTCACCAGCTTCACGCCCAGTGCACTGCCCAGCGCACCCGTCGCGATGACGGTGCTAGCGTAGGCGGCCAGCACCGGACGCACCGCTTCGACCGCTTCGGACGGCCCGCCGAGCAATACCGTCAGCCTGCCGTTCGCGATGTCCTCGGCCGACCCACTGACCGGTCCGTCGAGCAGAACGGGGCCGTCCGGGCGCTCGGCGGCCAGGCTCTTGATCGTCGAGACCGCTCCGGTGGTATGCGATACCACCACCGCGTCGGGCCGCGCCGTCGCGAGCACCCCGCCGCTCCCGCTCAACACCTCCGCCAACTGCTGATCGGAGAACAAGCACGCGATGATCACGTCGCTGGACGAGGCCGCCTCACGCACGGAATCCACGACTTCCGCTCCGGCGGCCCGCAGGCGTTCCCGCACCGGTTCCCGCCGGGCGTACACGATGGTCCGATGGCCCGCCGCTACCAGTCGAACCACCATCGGCTCGCCCATCTGGCCCGCCCCTACGAACCCGACGACCTGCGACATCCGCGCACTCCTCACTCGCACCGAACCCGGTCCGCCACCGCGCGACGACGCGGCCAACCCGAATGGACAATCATCCAGTAAGCGCAACTGTAACAGTTCTACCGCCGGCCGCGCAGCCGTATACGGGACGTCGATCCACAGACCGAACCGCCACCGCGAACCCGATCTCACGGAGACCTTGTGCCGCGCTCACCCAGCCCAATACAGTTACGGCACGCGGCTATACCGTTGTGTTTACGATATTACATACGATAGATAATTCCGGCGGCCCGGATCCGCCTGGATCAGCACTTCTTTCCACCGACCGGCGATACTCGCCCAATGACAGCACGAGGAGACCACGTGACCGGCCGACACACCGACAAGGTGGCATTGATCACTGGCGCGGCGCGCGGACAGGGCCGCGCTCACGCGGTGCGCCTGGCGAGCGAGGGCGCCGACATCATCGCCGTGGACATCGCGGGCCCGCTGCCCGCGGCTGTCCCCTACGATTCGGCGACGCCGCAGGATCTCGACGAGACGGTACGCCTGGTCGAAGCCACCGGCCGCAGGATCGCCGCCGCCACCGTCGACACCCGGGATCTGGACGGACTGCGCGAGGCCGTGGACGAGGGCGTCGGCGCGCTGGGGCGTCTCGACATCATCGTCGCCAACGCGGGCATCTGCATCCCGCAGGTGTGGAACGAGATCACCTCCGAGTCGTTCCGCGACGTCATGGACGTGAATGTCACCGGTACCTGGAACACGGTGGTCGCCGGAGCTCAGCACATCATCGATGGGGGCCGCGGCGGCTCGATCATCCTGATCGGCTCTGCCGCGGGCGTGAAGATGCAGCCGTTCATGGTGCACTACACGGCCAGCAAGCACGCGGTGACGGGCATGGCCCGGGCTCTGGCCGCCGAACTCGGCAAGCACCGGATCCGGGTCAACAGCCTCCACCCGGGTGCGGTGAACACGCCCATGGGCAGTGGCGACATGGTCGCCGCGCTCGGGCACGCGCTGAAATCCAATCCGCAACTGGGACAGATGAATACCCCGTTCCTGCCCGACTGGGTGGCCACGGCCGAGGATGTCGCCGCCGCGGTGAGCTGGCTCGCCGATGACGAGTCCCGCTACATCACCGCGACCCAGATCTCGGTGGACCTGGGCGCCACTCAGTACTGAACGCAGGCCGTGCGGAAAGGATCTATGCCATGTCACTTCTCCAGGGCCGTGTCGCGGTTGTCACCGGCGGGGCGCAAGGAATCGGTCTCGCCATCGCGTCGACCTTCCTCCACGAGGGCGCGCGCGTGGTCGTGGGTGATCTGAACCCCGATCCGGCCCGCGAAGCCCTCGGCTCGGACGGCGTACGGGCCGTCCGCTGCGACGTGACCCGCGCCGAGGACGTCGCGGCCTTGCTGGACACCGCGCTGACCGAGTTCGGCTCGGCGGACATCATGGTCAACAACGCGGGCATCACCCGCGACGCCTCCATGCGCAAGATGACCGAGGAGGATTTCGACCAGGTCGTCTCGGTGCACCTGAAGGGCACCTGGCACGGTACGAGGCTCGCGTCGGCGATCATGCGCGAGCAGGGGCGGGGAAGCATCGTCAACATCTCCTCGCTGTCGGGCAAGGTCGGCATGGCCGGACAGACCAACTATTCGGCCGCGAAGGCGGGGATCATCGGACTGACGAAGGCCGCGGCCAAGGAGACGGCCCGATACGGCGTCCGGGTGAATGCCATTCAGCCCGGCTTGATCCGCTCCCCCATGACCACCGCGATGCCCGAACACGTCTGGGACCAGAAAATGTCGGAAATCCCGATGTCGCGGGCCGGCGAACCGGAGGAGGTCGCGAACGTCGCGCTGTTCCTGGCTTCGGACCTGTCGTCCTATATGACCGGCACCACGCTGGAGGTAACCGGCGGGCGGTTCATGTGACCGACTGGGAGCCACATACCGTTGTCACCGCGGAATTCGTCGATCCGGCCCCGGTCGCCGCGCTGAGCGCGGTCCTGGATTCGGGCGCGCGACCGGTCGGCGCCGGTGATCCGCTGCCGCCGTTGTGGCACTGGGCGGCGCTGGCCCGCTGGCCCCTGTCGTCCTCGATCGGCCCCGACGGGCATCCCGCTCGCGGGTCGTTCCTGCCACCGGTGGATCTGCCGCGGCGCATGTTCGCCGGTGGCGAGGTCCGCCTGCACGAAACGGTGGCCATCGGCTCGACGGTGCGACGCGAGGCGCGCGTGGTGTCGGTGACGCCCAAGACCGGGCGCACGGGCCCGCTGGTGGTGGTCGACGTCGAGATTCGCCTCTACACCGAACGCGGCACTCTCGCCGTGGTGGAACGACAGAACCTGATCTATCGTGACGCGGCGAAGCCGGAGTCCTCCAACCGCACACCGCCTTTCGCTGCGGAAACGCTGGGTTCGCCGCTGCTGCGGCGGGCGGAATGGGACTGGGAGCTGCGCACCGACCCCACCGTGCTGATGCGGTTCAGCGCTGCCACGGCCAACCCCCATCGCATTCACTACGACTGGCCCTACGCGACCGGAGTGGAAGGGTATCCGGGTCTGGTGGTGCACGGGCCGCTCATGACGCTGGCGCTGGCCGAGGCCATTCGATGGGAGCGCCCCGATCCGGCTCCCGTACGCCTGCGCCACCGCAACCTGGCTCCCCTGTTCTGCGCCGAACCCGCCCGCATCCGCCGCCGCGACGATCCCGACGCCGAACTCGCGCTCGCCGTTGCGTCCGGTGACAACACACCCCGACCCGTCGAACACACTGTCCTGATTGCCGATTTCACCGTTGACGGAGGCCGAGCCCATGCGTGAAGCAGTGATCTGCGAACCTGTCCGCACCCCTATCGGGCGCTACGGCGGAGCTTTCGCCTTGCTCAGCGCCGTCGACCTGGGAGTCATCGCCCTGCGCGGCTTGCTCGAGCGCACCGGAATCAACATCGAGATCGTCGATGACGTGGTCCTCGGCCACTGCTATCCGAGCAGCGAAGCCCCCGCGATCGGCCGTGTCGTCGCTCTCGACGCCGGGCTTCCGGTGACGGTCGGCGGCATGCAGATCGACCGACGCTGCGGATCGGGGTTGCAGGCCGTCATCCAAGCGGTCATGCAGGTCAACAGCGGCGCGAGCGAGGTGGTGATCGCCGGTGGCGTGGAGAGCATGACCAACACCCCGTTCTACTCGCTCGACATGCGATGGGGCGGTGCGCGCGGCGGTGTTCGCGTCCACGACGCACTGGCCCGCGGACGCGAGACCGCGGGCGGGAAGCATCACCCGGTACCCGGCGGCATGCTGGAAACCGCGGAGAACCTGCGGCGGACCTATGCGATCCCCCGCGAGGAACAGGATCGGCTCGCGCTGACCTCGCATCAGCGAGCGGTCGCGGCCGCGCGCGGCGGAGCGAGCGCCGAGCAGATCATCCCGGTCACGGTCTCCTCCCGCGAAGGCGATTCGGTGGTGGACACCGACGAGCATCCCCGCGCCGACACCACCCTCGAATCGCTGGCGGCGCTGAAACCGGTGCGGGTGAAGATCGATCCGGAGTCGACGGTCACCGCGGGCAACTCCAGCGGACAGAACGACGCCGCGTCCATGTGCCTGGTGACCACCCGGGAGAAAGCAGAACAACTCGGCCTCACACCGCTGGTCACGCTGAAGTCGTGGGCCGTGGCGGGTGTGCGGCCGGACATCATGGGCATCGGGCCGGTCCCGGCCACCGATGCCGCGCTCCGCCACGCGGGACTCGCATTGGCCGAGATCGATCTGATCGAATTGAACGAGGCGTTCGCCGCTCAAGCGCTCGCGGTCATGCGGGAATGGAAATTCGGCGTAGGGGATCTCGACCGCACCAACGTGCACGGCTCGGGTATTTCCCTCGGTCATCCGGTGGGCGCCACCGGCGGCCGGATGCTGGCCACCCTCGCAAGGGAGATGCACCGCCGCGAGGTGCGCTACGGCCTGGAGACGATGTGCATCGGCGGGGGCCAAGGCTTGGCCGCCATCTTCGAGAGAGTGGCGTGAACCATGGCCATGCGCACCTTCAGCTCCCTCGACGATCTGTCGGCCGCGATCGGCGAAACGGTCGGTCCGGGACCGTGGTTCACGATCGACCAGGACCGCGTGGACGCGTTCGCCGACTGCACCGGTGACGACCAGTGGATCCACGTGGATCCCGGGCGCGCCGCCGAGGGCCCCTACGGCGCGACCATCGCGCACGGCTACCTGACCCTGTCGATGATCCCGTTCCTCGGCCGCGACCTCTACGCCATCGACTTCGGCACAGCCCGAGTCAACTACGGCAGCAACAAGGTCCGATTCCCTTCCGCCGTCCGGGTCGGTACCAGGGTGCGGGCCTCGGCGACGCCGGTCGACCTGCGTGTCGAGACCTCGCGTGGGCTGCTCACCGTCCGGTGGGTCATCGAGAACGAGGGGCAGGACAAGCCGGTCCTGGTGGCCGAGACCCTCACGGTGGTGATGCTGTGACCGCCGAAGCGGGGCCGGCGCCGTCGGCCGCGCGCCCCTTGGCGGGGCTGCGCGTCGTCGAGATATCCAGTTTCGTCGCGGCGCCCCTGGCCGGCATGACCCTGGCCCAACTCGGTGCGGAGGTGATCCGTATCGATCCGATCGGCGGTGCGGCCGACCGCCATCGATGGCCGCTCACCGATCACGGCGCGAGCATCTATTGGGCCGGGTTGAACAAGGGCAAGCGCTCACTGGTCACCGATCTGCGTTCACCGGCCGGGCAGGAGCTCGTCGCCCGGCTGATCGCCGAGAGTGGGCCGGGCGGCGGCATTCTGCTCACCAACGCGGTGGGCCGGGAGTGGCATGGCTACGACGCACTGGCGCGGCTGCGCCCGGACCTGATCCATCTCGAGATTCCCGGCCGCGCGGACGGCTCGACCGCGGTCGACTACACCGTGAACGCCGCGACCGGATTTCCGCTGGTCACCGGGCCTTCGGAGTACGAAGGGCCGGTCAATCACGTAGTGCCGGTCTGGGATGTCACCTGCGGGCTGTACGCCGCTCTGGCGATCACCGCGGCAGTGCGCCACCGCGAAGCCACCGGCCAGGGCAGTCGCCTCGTCGTCCCGTTGGACGATGTCGCGCTGGCCACGGCGGGCAACCTCGGATTTCTCGCCGAGGCCGCGCTGTGCGGACGGGAACGACCGCGCCTCGGCAACGCCATCTACGGCCAATACGGCCAGCACTTCACCAGCGCCGACGGTGTTTCCTTCATGGTCGTCACCTTGACCGGACGGCATTTCCGCGACCTGGCGCAGATCACCGGCACGACCGCCGCGGTGACGGCACTGGCCGCGGCGCTCGGAGCGGACTTCGCCGACGAAGGCGACCGGTTCCGGCATCGCGACGTGCTCACCGCCCTGTTCACCACCTGGTTCCGCGAACATTCCGCCGCCGATATCGCCGACGCGCTCGGCACGACCTCGGTGCTTTGGGACCGCTACCGCACCTTCGCCGAACTCACCACGGACCCCCGGGTCACCGAGAACCCGATGTTCACGGTGCTGCGGCAGCCCGACCTCGGCGACCACCTTGCCCCCGGTGCACCGATCTCGGTCGACGGCGGCCATATTCCCGCCCGCATCGCGCCCCGGCTCGGCGAGCACACCGAAGCCATCCTGCGCGACGAACTCGCCATGACCGATGAAGCCATCGCCGGCTTGCGGGGCGCGGGAACCATAGGCACCGACTCGACCGAACGGATTCCTCGATGAAACTCGGACAAACCCACGGCCTGACCGAGGTTCAGGCCGAAATCCTCTCCACGGTGCGCGCCTTCGTGGACAAGGAGATCATTCCGGTCGCTCAGGAGCTCGAGCACACCGACACCTATCCGCAGGCCATCGTCGATCGCATGGCGGAAATGGGCCTGTTCGGGCTCATGATCTCCGAGGACTACGGCGGCCTCGGTGAATCCCTGCTGACCTACGCCCTGTGCGTCGAGGAACTGGCGCGCGGCTGGATGAGCGTCTCCGGTGTCATCAACACCCACTTCATCGTCGCCTACCTGCTCGCCCAGCACGGCACCCCGGAGCAGAAGCGGCATTTCCTGCCGCGGATGGCGACCGGCGAGGTGCGCGGCGCGTTCTCCATGTCCGAGCCCGAACTGGGCTCGGACGTGGCCGCCATCCGCACCAGGGCCGTGCGCGACGAGTCGGGCGCCTACACGCTCGACGGCCGGAAGATGTGGCTGACCAACGGCTCGACGGCGACGGTGGTCGCCGTGCTGGTACGCACCGACGAAGGCCGCGAACGTCCGCACGACAACCTCACCACCTTCCTGCTCGAGAAGCCCGCGGGCTTCGGCGAGGTCGCGCCCGGCCTGACGATTCCGGGCAAGATCCCCAAAATGGGCTACAAGGGCATCGACACCACCGAGATGCTGCTCGACAACCACGTCGTCACCGCGGACGCCGTCCTCGGCGGCGCGCCCGGTCAAGGCTTCAAGCAGATGATGGACGGCATCGAAGTCGGCCGCGTCAACGTCGCGGCGCGGGCCTGCGGGATCGCCTTGCGCGCTTTCGAACTGGGCGCGCGCTACGCCCAGCAGCGCACGGCGTTCGGCAAGCCCATCGTCGAACATCAGGCCATCGGGTTCTCGCTGGCCGAGATGGCCACCAAGGTCGAGGCGGCCCACCTCATGATGGTCAACGCGGCCCGTCTGAAGGATTCCGGTCAGCGCAACGATGTCGCCGCGGGCATGGCGAAGTACCTGGCCAGCGAATTCTGCAACGAGGTCACCCAGGCCAGTTTCCGCATCCACGGCGGATACGGATACTCCACCGAATACGAGATCGAACGTCTCATGCGCGAAGCGCCGTTCATGCTCATCGGCGAAGGGACCAGCGAGATCCAGAAGCGAATCATCGAGAAAGGGGTCCTGCGGGACTACCGACTCTGATACGGGGTGCGGGAGCCGCCTTCATGGGCGCCGCCACAGCGGCGCCCGGCGATGGTCTCGACGAGCAGGTCCGGGGGTCCGTTTCCGCCCCCACGCGGACTGCATCGCGGAACAGGTCAGGGGATGGACACCCGGCTCGCCAGCCAGCGGCCGTCGACCAGCTCCATCGTCATCATGACGCGGCTGCGATCCACCCGGGGATCGGCCGATGCCGTGTTGGACACCGTCTGATCGATGAACAGCAGCACTTCCACCTTCGTCGAGGTCACCGATTTCACGGCCGCGTCGAGCACCGTCCCCTTGCCGGTGGCCTTGTTGTCCAGCAACAGCTGACGCAGCTGTCCGCTGGAGCGCGTGTACATGTCCCTGAACTCCCCGGTCGCCCCGTCGAGCACCGCGGTGAAGTCGCGGTCGAGGTTCGTGGAATCGACGCTGGTCAATGTCACGGCGTAGGCACGGGCCGCCGCGAGGCCCGCCGCCGCGGCGTCGTCGGTGTCCTTCTCCTGCTTCAACTGCCACCCGAAGATCACCGCGAGCACCACGGCCGCCACGGCGACCAGCACGAGCAGCGGGATACGGATCTTGCGCCAGATCAGCGCGAGAACCATGCGGCGGATCGCCCACTTGGACGGCATCACGAATTCGGGCTCGGCAGGTGGATCCGTCGCCTCGTCGGCGGGCGCGGTCACCGTCTCGTCCGCGGAAGCCGCCGGTGGTACTTCCGTCGACGGCTCGTCCTTCTCGGTGGCGTGCTCGTCGGTGGTTGCGCGGTCGGTCTTCTGAGTCATCACAGTTTCCTCGGGTCGACGAAAGTGGGCTGGGTCGTTCACCTGGGTGGAGCGGGAATCGGTTGCCCGGAGCCGACCAGCGGCAACGGCATGGGCAGCGAGAACGGGCCCACCGGAGTGGGTGTGGCCGTCCGATCGGCGGGTTCACCCGGCGGTGGTGGGCCGGGAATGCGCTCCCCCGGCGGCCGAGGCGCGTTGTGCGCGCCGCGGACCAGGATCGACGGGTTGTCGTCCGGGCAGTAGGTGTAGAGGTAGGGTTCGGCGTAGTCACCGACCGACGGCGGCTTGCGCGGCAGGTCGTAGACGCAGGTGTATCGCGGATACAGGCTGACCAATCCCCAGAGGCCGCCATCGTGCATCACCATCGCCAACGCGTCGAGAGTCGATCCGGCGCGCTGGGTCGGAAAGAAGAACTCTCGCATGGCCGGAACGCGTGTATTCGTCAGCTGGGCGACGGTCGAAAGGTTCGTCAGCATGCCGACGACCGCCGCGGAGTTGTCCGCCAGCACCGCGTCCAAGGCGGTGAGGGTTCCCGGCGTCGCACCGAGCAGGTCGGCGAAACCTCCGGTCTTCGCCTCCACTCCGCGCATGAACTTCGCCGCGTCGGCCGAGAATCGAGTCAGACCCTCCGACCCTGTGCCGAGGGTCGACAGCACCGTCTTGCTGTCGCGCACCAGTCCGACCGTCTGCGGGAGCACGGAATCCAGCGTGGCGACCAAGAAGATCCCGCCGTCGAGGATGTCCTTCAGTTTCTGCGGCCCCTCCGGCCCCACGCCCAGTTCGTCGACCACCGAGGCGAGCCGGGCCGGATCTATCTGCGCCAGAGTGGAATCGAGAGCGCCGAGCATCTGCCACAGCGGCGTCGGCGTCGAGGTCCGTTCCGGTGCGATCTCCGCACCGTCGACCAGGAACGGCCCGGTCGACCGGGTGGGCCGGAAATCCAGGAACTGCTCCCCCGCCGTCGACAGGCTGATCACATCGACCGTGCCGTCGTCGGGCACCCGCACCTCGGCGTCGATGCTCGCCACCGCGATCACTCCGCCCGGTTCGAACTCGATCGACCTCACCTCGCCTATCGGCACTCCGCGCAACGTCACGTCTTGGCCGGGCAGCAGCCCGCCGGACTGCGCGAGATGCACCCGCACCGTGATGGTCGCCGCCGTCGGATCGACGCCGAGCGCTCCGAAGACCAGATACGTCGCTCCGACCACCGCGGTGACGCCCAGCGCCACCGCCGACAGCGCGAGCCGATGCGGCCGTCCGCCGCGCACTACGCCGAGCAGCAGCCGCGCCGGCGCGTCCGCGGCCACGGCCGCGAACGCGACGACGCGGCTCCGGCCCGC
This sequence comes from Nocardia barduliensis, assembly GCF_013315795.1. GTDB lineage: Bacteria > Actinomycetota > Actinomycetes > Mycobacteriales > Mycobacteriaceae > Nocardia > Nocardia barduliensis. The sequence goes on from NZ_JABLTE010000065.1 coordinate 22,409, forward strand.
GCTCATCGTCCCGGTCCCAGGACGCGCTCGCGCAGCGTGAGCAGGGTGTAGGTGAGCGAACCGACCAATGCCTGCCAATCGCTCGCATCGGGTACCCGGCTCCCGGGATCGGCCTCGTGGAACGGGTCGGGCAAGGCGCCCACCGCGAAGTCCTCCAGGTCGACGTTGCCGTGCGCGGACGTGCCGCTCGTAAGCTTGACGACCGAGGGCAGCAGAGCGTTCAGCGCGGCGAGGCTCGCGCCCGGATTCAAGACGGCGTCGTTGAGCCCCGCGGAGATCCGGTCCAGGTTCGCGATGAGCCCGCCGATCTCACCACCGCGCAACACCGGGAACTTCGCCAGTTGGGCGCTGATCTCGTCGACCTGCCGGATGAGCGCGAGCGCCTGTTGCGCACTGCCCTCGATGGTCGCCGCCGCCGGACCGGCGACACGGACGAAGTCGTCGATCACGCCGCGTTGGGCCGCCAATTCGGCGACCAGCCTGTTGGTTTCGGCCAGCGCGACGCGAATGTCGTCGGACCTGGCGGCCAGAGCCGTGACCAGCTCGGTCGACTGGTCCAGCAGGGCCCCGACGTGGTCGCCGCGATCGCCGACCGACCGCCCCAGCCCGTTGACGACGCTGGTCAGATTCCGGATGGCGCCCCCGTTGACCAGCAGCGACGCCGTGGTCAGCAGTTCCTCGACGGTCGCCGCCGCCGACGTCGACTGGACCGGAATGGTGTCGCCGTCACGCATGGACGCGGTCGCGGGCGAGACATCGGCCGGCGCGTCGAGTGCCACGTAGACGTCACCGAGCGGGGTCGCGGTGCGCAACTGCGCCCGCGTACCGACCGGCAGGGCGACGTCCGCTCGGATACGCAGCGTCACCAGAGCCGTGTAATCGGCGACGCTCATGTCCGCCACTTCGCCGACGTCGGCTCCCGCCAGCCGGACCTTCGCCTTCTCCGGGAGGTTGAGCGCGTTCGCGAAACTCGCTCTGATGGTGTAGCCGGACTCGCCCGAGCCGGGCGCCGACAGCGGCAGATCACCGAGTCCTACCGAACATCCCGATGTCGTCACCAGTACGGCCGCCGCGAACGTCGCGGTCGTCAGCACCGAATACCTGGTTCTCATCGAGGCAACCTACTCATCGCTTCCAACATGTCGGTGATCCCGAAATCCGGTCCGAAGTCCTGCAATGTTCCTGTGCTGCAACCCAGTTGACGAAGACCCAGGATGTTGCACACCTCCTTGACCATCTGACCGTCGAAGACGACCCGGTCGAGCAGCGCGTGGATCCTGGCACCGCCCGCCTGTTGATCGACCGCGTTGTAGCCATTGGCCAGCAGCATCGGTGCCAGGTCCAGGAATTCGGCCAGCTGGTCGCGGTAGTCCGCGAGGGATTTCATGACGGTGCCCGTATCGGAGACCGCGGATCGCAGCGCCTCCCGGTTGGCCGTCAGCAGGTCGTCGGCCTGGCGCAGGACAGCGGTGATCTGCGCGCCGGTCGTCCCGGAGCCGATATCGAGTTGCGCGAGCAGATCACCCAGTTGTCCCGACGCGGCACCGAATTCGCGGATGACCTGATCACCGCGCGCGGCGGCGGCGACCAGCACGGATAATTCGTTCACGATCTGGGTCACGGCGTCCCGCGTCCCGGCCCCCGCGTCGTCGCCGAGCCGCAGCGCCCGCGACAACTCGTCCATGGTGGCGCGCAATTGTTCGCCGTTACCGCCGGTGGCCGAGGAGGCGACGGCGAGCAGCCGTGCGATCGGGCCGTCACCGGGCTGTTGTCCCTCCAGTTCGCCGGACATACGGTCGGCCATCGCGATCAGCCGGTCCACGCCGACCGGTGTCCTCGTATGGTCCGGCCCGAGCCGGGCGCCGTCACGTAAGGTGTCCCCGCCCCGGTACACGGGCGTGAATTCGACGTGCCGGTCGGTCAGCACCGAGGTGGACAATGTCACCGCGGTGGCGTTCGCCGGGATCTTCGCATCGCCGTCGACGCGCATGGTCACTTCGACGTACGCGCCCTTCGGCGCGATGCCGGTCACCTCGCCGACCGGCATCCCCAGGACGGCGACGGCGTTGCCGACGTACAGGCCCGCGGCACTGTCGAACTGGGCCACCACCGTGATGTCGGCCGGACCGCGGTTCAGCGGAGCGCTCGCGCAGCCCACGACCGCGCAGACCCCGAGGACCGCCACGGCGCGCACCACCCTGAATATCGTTCTCATCGGCAATCTCCGAAGTACTTCGGCAGGTCGGCCTGCTCGGCGCGCCCGCTCAACGCGCACATCCACGAATCCACCAGCACACCGGCGGGAGAGTTGAAGTCCACGGAGTTCCCGTTCCCCGACGCGTTGGTCAGGTTGCGAACCGTGACGGGCAGGATCTCCAAGGTGTTGCGCAGCAGATCGTCGTGGCGGGCGAGACTGCCGAGCAGGCCGTTGAGTCCACGCAGCAGGTCGTCGAGCTTCGGCCGATCGTCGACCACGATGCCGCGGACCTGATCGACCAGCCGCGTGGTCGCCGACATCAGCATCTCGATCACCTGCCTACGAGCGGCTATGTCGTTCAGCAGATCTCGTCCGACGGTGAGGATGGCCGAGACGTCGGCTTCCTGAGCGGTGACCATCGAAGTCAGTTGACGCACTCCGGCCAGCAGTGCGCCGAGTTCGTCGCGTCGGCTTCCGAGGATGCTCGCCAGCGCCCGAACATTGGCCAGCATGCCCGGCAGGACGGCGGGGACGCCGTCGAGTTGGGTGGCCAATGCGTCGAGGGATCGGCCGATCTGCGCGGCGTCGACCTGCTCGAAAGTGGTGGTGGCGTTCTCGAGCGCCTGCTGGAGATCATAGGGTACGGCGGTGTGCGACAACGGGATTCTCCGGTCGGAAAGCTTGCCCGCACCCGCGGGCCGCACTTCGACGTAGCGCGCGCCGAGCAAAGTGGTCAGTTTGATCGCCGCCGTGGTTTCGCCGCCGAGCGCCACATCGTCGGCGATGCGCATGGTGACCACGACCCGGTCGCCCGCCAGTTCCTGATCGGTGACCGAACCGACCGGGACGCCGGCGACGGTGACGCCGTCACCGACGCGCAGCCCCGCCGCTTGGGCGAATTCGGCTTGGTAGGTGCGCTGGCCGATGCCCAGGGAATTGAAGCCCACCGCGGCGGCGAGAACCGCGATCAGCACGGTCAGCGCGGTGACTCCCAGTACGCGCGGATCATGCGCTTCGAGCGGCCGCCGGATCACGCGGACCAGGCGGCCGACGTAGGTCGATGATGTCATGGCTGCCTCACCTACAGATCGGCGATTGCTGAACGGTTCCGGACGGCGAGGCCATCCTGATGATCGCCGGGATCAGATCCGACAGAGCCGGGATCACCGTGAAATTGAGATTGCACAGATAGACGTTCAGATTCGCACCTTCCTGGCCGACCCGGGCAATGCCTTTCAGCAGGGCGGGCAGGTTGAACCCGAGATAGGCGAACTGGTCCTTGTTGTCCTCGAAATGCCGTGTGAAACCCGGCTCCCGGTGCATCAGCCGCTCCAGTGCCGGCCGGTCCTCGGCCACAACGGTCGCCATCCGGTCCGCCACGCCCGACACGTCGGTCAGCGTCGTCAGCAGTTCCGCACGGTGCCGAGCCAGCCCGTCGACGATCGCCCGGGTCCGGCTCAGCAAGGTGCCGAGTTCACCCCGCCGCACCGCCAGGTTCTGCACCACCTGGTTCAAGTTGGTGATGACCTCGCCGAGTACCTGGTCCGGGCCCGCCAGCGACTGCGCCAGCGTGGACATCTGCTCGATGAGCATCGTCAGCGAAGCCCCGTCGCCTTGGAGGGCTCGCACCAGCGCGCCCGTCACATTGTCGACCTGGTGCGGATCGAGCCCGCCGAACAGCGGTTCGAAACCGTTCAGTAGCGCGGATAGATCGAACGACGGCTCGGTGCGCTCCACGGGGATCTCCGCGCCACGCGCCAGTTCGGTGGGCTGCCCGGTGTCGCCGCGGGACAGGCCCAGGTAGCGCTGGCCGATGACATTCTGATATGTGATGACGGCCTTCGTGTCACCGTAGAGCCGCTGTGTGTCCTGCACGCGAAAGCGCACCTTGGCACGGGTTCCGTCGAGTTCGACGGCGTCGACGCGGCCGACGCGCACACCGGCCATCCGCACGTCGTCGCCGACCCGCAACCCCGTGACGTCGGTGAAGATGGCGGAATACGACTCGGTCGAACCGTCGACACCGCGGTGCAACGTCACGAAGGTCATCCCGATCAGCGCGGACGCGACGACGAGGAAGACGCTGAGTCCGGCCACCGAGCGACGGAACTTCATCGCGGGGCACCTCCTGTTCCAGGTATTCCGGTGGTGAGCAGCTGGGCCAGAACCTGTTCCGCGGCGTTGGCGTCGCCGCCCAGCACCCTGCCGATGAGTTGTTGCATTTCCGGGGTGAGCACGGGCTTCGGTATCGAACGCGGGTCGAGCGACGCGGGCAGCGCGGGCACGGTGGCTGTCAGCGGCGCTGTCTGGCAACTGGGACCCTCGAGGTTGCCGTAACGGGGGCAGTCGGCACGGGTGTATGCAGTGTCGGGGGTGAGCCTGATCTGGAATTTGCCGGTTCCGCTCTGCGTCTCCTCGTTCCAGAATTCGGCGAACCATACGTCGGACAACTTTTTGATCCGTCCCACGATGGGACCGAAACTCGAACTGCCCGCGGCGAATACGTCCAGCACCGGGGTCAGCTGATCCGTCGCGGTGACCACCTCGTCGACATGCCTGTCCAGCCCGCCGCCGACAGTCGACAACGTGCCGGTGCCCGCCGCGAGCAAGTCGCGTAACTCGGCGTCCTTCTCCACCACCGTGTGCATGGGGACGACGGCATGGTGCAGGGCATCGAGAAGGTCCGGCGCAGCCGCGGCCAGGCCCCGCACCGATTCGGTCAGCGCGGACACGGTCGAGGGCTGCCCCGGCGGCGCGATCTGCGCGGACAGCTCCCCGGTGATGCGTTCGAGCTGAGCGCCGGCTTGGACGATATCGGTGCCACGCCGGTCGGTGGCCTTGGCGACCGCGGCGAGCACACCCACGGTTCCGCTCGTCCCGATCCGGGCCGTGGCGGCGACGATGTCACGCAGCTTGGTCAGCGCGGTCTGCAACTGCACGGTCGACAGGCTGGTGTCCTGCGCGATCTCCGCACCGGCCCGCAACGACCGTCCCGGGCCGTTGTCCACCAGCTGCACCGAGGACACCGCAAAGATATTGCTGGGCACCACCCGCGCGGTCACCGACTCCGGAATGCTCGCCAGGAACCGCGGTTCCATTTGCAGCCGGACCCGGCTGCGCCCGCCGTGCACCGCAGGCGTCACCTCCCCGACCGTCCCCACCAGGACGCCACGGAACTTCACGTCCGATTCCGGCGGCAGGCCGTCACCCACCTGCTCGAGCAGGGCGACGACCTCCGCCTTGGCATCGAAAGCGCCCGTCGATTTCATGACCACCACCGTGACGCCACCCGCGACGAGCGCGACCAGCAGCACTCCGCGCAGCAACAAGGCCGGAACCGAGGGCCCGCGACCGTCTTTGTCGAACAGCACCGACATCTCACCCTCCCAGCCGCGCGCTGGCCCCGATGCCCCAGAGAGCAACGGTCAGCAATAGATTGACGACGATCATCACCGAAATCGCGGCGCGCATGGCGCGGCCCGCCGCGATGCCGACCCCCTGTGGCCCGCCCGCGGCGTAGAACCCGTAGTAGCACTGAATGGTCGTCGTAAGCACCACGAAGACGATCGCCTTCACGAGCGAGTAGACGATGTCCGGGCCATTGAGGACGAGCTGGAAATAGTGGTGGTAGGTGCCGACCGACAGGCCGCCCGATGCGCCGACCACGAGTTCGACCGCCAGATAGTCGACCGCGAGACAGACCAGGTACAGCGGAACGATCGCCACCACGGAGGCCAGCAGCTTCGTACTGACCAGATAGGGGATGGCCCGGATCGCCATCGACTCCATCGCGTCGATCTCCTCCGAGATCCCCATCGCGCCGAGCTGCGCGGTGAACCGGCAACCCGCCTGCGCAGCGAATGCCAGCGACGCCATGATGGGGGCCAACTCCCGGGTCGACGCGGTCGAGGCGACCAGTCCGATCGCTGGTTCCATCCCGAGGAGATGCAGGGCGTTGTAACCCTCCAGTCCGACTATCGCACCACCCGCCGCGCCGAGCACGATGATGACGCCCGCGGTACCTCCGCCGACCACGATCGAGCCATTTCCCCATGCGATATCGGACAATGTTCGCATGAATTCCGCGCGATAGTGACGAAGCATCACCGGAATCGAGACGACCGCCCGCACGAAGAAGGTGAACATATGCCCGAGTCGCATGAACGCGACACCCACCGGCTTCGAGTACTTGATCACCGCCCTGGTGCCGAACGGGTGATACGTGGCCGCCATTACAGCCCCTGCCTGGGAAACAGCATCATGAAAAGCTGGGTGAACAAGACATTGACGATCATCAGCAGCAGGATGGAGGAGACGACCGTCGAATTCACCGAGTTCGCGACACCGGCGGGTCCTCCTTTGGTGGTCAATCCTTTGTGACAGGCGACCACCGCGACGATCGCGCCGTAGACGACGGCTTTGATCAGGGTCAGGACCAGGTCCCCCACCGTGGCGAACGAGGCGAAGGTCGCGACGAAACTCCCGGGCGCGCCGCCCTGGGCGAAGACGTTGAAGGCGTAGCCTGCGATGAATCCGACGAAGCACACCACGCCGGTCAACGACACACCGATCACGATCGCGGCGGCGAATCGGGGAACCACCAGGCGCCGGATCACCGAGACCCCCATGATCTCCATGGCGTCCAGCTCTTCGCGGATTTTGCGCGAGCCCAGGTCGGCACAGATGGCCGAGCCGACCGCGGAGGCCATCAGCAGGGCCGCGACCATCGGCGCGCCCTGTCTGATCACCGCCAGACCACTGGCCGCGCCCGCCAGCGAGGTGGCGCCGACCTGTCCGGCCAGCAGCCCGAACTGAATGGACAGCGTGACGCCGATCGGCAGCGCGACGAAGATCGTCGGCAGGACGGCCGCCGAGGCCATGAACGCCCCCTGGGTCAGAGTTTCGCGGAAAGCCAGCCGCCCGGTCACGAGGTCGATCAGCAGGAATTGCACGGTCCGCACGCCGAGCACGAACTGTCCGCCGACGGTGTCGAGAGCCACTCCGGGATGCCGACCGAGATAACCGCGGAACCACGCCGCCACTTCCCGCGTGGCAGGCATGGTGTCCTGCACCGAACCCACCGCAGGCCGTTCCCGGCGTTTGCCGGCTGCCGGACCGAAACCGTTGACCATCGATTCGAGCGTCTCCATTCGAGTAACACTGTTTCTCATACAAATTGTGCGGGGCGCCCGAAGGTGGAGTCAATAGAGGTCGAAGAATTGCTTCGAATTGGCGTACACATATTTTTTAGCGGCACGACAAAATACCCGTCCCGGATTCGACGAGTATTCTCGATGAGAGTCGGAGAATATTCTCCGACCGTCAAGTAAACGGTATGGAATTCATTTTTTTCTCACTGCCCGGTCAGGCGCGCGTTCCCCCGATCGCCACCACGCCGCCTCCCCACCCCGGGAGAGCCTCGGGCCCGAATGCCTTCGGGCCAATACCTCCGATGAGCCCGCCCCGGCCGCTCGACCACGCACGCTTCAGGCACTCCACGACCTCGAGCCGCTCAGCGACATCGGCGCAACGCCAGGGCATCGATCGCGCGATAGCCTCGCGCCGGAGCATCGGAGGCATCGCGTCGTCGTCGCGAACACAGGTGTATCGAGGCGGGCATTCGCACTCCGTCGTCCCACTTTCGCTGACTGTCACGCTACGACCTACCTTGTTGTTCACCGACCCCCTCATGGCGGTCACTCGGCGTCATCCCCGGCGCCCGCCCGCCGAGCCGGCTGCCCGATCCGGCAGTGGCGTTCCCGCCGTCCCGCGCGACACCCGGGGATCTCGAGCAATACTACTGTATGCATTACAGTTAATCACACAAGAGTAAACGGGCGCGCAGCGTCCGCCGACGGTTCGCCCTCGATCTACGATGACGTTGCCGGCACGGTGCCGCACCAACGACGACGCCCGGCGATTCCGGCAACCAGTCGGCGATCTCGCACCAGGACCGCGGAATGCGCGGCCGGGCGGAAGCGCCGAGACTACTACATCGCGCTGACCTTCGAGTCGCTGTCGGAAACGCTCGTCGACAGCGCGCGCCCGCTTCCGCGGACACCGGCGCAGCAGCTGTGCCTGTCGCTGATGATCGCCTGCGCCGAGGAACGCCAGACAGGCCGATTCCACCTCCGTCGAGTCGGTCGCGCCGCCCGCGGGGCAGCGACCGCGGATCCAGTGACAACATCACGGGATGTCGAGGGGGTCGGGCCGCACCTCTGGGCGCACCGACCCCTGCGCGTCAGACGAAGTCGGAGCCACCGTCGACATTGACATTGGCGCCGGTCATATAGGAGTTGCGCCGGGATGCCAAGAAGGCGGCGACCGGCCCGATCTCCTCGGGCAGTCCCGCCCTCGGCATCTGCGCGGGATGCCCGTAGTGCGTTCCTATGGCCTCCATGAGCCGGTAGGGATCGTCGCTGTCGATGCCGACCGAGCGCGCCCAGTCGGTGAGCCCCGGGGTGACGAACGTACCGGGCGACACCACGTTGACCAGGATCTCCTCCCGCGCCAGCAGCAATGACAGATTCTTCGTCACACTCGTGACCATGGCCTTGGCCGCGGTGTACGCGACCAGCGATACGCTTTGGCGCTGCGTCGAATGCGCGGAGAAGTTCACGATCCGCCCCCATGCCGCGCTGCGCAGCAGCGGCAGCGCGGCGTTGACGCAATGCACGATCGAGAGCACCCCGTGGTCGACCGCCTCGCGCCACTGATCGTCGGACAATTCCTCGACGGTGCCCTGGACGTTCGGTCCGACGGTATTGATCAGCGCGTTGAGCTCTCCGCCCCAGCGCTGCCCGAGTCGGCCGAACACCGACTCCACCTGCGCGGGATCGCGCACATCGGCGGCCAGCCCGACCGCGTCCGGGCTCCCGAGGCCGGTCAGATCCGCGGCCGCGCGCTCGACGTCCTGGGGCGCCCGGCCGATCACCGCGACCCGGGCCCCTTCCTCGGCCAGGCAGCGCGCCGTGGCCAGGCCCATACCGCGGCTTCCGCCGACGACCACCGTCGCCGCGTCACGCAATCCCAAATCCATCCCGCATCCGCCTCACGTCGAGAGATCCGCTGTTTCGTGACGGGCTGTGGAACCCGCCGCCCGCCGGAACAGTCCTATACTGTAATTGACTCGGTAAGGAACACAAGATACCCCTCGGGGAAGGTTTTCGATGACATCGTCGGACAGCGCAATACGCACCGGTTCGCCGGAGGCTGATCCGCGAAGACAACGTTCCCGCGCACACCTGCTCGATGCCGCGGAGTCATTGATGCGATCCGGTGGAGTAGGAGCGGTCACCGTAGAAGCGGTCACACGCCGGTCGACTGTCGCCCGCACCACCCTGTATCGGCATTTCCACGACATCGACCAGCTTCGTGCCGTCACATTGGAACGCATACTGCCGACTCCACTGGTCCCCCCCGCCGAAGGCACGCTGCGGGATCGGCTCATCGAACTGCTGCTCCAGTACGCTGCCGCGATCGAGAGGAACCCCGCTTACGTCACCGCCCTCGCATGGCTCGCCGAGGACACCGACGCCGGAACGTCTCGCGCTGTGCGCGAATCCCTTCGACGCCGGTTCATCGAGAACTGCGTCGCGCCCTTCGACGAGTTGTTCGGCCATGGCGGCGCTTCAGCGACCGCTCCTGCCTCGCGGCCGTCCGACACGCTATCCGCGATGTCCCGGCTGCTCGGACCGATCGTGTTCGTCCTCCTCGTCGGCGTCGGATCGGCCGATCGTGCGGTGTGTACGCAACTCGTCGACGACTATTTGGAAGCAAGGGCCGCGCATCTCGAACCCGGCCCCTGAATCCGAGCCGACCGCACCGTGGCGAGCACATCTGGGATGGCTTACCAGACGGCGATGTCGTGCATGAAGTTCTCCTGCCCGCCGCCGCGGAGTGGAGAGCCGCCCGGGGTTCGACCGCTCGGGCCTCACGAGGTCGCAGGAACGGCGTCGGCGATCTCGTGCGATGAATCGTGCCACCCGCAAGGCAGTCCGCACGTCCGGAATACCGTGCGCTCCACGAGGCCGCGAGAGAAGGACCGCGTCGTTTCCGACGCTTGGACCGCGTAGCCGCAACGCGGGCACTTCGCGAAGTAGTCCAGCAGATCCCGGGTGGACATGTGAACCAGTTCGCCGAGGACACGGACACCCCGCCCAGCGGCCGCACCGGGCGGCACGGTCGATGCCGGATGCGAGACCGCGGGCGACCCGAGCCGATTACTGTGGGATTTCATCATCGACCTACACCTTCTACGGTGACTCTATCTAGAAGATATTACTGTTGATATTACAGTGATTTATTCTGACGGCATCTGGATCGCATTGGGCGATGGCGCCCGTCGGGGCAGTACGGCCGTAACCGAGTTGCTAGCGATCGATGACCGCCTTCGCGACGGTGTCGATGAACCGGGTAGCAGCCTGCGGACTCGACCCGTCGACATGCAGCAGCACCCAGGTGGCGCCACGCCGTTCCACGTCGTCGATGAAGTCCCGCGCTCGGCGCACCGACTCGGAATCTCCGATATCGAAGGTCGGGCACGGCACCTGGACATCGATGAAATCAGGATCCCGCCCCGCCGCCGCGAGCTGGTGGCGCATCCGATTCACCGCGGCACCGAATTGGTCCACGTTCTCGATCGCCTCGGTGCGCATGGCCGCCGCCATTTCCGCCCCTGCGATGATCGGCATCCAGCCGTCTCCGTGCTCCGCGATCCTCCGTATCGCCGCCTTGCCGTTACCGCCCAGCCAGAGCGGAACGCGCTGCTGGTTCGGTGGCTGCAACCACATCGGGCCGACCGCCGCGAAATCCTTACCCGCTATCGGAGTTCCCGGCTCGGTCCAGATTCTGCGCAGCGCACCCAGCGCTTCGTCGAGCAGCTCCGCGCGCCGGCCGTGCTCCACGCCGAGCGCCCCGAATTCCGAACGCAGGTACCCGGCTCCCACTCCTGCGATCAGCCGACCGCCCGAGACGATGTCCAGGCTGCTCAGCGCTTTGGCGGACAGGTATGGATTGCGAAAGGGCAGGACATAGAGATTCGTCATCAGTCGCAGGCGAGCGGTCACCCCGGCGATGTAACTCAGCGCGGCGATCGGATCCAGCGTGTTGTGCCCGCCGTTGTCCCGCCACTTCCGCGACGGCGCGGGATGCTCACTCAAAGCCACCGCCGAGAACCCGGCGGCCTCGGCATGCGTGACGACGTCCTGGATCACCGCTGGGCGCAGGAAGTCGTCCGGCGCGGTGGGGAGTTCGCTGGGGTACTCGAGCGCGTACTTCATCGATTGGTCTCCGGTCCGATCAGACCGCCACAGCGTTCGGCCGCCGCCGGAAGCGTGCACCGATCAAATTACGGTAAGCAATACCGTATGACGGGTCGAGCTCTACCGCCATACCTCGATGACGCCGGACTTCGACCCCGGCCCCAGTCGGCTGGGCGTTCCTATACTGTATGTACTACAGTAGACTACACTACAGCCGGGTGGAAGGAAGCAGATGACGGACGAAGCCCTCATGAGTACCCGAACTCGGGCATCGCGCTCCGGCGCGAAGATCGCTTTTCTAGGAGTGCGATCATGAGCCGAATGGAAGCACCGTTCCGGGACGCGCCGATCTTCGACGCCGACCAGCACATGTACGAGACCCCGGATTCGCTGACGAAGTACCTTCCGGAGCACCACACGCGCGCCGTGCAGTTCGCGCAGATCGGCCGGCAGACCCGGATCGTGATCAACAACAAGGTCACCGACTTCATCCCGAACCCGACGTTCGAACGCGTCGCCGCCCCGGGCGCACACGAGAAGTTCTTCGCGGGCGAGAACACCGAGGGACTGACCCTGCGGGAGATGCAAGGTCCGGCCATCGAGGCACCCGCGGCCACCCGCAACCCCGTCGATCGGATCGCCGAACTCGACCGCCAAGGCGTGGTCGAGGCACTCAACTATCCGACTCTCGCCAGCCTCGTCGAGCACTCCGCCGCGGAGGACCCCCAGCTCACCCTGGCGATCATCCACGCGCTCAACCAGTGGATGGCCGAGCATTGGTCCTACAACTACGCCGACCGCGTCTTCTCGACCCCGATCATCAACCTGTCCGAGGTCGACGCGGCACAGCGCGAATTGGAGTACATCCTCGACAACGGCGCGAAAGTCGCCTTGGTCAAACCGGGGCCGGTTTACGGCCTGCACGGATGGCGCTCTCCGGCGCTGCCGGAGTTCGATCCGTTCTGGCGTGACGTCGAGGCCGCCGACCTGCCGATCGTGCTGCACGCCAGTTACCCGCCGCTGGACGACTACATCGCCAAGTGGGAGCCGCCGTACACCGCGAACTTCATGGCTCAGAGTTCGTTCCGGTGGATGGCGCTGGGGCACCGCGAGATCGCCGACATGATCACCAGCCTCATCTGCCACGGCACCCTGACCCGCTTCCCGAAACTGCGCATCGCCAGCGTCGAGAACGGCAGCGCGTGGATCTCCCCGCTTTTCCACGACTTCGAAGATCTCTACAAGAAGATGCCGCAGAACTTCCCCGAGCATCCGCACGACGTCTTCCGCCGCAACATCTGGGTCAGCCCGTTCTGGGAGGGGTGCGTGGCCGACGTCGTCGACACTGTCGGCTGGGACAAGGTGCTCTTCGGCTCGGACTATCCGCATCCCGAAGGTCTGGCCGAGCCGAAGGGCTACTGGAAGTACGCCGAAGGCATGGACGTCCGGCGCACCTATGACTTCATGGGCGACAACGCACGGCGTTTCCTCGGATTGCCCATCGCCAACCCGGATCCCGACGCCGCCGCGGGAAAAACCCCCTCGTCCGCCGCACACTCCGAGCACGCCGTCGCCGAGACGACCGCCTGATTCAGCGTTGCGGGTGGTGGAGCAGCCCTCTGTCCACCGCGAATCCGGCGGCGAACAACCGAGGTGTGCGCCGCCGGATCCGATGCCGCTGCGGACCGTTCTAGTCGACGAGCGGGTCGCGCGGCATGCCGAGGATTCGCTCCGCGATCTGGTTCCTGGTGACCTCGGACGTACCGCCCGCGATGGCCATCGCGCGGGAACCGAGCACCACCAAGCCGGTCACCGCCGCCTCGCCTTCGGCCAAGGCGAGGTCGGGACCCGTCAATGCCGCCATGATCGCCGATCGCTCACTCACGTGCTCGGCCAGCTTCAGTTTGGTGAGATTGCCCTCGGGTCCGGGACCCGCTCCTTCGATATGGCGAACCGCCCTGCGCAGATCGAGCAACCGCAGCGCGTGATCCTCGGCCAGGAACCGGCCGACGCGGACGTCGACGCCTGCCAGCCGCTGCGGATACCGGGCCGCCATGGACAGGAGCGCGCTCGCGGGAAACATGCCGCCGGATCCTCCGCCGATGCTGACACGCTCGTTGCCCAGCGTCGCGCGCGCGACGGTCCACCCCGCGTCGGGTGCGCCGACGACATCCTCGTCGGGCACGAAGACATCGTCGAAGAACACCTCGTTGAATTCCGAGCCGCCGATGAGCATGCGCAGCGGGCGCACCTCGACTCCGGGCGCGTGCATATCGATGATGACGGTGGTGATACCGGCGTGCTTGGGGGCATCGGGGTTCGTGCGTACGGTAGCCAGACCGCGACGGCTGTAGTGGGCGCCACTGGTCCACACCTTCTGGCCGTTGATCCGCCAGCCGCCCGCTACCCGGGTGGCCTTGGTCGTAATCGCCGCCGCATCCGACCCCGCGTCGGGTTCGGAGAACAGCTGACACCACACCTCTTCTCGTCGCAACGCCTTCGCGACGAATCGTTCGATCTGCGAGGGTGTTCCGTGCTGGATCAAGGTGAGGACGACCCAGCCCGTGATCGAATAGTCGGGCCGGCGAACGCCCGCACGCGCGAATTCCTCCTCGACGAGGAGTTGCTCGACCGCGTTCGCGGCCCGCCCCCAAGGCCGCGGCCAGTGCGGCATGGCGTATCCGGAGGCGATCATCTCCTCCTGCCGCGTGTCCTCGTCCAACGCGGCCAGCCGCTCGGCTTCGGCGCGGATCACCGACCGCAATTCCTCGGTCCCCGCGGGGAAGTCGAGACTGGTCTTCCGAGTCACTCCGGCCGACGACAGAGCGAAGACATCCATGGCCGGTCCGTCACCGCCGCCGAGCGCACGCAGGGCAAGCGCCCGGCGCAGATGCAGGTGAGCATCGTTCTCCCAGGTGAACCCGATACCGCCGTGCACCTGGATATCGAGTTCGGCATTGTGGACATACGCGGGCAGCGCCAAGGCGGCGGCGGCCGCGGCGACGAGCTCGAATTGCCGCTCGTCCTCGCCCGCCGCCCGCGCGGCGTCCCATACGGTCGCGACCGCCGACTCCGCGGCAACCAGCATATTGGCACAGTGGTGTTTCACCGCTTGGAACGTGGCGATGGCCCGGCCGAACTGCTTGCGTACCTTGGCGTACGCGACGGCGGTCTCCAGGCAGTCCGACGCGCCGCCGACCGCCTCGGCAGCGAGGATCGTCCGCACCCGCGCGAGCGCGGCGGCGCGCGCACCCGGCAAGAGATCACCGGCCGTCACCGCGACCCCGTTCAGCCCGACGCGCCCGGATCGGCGAGTCGGATCCAGATTCGCCGGGACCGTCACCGACACCCCTTCCCGGTCGCGCGGCAGCAACAGCACGTCTTCGCCCGTGAACAAGAGCAGAAGATGCGCTGTTTCCGCCCCGAGTACGACACCGGCCGCGCCGCTCGCACGACCATCGGCGCCCACGGTGCATGCACCGCCGAATCCCACACCCGCCGTGACGGATCCGTCGACCAGGCCGGGAAGCCACCTCGCCTTCTGCTCGTCGTCGCCGCAAGCGGTCAGCACCGCCGAGGCGATCACGGTCGGAACGAACGGCCCTGGTGCGACCACGCGGCCGAATTCCTCGACGATCACGACCAGTTCCGGCAATCCGTGGCCTGCGCCACCGTATTTCCCGTCGACGTGCACACCCAGCCACCCGAGTGCGGCAACCTCGGACCAGAATCCTGGAACACCCTCTTCCGCGGCGTCCAGCAAGTCCCGCGCCGCCCCGCGCGCGTGGTGGCGCATCAGGAACGCCCGCACCACCCCACCCAGCTCGCGGTGGTCGTCGGTCAATGCGATACCCATGGGCATGTCCTCTCGAGCGGCAACCATTGCCGTTGGGTGCCGACCGCGCGTGAACCGATCCACCGCCGGGCAGGTCCGCCGTACGCGGCGATGACCGAACGCGGCGAGCAGCACCCTTTTCGAGCCGCGCGCAACCGAACCAGAGACTGAGACAAATACAGTATTGCCTTCCATCTTTCTCGGCAACCCCCGATTCAGGGAGACCCCCTGCCGAGCGGCGGCAGCGCCCGCCGCCTCCGCCATGACGGGTGGGCGCCACCCGTCAGCCGGAAACCGGCTTGATACGCCCTACTGTTGATGTTACCGTTGGTCCTACATCACATCGGGGTGCAAGCAGATCCACACGCTAGATTCCATTGACGACTTTCAATGACATATGTCATTCTCTTGAAGAACCAAACGGATTCCATGCCGCCAGCCTCGGATAGATCAGCTGTAGCAGAACATATTTCACTTCCTATGCCGATTCCGCGCGTCTTCTCTCGTTGACAGTTGTCAACCTATTACCTTAGGAAGTCGAGTCATGAGCGAAACTCGAGACAAGCCGCAGGGCCGCGAAGCCCAGCGTCTGCACACCCGACAGCGCGTGCTCGACGCCGCCGTCGCCGAGTTCAAGCGGACCGGGATGGCCGAGGCCGACGTCGCGGCGATCGTCGACGCCGCCGGGGTGGCCCGGGGAACCTTCTACTTCCACTTCCCGACCAAAGAACATGTCCTGCTCGAACTGGAGGCACGCGAGGAAGCGCGGATCGCCCGCGCGCTGACCCGGTTCCTCGCGACACCGCGCGATCTGGCCACCTCGCTGGCGAAGACGATCCAGCTGATCGTGGCGATGGAGGGCCGATTGGGCAATCTGCTGTTCAAAGACCTGCTCGCGGTGCACTTCTCACCGACAAGACCGCTCACCGACGAGTGGATGGAACACCCGGTGATCGTGCTCGTCGTCCAGATCCTCGAGCGCGCGAGCGCGGCGGGCGAGGCCGAACTCGAGGTCGATCCCTACCACAGCGCTGTGTTCTTCCTGTTGGGGTTGTACGCCCTGCTGACCGCGACGACGAATACGAAGCCGCTGCGAAACCTCGCGCTGGACAGCTACCTGACGACGTTCCTGCGCAGTCTGGCTCCGCGATGAGCGTCGCCGCACCCCTGACCGACCGATGCCGGGCATCGGCGCACCGAAAGATACGGAGACATGATCATGCTGCAAGACATCCTGCGGCTCGCCCTGGCCTGGGGCGGAATCGTCGGCGTCATCGCCTTCTGGTACTGGGTGATGCGCAGCATCGGCACCTTCTGACCATGACCGATCCGCTGGAGAGCGGCGTGGAGCACGAGATGACGGGTAGCAATCTCACCCACGCGCTGTCGATCGAGCGCAGCTGCGCCTTGACCGCGGTGGCATTCTCCGGACGCCGCCGCGAAGGTGTCCGGTTGGTCACCGGCGAACGACGAAGTTTCGGATTGAATCCCGCATGCGACGTCGTGCTTGTCCCGTTTCCTCCAGTGGAGCCGCGCTGGACCAGGGCAACACTCACATGTGGTGTGGCACTGCAATGTTCACCGTCGAAGGACCGCATCGCCCGCTACGCGCTGCACGAATTGTCGCCCCGCCAACTCGGCGCTCTGTCCTTGGTGGAGGGCGGTGTGGCCGCCGGGTGGTTGGCCGAGCGTTTCCCCGGCCTGCTACCGGAACTACGCCGCTTCATCCCCGATCTGGAGATATCCGATCCCGATCTCGGCGGCGCGGAGATGTTGGACCGCGCGATGGATCTGGCGCGGTCGCGCCAGCCGTTGGCCGGACATCCGCTGCTGGGCACCCTGCCGCTGGCCGCGCCCTCCCGCGGTGCGCTGGCCGCGGCGGTCCGGCGCGTGTACGGCCGAATGCCGTGGACCTCCTCCCGCAGCGACACCTACCGGCTGATGTCGGTGCCGGTAGGCGGTGACGGGGGCAGCCGGTCCACCAATCTGCCGCCGCCGAGCAGACCCGAGAACGAGGACATCGAGATCCGCGCCGATCAACGGGCCGGGATCCCATACCCGGAGTGGAATCTGTGGACCAAGACCTTCCTGCGGGACCACGTGGCGGTGCTCGAACGCCGACATCCGACGAAGTCCGGCCCCGCGGCCGCCGTGTCCCCCGATGTGCGGCGATGGTTCGAACAACGCACCCATCGCGCGATGCGCACCGGTCTCGCGGACGGCTCCGATCTCGACATCGACCGCTACGTCGGCCACTACATCGACGTGCGCACGGGCGAGGCCGGCGAACCCCGCATCTTCCGTGATCCGCTCCCGGCGACCCGCGACGTCACCACCGCGCTGCTGTTGGACGGCAGTGCCTCGCTCGGCGTCAACGGCGGCCGCGTCTTCCGGCTCGAGCTGGAATGCGCCGATGCTCTCTCCCGGGCCATGACCGCGGCCCGCGAACGGCATGGAATCTTCGTGTTCACCGGCAACACCAGGCACCGGGTCGAGGTGAACTGCCTCGAGGATTTCGGCGACTTCCGCTTCGTCGATCCGAGCGCTCTGGGACTGCTCACCGCGGGCTACACCCGGCTCGGCGCACCACTGCGCCATCTGACCCGACGGCTGCTGGATCAGCCTTCCGAACGTCGTCTGCTCATCGTGATCGGGGACGGCCTCATGTCCGACGAGGGATACGAAGGCCGATACGCATGGGCCGATGTCGCCCACGCACTCGAAGAGGCCGACGAGGCCGGTGTGTCCATCTACTACATCGGGGTCGGACCGACACGCGTCGATCCCCTGCCGGAAATTTTCGGAGTTCGTCGCTCTTGCCGAATCAGGCGGGTGGAAGAGCTTCCCCGGGTACTCGCCCATATTCACCGAGAGTTGGTTGCCGCATGACGAACGATCTCTACTACGCCACCGGTAACGAGGTGCAGCTGTTCGAGTGGGCGTTCCACCAGCGCATGCCGGTGATGCTCACCGGGCCGACCGGCTGCGGCAAGACACGCTTCGTCGAGCACATGGGCACACTGCTGGCCAGTCCCGTGGTCACCATCAGCTGCCACGACGACCTCACCAGCTCTGATCTGGTCGGCCGGTTCATGGTCACGGGCGGCGACGTCACCTGGACCGACGGCCCGCTGACCAGGGCGGTCAGATCGGGCGCGATCTGCTACCTGGACGAGGTGGTCGAGGCCCGCCACGATTCGCTGGCCATCCTGCATTCGCTCACCGACCACAGGCGCACCCTGTTCCTCGATCGCGTCGACGAGGTGGTGCCCGCGCCGGAGCAGTTCATGCTCGTCTGCTCGTACAACCCTGCGTACCGCAGTTCGCTCAAGCAGCTCAAACCCTCCTTCCGGCAGCGCTTCGTCACGCTCGCCATGAACTACCTCCCAGCCGATCGCGAAATCGATGTACTGATCGCCGAAGCGGGCGTCAACCGAGCGGTTGCGCGGCGACTCGTGCAGTGCGCCAACACCATTCGCCAGGCCGACGAGGTGTTCCACTTCGAACCCCCTTCGACCCGGGTGCTGGTCGCCGCGGCGCGGCTCATCGCCGCCGGCGCCGGTGAACTCGAGGCCGCCCACGCATGTGTTCTCGCGCCGTTGAGCAGCGACGGCGCCATCAATGAAGGTCTGCGAGAGATCGCGGCGGCGAATCTGCTCGCCGGTGACAGCTCGCCCGTGCAGTGACCGTAGGAGGCAACTGCGATGAATGAACAAGACAAGCAGCGCAAGCGCGCCCTGATCGTCTTCCAGATACTCATGTACGGATTCCTGCTGGCGATGTTCCTGATCCAGCTGAATATGTCGTTCTCCCGGGATTGGTAGGCCCGAGCATGAATAGGCCGTCCTTCAAACTGCGCCGCCCCGGCGCCAACGGCAACGGTGCCGTTGCGGCGCCGACCACCGGCCCCAAGTCCCCGGTCACCTACGACCTACACGACGAACAGAGCCGCGCGGCCCAGCGCCACGCCGATGTCTGGCTCACCATCGGGACCGCCCTGATGGGCACGTTCGTTCTCGGGTTCATCGGATTGCCGATCTTCCTGCGCGGTCTGTGGCTCCAGCGTCAGGCGCAGAAAGCCGGACTTTCCGTCCGGCCGATCATCGTCACGCTCATCGGCTACCTCGTCATCCTCGACGCGTTCCTCAACAGCATCGGCTGGATCCTGGACATCGGTGCCAGCCACACCCTGATCACGAGGGTGTTCTTCACGGCATGGGGCAATTTCGTCGACAACGGCTACTTCTGGCACTACAACGAAATGTGGATCGGCGGCTCCAGCGCGCCCGGCGAAAAGGGCTGGGAGATCACATTGATCTTCACCGTGTTCCCGATGCGCGTCGCCGCCGCGATCGCGTTCCTGCAGATGAAGCGTTGGGGCCACCAGTGGCTGACGGTCACCTGCTGGTTCGGCGTGGTCATCTGGGTCGGCTACGTCGTCAACATGACCATGTACGCCGACATCCGTTTCGAGGGCACCGTCCTGCCCGTCGTCGGCTGGTGGCTGTACGACATCTTCTACATCACGCCCTTCCTGGCCATTCCCTATCTCCACACGGTCAACCGCGAAATCTTCTCCGACTGACCAAATTCCGCTTCCTGAGGAAAACCATGAGCACGAAACCGTCCGCCACCGAGAACTCCGGCCCCGACGCGCTGCCTCTCGGCACCACCCCCGCCTTCGCGAACATGCACAAATGGCTCAAACGCGGCATCTTCGTCTGTCTGTTCGCCCTGGTCATCGAAGGCGCGTTCACCATACCCGCCCTCGCCATCTGGTACGGCTGGCCGACGCTGTCACTCACCGAGATCTGCGGCGAGCTGATGAAGGTCAGATACTCCGACGACACCGTCGAATGCGAACACCCCTACCCGCTCGGCGGGCCGCCGTTCGGCGGCGAACCGGAGGCGGCCCATCAGAAGACCGCCCGGGACGAATGGGGCGTCCAGCCCAAACCCAACTACGACCGCATCGGATTCCGCGAACTCATCCGCATCCACGAGGAACGCGTCGCCCGCCAACAGGCACAGAACACGGGCAACCCATGAAGCCGCCGGTGAACGAACGCCCCGGCGGCGGCCATCGAAGACATCGACGGGACCGATGAGGCGCTCGATCATGACCGGGAAGGGAAAGGACGAACAGCTTACTGAATACCTTCCAGTATTGCGGACTGACCGCACGTTCCTTACGCACGACAGTGGACATCGACTACTGTATGACTTACAGTAGGTTTTTCAGCGAATTGACCGGCGAGCCGTTCCGTCAGCACGGGCATCAACCCGTCGCGGAGGCGATCGCTCATGCGTTTATCGAGGCGAACAGGCAGACCCCTCTGAGTGAGGAATCGTGGACGGACACAACGACGTCTCCCCCCGGCCCGGCGAGCCGGATCTATGCGTACGGTTCAGCTACAACTCGATAGTTTTCGACTATCTCGCATGCCGGACAGCCGCAGAGAACCTGCTCGGACAATGGGACAACAGTCACAACCCGGACGTTTCACTCCACGTGCTCGCCGACCACATCGCAGTCGCCTCGCGGCTTCCCTGCGAGACCACATGGCTGACCCGATGAACCCGCCGAGTCCCGCCACGGCGTGGACAGTCTGCTGGCCGTACGCGACGAGTACACCACCCCGTCCCTGACGGTTCGGTGGCGAGGATGCTACTTCGCCGCGGAGGCTTTGGCGGAGCGGCGCGATGTCGACGACTTCGGTGCCGCCGCCCTGGTCGCCGCGGCTTTCTCGGCTGCCGGCTTCGTTGCCACTGCTTTCTTCGCTACCGCCTTCCTCGCTACTGCCTTCTTCGCCACTGTTTTCCTGGCCGTTGCTTTCTCAGCCGGCGCTTTCTTGACGGGCGCTTTCTTGGCGGGCGCCTTCTTCGTCTCCGCGCGCGATCGAGACCCCACCAAGCTCGCGGCATGTTCGAGGATGCGGTCGAGACCGTACTCGAAGTTCCGGTCGTCGGGTGCGCCGCTGTGCAGTCCTTTCGCGTTCGCTTCGGCCAACAAGGGCGTGGTATCCGGCGATATCGCCAGCGTGTCGTAATAGGCGCCCGCCCCGGACTCCGTTTCCCGGTTTTTGTCGGAGAGCCGTTGCAGCACGATGCATCCGCGCACATGCAGCTGGATCGCCGAGTACAGATCGACGGCATCCTCCAGCGACAGCCCAGCGGCGACGAGTTCGGCGATCACGTGCTCGATCTGCCGCGCTCCCAGCTGCGCGGCGTCCGGGCTCAGGGCGGATCTGATCAGTACCAGATCGCAGAGCACCGGGTTGCTGAGGAACGTCTTCCGCGCCGCCCTCGCGTGAGCGCGCAGCGATTCTTGCCAATCGTCGGCCTTGATGAAAGGGACGAAAAGCGTCGCGTGCTCGTACAGCGCCCGGTCTGCCATGGCGTTGAGCAGGTCGTCCTTCTTGCGGAAGTACCAGTAGATACTGGTCACGCCGACGTCCAGATGCTTGCCCAGCATCGGCATGCTGAGGTTGTCCAGCGACACCTGCTCCGCCAGCTCGAACGCGCCGTCGATGATGTCCTCGGGATTGAGCGAACCGCGCTCGCGCCGCGGCCTTTTCTCCGCGGCTGCCCGTCGTGCCATATCCGCGCCCACCTCCGTCGAGTGTCCGCGATGCAATCGTTCCCGTCTCAGCAAAGATGACAGGACGGGCGATCGTATCGGTAACCGTAAATCATACCGCTGAGCACACTATCAGTGCGCGACAGGAATTCAGGACAGTGCGTCGCTCTGGGCGGCGAGGCCTACTTCGCTGGGATGGGAACCGACCTCCGGCACCCGCAGAAAGGAATCGGCCGTCAGCGCGAAGTTCCGACGGCGCAGGGCAGGCGCAAGATCAACAACATGGACAAACGCCACGGAGAAAGGCCGTCAGCGCCGAATCGGGGACGGTCCCGGTGGGGTTGGCTGTTTGCGCGGTTATGCGCGGGCGGGCAGCAGTTCGGCGATGAGGTTCTCGATGCGGGTTTTGATCTCGTCGCGGATCGGGCGCACGGATTCGACACCTTTGCCTGCCGGGTCTTCGAGTACCCAGTCGCGGTAGCTGACGCCGGGGAAGACCGGGCAGGTGTCGCCGCAGCCCATGGTGATGACCACGTCGGAGTTTTCGACTGCGTCGAAGGTGAGGATCTTGGGCGACTGGTCGGAGATATCGATACCGACCTCGGCCATGGCTTCGACCGCGGCCGGGTTGATCGACTCGGCGGGTGCGCTGCCGGCGGAGCGGACCTCGATCGCGTCACCGGCCAGCTGGGTGAGGAAGCCTGCGGCCATTTGAGAGCGTCCGGCGTTGTGGACGCAGACGAACAGGACACTGGGCTTGGTTGTCATACGGGAGTGAACCTTTCCGGTCGCGAGGGAGCTCAGTTGGTGGGGATGTCGAGTTCGGCCAGCAGGTGGCGGACCCGGGTTTCGATCTCTTCGCGGATGGGCCGGATCGCGGCGAGGTCGAGGTCGGCGGGGTCGTCGAGGTCCCATTCCTCATACCGGCGGCCCGGGTAGAGAGGGCAGGCATCCCCGCAGCCCATCGTGATGATCACGTCGGCGGCCTGCAGGATCTCCTCGGTCCACGGTTTGGGGAACTCGCCGGTGATGTCGATACCGACCTCGGCCATGGCCTGCACGGCGGCGGGGTTGATTTCGTTGCCGGGTTCGCTGCCGCCGGACCACGCGACGGCGTTGTCCC
>NZ_JABLTE010000066.1 GCF_013315795.1 Nocardia barduliensis
GCTGGTGGGGACGGATCGTGTGGTGCCGCTGTATCGGCATGGCGCGCAGGGGTGCGACCTCTCGGTGGTCGAGGGGGTGATGGGCCTGTTCGACGGCCGGATCGACGATCAGCACGCCGGACCCGTGGCCGAGGGGTCGACGGCGCAGGTCGCGGCGCTACTGGGCGCGCCCGTGCTGCTGGTGGTCGACGCGCGGGGGCACAGCCAGAGTCTGGCGGCGCTGCTGCACGGATTCGCCACTTTCGACAGCGGCGTCCGATTGGGCGGTGTGATCCTGAACCGGGTGGGCAGTGAACGCCACGACCAAGTGCTGCGCGCCGCCTGCGATCGCGTCGGGTTGCCGGTGCTCGGGTCGCTGCCACGCCTGGCCGAACTCGAGGTGCCGTCGCGGCATCTGGGCTTGATTCCCGCGGTGGAGCACG
Organism: Nocardia barduliensis; assembly: GCF_013315795.1. Classification (GTDB taxonomy): domain Bacteria; phylum Actinomycetota; class Actinomycetes; order Mycobacteriales; family Mycobacteriaceae; genus Nocardia; species Nocardia barduliensis. The sequence continues at coordinate 423 of NZ_JABLTE010000066.1, forward strand.
GTGCGGCCGCGACGGCGGCGGTGGCGGCGATGACGGATCTGGTCGCCGCGCACGTGGATCTGCCCGCCATCGCGGCACTCGCTCGATCGTCGGTCACCGAGCCCGCGTGGGATCCCGCCGCCGCCGTGCGTGGATGCGAAGACGCAGGTGATGGATGCACCGCGACGGCCATCGGTGGGGTCGGCCCGGCGGCGCAGCTCGGCGGTGGCGGGGAGTCGCGCGTCTTCGGTGAGACGAACCCTGAACACGGCGGTGGATCGTGCGCCCCCGGCGAAACGGCCGCCGAACTCGGCGGTGCGTTCCGGACGGAGTCCGCCATCCACGGCCGCACCGAGGGGCCCGGCCCGCTGGTCGCCGTCGCCGGTGGCCCGGCGTTCACGTTCGGCTACGCCGAGCATCGCGAGCTGCTGGCGGCCGCAGGCGCGCAGGTCGTCGCGTTCGACCCGCTGCACGACGAATTGCCCACCGGTACAGCGGGATTGGTGCTTCCGGGTGGGTTCCCCGAGGAACACGCGGCTGAGCTGGCCGCCAATTCCGAGCTGCTGCGGGCGGTGGCCGAGGCCGTCCGGCACGGCATGCCGGTGCACGCCGAATGCGCCGGGTTGCTGTATCTCACCCGCTCGCTGGACGGGCACCCCATGGCCGGGGTGGTGGACGCCGATGCCGAGTTCGGACCGCGACTGACCCTCGGCTACCGCGACGCCGTCGCACTGGCCGACTCGCCGCTGTGGCGGGCCGGCGAACGCGTCCGAGGACACGAATTCCACCGCACGCGCCTGGTGTCGGCGACGCCGCGGAACCCGGCGTGGGGCTGGCGCGGAAGTTCGGGAGAGCGTGTGCTGGACGGGGCGTTGATCGGCAACGTGCACGCGTCGTACCTGCACACCCACCCCGCCGGAAATCCCGAGGCCGTGGCGCGCTTCGCCACCGCCGCGGCGCGATTCGCGGGCTCCCGTGCCGTCGGCTGACGTCGTCGTCGGCATCGGCCTGCGGCCGCGCACCTCGGCCGACGCGATCCGCGCCGCGCTGCGCGAGACCGTGGGTGAGCACCGGATCGCGTGCCTGGCCACCATCGCCCAGCGCTGCGCCGAACCGGGCCTGCGTGCCGTCGCCGCGGAACTCCAGGTGCCGCTGCGCTCCTACGCCGCCGCCGAACTGGCGGCCGTCGCGGTCCCCAACCCCGGCAGCCGGGCACGTTCGGCCGTCGGCACCGCGAGCGTCGCGGAGGCCGCGGCTCTGCTCGCCGCCGAGGGCGGGCCGCTGGTGCTGCCCAAGCGCGTCGTGCGGGGTGTGGTGCTCGCGGCAGCGCTGTTCGACCGGTAGAGCCGGCGGCGGAACACGATCTCGCCACGCGTGCTGTGCGGAAGATCCGCTGGTCATGCCGGTAAGTGGGCGTCGCGCGACGGGCCGAACCGCTGTCCTCGGAGGCGCTGCGCGGCCGTGGCGCCTACACATATCGCGAGTTCGGGACGGAGCAGACGACCGCGGTCACCTCGGCGCTGCGCCGACCGCGCCAACGCCTGAGTCTGTGGGTGCAGGGCGTCGGTGTCCGAGCCCCGTGCGCGGTCGGGCCCGTGCGCGATCGGAATGCCGGAGCCTCGGCGTCCGGTTCAGGGTGCGACCGAGCCCCAGTCGGCGAAGCCGGTGGGGTCGTGGCGGCCGAGGCTGGCGTGTTCGAACAGGCCCCAGCCCTCGGCGTCGCCGCAGCGGGCGTGGGCGACGTGGTCGGTGACCCCGTAGGGGATGCGGGCGGCGATCGCCGGGTCGGTGAGGTCGTAGCGGCTGGAGGAGGACCAGCCGCGGCCCTTCCACTGGCCGTGCTGCCAATCCGGATCGCCGCCGTAGCCGCAGCCGACGTGCAGTGGGACGCCGGTGCCCGGCGTGATCTCGATCTCCAGCGGCTTGCCGTCGGGCGTGGTCAGCTCCAGCCGCGCCCCGACGGGATGCCTGGTGCCGGAACGGTAGTCGATCGAGATGCGCGGCCAGCCGAGCTGCTCGGTGCGTCCGTCCGGCCAGACGCGGGTCGCGTCGTTGAGTGTGCGCCTGCCGTCCGGCTCCTCCTGCACGATGACCACGACGGCGAACTCCTCGAACCGCAGCGGTACGTACAGCCACCAGAAGCCGCCCGACGGTTCGGTGGCCGCGCGCCCGGGCGGCTCGGTTTCGCCGACCGGGCGGATGCCCCAGGACCGGTCCCTGGTTCCGGTCCATACCGCAGGGTCGATCGCGATGTCGTCGCCGTCCACGTGCAGCGTCCCCGCCCACGAGCCGACCTGCGCGAACCGGGACGCCTCGATGATCGGCCGGTTGCCCGCGAGGATCAGGTGCGGTTGTTCCTGCACGGCGGGGAAGGCGCCGGTCCAGGTCAGATCGAAGCCGAGATCGTCGTGGTCGCAGACCACCCGGATGCGCCGCAGCGGCTCCAGCACCTCGATGCGGTAACCGCCGACGCGCTGATCGAGGCTCCGGTCGCCGAGAGCGTCGGAGAAGCGCACCGCCCGCACCGTGTCACCGCGGCGCACCGCGGCGTAGGCGTCGGTCACCCCGAGATTGGGGTACACCCCGAAACCGGTGATCAGCAGGGTGCCGCCGGCACGGTCGTGGGCGTTGAAGTAGCTGCGGTCGTAGAAGTTCCGATCACTGGAGGCCACGCGGGCCAGCGACAGCGGGGTCTGGTGGATCGGGTACTCGTCCAAAGGCACAGGCATGGTCAGTCCCATTCGTATGTTCCGTCGAGCAGCGCTTCCAGGCTTGCCCGGTGCATGACGTAGTCGTCGCGGTCGGGAGTGTCGGTGTCCTCGCCGAAGTGGATCATCCTGCGCTTCACCCGCGCCATCACGATCGCGTGCCGCAACGCGGCGTAGACGATGTAGAAATCGAGATCGCGCACCGCATGACCGGTCAGCTCCTCGTATTTCGCCACCACGTCCGCGCGGCGCAGGAAGTCGGGCAGCCCCGGCTGGCCGAAACGGGTGGCCAGATCCTGGAAGAACCGGTGGATGAAGATCATCCAGCCCAGGTCGAGTTCGCGCGGGCCCAGTGCCGCCATTTCCCAGTCCAGCACCGCCGCGGGGTCGAACTCGCGGTAGATGATGTTGCCGGGGCGGGCGTCGCCCCAGCTGAGCACGTCGGGGCCGGGATCGGTGGGCCAGTGCTCGTCGAGCCAGGCGAAACTCCGCTCGATGAGCGGTATCTCGAAGCCGTCGTCCGCCAGTCCCCAGCGGTACCACGCGCGCTGCGCGGCGACGTGCCTGCGCAGCGACTCGCCGGGCCCGCTCAGCATCGGGAACAGCGCCGCGGGATCGGGGATGCCGTGGATCCTCGCGATCACCTCGACGGTGTTGTGCGTGAGCCGGAGACGTTCGGCGGGGCTCGCGTCGAACAGCCAGCCCACGAACACGTAGGGCGGGTTGTCCGTCGGCACCCGTCCGTCGATCCGGCGCATCACGAAGAACGGTGTGCCGAGCGGCTTGTCGTCGGTCTCCAGCCAGCACAGTCCGGGCAGCGGCACGTCGGTGGCCGCGGCGACGCCGGCCATCACCTGGTACTGGGTGGCCAGGTCGTAGGTCTCGAACACCGGGAACGACCCGGCCTCGGGCGCCATCCGCGCGACGAACGACCCGTGCTCCCGGCGCCCTGCTGCGCTCCACTCGGCGTCGAACAGGATCGACGTGCTGGACATGCCGCCGGACTGCGGGCGCGACAATCCGGAGATCCGCGGCAGCTCGTCGGCGGAGACCTTCGTACCGAGCCAGCGCGCCAGATCCCCGGCGAGCACGTCCAGGTCGCGTTCACTGACGGTCAGCTGCTGTCGCTGTGCCGGGTCCGGATCGTCGGTCATGTTGTCCTCCTGACACGTGCGGCCCGGCCGCACCGCCCCTGGTGCCCCGGGATACGCGACTGTAACGCGTTCTAGTTGTCGGCGGGCCGGAAACGGAAGACGGAGGGCGCGCCGCCGGTGGGGCGGGCACGTAGACCGAAAGACGTACGCGGAAATCAGGGGTTTTCCCGGAGGTCATCCCATGACCTGGTCGGATACGTTCGGGGTCGCGGAAATGTCGGCCGGCGAGGGGAGCGGTGTGAGTACGGTCGGAACGGATGTCGTGAGTCGAAGCAGCGACGAGTCGTCGGCCGGTACGCAGCAGCGGCCCTGGAGCTTGCCCACCCGGATCGCGTTCCGGTTCGTCTTCGCCTATCTCGGGTTGTTCTGCGTGTTGATGGCGCAGATCCTGTTCGTGTTCACGGGGATCGTGAGCAAGTGGCTGCCGGAAAGCGCGATCATCTGGCAGCTGCGCGCGGCGGGCCCGCTGGTCGGCTGGGCCGGTGAACACGTCTTCGGTGTCGACGCGGTCCTGCGCGAGGATTCGGGCAGTGGCGACCAGGCCGCCATCTGGGTGCTGATCTTCTGCGAACTCGTCGCGGCCGCGGTGATCACGGTCGTCTGGTCGATCCTCGATCGCCGCCGGCTGGAGTACCGGGCGTTGAACAGCTGGTTCGTGCTGTTCCTCCGGTTGTGCCTGGGCGGACAGATGCTGTTCTACGGTCTCGCCAAGGCCATCCCTTCGCAGATGCCCCCGCCGTCGCTCACCACGCTGCTGCAGCCGTACGGCACGATGAGCCCGGCGTCGGTGCTGTGGAATCAGGTCGGTGCGGCGCCCGCCTACGAGATCCTGCTCGGCACGGCCGAGGTGCTCGGCGGTCTGCTGCTGTTCCTGCCGCGCACCGCCACGGTCGGCGCGCTGCTCAGCCTGGTGAGCATGGCGCAGGTCTTCGTGCTGAACATGACCTACGACGTGCCGGTGAAGATCCTCTCGTTCCATTTGCTGCTGCTGTCGCTGGTCGTGCTGGCGCCACAGGCCCGGCGGCTGGCGAATGTGCTCGTGCTGGAGCGGCCGTCCGAGCCGGCCACGCAGCCCGCGCTGTTCGGTTCCCGGCGCGCGAACCGGCTGGCGGCCGCGGTGCAGGTCGCGCTGGGACTGTGGGTGCTGACGGGTGGTGTGTACATCGGCTGGCAAGCCTGGCACGAGGCGGGTGGCGGCGCGCCGAAGCCCGCGCTGTACGGCATCTGGACCGTCGGCGAGTTCACCAGGGAAGGACATCCGGCGCCACCGCTGATCACCGACGAAAACCGCTGGCGGCGATTGATCTTCGACCGGCCCGGCGCCACGGTGCAGAAGATGGACGGCTCGTTCGTCCCCGTCGTGCCGGTGGTCGACGAGGCCGCACACACGATGGTGTTGTCGGCCGCGCCGGAATCGCCGCCCGCCTATTCGGGCGCCTTCACCTTCACCCGGCCCACCCCGGACACGCTGTTACTGACGGGGGAGCTGAACGGAACGCCGGTCACCCTGTCGCTCGACCGTATGGACCTGAACTCTTTCCCGCTGCGCAGCCGGGGCTTCCACTTCGTTCAGGAATACCCGTACTTCCGCTGACCCGGCGGATCCAGCCGAAACCCGATACGGCCACGGCACTTTTCGATACCTTCGGTCTGCATCGACTCGGACTGGAGGAACCGCCGTGACCGAAGCGATCCTCGATCGGACGGACATCGGCACGGGCGCGGAGGATTCCGGTACCCGGCCCTGGCGAGGCGGCACCCGAGTGGCGTTCCGCTTCGGTGTCCTGTATCTCGGGCTGTTCTGCCTGGTGTACCCGTCGATCGTGCCCGAATTCCTCGGCCTGACGCGCGAATGGCTGCCGGACTGGGTGAACTCCGGCGTCGCTCGGGCGCTGCGCCCGGTGGTCGAGTGGACCGGTACGCGGGTGTTCGGCGCGTCCGTGGCGGCGAACACGGCCTCGATCAGCGGAGACCAGGCGTACTTCTGGGTGCTGGTGTTCGTCGTGCTGATTGTCGCGCTGCTCGGCACGCTGATCTGGAGCGTGCTCGACCGCGACCGCCCCGACTACCGTGCCGTGCAGCCGTGGTTGCTGCTGTTCGTGCGTGTGTGCCTGGCGGGGCAGCTGGTGGCGTACGGCATGGCCAAGGTCATCCCGACCCAGATGCCGCCGACACCGCTGAGCCGATTGCTCGAGCCGTACGGGGAGTTCAGCCCGATGGCGGTGCTCTGGAATCAGATCGGTGTGTCGCCGCAATACGAGATCCTGCTGGGCAGCGCGGAACTGCTCGCCGGAGTGCTGCTGTTCGTGCCCCGCACCGCACTGGTGGGCGCGATGCTGGGCCTGGTGTGCACGACACAGGTGTTCGTGCTGGACATGACCTATGACGTGCCCGCGAAGATCCTCGCGTTCCACCTGGTGCTGCTGAGCCTGGTGCTGCTCGCACCGGACGCCGGTCGCCTGGCGAACGTGCTGCTGTTGAACCGGGCGGCCGGACCGTCGACCACACCGCCGCTGCTGCGCACGCCGCGAGCTAACCGGATCGCCGCCGCTGCGCAGATCCTGCTGGGGGTGTGGCTGCTGTTCTCCAACGTGTACACCGGCTGGGACAGATACAACGAGCACGGGGCGGGGCGACCGGAACCGCCGCTGTACGGCATCTGGTCGGTCACCGAATTCAGCGTCGACGGTACCCCGCTTCCGCCGCTGACCACCGACGAACTGCGCTGGCAGCGCCTGGTCTTCGACCGGGACGGGGCCACCGTGCAGCGCATGGACGGCCAGTTGCTCCCGGTGCTCGCCATGGTCGATGCCGATGCGCGCACCCTGGTCATGATCGCGCCGCCGACAGCAGCGGGCGCGCAGGCGCAACCCTTGGGCAGTTTCGGCTTCGACCGCCCCGCACCCGAGCGGCTGACCTTGACGGGCCTGCTCGCCGGGCGGCCGGTCTCGGTCGCGCTGACGTCGGTCGCGCTCGACGGGTTCCCGCTGCGCAGCCGCGGATTCCACTGGGTGCAGGAATATCCGTACTTCCGCTGAGCGCGGACCTCACGCCTCGAGATCGTCGGCGATCCCGATATCCTCCTGCCACAACGCGGGATGCTCGGCGATGAATCGGGTCATCAGGTCGATGCAGCGCCGGTCCTCCACAACGGTGACGGCGACGCCGTGCCCCGCGAGCCACTCGTGCCCGCCGGAGAACGTCTGCGACTCCCCGACCACCACCGAACCGATGCCGAACTGGCGGATCAGACCGCTGCAGTACCAGCACGGCGACAGCGTGGTGACCATGATGGTCCGGCGGTAGTCCCGCCGCCGTCCCGCCGCACGGAAAGCGTCGGTCTCGGCGTGCACGCTGGGATCGCCGGACTGCACCCGGCGGTTGCGGCCGCGCCCGAGCAGCGCGCCGGTCGTGTCGAAGAGGGCGGCGCCGATCGGAATACCGCCCTCGGCGAGCCCGCGCAGCGCCTCGTCGTAGGCCACATCGAGCAGTCGTGCCGGTGTCACCCGCGTCATCGGTCCGCCTTTCCGAGCAGGACGCTTGTGCTTCGCAACCTACCGTCCTGGCTCGCTGAACGGCTCGTTACCGCAGGTCACACCAGGTTGGTCTGCTGGGACGTCCGTGATCCAGAGGGCGAGTCCGGCCGCCGGTCACCGAGCGGCCGGCGGGGGTCGACGTCGGCGCGCACGAAAACCGTCCCGGCGCGGGCCTGCCCGGTCGATTGCCGGTGCCGGAGGGGCACGCCGTAGGCTCGAAACTTGTGCCGAACACGTCAGACGCAACGCAAGACCAGCCCACCGGCGACCCGAACTACCTGGTCGGGCTCGATCTGCGCGGACGGCGCGTCGTCGTGGTCGGCGGCGGGACGGTGGCGCAGCGCAGATTGGGCCTGCTGATCGCTTCCGGCGCGGACGTGCACGTGGTGAGCCGGGCGGTCACCCCCGCCGTCGAGGCAATGGCGACGTCGGGGCAGATCACCGTCACGCTGCGCGAGTACGCCGACGGCGACCTCGACGGCGCCTGGTACGCGATCGCGTGCACCGACGAGCCCGAGACCAACGCGGCGGTGGTCGCCGAAGCGACGCGGCGGCGGATCTTCTGCGTGCGTGCCGACACCGCACGGCTGGGCACCGCGGTCACTCCGGCCACCGCGCGCTACGACGGGCTGACCCTCGGTGTGCTGGCGAGCGGACAGCACCGGCGTTCGGCGGCCGTGCGCAACGCGTTGCTGGAAGCCCTGCAATCGGGTGTGGTGAGCGACGACTCGACGCCGATCGCGCCGGGTGTGGCCCTCGTCGGCGGCGGGCCGGGCGATCCCGACCTGATCACCGTGCGCGGGCGGCGGCTGCTGGCCAGGGCGGACCTGGTGGTGGCCGATCGGCTCGCGCCGCCGGAACTGCTCGCCGAACTCGGGCCCGAGGTCGAGGTGGTCGACGCGGCGAAGATCCCGTACGGGCGGGCGATGGCGCAGGAAGCGATCAACAACGCGCTGGTCGAAGGCGCGAAGGCGGGCAAGTTCGTGGTGCGGCTCAAGGGCGGCGACCCCTATGTGTTCGGGCGCGGTTACGAGGAGTTGGAGGCCTGCGTCGCCGCGGGGGTCCCGGTCACGGTGGTGCCCGGCGTCACCAGTCCCATCTCGGTGCCCGCTGCCGCGGGCATCCCGGTGACGCACCGCGGCGTCACCCACGAGTTCGTCGTGGTGAGCGGGCACGTCGCGCCGGATCACCCGGACTCGCTCGTGGACTGGCCCGCGCTGGCGCGCTTGCGCGGCACCTTGGTGCTGATGATGGCGGTGGAGCGGATCGAACAGTTCGCCACCGCGCTGCTGGACGGCGGGCGCCCCGCGAGCACGGCCGCCACCGTCATCCAGGAGGGCACGCTGCGCACCCAGCGCGTGCTGCGGGCCGATCTCGGCACGGTGGCCGCCCGGGTGCGCGCGGAAGGCATCCGTCCACCCGCGATCGTGGTGATCGGCCCGACCGCCGGGTTCTCCGCCGACACCGTCGTCCCGCACGCCGACTCCGCTGCGGGATAGCGTGGCCCCCGGGTGACGCCGGATGATCCGAGCCTCGCCGAGTTGCCGCCGCCGCGATCGCACCGACCGGCACGCGATTGCGGTGCATCGGCACGCGCGATGGCGGCAGTCCCTCCGGCCGCCGGGCGGGCAAGGTGATGCACGGCATCAATTACAGTGACTCACTGTGCTTCGGAACCCCGCTGCGACGATGCAGTATCCAGTGATGCAGCGGGCCTTCGGGCTCGCGATCCTAGTCCTGAGCGGATTGCAGCTCATGGTCGTGCTCGACGGCACGGTGGTGATCTTCGCGCTGCCCCGGCTGCAAGAGGAGATGGGGCTGTCCAGCGCGGGTAGCGCGTGGACGGTGACGTCGTACGGGCTCACCTTCGCGGGTCTGATGCTGCTCGGCGGCCGGCTCGGCGACGCGTTCGGCCGCAAGCGCATGCTGGTGGTCGGCGTCGCGGTGTTCACCCTCGCCTCGCTGCTGTGCGGGCTCGCCCAGAACCAGGCCATGCTGCTCGCGGCGCGGGCACTGCAGGGCGCGGGCGCCGCGGTCGCGGCGCCGACCGCCTTCGCGCTCGTGGCGACGACCTTCGCACCGGGCAAAGCGCGCAACCAGGCGATCGCGATCGTCGGCTCGATGGTCGGCATCGGCTCCGTCGGCGGGCTCGTGGTCGGCGGTGCGCTGACCCAGCTGTCGTGGCGGTGGATCTTCTTGATCAACGTTCCGATCGGCGCGCTGATCATCCTCGGCGCGGCCTACAAGCTCGCCGACACCGAGCACCATCGCTCGGCGCTGGACATTCCCGGCGCGGTGCTCGGCACCATCGCCTGCGCGGCGATCGTCTTCGGCGCCACCGAGGGGCCGGAGATGGGATGGGGGCACCCGGCGATCATCGGCTCCCTGATCGCGGGCGTGGTGCTGCTGATCGTCTTCATCGCGCTGGAACGACGGATGGACGACCCGCTGCTGCCCTGGTCGCTGTTCGACAGCCGCGACCGCGTCGCCACCTTCCTGCTGATCTTCCTGGCCGGCGGCGTGCTCGGCGCGATGACCTTCTTCGTCGCCCAGTTCATGCAGAACGTCATCGGGTACGGTCCGCTCAAGGCGGGTGTCGCGGCGATTCCGTTCACCGTCGGCATCGGTGTCGGCGGCGCGGTGGCCTCCAAGGCGGCGCTGTACGTCGCGCCGCGCTGGCTGCTCGCGGGCGCGGCCGCGGTGCTCGGCGTGGGGCTGCTGTTCGGTTCCACCCTCGACGGCGAGGTGATGTACTTCGCGACGTTGCTGCCCCTGCTGGTGGTGATCGGCTTCGGCGTCGGCGTCGCCATGGTGCTCTCGCCGCTGTGTGTGCTGGTGGGTGTGCCACCGGCCAACATCGGCCCGCTGGCCGCGGTCGGCCAGATGTTCATGAACCTGGCCACCCCGGTGGCCATCGGCCTGCTCACCCCGATCGCCGCTTCCCGCACCCTGTCGCTCGGCGGCCGCACCGAGAAGGTGGCCGGGATGAAACCCGAGGAGATCGCCGCCCTGGGCGACGGTTACACCCTGGTCCTGTTCGTCTGCGCCCTCATCGCGTTCGCGGCCGGACTGGTCGCCCTGACCTTGCGCTTCACCCCGCAGCAACTCGCCATGGCCCAGCACGCCCAGGAAGAAGCTCAGCAGCAGACATAGTTGAGCGGTGTTCGATTGGCAGCGCCTGCGGCGCTGCGTGTTCGCGGCCCCCTTGTGGCTCGCGTCCGAGCGGCCGCCGCTGGCGACTTCGTCGCGGACGCGGCGGCCGCTCGGACGCGAGCCGGGCCGCGAACGGCGGATGCTCGGTCTCGCTTCGCTCGGAAGACGTGGTTGGGGTGCGCTGGGCGCGTCAGCTGATGACTGCGCCCCGATGTTCGCGGTGGCGGCGCAGAGGGAGATCCGAGTTGCCGTTCAGAACTCTCTGGGCAAGCGGCATGGTTGCCCGGATGTTCAGCACGGGCCGGCATGCGATAGTTACCGGTCCGAGTCTGCGAGGGGTTCGGACAGCCCAGCCTTCAGAAACGGCCGGCTATGCGCCGGGGAGTCACCCGCACGATGATGCGCGGTCCGTCGTTGACGGAGGCCGGGTTGAAATCCGCGTACTTCTGCCCGGTGTATTTCACGGACAGTTCGTCGGGCAGCGTCTTCTCCGGATCGGGGGTGACCGTCGCGCTGCCTCGGATCTCCGCGTAGACGTACGGGTTGTCCGGCGGGTTGATCAGTACGGTGATGCGCGGGTCGCGGGCGAGGTTCTTGCCCTGCTGGCGATCGGTCGTGGTGGAGAAGAGCAGGTCGTCGCCGTCCCGCTTGAGCCAGATCACGGTCAGGTGTGGTTGCCCGTTCGGCCCGATCGTGGCGGCGGTGGCGAAGACCCGCTCTTCGTCGAGGTACTTCTTCAGGTCATCGGAGAGCACTGCGGTACTGGTCACGCTCTGAGCGAACAATCGGCCGCGGCACGGCATTCCCGTCGGCTCGCCCGCCGCGAAGGCCCTGTGTCACCGGTCCGCGCCTATTGTTCTGCGGGAAGCCGAGATTCGGTCCGCCGTGGCTGGGGTCCAGCCAGCGCCTGTTGACCGCCTTGGTGCGGGTGGAGAACCGTACGCCGTCGGCCCCGTGCGCGTCGCCGAACAGCCAGTTCTCCCAGCCGCCGAAGCTGGCCGACCAGCCGTACCTGTTCCGCACGCCCGCCGCCCGCCGCCGGTACGGGTCGGCGGCGCGGGCCGATCTCGCGGCCGAATTGGTGGCGCTCGCCAGGGAACAGCCCGGCGCGCTCAGGTGATGATCAAAAGCTCGGTGGGCGAGGCGATCTCGGTGCGCAAACCGGCTTTGGCCGCCACCCGTGCGACGCCGCGTACGTCGGAGGGTTCGGCCCTGGTGAGCACCAGGGCACGCGCGAGCAGGCCCTTGTGGTGCTTGTTGAAATGGCTCACCACCGTGCGTGACCCGTCCGCATGTTCGGTGAGCACGTTCGCGGTGATCGCGCCGGGCACCCGCCCCAGCTGCTGATAGGTGCCCGAGCGGAGGTCGACCACGAGTTCGCCCGCGGCCTCGGTGTGCAGCGCCGCGGCCAGCTCGTCGCGCCAGATGGCCGAGAGCGTCGGCAGGCCGGGCAGTTTGGAGCCGCCCGAGAGCCGGTAGGCGGGAATTGGATCGCTCGCGCGGACCGCGCCGAACAGGGCGGAGCCGATGCCGAGCCGGGCGTCCGCCTTGGCCCGCTGGAGCTTGGTGAACGAGCGCGCGTCGAGCGCGTCGTAGAGGACGCCGGTGTAGCGCTCCAGCGCGGGACGGGTCGGCGAAGTGCGCAGGGCGGCGTTGCGGGCGATCTCGCCGTCGGCCCCCTTGCCGAGGCCCAGCGCGGTCCGCGCGCGTTCCGGGTCGGCCGCCAATCGCACCACCTCGTCGATCAGCCGTGCCCGCACCGCCGTGAGCTGCGGCATCGCCAGCGCGTCCAGGGTGAGCGGCGTCCCCGCGCCGCCATCGGACTTGGTTTCGGAAGGAGGCAGCAGCACCAGCACGAACGAATACGGTAATGCGCTGGGACCGGCGTCCGGCCAGCGACTACCCTGTGCTTCCGTGATCACCCGCCTCTCCCGCCTGTTCCTGCGAACGCTCCGCGACGATCCCGCCGACGCGGAGGTGCCCAGCCACAAACTGTTGGTCCGCGCCGGCTACGTGCGCCGCGTCGCCCCGGGTGTCTACTCGTGGTTGCCGCTGGGCCTGCGCGTGCTGCGCAAGGTCGAGGACGTGGTGCGCGCGGAGATGGATGCGATCGGCGCCCAGGAGATCTCGCTACCGGCGCTGCTGCCGCGCGACCCGTACGAGACCACCAACCGGTGGACCGAGTACGGCGACGGCCTGTTCCGGCTGCGCGACCGCAAGGGGGCGGACTACCTGCTCGGCCCCACCCACGAGGAACTCTTCGCGCTCACCGTGAAGGGCGAGTACAGCTCCTACAAGGACCTGCCGGTCACGCTGTACCAGATCCAGACCAAGTACCGCGACGAGGAGCGTCCGCGCGCGGGCATCCTGCGCGGGCGCGAGTTCGTGATGAAGGACTCCTACTCCTTCGACCTGGACGAGGACGGCCTCAAAGCCAGCTACGACGCGCACCGGCAGGCCTATCAGCGCATCTTCGACCGGCTGCGGGTGAAGTACGTCATCGTGGCCGCCACCTCGGGCGCGATGGGCGGCAGCGCGTCGGAGGAGTTCCTGGCCGACAGCCCGGTCGGCGAGGACACCTACGTGCGCTGCCCGGAATCCGGCTACGCGGCCAATGTGGAGGCGGTGGTCACGCCCGCTCCCGAGCCGCTGCCGATCGAAGGGCAGCCGGCGGCCGTGGTGCACGACACCCCGGACACGCCGACCATCGCGACGCTGGTCGACTGGGCCAACGGCGCCGGGATCGCCGAGCGCTACGGTCGTCCGGTCACCGCGGCGGACACCTTGAAGAACGTCATGGTCAAGCTGCGTCACCCCGACGGGAAGACCGAGATCGTCGGCATCGGCGTCCCCGGTGACCGCGAGGTCGACGACAAGCGCCTCGGCGCCTCGGTCGAACCGGCCGAGGTGGAACTGCTCACCGAAGCGGACTTCGCCGAGAATCCGTTCCTCGTCAAGGGTTACATCGGCCCGAAGGCGTTGCAGGCCAACGGTGTTCGCTACCTGGTCGATCCGCGCGTCGGCGCGGGCACCAGCTGGATCACCGGCGCCGACGAACCGGGCAAGCATGTCGTCGGTCTCGTGGCAGGCCGCGACTTCACCCCCGACGGCACCATCGAGGCCGCCGAAGTCCGCGACGGCGACCCCTCGCCCGACGGCCGGGGCACGCTGGTGGCGGCCCGCGGCATCGAGATCGGCCACATCTTCCAACTCGGCAACAAGTACACCGACGCGTTCGAGGTGGACGTGCTCGGCGAGAACGGCAAACCGGTGCGGCTGACCATGGGGTCCTACGGCATCGGCGTCTCGCGCATGGTCGCGGTGATCGCCGAGCAGCAGCACGACGACAAAGGGCTGCGCTGGCCCGCGGCGGTCGCGCCCTACGACGTGCACGTCGTGGTCGCGAACAAGGACGACGCGGCCCGCGCAGGCGCCGAGGAAGTGGTGTCCGGCCTGCACGCGCGCGGCTTGGACGTGCTCTTCGACGACCGCACCGCCTCGCCGGGCGTGAAGTTCAAGGACGCCGAACTCCTCGGCATGCCGCTGGTGCTGGTGATCGGCCGCGGCTGGGCCGAGGGCAAGGTCGAACTGCGCGACCGCTTCACCGGCGCGGCCGAGGAGCTCCCCGCCGCTTCGGCGGTGGACGCGGTGGTAGCCCGAGTCCACGGCTGATCGGTTTCGAAAGGCCCCCGGCGGATTCTGCCGGGGGTCTTTCGCTGTCCGGGCGACGGCCACAGCGCGATGCCCCGGCACCGCTGCAACCGTGGCTTCCTGGGGGCCGCTACCTACGCAACCGTAACCTATATTTGCTGGTCACAGATCCGCAGACGGCGCCGACGCTGCTATTACCCGCTGGTAAGTTAACCGGCATGACAAACACCGACGCGCGGTTGTTCAACCCCGCCACCTATGACCCGCAGCAGTTCGACGCCGAGACGCGGCGCCTGTTGCGCGCCACCATCGAGTGGTTCGAGGGCCGGGGCAAGCAGCGTCTGCTCGCCGACGACGCGAACGCGGTGTGGACGTCGGACTTCCTCGACTTCGTGAAGAAAGAGAAGCTGTTCGCCACCTTCCTGACCCCGGCGGCCTACGCCGACGGCGACCCGAACCGGCGCTGGGACGCCGCGCGCAACGCGGCGCTGTCGGAGATCTTCGGCTTCTACGGCCTGGCGTACTGGTACGCCGAGCAGGTGACCATCCTCGGCCTCGGTCCGATCTGGCAGAGCGACAACGAGGCGGCCAAGAAGCGCGCGGCCGCCGATCTGGCCGAAGGTGAGGTGATGGCGTTCGGTCTGTCCGAGCAGACCCACGGCGCCGACATCTACAACACCGACCTGGTGCTCACGCCGACCGAGCCGGGCAGTGCCGACGCCGAAGCGGGCATCCTCTTCCGCGCCAACGGCGAGAAGTACTACATCGGCAACGGCAACGTGGCCAGCATGGTGTCGGTGTTCTCCCGCCGCGCCGACCTCGACGGCGCCGACGCCTACGTCTGGTTCGCCGCCGACTCCCGGCACGAGAACTACCGCCTGCTCGGCAACGTCGTGCACCAGCAGATGTACGTCAGCACCTTCCGCCTGGAGAACTACCCGGTACGCGCCGAGGACATCCTGCACACCGGCCCCGAGGCGTTCTCCGCGGCGCTGAACACCGTGAACGTGGGTAAGTTCAACCTTTGCCACGGCGGGATCGGCATGGTCGAGCACTCCTTCTACGAGGCGATCACCCACGCCAACAACCGCATCCTCTACGGCAACCCGGTCACCGGCTTCCCGCACGTGCGGGCGAACTTCGTCGACGCCTACGCGCGCATTCTCGCGATGAAGCTGTTCAGCGATCGCGCGGTCGACTACTTCCGCAGTGCGAGCCTGGAAGACCGCCGGTACCTGCTGTTCAACCCGATGACGAAGTCCAAGGTGACCTCCGAGGGCGAGACCGTCATGACGTTGCTGCTGGATGTCCTGGCCGCCAAGGGCTTCGAGAAGAACACCTACTTCGCCGAGGTGCAGCGGTTGATCAACACGCTGCCCCGACTTGAGGGAACGGTGCACGTGAACGTCGGGCAGATCCTGAAGTTCATGCCGAACTACCTGTTCGACCCGCAGGACTACCCCGAGATCGGCACCCGGCAGGACGCGGCAGACGACGCGTTCTTCTGGCGCCAGGGCCCGGCCCGTGGCGCGGGCAAGGTGCGCTTCGCCGATTGGACGCCGATCTACGACAAGCACGCCGACATCCCCAACGTGGGCCGGTTCTACGAGCAGGCGCGAGCGCTGCGCACGCTGCTGACCACGGCCGCGCCGGACGCGGACCAGCAGAAGGATCTGGACTTCATGCTGACCATCGGCCACCTGTTCTCCCTGGTGGTCTACGGTCAGCTGATCCTGGAGCAGGCCGCGATCACCGGTCTGGACCGCGACCTGGTCGACCAGATTTTCGACTTCCAGATCCGCGATTTCAACGCCTACGCGACCGCGCTGTACGGCAAATCGTCGGCTACCCCGGACCAGCAGGGCTGGGCCGCGTCGGCACTGCGGCCTCCGGTCGCCGATCGCCCGCGCTTCGACCGGGTGTGGGCGGAGGTGGCCTCCTACGACGGCGCATACGAGATGCGGCCGTAGGAAACGTGCTGCGACGGCGGCCAAGGGCAAACCCTCGGCCGCCGTAAGCCTCGATACCGCCGCACCAGGGTTCGGCGGCGCAACGGCTCTCGCTCGTCGCCGCGGCCCCTGCTCAGGCCTTGCCGGGGAACGCGACGGTGGGCGGATCGGCGCCGAGGATCGACTGCCAGGTGGCCAGCCGGACGGCGGCTTCGGTGAGCGCCTCGACACCGGCGCGCCGGATCGCCATGGACGCCGCGCGCTCGACCACCGACCGCCAGGCGACGGCCGTGTCGGACTCGACCGTGACGGCCAGCCGCGCGGCCGCGATCGGATCGGTGACCGGAAACGGCGCCGTGTAGGCCGCGTCGGGCGGCGGCACCGTCGCACCGCCCAGGGTGAGGGCGTCCGCGGTGGTGTCGCGCCGGGCCCGGTGCGCCGCGGTGTGCTCGGCGATCAGCCTGGTGCGCTCCGGCGAGGCGTAGGCGGCGATCACCCCGTAGGCGTACACCGCGCCGTACTCGGCGTTCAGCGCGTCGGCCAGCGCTGCGCGTTCGGCCTCCGTCATGCCAGCAACACCCCCGCGTGCACCGCGCAGGCGGCGCTGATCGAGGCGAGCAGACCGGCCCGGTAGCCGGACAGGGCGCGGGCCAGATCGGCGGCCGACTTCCGGGATTCGGTCAGCTGCGCCCGCAGCGCGTCGACGGTGGGCGGCGCGGTGGGCGGCACCGCGCTGCCGGAAGCCACGGCCGAGGGACCGGATCCGTTGGCGCGGGTGCGGTGCACCGGCTTGGTGCCGTCGGCGTAGACGCCGATCACGCGGTCCATCTCGGTGCGCAGAGCGTCGGCGTGGGCGGTGCGCTCGGCCGCGATCGCGGTCAGCGCGGCGTGCCGCTGGGGCGCGACGGCGATGGCCGCGCTCGCCGCGGCGGCGTCGGCGCGGGCCGCGATCTCTTGTGCGGCAAGGGGATCCGGCTCGTGAACCACGTCGTCGCCGGTGCAGCCGACCAGGGCGCCGAGGGCGAGGACGCCGACCGTTCCGCCGCCCGCGAGGCGTAGCGCGCTGCGACGATCCAGCGCGGGGTGGCGGGGCTCGTGCCGGTCGGAAGGCATGCCGGAAATGCGCCCGGCACGCGGCGGGGCGGGAAGGCGGATGGGCACGGCACCATCGTGCCAGATTCGCAGGGCGCCACCGGACCAGCGTCGGCCGTGGCGCACGAACTCATCGACCGCTGGTCCTTTACACTCTCGTGGCGCGTTACGCTAGACCTTCGGTAGAGAATTCTCCCGCCGCGTCACAACTGAACCAGGAGCCGCCCCACATGCCGATGCCGACCGAGGAAAGGGTGAGCCAGCTTGTAGCTGGTCTCGTCGAACGCCGAGGATTCGACCTCGAGGGCGTCGAGATCTCGACGGCGGGCAAGCGCGTGGACGCGCAGGCTCGGGTGCAGGTGACCGTGGATCGCGACACCTCCGATCTGGACGCGCTGGCGAACCTCAGCACCGAGCTGTCGGCGCTGCTGGACGAAGCGGGGGATTTCGGCGAGACGCCTTACCTGCTGGAGGTCACCACCCCGGGCATCGATCGCCCGCTGACCGCCGACCGGCACTGGCGCCGGGCGCGGGGGCGGAAGGTGCGCGTCACGCTGCGCGAGGGCGCGCAGCCGCCGGAGGGGTCGGCGAGCTTCGAGGCCAGAGTCGGGGCGCTCGCCGGTGATTCGGTGGCGCTGGTGCTCGGCGGCAAACGCGCCCCGCACCGGGTGACGGTCCCGCTGGCCGACATCGCCACAGCCGTCGTCCAGATCGAGTTCTCCCCGCCCGGCGCGCGGGAGCTGGAACTCGCGGGCGGAGTCGTTCCGGGGCGGCCCGCCCCGGGTCAGGAAGATGCGGTGGCGGTCGACGACGCCGCGGAGCTCCGAGGAACACCGAATGCACTCTCCGAATCCGTGACTTCGTCCGATTCGCCGACCGAAGGGATCGTGGAATGAACATCGAAATCGAAGCCCTGCGCGCGATCGTCGCCGACAAGGGGATCTCGATCGAGACCGTGATCTCCGCGATCGAGTCGGCGCTACTGACCGCGTACCGCCACACCGAGGGCCACCAGCCCAACGCGCGCATCGACATCAACCAGAAGACCGGCGTGGTGCGGGTGATGGCGCGCGAGGTGGACGCCGACGGCAATGTGATCTCCGAATGGGACGACACCCCGGAGGGGTTCGGCCGGATCGCGGCGACCACCGCCAGGCAGGTCGTGCTGCAGCGGCTGCGCGACGCCGAGAACGAGAAGTCCTTCGGCGAGTTCTCCACCCACGAGGGCGACATCGTGGGCGGCGTGGTGCAACGCGACGCGCGCGCCAACGCCCGCGGCACCGTCGTCGTGCGCATCGGCAGCGAGTTGCACGGCACGGAGGGATTGATCCCGCCCGCCGAGCAAGTGCCGGGCGAGACCTACGAGCACGGCGACCGGATCAAGTGCTATGTCGTCGGCGTCTCCCGCGGTCCGCGCGGTCCGCAGATCACGCTGTCGCGCACCCACCCGAATCTGGTGCGCCGCCTGTTCGCGCTGGAGGTGCCCGAGATCGCCGACGGCTCGGTGGAGATCGTGGCCGTGGCGCGCGAGGCGGGGCACCGATCCAAGATCGCCGTGCGGACCACCGTGCCCGGCGTCAACGCCAAGGGCGCCTGTATCGGGCCCATGGGACAGCGGGTGCGCAACGTGATGAGCGAGCTGGCCGGCGAGAAGATCGACATCATCGATTACGCCGACGATCCGGCGACGTTCGTCGGCAACGCGCTCTCGCCGTCGAAAGTGGTTTCGGTCACTATCGTCGACGCCGAGGCGAGGGCGGCCCGCGTCGTGGTCCCCGATTTCCAGCTTTCACTGGCGATCGGCAAGGAGGGCCAGAATGCCCGCTTGGCCGCGCGCCTGACCGGTTGGCGCATCGATATCCGCAGCGACGCCGCCCCCGACATGGGCGGATCCGTGCGAACGGAGGCGCATCGGAGTTGACCGGAGCCCGCCCGCGGAGTGCTCGGGATGACATGTTCGTAACTTCCGCGGGGGAGGGGTTCGGCGTTCCGAGCGTGGCAGCGGTAGAGTGGTCCAAGGTTCAGTCCGAGCCTTCGGTTCCAATGCCCGCCCGCACTACCGAGCAAGCCCCGGCGCCCCAGCGCCGAGCCGCTCCGGTGCGAACGTGTATCGGGTGCCGGAAGCGAGTACTGGCCGGCGATCTGTTGCGGATCGTGGCTCGGGATCGTGAGACCGGAGACGGCTCCCACGTCCTCGAGATCGTTCCCGATCCGCGGCGCAGACTTCCTGGACGGGGTGCCTGGATGCACCCCCTTTCGGCTTGTCTGCGCGCGGCAGAGCGGCGCCGAGCGATCGGCAGAGCACTACGAGTGTCCGGACATCTGGATATCTCAGCCCTGGAGCATTACCTCGAGAACAGGCACGAGCACTCATGAGCACACCGTGAAGTACCAACGATGAACGTCCATCGGAGATAACCCGAGGTCGTGCGGGCCGCCGTCGCCAGAACGGCGGAGCTGCTCGACCTCTCAGTGAGGAGAGCAGTGGCAGGCAAGGCCCGCGTGCACGAGTTGGCCAAAGAACTCGGTGTCACGAGCAAGGAACTACTCGCAACGCTCAAGGAGCAGGGCGAGTTCGTGAAGTCGGCGTCCTCGACGGTGGAAGCTCCCGTCGCGCGTCGGCTGCGTGAGTCGTTCGCGGCGAAATCCGCCCCGTCGAACGGCAACAAGTCGGGTGCACGCCCCGGACCGTCCGGCCGTCCGGCGGCCAAGCCCGCGGGCGGTGGCCCGCGTCCCGGTCCCCGTCCGCCGGCGCCCGCGCCGGCGCCCACCGCGCAGGAAACCGCTGTTCCCGCCGCGCGCACCGGCGAATCCCCGGCCGTGAAGCCGGGTCCCGCCGCGCGTCCGGGACCGTCCCAGGCGCCCAAGCCCCCCGCACGGGAATCCGTCACCCCGCAGGCCGCGTCGGCTTCGGGTGCCACGGCGAGTTCCGCGCCCGCTCCGGCGGGTCCGCGTCCGACGCCGGGTGGCCCGCGTCCCGGCCAGCAGCAGCGGCCCGGTGCGCCAAGCCCGGGTGGTCAGCGTCAGGGTGGCGCCGCTCCCGGCCCGCGCCCGGGGCCGAAGACCCCGCGCGTCGGTAACAACCCCTATTCGTCCGCTCCCGAACGGCCCGCGCCGCGTCCGGCCCCCGGTCAGGGCGGCCCGCGTCCGGGTCCGGCTCAGGGCGGTCCCCGTCCGGGTCCGGCTCAGGGTGGCCCGCGTCCGGGTCCGGCTCAGGGCGGTCCCCGTCCCGGTCCGGCCCAGGGCGGTCCCCGTCCCGGTCCGGGCCAAGGTGGCCCGCGTCCCGGCGGTCCGCGTCCGAGTCCCGGCTCGATGCCGCCTCGTCCGAACCCCGGCGCGATGCCGTCGCGTGCGGCGCGTCCGGGCGGTGCGGGAGGCCCCGGCGCGGGTCGTCCGGGTCGTCCCGGTGGCGGCGCCGGTGCGGGTCGTCCCGGCGGCGGTGGCGGTGGCGGTGGCTACCGCGGCGGCGGCGGTGCTCCCGGTGCGGGCGCGGGTGCGCCCGGTGCCGGTGGCGGCGGTGCGGCCGGCGGCTTCCGTGGTCGTCCCGGCGGCGGTGGCGGCGGTCGTCCGGGTGGTCCCGGTGGCCGCGGTGGTGCGGCAGGCGCGTTCGGCCGTCCCGGTGGTGCGCCCCGTCGTGGCCGCAAGTCGAAGCGGCAGAAGCGGCAAGAGTACGACTCGATGCAGGCGCCCGCCGTCGGCGGCGTGCGGCTGCCGCGCGGCAACGGCGAGATCATCCGGCTCGCCCGCGGCGCGTCGCTGTCGGACTTCGCGGAGAAGATCGACGCGAACCCGGCCGCGCTGGTACAGGCCCTGTTCAACCTCGGCGAGATGGTCACCGCGACCCAGTCGGTGAACGACGAGACCCTCGAGCTGCTCGGCGGCGAGATGAACTACGTCGTCCACGTGGTCAGCCCCGAGGACGAGGACCGCGAGCTGCTGGAGTCCTTCGACCTCACCTACGGCGAGGACGAGGGCGGCGAGGAAGACCTCGAGCAGCGTCCGCCGGTGGTGACCGTCATGGGTCACGTCGACCACGGTAAGACCCGACTGCTGGACACCATCCGCAAGGCGAACGTCCGCGAGGGCGAGGCAGGCGGCATCACCCAGCACATCGGCGCCTACCAGGTGCTCACCCACCTGGGCGAGGAAGACCGGCTCATCACCTTCATCGACACCCCGGGTCACGAGGCGTTCACCGCCATGCGTGCCCGCGGTGCGAAGGCCACCGACATCGCGATCCTGGTGGTCGCCGCCGACGACGGCGTCATGCCGCAGACGGTGGAGGCGATCAACCACGCGCAGGCGGCCGACGTGCCGATCGTGGTGGCGGTCAACAAGATCGACAAGGAGGGCGCGAACCCGCAGAAGGTTCGTCAGCAGCTCACCGAGTACGGCCTGGTCGCCGAGGAATACGGCGGCGAGACCATGTTCGTCGACATCTCCGCCAGGCAGAACATCAACATCGACGCGCTGCTCGAGGCGGTCCTGCTGACCGCGGACGCGGCCCTGGACCTGCGGGCCAACCCGGACATGGACGCGCAGGGCGTGGCCATCGAGGCGCACCTCGACCGCGGTCGAGGCCCGGTGGCGACCGTGCTCATCCAGCGCGGCACCCTGCGGGTCGGCGACTCGATCGTGGCGGGCGACGCCTACGGCCGAGTGCGCCGGATGGTCGACGAGCACGGCGAGGACGTCGAGGCGGCGTTGCCGTCGCGGCCGGTCCAGGTGGTCGGCTTCACGTCGGTGCCGGGCGCTGGTGACAACCTGCTCGTGGTCGACGAGGACCGGATCGCCCGGCAGATCGCCGACCGGCGCAATGCGCGCAAGCGCAACGCGCTGGCCGCACGCAGCCGCAAGCGGATCAGCCTGGAAGATCTGGATGCCGCGCTGAAGGAGACCAGCGAGCTGAACCTGATCCTCAAGGGCGACAACTCGGGTACGGTCGAGGCCCTCGAAGAGGCGCTGCTCCAGATCCAGGTGGGCGACGAGGTGCGTCTGCGGGTGATCGACCGCGGCGTCGGTGGCGTCACCGAGACCAACGTCAACCTGGCTTCGGCGTCGAACGCGATCATCATCGGCTTCAATGTCCGTGCCGAGGGCAAGGCGACCGAGCTGGCCAACCGCGAGGGCGTCGACATCCGGTACTACTCGGTGATCTACCAGGCCATCGACGAGATCGAGAAGGCCCTCAAGGGCATGCTCAAGCCGATCTACGAAGAGGTCGAGCTGGGCCGGGCGGAGATCAGGGCGATCTTCCGTTCGTCGAAGATCGGCAATATCGCCGGTTGCATGGTCACGTCGGGTTCGGTCAAGCGCAACGCCAAGGCGCGCCTGCTCCGAGACAACGTGGTGATCGCCGAGACGATGACGATCTCGTCGCTGCGCCGGGAGAAGGACGACGTCACCGAGGTCCGCGACGGCTACGAGTGCGGTATGACGGTCACCTACTCCGATATCAAGGAGGGCGACATCATCGAGGCCTACGAGCTGCGCGAGAAGCCGCGCGACTGACAGACCGATACGAACCCGGACGCCGCGCTCGGTGCGCGGCGTCCGGCTCGGTCGTCCCGACACTGGAGGGGTGTGTGTACCTGGGTGCACTGGAGTTCGACCTGCTGCTCGGCGACGTGCACTCGCTGAAACAGAAACGTTCGGTGATCCGGCCGATTCTGGCCGAATTGCAGCGTTTCGGTGTGAGTGCGGCCGAAGGTGGGGAACACGATCTATACCGTCGCTCGCTCCTGGGCGTGGCCATGGTCAGCGCGGGCATGGATCACCTGACCGAGGTGCTGGACCGCTGTGAACGGCACGTCGCGGCCCGTCCGGAGTTACAGTTGCTGGCGGTGCGCCGCCGAATCTTCGGGCCCGAGGACTGAGGCGGCCCAGCGACGGCGCGGAGGACGGAGCCCGGGTGGGCCACACCGGTCCACGCTCCGCCCGCCATCGACAGATTAGTAGTGAGGAGGAAACGGCCATGGTGGATCAAGCCAGGGCACGCCGACTCGCCAAGCGGATTTCCTCGATCGTCGCGACCGCGATCGAATACGAGGTGAAGGATCCGCGGCTGCGTTTCGTGACCGTCACCGACGCCAAGGTCACCGGCGATCTTCGAGAGGCGACGGTGTACTACACCGTGATGGGCGAAACCCTCGACGCCGAACCGGATTACGAGGGCGCGGCGGCCGGTCTGGAGAAGGCCAAGGGCGTGCTGCGCTCCAAGGTGGGCGCGGGAACCGGGGTGAAGTTCACCCCCACGCTGGCATTCGTGCTGGACCGGGTGCCCGACGCGGCCCGGCAGATGGAGGAACTGCTCGCCAGGGCGCGGGCCGCCGACGACGAGGTCGCCAAGGTGGCCGCGACGGCAAGGCACGCGGGCGAAGCCGACCCCTACAAGGTCGAACGCGACGCCGACGAGTGACATGCGGTAGTCGATGACGACGATGCGGGAAACGGCCGACCTGGACACGGCCGTGGCGGCGCTGGACGCCGCGCGCTCGGTGACCGTCGTGTGCCATGTGCAGCCCGATGCGGACACGGTGGGAAGCGGTCTCGCGCTGGCGCTGGTCTTGCACCGGCGCGGGATCCCGGTGCAGGTGTCGTTCGCCGAACCGGCGGAGTTGCCCGCGTCGATGCGGTCGCTGCCGGGCGTGCGGCATCTGGTGGCGCCCGCCGCGGTGCGCGCCGAGGTCGACCTGCTCGTCGCGGTCGACTGCGGCAGCGCGGGCCGGCTCGGCGCGCTCGCCGACCGATTGCCCGGCGCGGCAACGACAATGGTGATCGATCATCATCGATCCAACACGCGTTTCGGCGCGATCAACGTGATCGATCCTGGCGCCGAGTCCACCACCAGCCTGGTCGCCCGGCTGCTCGACGCCTGGGGCGTGCCGATCGATGCGGACGTGGCGTATTGCCTCTATGCCGGTCTGGTCACCGACACGGGCTCGTTCCGGTGGGTGCGGCCGGGTACGCACGAACTGGCGGAGCGGTTGCTGGCCACCGGGATAGACGGAGCGGAGATCGCGCGAACGTTGATGGACACCCACCCGTTCGGGTGGCTGCCCATGCTGTCGCGGGTGCTCGGGACGGCGCAGCTGGTCCCGGACGTGCGCGGCGGTGTGGGACTGGTGTACGCGTTCGTGCGTCGCGACGACATCGATGACGTGCGGTCGGAGGAAGTCGAGAGCGTGATCGATATCGTGCGCACCACCGCCGAAGCGGGAGTCGCCGCGGTGTTCAAGCAATCCCGCGTGGTACCCGACCGGTGGACGGTGTCGCTGCGCTCGCGCGACAGCGGATCGTGCGCGGGCGACGGGGTGGACGTCGCGGAGGTGGCGACCGCGTTGGGCGGCGGCGGCCACCGTTTCGCCGCCGGATACACCGCGCACGGCACGCCCGAGGATCTGGTCGGCGCGCTGCTGGCCGCGCTCGGGTGAGGATTGGTTTGTGTACCAGTGGTTTCGGGGTCGGCTTCGACAAAAGCGGTGACCCGCGCCACTGTCGGGGCTCCGCTCATGCTCGGGCCGGTTGATCGACTGGGCCGCAATGTCATCGCGGGCCGGACGCCGCCTCGGCGCTGGATGGTTTTCGCCGAAGTGATGTCTTCGGATGCGGCGCACGCGGTCGCCTGCCCCGTTCCGGGGCAAACTCGCGTGCTCTGTGGCGGCGAGGACGCCCACTTGCCATTTCGCCCACGCGACCGGGCCGGGTCGCCCGCGCGGTCGGCGGGCCGTTGGTCATCGGCGTCGCCCTGCCGGTCCGGAACCCTTGTCGCGACGTCCGCGCGACCCGAGCTGCGTGCTGCGGCAGTAAACGCTCACCGGAGCCGCACTCAGCCGTATTTGTCGGTGCGTCGTGCGAAGGTGAGAGAACGATGGTGGACGCGCTGGGGGAGGTGTAGGTGAACGCGCAGGGTTCCAGTGGCGCGGAGATCGGTGACCCAGTCCTGCCCGCGGATGGGCCGGAGTCGGGCCGTGCCGCCGCGGCGGGGCCGATGCGCATTCTCGGCCTTGCGTTGCCGACCCTCGGCGTGCTGGTCGCCGAGCCGATCTACCTGCTGTTCGATCTGGCCGTGGTCGGCAGGCTCGGTGCGCTCGCGCTGGCCGGTCTCGCGGTCGGCGGGTTGATCCTGGCGC
The DNA here is from genome assembly GCF_013315795.1 of Nocardia barduliensis. Lineage (GTDB taxonomy): Bacteria > Actinomycetota > Actinomycetes > Mycobacteriales > Mycobacteriaceae > Nocardia > Nocardia barduliensis. The sequence continues at coordinate 25,777 of NZ_JABLTE010000066.1, forward strand.
AGACCAGTTCGCAGTTGACCTTCCTGTCCTACGGCACCACCGCGCGCGCGGCGCGTCGCCACGGCGCGGGCGACCACCGGGGAGCCGTCGCCGAAGGCGTGCAGGCCACCTGGATCGCGATCGGCGTCGGCGCCGCGATCCTGCTGCTGGCGCAGGCGTTCGCCGTGCCGGTGACCAACGCGATCGCGGGCGGCGGCGACATCGCCGCGCAAGCGCTGGCGTGGGTGCGGATCGCGCTGTTGGGCGTGCCGCTGATCCTGATCGCCATGGCGGGCAACGGCTGGATGCGCGGCGTGCAGGAGACCCGCAGGCCGCTGGTCTACGTGGTGGCCGGGCTGGTGGTGTCGGGCATCCTGTGCCCGGCACTGGTGCACGGACTGCTCGGTGCGCCGCACCTGGGCCTGCCGGGCTCCGCCGTGGCGAACGTCGCGGGTCAGGTCGTCACCGCGTTGCTGTTCCTGAACGCTCTGGTCCGCGAACGGGTGCCGCTCGCCGCGCGGTGGCCCGTCATGCGGGCCCAGCTCGTGCTGGGGCGCGACCTCATCGCCCGCAGTTTCGCTTTCCAGGCGTGCTTCGTCTCGGCGGCGGCGGTCGCCGCGCGGTTCGGCGCCGCGTCCGTGGCGGCCCACCAGTTGGTGCTGCAACTGTGGAACTTCCTGGCGCTGGCCCTGGACGCACTGGCCATCGCCGCGCAGACCCTCACCGGCGCGGCGCTGGGCGCGGGCGACGCCACCGGCGCCCGCGGTATCGCGCGGCGGGTGACCCGCTGGTCGGAGATCTTCAGCCTCGGCTTGGCCGCCTGCTTCGCGGCCGGAGCGGTGGCGATCCCGGCGCTGTTCACCGACGACCCGGCGGTGCTGGAGCGGGCTCACGTGGTGTGGTGGTTCTTCGTCGCGCTCATTCCGGTGGCGGGCATCGTCTTCGCTCTCGACGGCGTTCTGCTCGGTGCGGGCGACGCGGCGTATCTGCGCACCACCACTCTCGGTGCGGCATTGCTCGGCTTCCTGCCCGCCATCTGGCTGTCGCTGGCCTTCGACTGGGGCGTCGCCGGAATCTGGTCCGGTCTCGCCGCGTTCATGATGTTGCGGCTGCTGGCCGTCGCGTGGCGGGCGCTGTCGGGCCGGTGGGCCCTGGTCGGCGCCGAAGTGCCGAGGTGACCGACACCCGGCTCGGCCGGTGCGTGCGAATCCGAACGGATGTGCCAAGGTAGGTGTGGTGATACCCAAGTTGATGGCGGTGAGCGACATCCATGTCGGGCACCAGGGGAATCGGCCGGTCGTCGAGCAGATCAGGGCGGACTCGCCGGAGGACTGGCTCATCGTGGCCGGCGACGTGGGGGAGAAGACCGAGGACATCCGGTGGGCGCTGCAACTGCTGCGCAGCCGGTTCGCCACGGTGATCTGGGTGCCCGGCAACCACGAGCTGTGGACCACGGCGAAGGACCCGGTGCAGATGGCGGGGGTGGCGCGCTACGACTACCTGGTGTCGATGTGCCGCGACCTGGATGTGCTCACGCCGGAGGATCCCTTCCCGGTCTGGCAGGGCGCGGGCGCCGAGGAGTACGGCGGATCGGTCACGCTGGTGCCGATGTTCCTGCTGTACGACTACTCGTTCTTGCCGGAAGGCACGACCACCAAGGCCGAGGGTCTCGCGATCGCCCGGGAGCGCAACGTGGTGGCGACAGACGAGTTCCTGCTCTCGCCGGAGCCGTACCTGACCAGGGACGCCTGGTGTCACGCCCGGGTGCAGGTGACCAAGCGCAAACTCGACGCGCTCGCCCCCGGCACCCCGGTCGTCCTGATCAATCACTTCCCGCTGATCCGGCAGCCGACCGACGTGCTGTTCTACCCGGAGTTCGCGCTGTGGTGCGGCACCGAGCTCACCGCGGACTGGCACACGCGCTACAACGTGGTGTGCTCGGTCTACGGCCACCTGCACATCCCGCGCACCTCGCACTACGACGGCGTCCGGTTCGAGGAGGTCTCGCTCGGCTACCCGCGCGAATGGCAGCGCCGCGGTCTGCCCGAGCGGCTGTTGCGCCAGATCCTGCCCACCCCGCAGTACCCGCCGGGCACGCTGAACAAGTGGGGCGGTCACTTCCAGCTGACCCCGGAGATGGAAGCCGCCGCCGCGGAGATGCGCAGCAAAGCACAGCAGCGGCGCGGATTGGCATAGCTGGACCGAACCGTTCGCCCGGCCGGTATTCGAGGCGACCGCAGCCCGGCCGGCAGCAGTGCTGATCGAGTACGGGACGGCGAATGGCGCTGCGAACCCGCCCGGTGCGGCTCGACTAGGCTCATCGGTGATGATCGAGAACATTCTGCCCACGGGTGTGGCCTCGGCCGAGTTGCTGGCGTACCCGGAGGATCTGCGGCCGCATCCGGCGGAGGAGCATCTCATCGCCAAGTCGGTGGAGAAGCGGCGTCGTGACTTCATCGGCGCGCGGCACTGTGCCCGGCTGGCGCTCGAGCAACTCGGTGAGCCGCCGGTCGCCATCGGCAAGGGCGAGCGCGGCGCTCCGGTGTTTCCGCGCGGGATCGTCGGCAGTCTCACCCACTGCGACGGCTACCGCGCCGCCGCCCTCGGCCACAAGCTGCGATTCCGTTCCATCGGCATCGACGCCGAACCGCACGCCCCCCTGCCCGACGGCGTGCTGGACTCGGTCAGCCTGCCGCAGGAGCGGGACTGGCTGAAGACCACCGACTCCGAGCTGCACCTGGACCGGTTGCTGTTCTGCGCCAAGGAGGCCACCTACAAGGCGTGGTTTCCGCTGACGGTGCGCTGGCTGGGCTTCGAGGAAGCGCACATCACCTTCGAGATCGCCGACAGCTCCGCTCATTCCGGGCGCGGCAGCTTCCGCACCGAGTTGCTGGTGCCGGGGCAGACCACCGACGGCGGACCGCCGCTGCACTCGTTCGACGGCCGTTGGCTGATCACCGACGGGTACATCCTGACCGCGATCGCGCACGTCTGATGGACGCGCTCGGCGGGCTGCTCGTCATCGACAAGGCCGGTGGCTGGACCAGTCACGACGTCGTAGCGAAATGCCGGAAGCTATTGCGCACCAAGAAGGTGGGCCATGCGGGCACCCTCGACCCGATGGCGACCGGGGTGCTGGTGCTCGGCGTGGAACGCGCGACGAAGTTGCTCGGCCTGCTCACCTTGACCACCAAGGCGTACACCGCGACGATCCGGCTCGGACAGGCGACCACCACCGACGACGCCGAAGGCGAAGTGCTCGCGACGACCCCGGCCAGCCACCTCGGCAACGACGAGATAGCTACGCGCACAATTGATTTGACCGGGAACATCGATCAGATACCGGCCACCGTGAGCGCGATCAAGGTCGACGGTGAGCGCGCTTACGCCCGCCACCGCGCGGGTGAAGACGTGCAGTTGGCCGCCCGCCCCGTCACGGTGTCACGCTTCGAGGTGCTCGCCCGTCGCGACGTCGGCGATTTCGTGGACCTGGACGTGGTGGTCGAATGCTCCTCGGGCACCTACGTGCGTGCCCTCGCGCGGGATCTGGGCGCCGCGCTGGGCGTCGGCGGCCACTTGACCGCGCTGCGCCGCACCAGAGTCGGGCCGTTCACCCTCGAACACGCCCGCACCCTCGAGGAACTGGCCGCCGCCGCGGAATCGGGCGCGCCGCCCCTGAGCCTCGACATGGACCAGGCCGTGCGCACCGCCTTCCCGCACCGCGACATCGACGCCGCGCAAGCCGACGACCTCCGCAACGGCCGATGGCTCGACCCCATCGGGATGGCCGGCGTCTATGCCGCTCTCGATCCGGACGGCCGCGCGATCGCACTGGTCCAGGAAAGCGGCAAGCGAGCCGCATCGGTCATGGTCGTACGCCCGGCGAACCTGTAGGGGCCGAACTCTCCCGCATACCTGCTCGCGGCGCGATTTCGCGCGTGCGGACCATTCCCGTGCCGCCGCGTGCGCTCAGCACGCCGCCGGTTTCGCGGTGACGGGCCTGGTGAACTCCAGTCTGATGGCGCCGGAGCCGTTGCGGGCCAGCACGATCGCGGTGCCTTGTGCACGAGACCATGTTCTGGGGACGGTGACCAGATTGTCTCCGGCCATCATGATCAGGACCAACCCGTCGTAGCGGTAGCGGTAGACCGAGTCGGCTCGCGTGCAGGCTGTCTCCGTGACACCAGGCGCTTTGAGATCGAGGGCTTTCTCGGCGTAGATGGTCAGCCCGGGGGCTGTGCGCAGGGTCTCGGACTCGTATCGTTGGGCGCGGCCGATCCCCACGGCGAGCGAGTAGTCCGTGGCGGCCCAGAAGAAGCTGCCCGCGACGAGCAGGAAGACCAGACCCCATTCCAGCGGCGTGGTCGTCGACGGTGCGGTGGCGGAGGCGGCGGCGAGCTGTCGGCGGCGGAGGCGCACGACGCCCCACAGGAGCAGCAAACCGACGATCAAGCAGGATGGTGCGACTCCGATCGTCCAGTTCAGCGGGTTGTCGAACCAGAGCTGGGATAGTCCGTTGAGCAGCAGCAGTCCACCGGTGATCGCCGCGACGATCAGCAGCCACCTGGGTGGGGAACCGGACAGGACGGCGGGCGGGATCGCCACCTTTCCCCACGTGACGGCCAGTGCGACCACCGCGCATATCGCCAATGGGACGAACAACCCGTCGGCACTGCGCATGACGTAATCGGTCGTGCTGAATCCGAGTACCTGCGAATCTATGCCGAAGTATCCGCAGAATCCACGGGCGTGAAAGAACCCCCAATAGAACAGCAGGCCCGCCAGTAGGGTGGCCGGGGCGACGAACTGGCCGAGAAGCTGCGCCATGTGGGAGAGATCGGCGAAGGTGGACGACTCTTCCCGAGGTCGGTCCGGCGGCGCGGGGTCAGCCGCCATTGCGCTTCGAAGTCGTCGGCGGCGCAGTGGTTGTGACGGGCTTCGTCGTGGTGGTGCTCGGTTGTCCACCACCATTTTCCGAGTCGGTTTCGGGCACGCAGGTCTTGGTGTAAACGGTGATCACTCCACCGGAGGCGATGGTGGCGTCGGGCGGGTAACCAGCCGACGGCAGTTGCGGGTCGACACCCACGAAGGACTCGTACCCCTTGGTGACCGGTATCCCGTCCTCGGAAGACGTGCAGGTTGGCGTCGGCGCCGAATTCTTGGGCTTCTTCGTGACCGTTACGCAGTCGACGGGGAGCTTCTTCTTGTCGCAGTTCCCGGCCATCTGGGCCCGTATGCTTTTCACGACGTCGTCGGCAGGATCGCCTGTGCTGAAATCGAATTGGGCAAGGTCGACCGGAATGCCCTTCGCGCCGCGGCCGCCGTCTCCTGAACCGCCTGGGTTGCCGGAGACGCCGACCGTCGGTCGGACCTCGGGTATGCCGGTCCTGCCCACGTCGGACGGTGCGTCCTCGTCACCGCAACCGCTGAGGGCAGCGAGGGCGGCGGCGAACGCTATGAAGAAGATGACGATGCGCGATCCCGCGCGCCCTTGGCATTTCACACCCATGAGATGCTGCCGTCTCTCTGCGATTTCCGGCCCGATCGGCGTCGTCCACCTATTGTTCAACGCCGGCGCCGTTCACGCAGCTCAATTCTCGACTGCGCTCGGGTGAATCGGTGGCGCAGGTCGTCAACGGGAAGCCGGTTGCCGTTCTGTCCGAACGTCACGTTGCGTGGCAGGGCCGGAAGGCTGTCGACAGCTACTCCCGCAAGGGATTCCGTACAGTGTGGGGTGGTCGGCCACACCAGTTCCTGACGGCCGTGGTCGGTAGTTGCGGCGAAGGTAGCGGGCATGAGTGATGGACCGGTGGACACGTTCGGGTTGTGGGACCGCGATGGGGACGGACTCGTTTCGGTAGCGGACATCACGGCGGGAATCCGGGCGCTCGGCCTCGAGGTCGACGACGCGGCGGTCGAACGGCTCGTCGCGGCCGCCGATACCGACGGTGACTTCCTGGTATCCCGAGCCGAGTTCGACGCGGCGCTGGCGGGCGGGCGCATCGAGGTTTCAGACGCCGACGCCGCGTTCAAAGTCTTCGACGTCAACGGCGACGGCCGCATCTCCGTCGAGGAACTCGAATCGCTGATCCGCCACTGCGGGGCGGGCCGGATCGAGGAACCGGCGGACGGCTTGCTGGCCGCCGCGGACCGGGACGGCGACGGCTATCTCTCGCTGCCGGAATTCCGCGCGCTGCTGGAGTTCCTCGCCCGGTAGTCGCCGCGCGCTCAGGAGACGATCTGGCGACGGAGCCGTTCCACGGCGTCGTCCATGTGCTCGATGAGCAAGGCGCGGGCGCGCGCGGGCTCGGCGGTGGCGATCGCTTCGCGCAGCTCGACGTGCTCGCGAGCCTGTTCGCGGAGGTCCGGATAGGTGGTCTGCAAAGCGCCCAGGCACATCCGCGTTTCGATCAGCAGGGTGCGCGCCGCGCGAACCAGTCGTGGGCTGGCCGCGCTCTGCACCAGCGCCTCGTGGAAGGCTTGATCGGCATCCGAGACACCCACCGCGTCACCGCGGGCGGCACAGGCGACCATCTCATCGACGCTGGGCGCGAGCGCCTCGGCGGCGATCGGGCGGCGGCCGTCCAGGATCAGCTCCAGCGCACCGCCCTCCAGCGCCGTTCTGGCCCGGTAGATGTCGACGACGTCGTCGAGGCTCAGTTCGATGACGAAGATGCCGCGGTGGCGGATGCTGTGCAGCAGGCCCTCGGACACCAAGCGCTGCATCGCCTCGCGCACCGGCCCGCGCGAGACCGCGAACCGCGCGGCGAGGTCGGCCTCGCCCAGCTGCGACCCCGGCGCGAGACTGCCGCGCATGATCGCCTCGCGGAGCCGATCGGCGATCATCTCCGCGGTCGACTGCCGGTTCACCGGCTCGAAATCAACGACGGACATCGGCCTGCCTTTCCGCGAACAAGGTGCCGAGCCCGGGAACGACCGGCTCGGCGCCGGCCAGCCGCAAGCCCGCCCAGATCGTGACCTGATTGGCTGTGAGCACCGGTTTGCCCAGCGTAGCTTCCAGCTCCGGCAGCACCGCCATGGTGTGCATCGCGGTGTCGGGGACGAGCAGCGCCTGGGCGTCGGGGTGGTCGTTGGCCGCGGCCAGCCGTAGCACTTGGCTCGCGGTGAGGGTGCCGACCTCGGCGGCGGTATCGATGCCCGCGCTGGACATGGCGACGACCTCGATGCCCGCGTCGGCGAGGAAGTCCACGAACAGCCGGGCGACGTCGTCGGGGTAGCTGGCGGCGACGGCGACGGTGCGCAGCCCCAGCGCGTGCACGGCATCGGCGAACGCGATGCTGGTACTGGTCGCGGGCACACCGGCGGCCTCGGCCAGCGCGCGCACTTGGTCGCGGGCGCCCGCCGGTCCGTAGACGAAACTGCCGGAGGTGCACGCCCAGACGATCGCGTCGGGGTGCTGCGGGGCCAGCAGCGCAGCGCCGAGGCGCAATTTCTCCGGACTGCCCAGCTCGAGCAGTTCCGGGACGGCGTGCAGATCGGTGCCGTAGATGTGGGCTACCGGAAGGTGCGCGCCGAGTGCCGCCGCCGCGAGCGGGTAGTCGTCCTCCGCCGCGTGGTCGGGGTAGATGAAGCCGACGGTGGGTGCGTGCATGGGTGTTCTTCCTTCAGAAAACGTTGAGTAGCCACTTGCCCGGGCCCATCCTCGGGAGCTTCATCCGGCTGAGGCAGGCCCACATGGTGAGTTGGTTGGCGGTGAGCACCGGTTTGCCGAGCGCGTTCTCCAGCGGCTCGATCACGTCGTAGGTCGGCAGGTTGGTGCAGCTGACGAAGACGGCCTGGGCCGCGGGATCGTCGGCGGCGAGGATGCGTTCGGCGATCGTGCGATAGCTGACCTTCCAGATGCCGCCGCCGAGCCCGAGGTGGTCGGAGCGCACGACCGAGCACCCGGCTTCGGCGAGGAACTCGTGCAGCCGGTGGGTGAGGATCTCGTCGTAGGGAGTGAGCACCGAGATCCGCGTGAGGTTCAGATGGCGGATGGCTTCCAGCAGCGCGCCCGAGGTGGTGACCGCGTCCTGCGCCCCGGCCTGGCAGATGGTGTCGCGCAGCGATTTCTCGTAGGCGAGACCTTTGATGAAGCTGCCCGATGTGCACAGGTAGGCCACCACTTCGGGCTCCACGTGCAGTACGTTGCGGGTGGCCGCGGTGAGATGCGCGGCGTCCGAGACCAGTTCGGCCATCTCCAGCGACACCGGGACCGGCTCGTAGGGAGTGCGCGCCAGGTGCAGGCTCACCTCCAACGGCGCCCAGCGCCAGAGCTCCCGTTCGAGGGCGAGATCGAACGGTGCGATGATCCCGATACCCCGTTGGGCCACGGGCCCCTCGAGGTCGGGAAAGCTCAGATCCACTACGGCCCCTCTCGCGCTCAGCCGGGACGACCTCCGAACACGATCGGATTGTTGACAATCATACGATGTCATCTTAGTGTGTCAATGTGGAAGCGGGCCCGATTGTCGCCGTCCTGCACAGTGACAGTGTGCCCGACGCCGAGCGCATGGACCGGATAGCAGACCGTGCCACCATCCGGTACACCGAAGCGCCCGGTCTGGCCCGGGCTCTGCGCGGGGCGGAAATCTTGTTCGTCTACGACTTCCGCACGCGCGCGCTGCCCGGCGCGTGGCACGCCGCCGACCGTTTGCGGTGGGTGCACATGGGATCCACGGGCGTCGACCCGGCGATGTTCCCCGAACTGCGGGCTAGCGACGTGGTCGTGACCAATACCCGGGGCGTCTTCGACGCCGCGATCGCCGAATACGTGCTCGGGCAGATCCTCGGTTTCGCCAAGGACCTGTCCGGCTCACTGCTGCTGCAGCAGCGGCACGAGTGGCGGCACCGGGAGTCCGAACGGGTCGCGGGCGCCACGGCGCTGATCGTCGGCACCGGCTCGATCGGCCGCCACATCGCCCGGTTGCTGCGCGCGGCCGGGATGCGCGTGCGCGCGGTTGGCCGACGGGAGCGTGCGTCGGATCCGGATTTCGGCGAGGTCGCCACCGACTTGCACGCCGAACTGGCCGGCGCCGACTACGTCGTCGCTGTCGCCCCGCTCACCGAGCTGACCAGGAACATGTTCGACGCCGCTGCGTTCGCCGCGATGAAGCCACACGCGAGGTTTGTCAACGTGGGCCGTGGGGAACTCGTTGTGACCGACGACCTCGTCGCCGCGCTGCGCACCGGATCGATCGCCGCGGCGGCGCTCGATGTGGTGGACCCAGAGCCGCTCCCCGCCGATCACCCGCTGTGGGAACTGCCCAATGTCCGGATCACTCCGCACAACTCCGGTGACTTCATCGGATGGCGCACCGAGATCGTCAACGCGTTCACCGAGAACTTCGACAACTGGATCGCCGGACGTCCGCTGGACAACGTGGTCGACAAAAGGCTGGGGTACGTGCCCGGCTGAAGGAGCCCATCCATGAGCTACCCCGACAGGAAACAACCCACCGACCCGACCGCCATGACCGCGGTCGACCTGGTCTCGGCATACGCGGCGGGCACCTTGTCGCCCGTCGAGGCGACCGAGGCGATCCTGCGCGCGATCGCCGACCGCGACGGCGCGCTCAACGCCTTCTGTCTGGTCGATCCCGATCGGGCCTTGGTGCAAGCGAAGGATTCCGAGGCGCGCTGGCAGTCCGGCCACGCCCGCGGCCTGCTCGACGGGGTGCCGGTCTCGATCAAGGACGTCTTTCTCACCGAGGGCTGGCCCACCCGGCGTGGCTCCACGTCGATCGACGCGGCCGGACCGTGGCCGGTGGACAGCCCCGTGGCGGCCCGGCTGCGCGAGGACGGCATGGTGGTCCTGGGCAAGACCACGACACCGGAGATCGCGTGGAAAGCGGTCACCGACAGTCCGCTGTCGGGTGTCACCCGTAATCCGGCAGATCCGTCCACCACCGCGGGCGGCTCGTCGGGCGGTAGCGCCGCGGCCGTCGCGGCGGGCATGGGCCCGGTGTCGGTGGGCACGGACGGCGGCGGCAGCGTACGCATCCCGGCCGCCTTCTGCGGCATCGTCGGGTTCAAGCCCACCTACGGACGGATTCCGCTGTTCCCGGCCAGCCCGTTCGGTCCGCTGGCGCACGCGGGGCCGATGACGCGCACCGTCGAGGACGCGGCGCTGCTGATGGACATCCTGTCGCTGCCGGACCCGCGCGACCCGACCGCGCTGGCCCCCACCCTCACCGTGTTCCGTGCCGAGATGCACCGCGAGGTGCGTGGATTGCGGGTGGCGTACTCGCCGACGCTCGGCTACGCCACGGTCGACCCCGAAGTCGCGGCGATCGTGGAGGCGGCGGTGGCTCGCCTGGCCGAAGCCGAATTCCGGGTCGGCGTCGCCGATCCCGGGTTCGGGGATCCACGCGAGGCGTTCGAGCTGCTGTGGGCGGCCGGCGCGGCCACCATGCTGTCCGGCTTCCCGGAAGGCACCCGCGACCGGGTGGACCCCGGTCTGCGCGCGGTATGGGAGCGTGGTGAAACCGTCACGGCCGTCGACTATCTGGCCGCGCGTAACGTGGCGGCGCAGATCGGCATCACCATGGGCGCTTTCCATACCGACTACGACGTCCTGATCACTCCGACGGTGCCTATTCCCGCGTTCGAGGCGGGACACGACGTGCCCCCGGGCAGCGGCCTGCGCAGCTGGCCGGAGTGGACCCCGTTCACCTACCCGTTCAATCTCACCCAGCAACCCGCGATAAGCATCCCGGCGGGCACGACCCGGGCGGGCTTGCCGGTCGGGTTGCAGATCGTCGGCCCGCGCCACTCGGACGATCTGGTGCTCGCGGTGGCCCGCTACGCCGAATTCGTGCTGGCCTCCTGAACGCCGATGGCCCCGCGAGTCGTCGCGGGGCCATCTGGGGCATCGGTTTTCAGGCTCGGGCGAAGGCGAGTGTCTCGCCTTGGACGCCGTGCAGCCACAGCGAGTTGCACGCCGCGGCGATGTCGGCGAGCCCCTCTTCGATCGTGGCGAAGACATTGCCCGGCACCCAGCCGAGGTCTCCATTGATCAACAGATTGTTGCGGCCGTAGAACAGCGCCAGGTCGGTGGCTCCGCGTTCGTGCTCGGCCGCCGAGCCGGGCTCGTAGCCGTAGGCCGGATTGCCGATCTCCCACGGCTCGAAGTCGAACAGGCACACGTCGCCGGGAATCGGGGTGACCGTCGGATTCTCCCGGTGCGGGGCCGCGCCGATGCGGGGCAGCAGGGTATAGACCTCGTTGCGAGCGTACTTGGCGTGGAAGGCACCCCCTTCTTGCGGCAGGGCGTTCCATACCGCCGCGCAGGTACGCGGAGCCTCCTCGTCGAGCAGACGGGCGCGGCAGGTCACGGCGGCTTTGGTGAGCGTGATGGTGATGTAGCGGGCCATGCGTTCCTGCTTCCTGATCGGTGCCGCCGGGCGGGCCCGGCGAGCGGACGGGGTGGTGTGCGCGGGCGCTACAGCTCGGCGAGCACCTCGGACCAGATCGCCAGAGCGTCCTCGATCTGAGTATCGGTGACGATCAGCGGCGGGATCATCCGGACCACGTTCATGTGCGCCCCGCAGGTCAGCAGCAGCAGTCCCTTGTCCACCGCGGCGCGCTGGGCGGCCGCGGCGGTGGCCGGATCGGGTTCGCCGGTGGCCGAGGTGAACTCGGCGCCCGCGAGCAAGCCGAGGCCGCGCACGTCACCGATCGCCTTGGTGGCGCTTTCGCGCAGGCCGCCCAGCAGCTGGGCGCCGCGTGCGGCCGCGTTCTCGACCAGCCCTTCGGACTCGATGACGTCGAGCGTGGCGATCGCCGCCGCGCACGCCACCGCGTTGCCGCCGTAGGTGCCGCCCTGCGAACCCGGCCACGCCCGCGCCATCAGCTCGCGCGAGGCCGCGATGCCCGACAGCGGGAACCCGCTGGCCAAGCCCTTCGCGATGGTGATCACATCGGGCCGGACGCCGAAGTGCTGATGCCCGAAGAATTTTCCGGTGCGCCCGAAACCGGTCTGGATCTCGTCGAAGACCAGCAGGATGCCGTGCCGGTCCGCCCGTTCGCGCAACCCGCGGAAGAACTCGGTGTTACCCGGCACATAGCCGCCCTCGCCGAGCACCGGCTCCACGATGAACGCGGCGGTCTCGGCGGGGGAGGTGAGCGTGGCGAAGAGGTAGTCGAGTTCGCGCAGCGCGAAGGCGGTGGCTTCCGATTCGCTCCAGCCGTAGCGGTACGCCGTGGGGAACGGCGCGACGTGCACACCCGCCATCAACGGGCTGAACCCGGCCGAGAACCGGGTGCCGGAGGTCGTCATGGTCGCGGCGGCCACGGTGCGGCCGTGGAAACCGCCGTGGAAGACGACGACGTTCGGCCGCCCGGTGGCCTGGCGGACCAGCCGCAGCGCGGCCTCGATCGCCTCGCTGCCGGAGTTGGCGAAGAACAGCGTGTCCAGCCCGTCGGGCAGTACCGTGCCGAGCCGTTCGGTCAGCTCCAGCAGCGGCCGGTGCAGCACGGTCGTGTACTGCCCGTGGATGAGCGTGGCGACCTGCGCCTGTGCCGCCGCGACCACATGCGGGTGGCAGTGGCCGGTGCTCGTGACGCCGATACCGGCGGTGAAGTCCAGATAGCGGCGGCCGTCGGTGCCGTAGAGGTAGCACCCCGCGCCGTGGTCGACGGTCACCGGAGTGGCCTGTTTCAGGATGGGCGAGAGCTCGGTCATGGTGGTTCGCCTCCCGGAGCGGGGATGGGTACGGCATTGTCTATTGTCGGATTGTCGACAATATGCATAACATGGCGGCACGGGTCGCGGCAACGGCCGAACGCTGCCCGGGTGACGAAAGGAGCTACCGACGATGCTCACCGAAAGCGCCCTCAGCGCCGCCGAGCGCGCCGCGATCGACACGGTGCCGCGCGGCCTGTTCATCGCTGGGCAGTGGCGTACGACCGCGCGGACGCTGCCGGTTAGCGATCCGGCGACCGGCGCGACGCTGTGCGCGGTGGCCGACGCGGACCCGGCCGACGGGCTCGCCGCGCTGGACGCGGCATGCGCGGCGCAACCGGACTGGGCGGCCACTCCGGCGCGGGAGCGCAGCGATCTGCTGATGCGCGTGCATCGCGCGCTGCTGGCCGATACCGAACGGCTCGGACTGATCGCGACCTTGGAGATGGGCAAGCCGCTGGCCGAGGCGCGCGGCGAGATCGCCTACGCCGCGGAATTCTTCCGCTGGTTCGCCGAGGAAGCCGTGCGCTTGGACGGCGGGTACATGCCCGCGCCCACCGGCGGGTCGCGCTTCCTGGTGACCCGGCAACCGGTCGGCCCGAGTTTGCTCATCACGCCCTGGAACTTCCCCGTGGCCATGGGCGCGCGCAAAATCGCGCCCGCGCTCGCGGCCGGTTGCACCTGCGTGGTGAAACCCGCTGAGCAGACGCCGCTTTCGATGCTGGCGCTGGCCGAGGTGATGGCCGCCGCCGGGTTGCCCGCCGGGGTGGTCAACGTCATCACGACGGCCGAGCCCGCCGCGGTGATGACGCCGCTGATCCTGGACGACCGTTCACGCAAGCTGTCGTTCACGGGCTCGACGGCGGTCGGCAAGCAGTTGCTCGCGCAGTGCGCGCAGACGGTGATGCGCACCTCGATGGAACTCGGCGGCAACGCGCCGCTGCTGGTGTTCGACGACGCCGACTTGGACGAGGCGATCGAGGGCGCTCTCGCGGCGAAGATGCGGAATATCGGCCAAGCCTGCACCGCCGCCAATCGCATTCTCGTCCAGCGCGGCGTCGCCGCGGAGTTCGCCCGCGGGCTCGCCGAGCGGATGGCGGCCCTGCCGATGGGCCGCGGCACCGAACCGGACGTCGTGGTCGGGCCGCTGATCGATGCCGAGGCCGTCGCGAAGGTGCAACGCCTGGTGGACGACGCCCGCGCCCGCGGCGCCACGGTGCTCACCGGCGGCACCGCGCCGGGCGGACCTGGCACCTTCTATCCCGCGACCGTGCTGGTCGGCGTCCCCGACGACGCCGAGCTGTGCCACACCGAGATCTTCGGACCGGTCGCCGCGATCGGCGTCTTCGACACCGAAGACGAGGCGGTGAGCCGGGCCAACGACACCCCTTCCGGGCTGGTGAGCTACGTGTTCACCGAGAACCTCCGGCGTGGTCTGCGCGTGTGCGAGGCGCTGGAAACCGGCATGGTGGGACTCAACCAGGGCGTGGTGTCGAACCCGGCCGCACCGTTCGGCGGGGTCAAGGAGTCCGGGCTGGGACGCGAGGGCGGACGCACCGGGATCGACGAGTTCCTGGAGACCAAGTACATCGGAGTGCGACTGTGAAGGAGTGCCAGTGAGCGAGTACCGCATCGCCACCATCCCGGGTGACGGGATCGGAGTCGACGTCACCGCGGCGGCGGTGCGGGTGCTCGACGCCGTGCTGCCCGGCCTGGAATGGACCGAATTCGACTGGTCCTGCGCGAACTACCTGCGCACCGGGGCGATGATGCCGCCCGACGGCGTGGAACGCCTCGCGGGCTTCGACGCGATCCTGCTCGGCGCCGTCGGCTTTCCCGGCGTGCCCGACCACGTTTCGCTGTGGGGGCTGCTGATCCCGCTGCGCCGCGCCTTCGGGCAGTACGTCAACCTGCGCCCGGTGCGCCTGCTCCCCGGCACGGAGTCGGCGTTGCGCGGCCGGACCGCCGACGACTTGGACATCTTGATCGTGCGGGAGAACTCCGAGGGCGAGTACTCCCGGATCGGCGGCATCCACAACGAGGGCCGCCCCGACGAATTCGTGCTCCAGGAGTCGGTGTTCACCCGCATCGGGTGCGAGCGGATCATCCGCTACGGGTTCGAGCGGGCCGCCGAACGGTCCGGGCGACTGTGCTCGGCCACCAAATCGAACGGGATCATCCACTCGATGCCGTACTGGGACAGTGTCTTCGAACGCGTCGCGGCGGACTACCCGCAGGTGACGACGCGGCAGATGCACGTCGACGCGCTCGCCGCCGAACTCGTGCTGCACCCGGACCGGCTCGATGTGATCGTGGGGTCGAATCTCTTCGGCGACATCCTCTCCGACCTCGCCGCCGCTGTCACCGGCGGGCTCGGTCTGGCCCCGTCGGGGAACATCAATCCCGAGCGCACCGGCCCATCGATGTTCGAGGCCGTGCACGGCAGCGCCCCGGACATCGCCGGTCAGGGCATCGCGAACCCGGTGGCGCAGATTCTGGCCGGTGCGATGCTGCTCGACCATCTCGGCGAGTCCGCCGCGGCCGCCGCGACAGACCGAGCCGTCTGCGAGGTGCTCGCCGCGGGGGAGATCCGGACCCCGGACCTCGGCGGCACCGATTCCACCTCGGACCTCGGCGACGCCATCGCCGCGCGCGCCGCCGAACTGGTCCGTCGGCCCGCGTCAGCCGAACACGGCTGACCGGTCGCGACGTGACTACGGCGGTGCGCCATGGAGCTGTTCCCGGTGGCGTGCCGCCGCCCCGTGACGGCGGGGAATTCTCGAGTGGACGCGCGACCGAGCCGACCGGTGGCTCAGGCGGTGAGCCAGATGGCCTCGGCAGCGGGGCGCCCGAGGTCGGTGGCGGTTTCGGTGGCGCCGATGCGGATGGCGATGGTACCCGCGAAGTCGCGGCGTTCGACCACCGTGATGATGGTGTCCAAGGCGATGCCGACGGAGTCGAAGTAGCGCAGCATGTCGGGATCGGCGTCCGAGATGCGGGCGACCCGGCCGTGCTCGCCCGCGTGGAAGTCGCTGAGCTGGCGCGCGGGCGGGGTGGGTACCGCGCCGTCCACCGAGGGGATCGGGTCGCCGTGCGGGTCGCGATCGGGGTAGCCCAGTTTCGCGTCGATGCGCGCCATCAACAACTCCGAGACCGCGTGCTCGAGCACCTCGGCCTCGTCGTGCACCTCGTCCCAGCCGTAGCCGAGTTCGTTCACCAGGAAGGTCTCGATGAGCCGGTGCCTGCGCACCATCGCGATGGCGGCGCGGCGGCCCTCGGGCGTCAGGGTGATCGCCCCGTAGCGGGCGTGCTCGACCAGCCCTTGGTCGGCGAGCTTGCGCACCGCTTCGGAGACGGTCGAGGCCGACACGCCGATCCGCTCGGCGAGCAGTTTCGTGGTCACCTTCTCCTGCGACCATTCCTGCGCGGTCCAGATGACCTTCAGATAGTCCTGGGCGACCGACGAGAGCACAGGCGCGATCGTCGCGGTACCGCCGTGCGGATCGCCCGGAACCGGGGCGTCGGCCAGCTCGCGTCGAGTGGCGATATCTCGTTTACCGGGCACACACCCGAGCTTAGGCACTAGCGTGCCGATACACACATCCTGCGGCCCGCCGCCGGGCCATCGCAAACGAATCGCGATTCGACGTTCATCCGCCGGTGGCGAAGCGGCGTTCGCGCAGGATCGGAGCCGTTCGCGCCGCGATCTCGACGCCCGCACCAGGTGCCGCAGTGATCCAGCGCAGCGCGCGATACGCGGCTGAACCGTTTCGACGCTCGAGCGTGCCATTGCCGTGCGCGAACCGGCGCGCCGGACGCTCGCGCATTTCCACAGCTGGACCTTTTCCGCTCCTGTCGGAAGCACGCTCGGGAGGGCGTGGAAACAATTGCGAACTCGGCACTTTCACGAATCCGTCCGGCGCGTTTCCGACGTGCGGAGTTTCCGCCGATGGCGTCGTGAACCCCGACGCTTCCGCACGGCGGAAACACCGTCGTGCGGTAGCCACGGCCACTCGGCGGTCGGCGGATGACGCCGGTACGCCGATCCCGCCTTCCGCGCCGGCTCGCGGCGCGGGGAAGTGTTGTGTGAGATCCGCACGCCCGAATACTGTTCGCTACCTGATTTGCGTAGGCTGCGCACTGTGCAGAGATGGCGAAGTCTCGACGAGGTGCCCGCGGACTGGGGGCGCTGTGTCCTCACGATCGGTGTGTTCGACGGTGTGCACCGCGGCCACGCGCAGTTGATCAGCCGGGCCGTGAAGTCCGCCGCCGCGCGCGGCGTGCCCGCGGTGCTGATGACCTTCGATCCGCACCCGATGGAAGTGGTGCGCCCCGGCTCCCACCCCGCGCAGCTGACCACGCTGACCCGCCGCGCCGAACTGGCCGAGGAACTGGGCGTGGATGTCTTCTGCGTCATGCCCTTCACCCACGAATTCATGAAGCTCACCCCCGCGCGATACGTGCACGATCTGCTGGTGGAGCGGTTGCACGTGGTCGAAGTGGTGGTCGGCGACAACTTCACCTTCGGCAAGAAGGCCGCCGGCACGGTGGAGACCATGCGCGAGCTCGGCAAGCGCTTCGGTTTCGAGGTCGACGGCGTGACACTGCTCGCCGAACACGCCGTGACCTTCTCCTCCACCTACATCCGCGCGTGCGTCGACGCGGGCGACATGGCCGCCGCGGCCGAGGCGCTGGGACGGCCGCACCGGGTCGAAGGCGTCGTCGTACACGGTGACGGCCGCGGCAAGCAGCTCGGTTTCCCGACCGCGAACGTCGCCCCGCCGATGCACGCCGCGATCCCGGCCGACGGCGTGTACGCGGGATGGTTCACCGTGCTCGGCCCCGGCCCCACCATCGGCACCGTCACCCCGGGCGAGCGGGCCATGGCCGCCATCTCGGTGGGCACCAACCCGACCTTCTCCGGCCGCGCCCGCACCGTCGAGGCGTACGTGCTCGACGGCGAGGCCGACCTCTACGGTCAGCACGTCGCGGTCGACTTCGTCGAGCACATCCGGGGCCAGCGCAAGTTCGAGTCCGTGGACGAACTCATCGAGTGCATGGGCCGCGACGTGGAGACCGCGCGCAAGATCCTCACCGCCGCCGACGCCGGGTGAGCGTCAGGACTTCATGAACTCGAGCAGGTCCTGGTTGAGCTGGGTGGCGTGCGTGACGTACAGCCCGTGCCCGGCGGTCGGGTACTCCTTGTAGACGCAGTCCGGGATGAGTTTCGCCGTGCGCCTGCTGCTGGCGTCGATCGGAATGGACTGATCCGGCACGCCGTGCACGACCAGCGCGGGAATCGGCAGATTCCGCAGCGTTTCGCGGTGGTCGGAGGAGAAGGTCGACTCCCAGACCGCGATGGTGGACCACGGTGAGGCCGACAGGCAGCGGCGCGTCTCGTGGTCGATCAGCGCGGGGGACACGTCGTTGCCGAGGTGGGTGGCGAAATATCCCTGGGCGCGATCGGCGAACCACTTGGGCCGGTCGGTGCGCCACTGGGCGACCGAAGCGCGGCTCAACTCGTCCGGCAGGCCCTCCGGGTTGTCCTCGGTCTGCCGCAGGAACGGCAGCGTGGTGGCGAACAGCGCGATCCGTCCCACCCGCCGGGTGCCGTGCCTGGCCAGGTAACGGGCGAGCTCCGCGCCGCCCGCGGAGTGCGCGACCAGGGTCAGGTCGCGCAGGTCCAGCCGTTCGATCAGCTCGGCCACGTCGTCGGCGCGGGTGTCGAGGTCGTATCCGGCCGACGGGCGATCGGAGCGGCCGTGGCCCCGCCGATCCAGCAGCACGCAGCGGTAACCCTGCTCGACGAAGAACGGGACCTGGTACTCCCACATCTCGGCATCGAGCGCCCACCCGGCCAGGAACAGGAGCGGCGCTCCGGTTCCGTAGTCCTCGTAGGCCAGGCGGGTGCCGTCGGTCGTCTCCAGGTAAGGCATCGTTGTCTCCTCGTATTCGGCGGTACGAGAGAAAGATTCGCAGCCGATGCGCGGCGAGTCGATTACCCGGAAGGTAAAGCCGGCGCTTCCGTGCGCGGCACGTCCGAAGCGGTCGGCCGAGCCGATCGACGTGCGATTTCAGCCGGAAGAGCTCGGTCCGGTAGGGTGGTCCCTCGGGTTTGCTGCGGTCCGCGGTGGCGCCCGCACCCGGGTGACCGGACATTCGAGCGCGGAACTGAGAAACAGGAGTGGATGCCCCATGGCGCTGACCACCGAACAGAAGTCGGCGATTCTCGCCGAGTACGGCCTGCACGAGAAGGACACCGGCTCGCCGGAGGCGCAGATCGCGCTGCTGTCCAAGCGGATCGCCGACATCACCGAGCACCTGAAGAAGCACAAGCACGACCACCACACCCGCCACGGCCTGATGGCGCTGATCGGTCGTCGCAAGCGGCTGTCGAAGTACCTCCAGGACAACGACATCAACCGCTACCGTTCGCTGATCGAGCGGCTCGGGCTCAGGCGGTAATTTTTGGCCGCGCCTTCGGCGCGGCGTGTTCGCGGCCCTCTTGTGGCTCGCGTCCGAGTGACCGCCGCTTGCTCCTTCGTCGCTTGCGCGGCGGTCACTCGGACGCGAGCCGGGCCGCGAACGACGCATGCTCGGTCTCGCTTCGCTCGAAAGACGTGGTTGGGGTGGGCTGGGCGCGTAGGCACGGAACTCGCTACTCGGGGCACGCGGCTGGAAGTTGGCCGGATCGCGCCGCGCGGTGCGAGGGC
>NZ_JABLTE010000067.1 GCF_013315795.1 Nocardia barduliensis
GCCCGTGCAGGGCGGGGGGACCACCCGCTTCGGAGTCGTCTACCGTTCCAGCACTCCGCAGCATCTCACCGAAGCCGATCTGGCGAAACTGCTCGGACCCATCGCCCTGCGCACGCTGATCGACCTGCGGTTGCCGGACGAAGTGGAGCGTGAGGGCTACGGACTGCTGGCCACCGCCGACGTGCGGCGGGTCTGCCTGCCGGTGCGGAAGTCGCCGCGATCCTCGCTAGCGGCACGGGATCTGGTCCCGGACGCCAGCCGCGTCGATCTGGTCGACCTCTACGACAAGCTGCTGACCGGCAGCGTCTCATCCATTCTGGCGGCGGTCCGGCTGGTCATCGACGCGGGCCGCCACTCGGTGCTGTTCCACTGCGCCGCGGGCAAGGACCGCACCGGTGTGCTCGCCGCGGTGTTGCTCGACGCGGTCGGCGTACGGCCCGAGGCGATCGCGGGCGACTACGCGCTCACCGGTGAACGCATGCAGCGGGTCCGCGACCGGCTCGACGCGCTCCCGTCCTATGCGGGCCTGCCCCCGGTGAGCACCGGCATCCTCGGTGTGGAAGCCGACGTGATGCGGCGCTTCCTGACCAACCTGTCCGCCGAACACGGCGGCGCCGCCGAATGGTTGCTGGCCAGCGGTCTGAGCGCGGACGAGCTGGCACGCTTGCGTGCAGTGCTGATCGCACCGGAGGCGTGATCGCGCCGGCGCTCGGGTGACGCGGCTGGCACAGGAGGGGTGGCACCGTGCGGGCTCCGGTTCCGAGGGGCGTTTCGGTCGGGGCTGCCGCGTGCTCGAGCGGTCCGGCAGCTCCGTCCGGCGTGTCGCTGAAGGTTTGCCCATCAGCTCGGATTTGAATGCATGCTGACTGGTCGACAAACGCCGCGAACTACTGGAGGTCCAGATCGTGATCCGGCGGTTTACTCTTCTCCCGGGCGGCAGGCGCACCGGACTGGCTCGCAGTGCGATCGGCGGTGTGGCGCTCGGTCTGCTCCTGGCGGCCACGGCAACCGCCGAACCCCTGTATCCGCGGCCGGATCCGGACCCGTTCTATGCCGCCCCCGCGGATCTGGCCGCATACCAACCAGGGGACGTGCTCGGTGTGCGGGCACTCCCGCCGCTGGCGATCTTCCCCGGCTCCACCGTCACGCTGGTCAAATTCCGGTCCACGAACTCGCGTGCGGCGCCGATCGCCGCGACGACCACGGTCCTCACCCCCGCCGGTCGGCGGCCCGGCGGGCCGCTGCTGTCGTACCAGCATTTCATCAATGCGCTCGGCACCGATTGCGCGATATCGCACAAGCTGTACGGCGACGATCTCAACCTGACGGCGACCGTGCCGAGCTTGAACGTGGTGCTGGCGCAGGGCTGGAGTGTCGCGCTGCCGGATCACCTCGGACCGCAATTCGCCCTCGGGGCCGCGCGCTTGGGCGGGCAGATCGTGTTGGACGGCATCCGGGCGGTGCGGCGGCTGCCCGCACTCGCCGTGCAAGACAGCGCCACAGTACTGGCCGGTTACTCCGGTGGCGGCCTGGCCACCGCTTGGGCGGCCGCGTTGCAGCCGACCTACGCCCCCGAGCTGGAGCTCGCGGGCGCGGCGATCGGTGGTGCCCCGATGAACATGGTGACGATGGCCGAGGCGCTGGGCTTGGGCCCGCACCCCTCGTTCGGATTGGCCATGGCGGCGGCGATCGGGCTGGAGCGGGAGTATCCGGACCGGCTGCCGATCAGCTCGTATCTCAACCCGCGCGGCCGCGAGGTAGCTGCGGCCATGGCCGACAGTTGCAGCAACGAGATCCTCACCGCGGGCGTCGGCGGCAGCGCTCGGGACTACGTCACCAGCACGTCGATCTTCGACAGCCGCGATGCGCGGTCGGTGGTGGAGGAGAACAGCCTGGAACTCGCCGCCGAGGTTCCGGAAACACCGATCTTCGAATGGCATTCGCAGGACGACCAGCAGATCCCGGTCGGCGCCATCGAGAACACGGTCCGCCGCTGGTGCGCGGCTGGGGTGCGGGTGCAAACGGTGGTGGTGCCCGCGATCGGACTACAGCCCGCGCTCGAGCACGTGGCCCCTGCGGTACTGGGTGCACCCGTGGCGCTGCTGTGGCTCGACGCCCGGGTTCGCGGAGAGCCCGCCCCGACCGACTGCTGACGTTCCTGGTTTTCCGTCAGATGTGCGCCGGAGTCGCTCTGGCCTGGTCATGGCAGGTCATCGGGAGACAGAACCGAACACCGCCGGCTTCGCAGACCCGGCGACCAGCGAGCGGGCCGGTGGACCACCATCCACCGGCCCGCCCTCGTTCGCGACTGTCAGGGCAGCAGTTCGGATTTCAGCGCTTCGAGCGTCGCGCCGTCGATGCCGAGACCCTCGGAGACGAACCGGTCGAACGATCCGAACGACGCGTCGGCCTGGTCGAAGGCGGCGTCGAGGAAGTCGCGGCTCACCCCCAGGATCGGTTCGAACAGGGCGGGATCGGTGACCAACCCCTTCGCCACCAGTCCGTCCATCAGCGCCTTGTTGCCCGCGGCCAGATTGTCGTTCGATTCCAGATAGTCCTTGTACACCTGGCCCTTCGGGACGCCGAGGGCTGTCATCAGGATCGCGGTCATCCAGCCGGTGCGGTCTTTGCCCGCGGTGCAATGGAACAGCACCGGTCCGCTCGCGGTCGCGATATCCCGGATGGTGGCCCCGAACTGTGCGCGAGCCGTGGCGTCGGTGACCAGCCAGCGGTAGTAGTCGCGCATGATGCCCGCGGCCTTGCCGTCACCGAGCATCTGCTGCTGCACCGCCGGGCCGCCCTGCACCGCCTTGCCCACCATCACGTAGAAGTCGTCGGCCGGATCGTAGATCGGACGCGCGACCGCGGGAATCGACGCGGGAAGCTTGTCGGGGTTCGCCCCCGACTCGGCCGGGCTGCGGAAATCGATCACCTTGGTGATGCCGGAGGCCACCAGCTGCTGCTGGTCGGCGGCGGTGAGCTTGTCCAAGGCGTCGGTGCGGAAGACGACGCCCGTTCGCAGTTTGCCGTTGCCCTGGGTGGGATAGTCACCGATATCCCGAGCATTGGGCGCTGTCGACAGGTGCATCGAACGGTCGTGCGCGGTGTGCACGAGCCCAGGGCCTGCCAATGCGACAGTGGTGGACGGGACCACCGCGATCAATGCGGCGGCGACACCGGTCATCGCACCGCGAATTGCACGCGAAATCGTCACTGGATCATTCCTTCCATAAGGTCGCGGCCCGGCGACGCCGAGCCGACAGACAGCCGGAGTGCGCGACCCCGGCCACAATTCAGGCGTCGAGCAGGGTGACCGTGCCCGCCGACCCGTCCACCCGCACCCGCTGCCCATCGGTGAGGCTGGTGCTGGCGGTCTTGGTGTCGACAATGCACGGGATGCCGAATTCCCGGGCCACGATGGCAGCGTGCGAAGCCGAGCCGCCGATGTCGGTGACCACCGCGGCGGCGTAGGCGAACATCGCGGTATGCCCGGTGTCGGTGACCGACGCGACGAGGATGTCGCCCGGCTCGATGTCGTCGTCGAGCGAGAGCACCCGTTTCACCGTGCCCTCCACGATGCCGGGGCACACGCCGGTACCGGCCAGGCTTTCTCCGGGCGCCAAAGCGCCCGCGTCCGGCAGCGGCTCCCAATCACCGGCGATCACGTCCGGCATCCGCACACCCTGCAACCGGACCAGCTCCGCCCGTCGTCGTGCTACGCGTTCGGCCAGGTCGGCGGGCGCCCAGAGAATCTCGTCGAGCGTGAGGAAGCAGGCGTCCTCGGCCTGCTCCAGCAGCCCGGCCCGGATCAGCCGGTCCGCCCGCTCCCGCACGGCCAGGCGCAGGCAGTGGGTGTACCGGACCACGGCGTCGCGGACGCGTTCGCGCGCCATCGTCGCTCCGGCCGCCATGCGGGCGGTGCGGCTCGCAGCGGCGTCGACCGGTTCCCGCTCGGGCGCGGGCATCTCCGCGGCCCGCGCGGCGGCGACCACCAACAGTTCGGGCCGGTCACCGAAGGTCGGGTTCCGCAGCTCGCACTCGCCGGGCCCGCGGTGCCCGATCCGGTGCAGTTCCTCGTCCAGCGCGGTGGAGAAGGCCGGGGAGACCGCTCGCGCCACCGGGACGTCACCCGCGTGCGCCGCGTGGTGCAGCGCGGTGTCGGCGCGGCACAGTGCGGCCAGCCGTTCCACGGCGAGCATGGTCCTGGCCGACTCCAGCCGTTCCGGATCGATGGGCACGACCGCCGCGTTCTTGCCGCGGGCGTGGATGGCCGTGGCCGCGCCCGTCATCATCACGCCGATGGACGCCGCCGCCCAGGACTGATTCAGCCGGTCCCGCCACAGCAGCGCGCGGGCGTGCAACTGCTCGTCGGTGAGTTCGCGTATCGCGGTGGCCCCGAGCGATTCCTGATGCGCCGCGGCGTTGATCCCGTCGGTGGTCTCGCGGTAGCGCAACGCGGTGCGCAGCACCCGGCCTGCCGCGCGCCAGGTGGCGCGGGTGCTGGCGAAGCCGGTCGGGGTGGGCGGCTTGCCGTGCGGAGTCAGCGAGATCTCGGCGGGAATGTTGCCGTAGACGTCGCGGCGGATGCTCTGCTCGTCCCAGCCGGGCATGTTCTCCGCGGCGAGCACGCCGATGGAGGCGTTGATGTAGATGTGGTGACCGAGCACCGTGGTGACCCGGCTGGTCCAGTGCTCCAGCGCGATACCGTCCAGTGCGATCATCCGGCCCATCGCGGCGTTGGCCAGCCGGATCGCGCCTGCCTGCAAATCCACCGTCAGCGGTGTGAGCGGTCCGGGCAGCGCCTCGGAGGTATTCGTCGCCGTGTGCACCGGGTAGGCCGGGTCGACGCGATCGTCGAACTCGCCCTCCAGACCCTCCGGAGCCACCGACACCAGGGCGTGGCCGTCCGACGTGGCGGCCCGGGTAGGTATCAGGTAGCCGGGCAGCGGGATCGCGCCGGGCCGGGTGACCAGCTCGTCGCCGTCCCAGCGGCGGCCGTCGAGGCCGCGCACGATGTCGGCGGCCACCTCGGAGGCGGTCCAACCGCAGCGAAAGTCCCATTCCCGCGCCGCGGCGGTCGGGTCCACCTGCGCGGCGGACGGCCGGGTACGGGAGACCCACCGCGACGCCCGGTTTCCCAGCGCCTGGCGGATGCGGCGTGCGTCCTCGCCCGACACCACACCGGGCGCGGCCAGTTCGACGCTGCCGGTGCGCGGTGATCCCGCGGCCATCACCAGGAAGCGTTCGAAGTCGTCGGTGTGCAGTAATTGGAACCCGCCCGGCCGCCGGGAGCTGAGCAGCGGCAGCAGGATTCGCCGGCTCCCGCGCTCGATACGCCGGCCTGCGACCGGCGCGGTGCGCACGATCAGTGCCTTCGCCCCACTGGTAAGTACGGCATCCACGGTGACCGCGTCCGAACCGGCGACCACCGGCACCACGAGGCGCGCTCCGGCGTCTCGGGCGGCGGCCGCGATCGCGGCGAGCGAGCCGCCCAGGTGCACGACCGTCGCGCAACCGGCGACGGCCTGCGCGCAGAGCGCCGGGTCCGCCGGGTCACCGGTGATCACCTCGACCCGAGGGTCGACGTACCGGTGCCGCGCCCGGTCCAGCCCGACCACTTCGTAACCGGCGGCCAGCATCATGCGCGCCACGGCGCGACCGCTCGGATCGGACACTCCGGTGACCAGGATCCGCATGAACTCTTCCTCCTCCGCTGGCGCCCACGCAGACGTGACGCCGTTCACACACCATCGCGAGCGGTCATCTCCGTGACGGCCCGCAGTCCCGATCACCGGGACCGGAGGGTCGCTCACCAAGATGGGCGACCGGTTCCCGCGAGCGGTGCGGGAAGGTCGTCGCATGAGTGGTCGGAGTTCGGTCGCGCCCCGGGACGCCGCCGATGTGCGCGCGTACGACATCGAGACCGACGTGCTGGTGGTCGGATACGGATGCGCGGGGGCCGCCGCGTCGTTCGAGGCGGCGAGGGCGGGCGCGCAGGTGCTGGTGCTGGACCGGATGGGTGGTCCCGGCGGCGCGTCGGCGCTGTCGGGCGGCGAGATCTACCTCGGCGGCGGGACGCCGATCCAGCGGGCCTGCGGATTCGACGACGACCCCGCGGCCATGGCCGCGTTCCTGTGCGCGGCGCTCGGTCCCGGCGCGGATGCGGACAAGATCGCCCGCTACAGCGCGGACAGCGTCGCGCATTTCCACTGGCTCGCCGAGCGCGGCGTACCGTTCAAGCCCACCCTGTGGGGCGAACCGGCCTGGGTGCCGCCCACGGACGACGGGCTCATGTGGCTGGGGGAGAACAGTCTGCCGTTCTCCGGGCTCGCTGCGCCCGCCCCGCGCGGCCATCGCCCGGCCGCCGCAGGCTTCGGCGGCAAACTCCTGATGGACTGTCTCGCCGGGGCCGCCGAATCCGCCGGTGCCACGGCGCTTTTCGACACCAAGGCGACCTGCCTGATCGTCGCGTCCGACGGTACGGTCGCCGGTCTGGTGGCCCGGCGATACGGCATCGAACTGACCATCCGGGCCCGCCGCGGCGTGGTGCTGACCACCGGCGGATTCGTCGACAACGACGCGATGCTGGCCGCGCACGCGCCGAAGCTGCTGGGCCACACCAAGGTCAGCGCGGGCACCGACGACGGCAGCGGCATCCGGATGGCGCAGGCGCTCGGCGCGGGCGTGCGGCACATGGCCACCGGCCAGGTCGGTATCTCGCTCATCCCCGGCCTGGCCGCGCGCGGCATGGTGGTGAACGGGCACGGGCAGCGGTTCGTCAACGAGGACACCTATCCCGGCCGGATCGGCCAGGCGGCCCTGTTCCGGCACGACATGCGCGCCTGGGTGGTGCTCGACGAACGGGCCTTCGACGAGGTGCCGGAACGACAGCGCTGGGGTGCCCGGCCCACCCATGTGGCGGAGACCGCCGAGGAACTGGCCGACCTGATGGGCGTACCGGCGGCCGCGCTGGCCGACACCGTCCGCCGCTACAACGACTTCGCCAGGGAGGGTGTGGATCCCGAATTCGGGAAAGCGGCACGCTGGGTGCGCCCGCTCACGCCACCGTTCGCCGCGATCGATGTGCGGGCGGGGGTGCGGCCCCCGGCGGAGACCGGTGATCGCCGCGGCACCGGCGCCTCCGTCTTCACCCTCGGTGGTCTGCACACCTCGCTCGACGGCGTCGTGCTCGACATCGACGGCGCCCCGATTCCCGGACTTTTCGCGGCGGGCCGGGCGGCGAGCAACGTGCACGGCGAGGGGTATGTCAGCGGCACCTCGCTCGGTGACGGCGCCTACTTCGGCCGCCGAGCGGGCGTCGCCGCGGCCCGCGCCGGCTGATTCGGTCGAGCGGTTCCGGTGATCGGGATGGATCGGATCCGACGCCGCCGCACCGGCCTAGCGTCGACCAGACGGGACTACGAGGAGGACTACCGGATATGACCAACAAGGTGCTCGATCGGGTACGGGATCTGCTGCCCGCTATCCGTGAGCGAGCCGCCGACGCCGAGCTGCAACGCAGAGTGCCCGAGCAGAGCATCCGGGAGCTGACCGACGCGGGGGTGTTCCGCATGCTGCAACCGTCGCGCTTCGGCGGCGACGAATCCTCGCCCGTCGCGTTCTACGAGGTGATCCGCGCCATCGCCACCGCGTGCCCGTCCACGGCATGGGTGGCGTCGGTGCTGGGCGCCCACCCGTGGCAGCTGGCGCTGTTCCCGCCGCGGGCGCAGGAAGAGGTGTGGAGCGCCGATCCGGACACCCTGGTCTCGTCGTCGTACGCGCCGACCGGCAAGCTGACGCCGGTCGAGGGCGGCTTCGAGATCAGCGGTCGCTGGAGCTTCTCCTCCGGATGCGATCACGCCCGGTGGGCCTTCCTCGGTGCGGTGGTGCCGGACGGCGACGGGGGAGCGGAGTACCTGACCGTGCTGGTGCCGCGCACCGACTACCGCATCGAGGACGTCTGGCACGTGTCCGGACTGTCCGGGACCGGCAGTAACGACATCGTCATCGAGAACGCGTTCGTCCCTGTCCACCGGACCTACCGCGCCAGTGAGCAGGCCGAGCTGCGTGGGCCGGGCCAGGAGGTCAATACCGCACCGCTGTATCGCATCTCGTTCGGCGCGGTGTTCTCCAACACCATCACCGCTCCCATCATCGGCGCCGCGCAAGGCGCCTACGAAGCGCATCTCGAGCGCATGCGCGAGCGGGTGCGGATCTCCTACGGCGGCCAGAAGGCCGCCGAGGACCCGTTCGCGCACGTCCGGGTGGCTCGCGCCGCCTCCGAGATCGACGCGGCCGTGCTCCAGATGGAACGCAACATCGGCGAACAACTGCGTTACGCCGAAGCGGGGGAGGAGATTCCCTTCGAGCTGCGGGTACGCAGCCGCCGCGACCAGGTGCGCGGCACCGAACGCGCCATCGAGGCCATCGACCTGCTGTTCGACAACTCCGGCGGCCACTCGATCCGCAGACCGAATCCGATCGAACGGCACTGGCGCGACGCGCACGCCGGGAGCGTGCACGTCATCAACGACGTCGAGCGCGCGCTCGTGCTCTACGGCCGCGACGCGTTCGGACTGCCGGTCACGGATCGGATGATCTGATGACGCTCACCGCCGAGAGCACCACGCGCCGGAGCACGGCGGGCGGGCTGACCCTGCGGTACCACGAAGCGGGGTCGGGGGCCCCGCTGGTGCTGCTGCACGGCTCCGGACCGGGCGTCTCGGGCTGGGCCAACTTCGGCGCGAACCTGCCGGTGCTGGCCGAGCGTTTCCGCTGCCTGATCATCGATCAACCGGGCTTCGGCGCCAGTGACCGGCCGGAGGCCTACGAACGCAACTATTTGCGTATCTCCGCCGAAGCGGTGCTGAGGTTGCTCGACGACCTCGGCCTGGAACGCGCGCACCTACTGGGCAATTCCATGGGTGGCGCGGTCGCCGCATTGCTGGCGCTGGAACATCCCGCACGGGTCGATCGGCTGGTGCTGATGGCGCCCGGCGGCGTGGGGGTGAACGTGCTCGGGCCGGAACCGTCCGAAGGCATCACGCGGTTGCTGGAGTTCAACGCCGAACCCACCCGGGAGCGCCTGTTGCCGTGGCTGCGCACGATGGTGTCGAATCCCGCGACCCTGACCGACGAGCTGATCGACGCCCGGCTGGTCGCCGCGTCGGATCCGGCCGCCGTCGCCGCGCTGCGCGACGCCTACGCGACCTTCGCCGATCCGGCTCTCGCCGAACCTGTTCCGCTGTGGGCACGGTTACGCGGACTGCGTGCGGAGACGCTCATCCTGTGGGGCCGCGACGATCGGGTGACACCGGTCGAGGCGGCGCTGTTGCCCGCGCGGCAGATCCCGAGCGCCGATCTGCGCGTCTTCGCCCGCTGCGGCCACTGGGTGCAGATCGAACGCAAGCAGGCATTCGAACGGGCGGTCGTCGATTTCCTCACCGCCGGGCTCTGACCGCGCGGGCCGCGCCCGTCACACGTCGTGATCCCGGACCCAGCCCGCGATCTGGGTCCGGGAGGTGAAGCCGAGCTTGGTGAGGATGTGCTCGACGTGGGTCTCCGCCGTGCGCACCGAGATCACCAGGTCGGCGGCGATGCGCTTGTTGCTGTGGCCGGCCGCCACCAGCCGGGCGACGTCCTTCTCCCGCCGCGTGAGGACATCGGCCGCGGCCTCGGACACGACCGGAGCGGGCCGCGCCGGGCGCGCCGCGGCGCGGGCGCGGCCCAGCGCGTAGTCGATCGCCTCGTCCAGCGGCAGCGCCGCGCCGCTGTCGAATATCTCTTGGAACGTTTTCGCGCCCAGCGCTTCCCGCACCTGGTTTCGCATCTTGTCACCCAGGACGCCGGTGATGGCGTGCGCGAGGCGTACCGTGCTGCGCGCGAGGATCTCCGCGGCGCCGAGCAGGCGCGCGGCCCGCTCGAAGTCGGCGCGCGCTACCGCCGTCCACGCCAGCCCTTCGAAGGCCGAGGCCAGCCAGACGCAGCGGTCGAACAGACCGAACAGCTCGATGGACCGGGCGAGGTACTCGGTCGCGGCATCCTGGTCGCCGCGCCGCCAGTGGTCCAGGCCCATCGACCACTGCGCCAGCCCGCCCAGCAGGTGCGGGCCCCGTTCGGCGGCCACCGCCAGCAGCCGCTCGGCGAAGGCGGTCGCGCGCGCGTCGCCGAGCACCAGCGCGCACACGAAGGCGAAGGCGAGGCTGTCCATCTCCATCGCGTGGTGGCCGCACTCCGCGGCCAGGTGGCTCGCCGTCTCGGCGGATTCGAGTGCGCGCGCGGTGTCGCCGTCGTTGAAGGCCAGCAGCGCCGCGTCCAGCATCGCCTCGGCGAGAATGTCCGGCGCGTTCAGTTTCCTTGCCAGCGTGACGCATTCGTCCACCAGCTGGCGGGCGGACCCGCGATCGGACAGCAGGGCCGCCAGCGAGGCGGCCGCGGACAGCGCGCGGGCACGCGGCTGTGACGGTTCGGCGGATCTGGCCAGCGCGTCGGTCAGCCAGCGATAGCCCTCGGTGAGGAAGCGGTTGTGCTCCCAGAACGGCCGCAGTGCCGCGGCCATCT
Organism: Nocardia barduliensis; assembly: GCF_013315795.1. Taxonomy (GTDB): domain Bacteria; phylum Actinomycetota; class Actinomycetes; order Mycobacteriales; family Mycobacteriaceae; genus Nocardia; species Nocardia barduliensis. The sequence continues at coordinate 10,561 of NZ_JABLTE010000067.1, forward strand.
CCAGCGCCCACTCCGGTGTGCTCACCAGGCCGCATTGCAGCGCCGCGCGCAGGTTCGCGTGCTCGCGGCCGAGTTCGCGGAACCAGTCCACGTCGTCGGAGCTCCAGTACGCGGTCCGGCCGCGCAGCGCGAGCCCGCGGTAGTGGTCGAGGTGACGCGCTCGGGCCGCGGGTTCGCCGCCTCGTTCGACCAGCCGGTCGTGGGCGAACTGCCGGATCGGCTCGAGCATCGCGTACCGGCCGCGCTCGCCGTCGTAGCGCAGGCTCAGCACCGATTTGTCGACCAGGCCGGTGAGCGCGTCGAACAGCGTCCGCGGACCGGCCTCGGCGCATACCGCCTCCGCCGCGTCGATGTCGAAACCGCCGGCGAACACCGACAGCTGTTCCCACAACCGCTGTTCGGCGGGGGTGCACAGGTCGTAACTCCAGCGGATCGCCCCTTCGATGGTCTGCTGTCGTTCCGGTGCGAGGCGCGGTCCGGCGCTGAGCAGGCCCATGGTGTCGTCGAGCCTGGCCAGGATCTGTTCGGGGGTGAACATGCGAAACCGCAACGCGGCCAGTTCCAATGCCAGCGGGATGCCGTCGAGCCGACGGCAGATCGCCGCCAGCGCACCGCGGTTCGCGGTCGTGGCCGCGAAGCTGGGGTTGGCGGCCGCGGCCCGCTCGGCGAGCAGTCGCATCGCGTCGCTGTCCGCGGTCTCGTCGTCCGGTAGCGGCAGGGGTGCGACGGGCATGACCTGTTCGCCCTGCACCCCCAGCACCTCCCGGCTGGTCGCCAGCACCCGCACATCGGCGGTGGCGGCAACGACCTCGCCGACCAGCTCCGCGCAGGCATGGATCAGGTGCTCGCAGTTGTCCAGGATCAACAGCAACCGTTTGTCCGCGAGGAACTCGGTCAGGCGCGGCAGCGGCGCCGCCGTGTCGTCGCGCAGCGCCAGCACCTCCGCGACGGTCACCGTCACCAGATCGGGATCGTGCACGTCGGCCAGCTCCACCAGCCACACACCGTCCGGGAACGCGCGCGCGACCGCGACGCCGACCTGCCGGGACAGTCGCGTCTTGCCGACCCCGCCGGGCCCGAGCAAGGTCAGCACCCGTGTCGTCGGCAGCAGCCGCTTCGCGGCGGCGAGTTCGCCCCGGCGCCCGACGAAGCTGGTGACCTCGGCAGGGAGATTGCCGATCGGACGCCGCGCCATGGGTGTCAACCCTAGGTACCGCGCGTGGCGCGCAGGAGCGTTCTGGACAAATTCGACACCGAGCCGCCGGTCGTCATCGGGCGGCGACCGCGGCGTCGATCTCGCTCAACTGATGGCGCATGCGATCCCGCTTGGCCCGCAGATAGCGCACGTTGTGCTCGGTCGGCCTGGTCTGCAACGGTATTCGCCGCTCGACGGCGATGCCGTGATCGGTCAGCCCGGCTTGCTTGGCCGGGTTGTTGCTGAGCAACCGGACCGACCGCACGCCCAGATCGGCCAGGATTCGCGCGGCGGCGTCGTAGCGGCGAGCGTCGACCGGCAGCCCGAGTCGCAGGTTGGCGTCGACCGTGTCGGCGCCCCCGTCTTGCAGCTGGTAGGCACGCAGCTTGTTCAGCAGGCCGACGCCGCGTCCCTCCTGCCCGCGCAGGTACACCACGACCCCGCGGCCCTCGGCGGCCACCGCCTGCATGGCGGCGTCGAGCTGCTCGCCGCAGTCGCAGCGCAGTGAGCCGAACGCGTCGCCGGTCAGGCATTCCGAATGGACGCGGGTGAGCACGTCCCGGTCGCCGGGCGCACCGAACACCAGCGCGAGATGCTCGGCGTCGTTGGTCTCGTCTCGGTAGCCGAGCACCCGGAACTCGCCGAACCGGGTGGGCAGGCGGGTCTCGACGATCCGCTCGACACCTGATTCGAGCCGGTGCCGATAGCCGATCAGGCCGGCGATGGAGATGATCGGGATGCCGTGTACCCGGGCCATGGTCAGCAGCTCGGGCAGCCGGGCCATCGACCCGTCCTCGCGTACCACCTCGGCGATCACACCGGCCGGGCGCAGACCCGCCAGTCGCGCCAGGTCGACCGCGGCTTCGGTATGGCCCGGCCGGCCCAGAACGCCCGCCGGATGCGCCCGCAGCGGGAACACGTGCCCGGGGCGGGTGAGATCTCCGGCCGTGGTGGCGGGATCGGCGAGCATGCGCATGGTGTGCGCCCGGTCGGCGGCCGAGATACCGGTGCCGATGCCCGCCGCGGCGTCCACGGAGACCGTGTACGCGGTGCCCTTCGGGTCCTGATTCACCGCCGTCATCGGTGGCAGGTCGAGCCGGTCCAGGTCGCTGCCCGCCATCGGAACGCACAGGACACCGCTGGTGTGACGCACCAGGAACCCGATGTTCGCCGCGGTCGCCTTCTGCGCGGCGAGCACCAGATCGCCTTCGTTCTCGCGGTCCTCGTCGTCTACCACGAGGGCCATGCCCCCGCTCGCGATCGCCGCCACCGCGGCAGGCACCGAGTCCAGTTCACCGGTCATGTTCCGCCACCTCCATATGCCTGATCGAAATATGACGGGACCGGAACAACCAGGCGGCGTCTCACTCAGTGAGGCGATCGATGTCCGCGAGCAGTTCCCTGGCGAGGTCGCGCTCGGCCTCGTAGTGCCGCACACACCAGCGCAGCACCAGTTCCGGATAGGCCCAGTCCGGATTGGCTTCGGCGCCCTGGGCGTCGGCCTCGGCGCGCTTGCGCATCTTCTCCGCGTAGGCGATGTGCTCGGTGAGGATCTCGCGCATCCGGTCGGGCTCGGCGAGGTTGCCGAGCCACGCCCGCAGCAGCACGCTGTGCTTGAGCACCGGCGCCTCGACCGGCGCGTGGTTGACCCAGTTCGCGGCGGCGGCACGGCCTTCCGGCGTGATGGCGTACATCCGCTTGCCGCGCACGCCGTCCTCCTGCACGACCGCGCGCGAGGTGGCGTAGCCGTGCTTCTCCAGCCGTTTGAGTTCGGCGTAGATCTGGCTGAACGACGGGCTCCAGTAGAAGAACTGCAGACTCCAGTCGGCCCACTTCTTCAGGTCGTAGCCGGAGAGTTCGTCGGCGTGCGAGAGCATTCCGAGCACGGCCCACGCGGTGGTCGGCAGATCGGGCACCGCGGGTGTGCCGCCATCGGTCATCGTCGGACTGTACCGCCCGGACATACGCCGATCCGGACTAGCGCCAGCGCGCCCGGCGCGGGAACAGCGTCCGCCCGGCTTCGTGGGAGATCTCCAGCAGTACTCGCGCCAGTTTGTCGAAACTCATCGCGTCCGCCCGCCCGGACAGCGACAGGGCCGCGGGTGCGGTGCCGCGGCCGCGCAAGGGCGCCGCGACGCAGGCGATTCCGTCCATCGACTCCTCACGGTCCAGTGCCACGCCCTGACGCAGCCGGATCTTGGCCAAGGTGCGATGCAGCGTGCCGGGCTCGGTGATGGTGTGCGCGGTCAGTCGCGGCAGCGGGGTACGGAACGCGGTCTCGGCGATGCTCGGCTCCAAACCGGCCAGCATCGCCTTGCCGAGCGCGGTGCAATGCGCGGGCATGCGGCCTCCGAGGCGGGTCGGCAGCATCGCCGCCAAGCGTCCACCGGCCTTGTCCAGGTAGACGACCTCACGTCCGTCGAGCACCGCGAGATGCCCGACCATGCCGGTGCGCTGACACAGCTCGTGCAGCAGCGGGCTGACGGCGTCGCGGATCTCGTTGTGATCGGCGGTGAGCCCGCCCAGTTCCAAGGTGCGCATGCCGAGCCGGTAGCCGCCGGAGGTGTGGGCCAGCCAGCGCAGCCGGATCATCTGGTCGAGGATCCGATGGACCGTGGAGCGCGGCAGGCCGGTGCGCTCCACCAGGCCGAGCAGCGTCAAGGTCGGGGTGGCGGCGTCGAACGCGTCCAGGATGAGGGTCATCCGCTCGATCATCGACACCGGCACGTCGGCGGTGCCGGGATCGGCCGCCCTCGGGCGGCCGCGGTGTGGGACGCGGCCGGTGCTGGACTGCGCGTCGGGCAGCAGGGTGACGGTCATCTGAACCTCCGTCGGTCGGATTCGGTCAACGTCGACCAGGCATCGAGTGCTCGGTCGTTTGTGGCTCCCATCACACTGACGGGTTCGTGACCGGCTCGAATCGGGAGAACTACGTAGCTTCTACGGATCCCTGTCTCGGTGACCGGACATCGATCTTGACGCTCGCCGGGCGGTGCCTGCTGTCATAGCTGTCAGGTATATGCCTGATCGAAATAGGAGGCCCGATGGAACCGGTGCTCGCGATGGACGGATCACCGCTGGACACGCGCGACTTCAAAGCGGTGCTCGGCCGCTTCTGCACGGGCGTCACGGTGATCACGGCGCGATCCGGCGACGGGCCGGTCGGCTTCAGCTGCCAGTCGTTCTCGGCGCTGTCGCTGGAGCCGCCCGCGGTCTGTTTCTGTCCGGCGCGCACGTCCACCTCCTGGCCGCGCATCCGGACTGTGGGCCGGTTCTGTGTCAACATCCTGGCCCACGACCAGCAGGAGATCTGCAGGCAGCTGGCGCGCAGCGGCGCGGACAAGTTCTCCGGTGTCGACTGGGAGCCCTCCCCGAACGGGTCGCCCCGGCTGGCCGGAACCATGGCGTGGCTGGACTGCGACCTGGAGCGGGAGGTCGACGGCGGTGACCACACCATCGTGATCGCGCGCGTCACCGCGCTGTCGGAACTTCGGGAGGCCCCGCCCCTGCTGTTCTACCGCTCCGCGTTCGGGCGGCTCGATGAAGCCTGAGCGTCTCCCGGCCAGTGGGACTGCGCATTTCCGCACCGGCACGACGAACCGAACTATCGAGGCGACATACGTGCGCGAATTGTGGAGGAACCGATGACAACCGACCCCGAGATTCGAGTGATCGATGCGGGCGCTCCGCCGGCCCGGTACGCGCGCGGCTGGCACTGCCTTGGGCTCGCGGCGGACTTCCGGGACGGGAAACCGCACACCGTCGAGATCTTCGGCACCGAGCTGGTGGTCTTCGCCGGCTCCGGCGGCGAGCTGTTCGTACTGGACGCCTACTGCAGGCACATGGGCGGAAATCTCGGCGACGGCCGGATCGAAGGGGACTCGATCGCCTGCCCGTTCCACGACTGGCGCTGGGGCGGCAACGGCCGCTGCACCGGCATTCCGTACGGCCGCCGGGTGCCGCCCCGGGCGCGGACCCGCTCGTGGCCGACGTTGGAGCAGAACAAGCAACTGTTCGTATGGAACGACCCGGAAGGCAATCCGCCGCCGGAGCAGGTCACCATCCCGCGCATCGAAGGCGCGTTCAGCGACGAGTGGACCGACTGGACCTGGAACACCATGGCGATCGACGGCGCCAACTGCCGCGAGGTGGTCGACAACGTGGTGGACATGGCGCATTTCTTCTACGTGCACTTCGGGTTCCCCACCTATTTCAAGAACGTCTTCGAAGGCCACGTCGCCAGTCAGTACATGACGTCGATCTCCCGTGAGGACATGCTGGGGGAGACCGCGAAGGCGCTGGGCGGCAAGAACGTGCTGCACTCGGACGCCTCCTACTACGGCCCCTCCTACATGATCGATCACCTCCGCAGCGAGAGCGCGGGCCTGACCGTCGAGGGCATCCTGATCAACTGCCACTATCCGGTGTCGCCCACGAAATTCGTCCTGCAGTACGGAGCGATCGTGAAGAAGCCGCACGGCGTGCCGCCGGAGCGGGCCGAGGAGATCGCGGCGAAGTTCGCGGGCGGTCTGGGGCGCGGCTTCGAGCAGGACGCCGCGATCTGGCAGCGCAAGACCCGCATCGACAATCCGCTGCTGTGTGAGGAGGACGGACCGGTCTACCAGCTGCGCCGCTGGTACGAGCAGTTCTATACCGACGTGGCCGACATCGACCCGAAGATGATTGACCGCTTCGAGTTCGAAGTCGACACCACCAGGGCGGTCACCGCGTGGGAGGCGGAGGTCGCCGAGAATCTCGCCGCGCGCCGCGCCGCCGCCGGAGCCTGAGCGGTCATGGCACCGATCACCTGCCGTACCTGCGGCACCCGCGTGCTGGTGCAGAAGTTCAGCCCGCAGCACACCAGCGTGCAATGGAGCGGCGTCGCGGTGGCGGCGTGCGCCGAATTCGCCGGGACGGACAGTGCGCGGATGCGGACCTGTGCCGCGTTGCGCGACAGCGTCGACGCCGCCGTCGCGGACGGCTCGCTCGAGGTCAGCACGCGGGACGGGGACCTGCCGTGACCGCGCAGGGCCGACCCGGCGAAATCCTGAGCCTGCGCGTGCGGCAGGTGATCAGGGAAACCGACGACGCGGTGTCGCTCGAACTGGATCTCGCGGCGGAACGCTCGACTTCGATCGACTATCGCCCCGGCCAGTTCCTCACCCTGCGCATACCGAGCGAGCTGACGGGCTCGGTGAGCCGCTGTTACTCGCTGTCCAGTGCGCCGCACGAGGGCGGGCCGCTGAAGGTCACGGTCAAGCGGACGCCCGATGGCTACGGATCGAACTGGTTGTGCGACAACGCCGTCGCCGGGACCGTCGTCGACGCGCTGCCACCCGCCGGTGTCTTCACCCCGGCCTCGCTCGACGACGATCTGCTGTTGTTCGCGGCGGGCAGCGGGATCACCCCGGTGCTGTCGATCCTGAAATCTGTACTGGCGGCCGGTGCGGGCCATTGCACGCTGATCTACGCCAACCGCGACGAGCGGTCGGTCATCTTCGCGGCCGCACTCGCCGATCTCTCGGCCCGGCACCCCGACCGCCTGCGCGTTGTGCACTGGCTGGAGACCCTGCAAGGGCTGCCGACCAGCGCGCAGTTGGCGGCGCTGGCCCGGCCGTGGGCGGATCGCGAAGCGTTCGTCTGTGGCCCGGGTCCGTTCATGGACGCCGTCTGCGCCGCCCTCACCGGGCTCGGCGCCGACCGCAAGCGCGTGCACGTCGAGAAATTCGTCTCGCTGAACGGCAACCCGTTCGAGATCGATACCTCCGAGGTGACCGACTCCGCCGACAGCGCGGCGGTCGAAGTCGACCTCGACGGCGAGACGCGCGTCCTGCCCTGGCCGCGCGGGCAGGTGCTGCTCGACGTGCTGCTGGCCAACGGGCTGGCGGCGCCCTATTCCTGCCGCGAGGGCGCGTGCAGCGCCTGCACCTGCCGGGTCGTCTCGGGACGGGTCAGGATGCGGCACAACGAAGTTCTCGACGACGCCGACCTGACCGAGGGTTACGTGCTGGCCTGCCAGGCGGTCCCGGTCACCGACACGGTGCGAGTCACCTATTCCTGAGGAGTACGACGAACCATGGCTGACATCGCCTCGCTCGGCTACGTCCGAGTCGCCATCGCCGACGTGGACGCCTGGCGCGCCTTCGCCTTCGACGTTCTGGGTTTCGCGCAGGCCACCGGGCCGAATCCGGACCGCGTGTACCTGCGGATGGACGAGCACGCCTACCGCTTGGAACTCGTGCCCGCGGAGCGGGATCGAGTGCTGGCCGTGGGCTGGGAGGTGCGCGACTATCGCGCGCTGGCGCGGGTGCGCGAAACGCTGGAACAGGCGGGTGTCGCGGTCACACCGCTCACTCAGGAGCAGGTCGACGCGCTGCGCGTGGAAGAAGCTTTCACTTTCACCGACCCCGCCGGGTTCACCGTGGAGGTCTTCCACGGTCCCGTGCTCGACCACAGTCCGGTCGTCACCGCGCACGGGCACCGTTTCGTCACCGAGGGACTCGGGCTCGGCCACGTGGTGCTGCCGGTGCCCGACCTCGAGGAGGCGAACCGTTTCTACTGCGAGGTTCTGGGATTCCTGCCCCGCGGTTCGTTCCGGGTGCCGACCCCGCCCGGCGTGGGACCGGTGCGCGTTCGATTCCTGGGTGTCAACCAGCGCCATCACAGCCTCGCCCTGATTCCCGGCACCCGCTCCGACGGTCCCGGCCTGGTGCACATCATGGTCGAGGTGGACGAACTCGACGCCGTGGGCCGGGCGCTGGACCGCGTCGTGCGCGCGGGCTATCCGTTGTCCTCGACCCTGGGCAGGCACACCAACGACAAGATGATCTCCTTCTACGTCCGCACTCCCGGTGGCTGGGATCTCGAATACGGCACCGAAGGCGTGTTGGTCGACGAGTCCACCTACAGTGCCGAGGAGATCACCGCCGACAGCTACTGGGGCCACGAATGGTCGCGCGGCTGACCGGGTAGCCGGGGGGTCCGCCGACTCACGAAGCTCGCCCGAGAACCGGTCTGCGCCAGCCCGATTCCGTCGCTGCGCCTAGACTGTCGGTTCGAGGAGGAAGGACGCTGATGAAGCGCAGACTGAACTGCCCCTGCGGGGAATCGATCGTCGGAACCGACGAGGACGATCTCGTGGCGAAGACCCAGGCCCATCTGGCCGAGAAGCATCCCGGACACGACTACTCGCGCGACGAGATCCTGTTCATCGCGTACTGACCGACGGATTCCCGGGGACCGGTGCACGCCGCTCGTTCGGGATGGGTGCGTCCGAGGCGGCGGCCTCGGGCACGGCATTCTCCGGTGCGCTCACCAACGCTACGGGCGATCCGCGCCGCGGCCGGTACTCGCCGTCACGAAGCCGCGAATCACCGCCCGTTCCCGTGCGACCGGCCGCCGCGACGAACCGGAATCTCGCCGTAGTCGATGCCCATCCTGGCTCGACGGCGCGCTCGGAGGCGGCGGAGCAGATCCCAATGCCGGTCGAGCTCCTTCTCGATCCGGTGCAACTCGCGCAGGTCCTCGTTCGTGACATCACGTCCGACCAGGGATCGCTCGAAGGCGTGCTCCTCGGCGGCGAGCCGGTTGATCCGCGCGAGAACTTCTCGTTCCTCGTCCACGTCTCCTCCTCGGTGCGCGAGCCGGCGTCGGCTTCGTCAGCGCCGGAGGGAAGCCGGTGCGCGAACGCGCCGTCGGCGCCCGACAGCCCGATCCGTATCCGTCGTGCTCCGTTCGTCCCTTGATCACCCTCGCAGAAACGCCGGGCACTCCGCGTGCACCCGGCAGGACGAACTCGGCCCGGTCCCCTCGACCTGCGGGACCCACTCACTCGCGCGGAACCGATGTCGAGCGCCGCACCCCGCAGGGCGGTGCCGCGAGGATCACCTCGGGCGCAGGCCGTCGACCATGTGCGTGATGGTCTCGTCCAGAAGTTCCTCGGCGGTCTCGGCGGCGATCACGCCGGAGCCGACGAACGTGGCCAGGCCCTGCAGCGTGGCGACCGCGGAGAGCGCGATCCGGCGCGGGTCGCCCTCGATCACCTCCCCGAGCTGCTGGGCTTCGGCGATCAGCGCGACGGGAGTCGCGAATGCGGCGTCCACCGCCTGGGACATCGCGTCACCGGCCGCTGGGCTGTGCCTGCGCGCGAACATCAGCGCGACCAGCGCCGGGTTGTCGGTCGCGAAGCGGAGATAGGTCCGGGCCACGGCGCGGATGTGCCCGTCGAGCGAGCCCGCGGCAGCGGTCTGCTCCAGGGCGGCGGCCAGTCGCTCGAATCCGGCGACCGCGATGGCGTCCAGCAGCGCCTGCTTGTCCTTGAAGTGCCGGGTGGGGGCGGCGTGGCTGACTCCGACGTCACGCGCCAGGCGACGCAGTGACAAGCCGTCGACGCCGGACTCGCGCAGTGTCGCCTCGGCCCGCTGCAACAACTCGGCGCGCAGGTCGCCGTGGTGATAGGACCGGCTTCGGGTGATCGGCATGGTGTTCGCAGGATAACAAGTTGTAGGCATTGCCTACTTTGTTGGCGCTGACTACATTAGCTCGCATGACGGTTCGGACCTTCACCGCCCCGATCGCGGTGCTGACGGTCTTCGCGGCATTGCTCGCCACCATGTATCTCGGCTACGCGGGCAACACCGAGAAGAACCTGCACGACTTCCCGGTGGCCCTGGTGAACCAGGACGTCGGCGACCTGCTCGACGGCAAGCCGGCGAACATCGGCGCCCAGGTCGCCGACGCGCTGGTCGCCGGCATCCCGGCGGAGCAGGTCGACCTGCGCGTCGTCGGTATCGCCGAGGCGCGCAAGCAGTTGCGGCACGGCGAGGTCTACGGCGCCATCGTCATACCGTCCGACTTCACCAAGCGGCTGGCGATTCTGGGCGCGGCCGCCGTGGTCCCCGGGGCCATCGAGCGGCCGGTGATCACCGTCCACACCAATCCCCGCATCGGCCCCTACACCACCGGCATCATGCAGCGCATCGCGGATCGCGCGTTGCGGCAGGTGGACGAGACCGTGGGCAAGAGCCTGACCGACCAGGTGAACTCCGCCCTCGCCGCGGGGCCGGGCGCACCGGTCGAGCTCAGCGGCGCCGCCCGGCTGATGCTCGCCGACCCCGTGCGGATCGTCACCGCGCCGTACCGCCCGATGGACGATGGCGCCGGGCAGGGTCTCGTCGCGTTCTTCTACACCTTGATCCTGTTGCTGGCCGGTTTCACCGGCGCGATGATCATTCACACCCTCATCGATTCGGTCCTCGGTTTCACTCCTACCGAGTACGGGCCGTGGTTCGTCCATCCACCGGCCACCGGGATCTCCCGCTTCCGGACCCTGCTGCTGAAGTGGGCGGTCGTCATCACCGCGGCGCCGATCCTGTCCGGGACATTCCTCGCCGTGGCGGCGGCGGTGGGTGTCCCGCTGGGCGGCCCGCTGCTGTTGTGGCTGTACGGAACCCTGGCCATCGCCGCCGTCGGCGTGACCGCGCTCGCCGTCCTGGCCACCTTCGGCACCGCCGGATTGCTGATCAACCTGATCCTGTTCGTGGTACTCGGCCTGCCGTCGTCGGCCGCCACGGTGCCGTTGGAGGCGACGCCCGCGTACATCGCGCACTTGGCCGCTTTCGAACCGATGCACCAGATCTACCTGGCCGTGCGCGCCATCCTGTTCTTCGACGCGCGCGTCGAAGCCGGGTTCGGTCACGGGCTGTGGATGACGTTGCTCGGCCTCGGAATCGGCCTGCTCCTGGGCGCCACGGCCACCTGCGCGTACGACCGCCGCGGACTGCACCGGGCCTCAGCGCCCGCCGGTGGGACACCGGTCATCGGTGTGCCCGCCGTCGCCCGGTGAGCGCCGACCCGTTCATGCCGGTCGTTGCCGGGACGGACGGGAAATCGGTGGTCAGTCCCCGGCGGCGGCCAGTAGCGCCTCGAGCTTTCCGGGGTCCACGCCGAAACCGGTGAGGCGGTTCAGCGGGATGGAGGCGATCATCCGCATCATGTCCACGCCGAGCGCCGTGGCGTCGCCCATGCTCTCGGACATGCCGCCGAACACCTCGGCCAGCGCGGCCGCCGCCGTCGGATCGGCCAGTGCCTCACCGAGGGTCGACTCCGCCGTGATCGGGATCCGCAGCTCGTCCGCGGCGATGTCGACCTGCCCGGTGACGCGCAGATCCCGGCTCGATGCGCCCGCCCATACCTGATAGGCACCGCCCTCGACGACCCAGCGGTCGACGCGCGTCTCCCAGTAGGCCAGATCGTCGCGCGGCAGCAAGATCGAGACTTCCTCGCTCGCACCCGGTTCCAGTTCGGTGGTGACCGCCACCCCCTTCAGCTCGCGGGCCGGACGAGCGACGACGGAGCCGGGCACCGCCGTGTAGACCTGTACCACCTCGCGGCCCGCGCGGGTACCCGTATTGGTGACCACGAGGCGCACGGTGACTCCCGCCGCGTCCGCGGTGAGCACCAGATCGGTGTAGCCGAACGTGGTGTAGGACAGGCCGTGCCCGAACGGGTAGGTCACCTCCATGTCCCGGCTGTCGTACCAGCGGTAGCCCACGTACAAGCCCTCGCCGTACCGGACATGCGAATTCTCGCCCGGGAAATTCAGATAGGCCGGGGTGTCCTGCAAGCGGACCGGCACCGTTTCCGCCAGGCGCCCCGACGGATTCACCACACCGAACAGCACGTCGGCGAGCGCGCCGCCGCCTGCCTGCCCGAGCAGGCCGCCGTCCAGGATCGCGGGCGCCGACGCGGCCACGGGTGCCAGCCGTACCACTCCGCCGTGCGCGAGCACGACCACGGTGTCCGGTTGGGCCCGCAACACCGCCTCCAGCAGATTCAGCTGATCGGCGGGCAGTTCGAGGTGTTCGCGGTCGAATCCCTCGGATTCCTGGGTGGCGGCCAGGCCCAGGAAAACGACGGCGACGTCCGCGTTCTGGGCGGCGGCGACGGCTTCGGCGCGCAGCACGTCGTCGTCCGCCTCCGTGGCGCTGGTGGTGAAACCCCGGCTGTAGGAAACGGTCCCGGCACCGGCCAGCGCGCGAATCTCCTCGAGCGGCACATCGAGCCGGGTCGGGTTGACGTGCGAGCTGCCGCCGCCCTGATATCGCGGTTGCGCCGCGAATTCGCCGATCACCGCGAGCGAGCGACCCGGAGCCAGCGGCAGGAGGTCGCGGTCGTTCCGCAACAGGACGACACAGCGCGCGGCTACCTCGCGGGCAAGCCGATGGTGATCCTCGGTGGTGTCGACGGCGGCGCCGAGTTCGCGTCCGGCCACCACCCTCGCCGCCAGTCGCGCCACGTTCCGCGCGGCGCGGTCGACGTCCGCCGGGTCGAGCGTGCCCGCGGCCATGGCCGCCACCACCTGGGCGTCGGAGACGCCGCTGCCGCCGGGCATCTCCAGATCCAGCCCGGCCGCCACGGCGGCGGTACGGTCGGCCACCGCTCCCCAGTCGGAGACCACCGCGCCGTCGAATCCCCATTCGCCGCGCAGCACGTCGGTGAGCAGCCAGCGATTCTGCGCGGCGTGCACACCGTTGATCCGGTTGTAGGAGCACATCACCGTCCACGGCCGCGCGGTGCGCACGATGTGGGCGAATGCGCGCAGGTAGATCTCACGCAGCGGGCGCGGGTCGATATCGGAACTCATGCGCATCCGGTCGTGTTCGGCGTTGTTGGCGGCGAAATGCTTCAGCGAGGCTCCCACTCCGGCGCTCTGCAGACCCGTCACCCATGCCGCGCCGAGCAGGCCGGTGAGCACCGGATCCTCCGAGTAGTACTCGAAATTGCGCCCGCCGCGCGGATCCCGCTTGATATTGACGCCCGGCCCCAGCAGCACATCGACGCCCAACCCGCGGGCCTCCCGGCCGAGCGCTTCGCCCACCCGCCGCACCGACTCGGCGTCCCAGCTCTGCGCCAGCCCGACCGCGGGCGGGAAGCAGGTGGCAGGCAGGCTCTCGGCCAGGCCGAGGTGATCGGTCGCGCCCGCCTGCCTGCGCACACCGTGCGGTCCGTCGGTCATGGTGATCGAGGCGACCGGGCCGATCGCCTTCGTGGTCCAGAAGTCGGCGCCGCTCCCGAGCGCCGCGCGGTCCTGCGGCGTCAGATCGGAGAGGTCGGGGTCGTCGGTCATGGCAGCTCCTCGGGTGGACACCGATACCGAAAACAGTATGCCATTCGGTTTTGGTGCCGGAGGAGATCCGAGTACAGTCGCGGCGTGGTGCGGCGCGGCGCGTATGCGAAAGGGATCGCCAAACGAGAGGAGATCCTCGCGGCGGCGCTCGAGATCGTGGCGCGCGTCGGCTACAGCCGGACCACCGTGCGCGAACTCGCCGAGGCCGTCGGCCTGAGCCAGACCGGTCTGCTGCACTACTTCGGCAGCAAAGAACAGCTCTTCGCCGCGATCCTCGCGCGGCGCGACGAAGCCGACCGCGATACCTTCACCGCCGCCGGGCCGCCCGACCTGCCCGCGGCGCTGATCGGCCTGATCCGGCACAACGCGGACGTTCCGGGCTTGGTCGAGCTCTACGCCCGCTTCTCCGCTGAGGCCACCCGTCCGGAACATCCCGCCCACGATTACTTCCGCGACCGCTACCGCGACGCCCGCGACGCCCTCGCCCGCGCCGTCGCCGACCTCCGCAACTCCAGCCGCCTGCCCGCCGACCTCGACGCGGACCGGTTCGCCGTCATCGCCGTGGCCCTTCTCGACGGCCTGCAGGCGCAGTGGTTGTACGACCCGGCCGTGGACATGGCCGAGCACGTGGCCTACCTGTGGGAGTTGATCGAACGCTCCGGCGACGGACCCGAACGAGCGCGCCCGCCCCGGTAGTATCGGGCTTAGCGGTTGAGCGTCGGCCGTACCGTATTAGGCCAGGCGCCGGCCGCGGGAGTGGGAAATGAGCGCACGCGACGGCCCCAGCCTGCGGCGGTTGCATCGCAGCACTCGGGTGCTGGTGATCGCCGCCACGGTTTTCGTCGTGCTCATGCTCATCGTGCCCCGCCTGATCAGGGCTTATGTCAGCTGGCTCTGGTTCGGTGAGGTCGGATTCCGCGGCGTCTGGCTCACCGCGCTGCTCACCCGGCTGTCGCTGTTCCTCGCCGTCGGCCTGCTCGTCGGAGCGGCCGTCCTGGCGGCGATGTGGCTCGCCTTCGCGTTCCGACCGCCGTACGTCCCCGTCGCCGGGGAAGAAGACAGCCTCCGGCCGTATCGAGCGATGGTGTTGCGACGGCGGCGGCGGTTCGCGGTGGGCATCGCCGCCACACTCGGCCTCATCTGCGGCCTGATCGCGCAATCGAGCTGGATGAAAGTCCAGCTGTTCCTCCATGGCGGGTCCTTCGGTGTATCCGACCCCCAGTTCGGGCACGACGTCGGATTCTTCGTCTTCGATCTGCCGTTCTACCGGCTCGTCGTCAACTGGCTGTTCGCGACCGTCGTGCTCGCGTTCCTGGCCTGCCTCGCGACGCACTACCTGTTCGGAGGGCTGCGTCTGCCCCGGAAGGCGGGCGGTCTGACGCATGCGGCCCGCGTCCAGCTCGCGGTACTGGCGGGCACGTTCATCGTCTTGAAGGCCGTCGCCTATTGGCTCGACCGGTACTCGCTGCTCGCGAGCCGCAGCAAGGAACCCACGTTCGCGGGCCCGGGCTATACCGACGTCAACGCCGTGCTGCCCGCCCGCTTGATCCTCTTCGCCATCGCGGTCATCTGCGCCGTGGCGGTGTTCGCCGCCGTCGTCGTGCGGGACCTGCGCATTCCGGCGATGGCCGCCGCGCTTCTGTTGCTGTCGTCGATCCTGGTGGGAGCGGTCTGGCCCTTGGCCGTCGAGCAGTTGTCCGTCCGCCCGAATGCCGCCGACATGGAGCGCGTCTATATCGAACGCAATATCGCGGCGACTCGGCAGGCATACGGGATAGGCGGCGATCGGGTCGATTACCAGCCGTATTCCGGGGTGGGTACCAAGCCGCCGACCGAGGTACCCGCGGACGCCACCACCATCGCGAACATGCGTCTGCTGGATCCGAACGTGCTCTCGCGCACGTTCACCCAGCAGCAACAGCTGAAGAACTTCTACAGCTTCCCGCCACACCTGGACCTGGACCGCTACCGCGTGGGTGGGCAACTGCGCGACTACGTGGTAGCGGCGCGCGAGCTGACCCCGAGCGCGCTGAGCGGCAACCAGCGCCACTGGGTCAACCGGCACACCGTCTACACCCACGGGAACGGGTTCGTCGCCGCACCCGCCAACCGCGTCAACGCGGCCGTCCGCGAGGCCGCGGGTGATGCCGCCAGCAGCAACAGCGGATACCCGATCTACGCGGTCAGCGACATCGCCTCCCAGGCATCCGGCAACCAAGTGATCCGGGTGGACCAGCCTCGCATCTACTTCGGGGAGGTGATCGCCGGTGCCGAACCGGACTACGCCATCGTCGGCGGCGGCACCGAACCCCGCGAGTACGACACCGACGCCACCAAGTACACCTACACCGGCGCCGGTGGCGTCTCCATCGGCAACTGGTTCAACCGGTTCGCCTTCGCGGTGACCTACACCGAACGCAACATCATCTTCTCCAAGGCGATCGGCCCCGAGTCGAAGATCATCTTCAATCGCGATCCTCGCCACCGCGTCGAACTGGTCGCGCCATGGTTGACCACCGACAACAATCCCTACCCTGCGGTCGTGGACGGTCGGATCGTCTGGATTGTCGACGCCTACACCGCCGTCGACGGCTACCCCTATGCCAAGCGCAGCTCACTCGAGGCACTCGAACCGGGCGATGCGCACCGGGGCTCCCCGCACCAGGTGTCCTACGTGCGGAATTCGGTCAAGGCCACGGTCGACGCGTACGACGGCACGGTCACCCTCTATCAACTCGACCGGCAGGACCCGGTATTGGCGGCGTGGATGAAGGTCTTCCCCGGTACGGTCGAACCCGAGGAGTCGATCACTCCGGAACTGCGCGCCCACTTCCGCTACCCGGAGGACCTGTTCACGATCCAGCGGGAGATGCTGGCCAAATACCACGTGGACGAACCGCGAGAGTTCTTCACCACCAACGCCTTCTGGTCGGTGCCCAGCGACCCAACGGTGGAGACCAATCCGCACCAGCCGCCGTTCTATGTCCTGCTCGGCGGCCAGGACGACGCCGAGCCGTCGTTCCGGTTGTCGAGTGCGATGGTCGGGTACAACAGGGAATTCCTCTCCGCCTACGTGTCCGTCCACTCCGACCCCGAGGACTACGGCAAGATCAGCGTCTTGCAGCTGCCCACCGACACGCTCACCCAGGGGCCGCAACAGATTCAGAACTCGATGATCTCCGACACCAGAGTGGCCTCCGAGCGGACCCTGCTGGAGCGGTCGAACCGCATCCAGTACGGCAACCTGCTCACCTTGCCGATCGCCGACGGAGGCGTGCTCTACGTCGAGCCACTCTTCACCGAGCGGATCTCGACCACACCGAACGCCTCCACGTTTCCGCAGCTGGCGCGGGTGCTCGTGAGCTACCGCGAACCCGGTACGGGCGGCGTCCTCGTCGGCTACGCGCCGACCCTCGCCGAAGCGCTCGACCAGGTCTTCGGACCCGGGACCGGCCGGCTCGCCACGCCGCCCGGCGGTGGCCCCGGCGTTCCGCTGCCACCGGGCCAGCAGCCGGCCGCGCCGCAGCCCGCGCCACCTCCGGCGGAAGCCGCGCCGGAGGATCGAGCGAAGATCGCCGAACTCAACGCGCAGATCGATGAGATCCGCGCTGCCCTCGAACGTCTTCAGAAGCAGCTGAACGAACTCGATCGCAACGGCCGGTGACGCGCGTCGTCGATCCTCGCGCTCGCGCCTACTTCGATTCGGTTGCCGCCGAGACGCTTTCGGCGGCAGCGCGGGGCCGGGCGTCCGGCAGGTGAACGAGAATCAACCCGACACCGGCGATCAAGAAGTTCTGCAACGCGGCGGACGACGCGTTCACGTCGTCGTTGGCCCACATGCGGAACCATTCGCCGCCGACGGTCAGGAACCCGCCCGCGAACAGCAGCACCGCCATGGTCCAGCCCAGGCTCGACAGTTTCACGGCCACATCGAGACCGGCTCCGAGCCGGCGCGGCCGTCCGGTCAGCACCCTGGCCCACACGCCCGCCGCGGCCAGCAGCACGAAAGCGATCAGGAATTCCCAGATCACCACCAGGACGTAGGCGACGAGCGCGACATCGTCACTGGTGATCGCGCGCCAGTCGGTGCCCGGATGGTGAATCGTCGCCTTCATCGACAGCACGGCGGCCACACCGTTGCGGTTGGTGTCGGTGTCCACGCAGTTGGTGAACGCGACGAACAGATAGTAGAAGCCGGTGATGGCGGCCAGCGTCGCAACCGCCATCCGCCGGCTACCCACCACGTCGAGAACCTTTGTGCCGCTGCGCATCATCTGCCTACCTCGGGTCGACTGACATGGATGTCCGGACATCCAGGCGCCGACGATCATATAGGTGACCGATCAGGTCTCCTCCCCGCAGCGGGGAGCTGAATCCGATCCGAGGTCGAACGAGAAGTTCGCCATGGCAAAGGGGTTACGGGGCCGGAGGCGAACTCCGTGCCCAGCGTGCGCCCTGGGTGCCGCCAGGCGTCCGTGCTTCAGATGTTTCCGTCGAGCACCTCGCGCAGTTTGTGCGCGAAAGCTTCCGGCCGGCCGGCGTACCCGAACTCTCCGTCGAGGAAGCCGCCGTGGTGGCTGGGGAACACGGTCGCCCGCTGACCGAGCAGGGCGGCGGTCGCGACGGCCGTGCGTCCGGTGAACGTGCCCGCGGACTCCTCGCCCACGGCGATCACCACGCGAGTCGGCGCAGCGGTCAGCGCGGCCACATCGGGCCGATAGCCGCTGACCGCCCAGGACCGGTCGGACAGCAGCGGGTCGTCGCGGGAACCGTCGTCCTCGGTCGGCATCCCGAACAGCGCGGGGTCCGCGGCGGGCTGGGCGAAATAGTCGTCGGTGAATTCGCCTTGCCACGACGTCATGGCGACGAAGGCCGCCATGCCCGCACCGAAGCCCTTGGCCTCGTACGCGTCGCGAACGTCGGCGCGGGCGCGCTCGGCCGCCGCGGCGTCGGGAAGCACCGGGATGAGCGGCGGCTCGTGTGCCACCAGTGTGACGAGATCGCCCGGGTGGGCGGCCACGAGCGCGAGCGCGGTGACCGCGCCGCCACTGCTGGCGAACATCTCCACCGGCCCGGCGCCGAGTGCCTGGATCACCGCGTGCACGTCTTGCGCCTGTACCTCGGGACGATGGTCGACGCGGCCGTCTTTGCGAGTGCTGCGGCCGAGGCCGCGCGGGTCGTAGGTGACCACAGTGCGATCGGGGAAGTGCGCGGCCAGCGCACGGAAGCCGCCGGCGTCCATCGGCTGGCCGACCAGCAGCAGTGGTGGGCGTCCCACGGCGGTGGGTCGCGGTCCGTGCACGTCGTAGGCGATATCGACGCCGGGTGTCTCGAGCAGGTGAGTCGTCATACCACTGTCGACGGCTGCCGCGCCGGAAACTCATCGGCCTCTCGGCGCTCGAGCTTCGCGGAAGGGTGGCAGAACGCGATGACTGCGCCACCTTGCAAGGTGGCGCAGTCGCTCGGACGGCTCGGCGGGGTGCGGGCACATGCCCACCGAGGTCGCCGTGTCCTACTGCGCGGTGGCCTGCCGCTTCGGCAGCTTCCATCCCGGGCGGGGGAAGTGGCAGGTGTAGCCGTCCGGGTAGCGCAGCAGGTAGTCCTGATGCTCGGGCTCGGCCTCCCAGAACTCGCTCGCCGGGGTCACCTCGGTGACCACCTTGCCCGGCCACAGGCCCGAGGCATCGACGTCCGCGATGGTGTCCAGGGCGATACGCTTCTGGTCGTCATCGAGGTAGAAGATCGCCGAACGATAGCTGGTCCCGATGTCGTTGCCCTGCCGGTCCTTCGTCGTGGGATCGTGGATCTGGAAGAAGAATTCCAGCAGCTGCCGGTAGTCCGTCCGGGCCGGGTCGTAGACGATCTCCACGGCCTCGGCATGCCCGGGGTGATTGCGATAGGTGGGGTGGTCGTTGCGGCCACCGGTGTAGCCGACGCGTGTCGACACCACCCCTGGCTGCTTGCGGATCAAGTCCTGCACGCCCCAGAAGCACCCACCGGCCAGAACGGCCTTCCGCGTGTCGGTCACGCCTCCTCCTTCGCGAAGAGAGTCCGGTACTGCCCGTATCCTTCCGCCTCGAGGTCGTCGAGGTGGATGAATCGCAGGGCTTTCGAATTGATGCAGTACCGCAGGCCGCCCGCCTCGCGAGGGCCGTCGGTGAACACATGCCCGAGATGGCTGTCCCCGTGCGCCGAACGCACCTCGGTGCGGACCATCAGATGGCTGAAGTCCCGCTTCTCGACCACGTGCGCGGCGTCGATCGGTTTGGTGAAACTCGGCCATCCCGTGCCACTGTCGAACTTGTCGACCGAGGCGAACAACGGCTCGCCCGACACCACGTCCACGTAGATACCCGGCTCGTGGTTGTCCCAGTACTCGCCCGTGAACGCCCGCTCGGTGCCGTTCTCCTGAGTGACGTGGTACTGCTCAGGCGACAGCGCGGCGACCGCCGCGGGATTCCGGTTGTACTCCCGTGCCACATGACCTCCTCATATCGGCCCCACGTACAACCCGTGCGACGGCTCGGAAAATCCCGGCCGAGCCGGGCGTCACAGTCCGCTCCGGCCGACCGCGCCCCACGGTAGCCGCGCCACTGCGTCACCGGCGGCGCGACTACTCGCCACCAGCTACGTCGTGGGACTCGCGGCGGCTTCCTGGCCATCGGGAACAGCGCCTTCTGCTGCCTTCCGCCGCGGCACGGTGGATACGGCGATCACGCACAGGATCGCGACGACGAAGCAGGCGAGGGTGTACCAGAGATTGCCGACCGGGTCCCCCTCGCTCGTCCTGCCGTCGACGGCGCCGAGGAAATCGGGCAACGCGGTGACCCAGAGGAAAGCCATCACGCACAGGTACACCATGCTGTAGACGCGGACGAAGTCGTTGGTGTAGGGCGCAGTGTCCGAGTCGCCCCGCCGCAGCCGCAGCCATTGGCGGGTGAGGACCAGGACGGCGACAACGGTCACGACGACCAGCTCGGCGGCGTAGAGGACGCCGCGCACGGTGGTGCTACCCATGCCGAACACCGTTGCGGGGATCGGCAACACGGCGGTACCCAGCGATGCGAGCACGCCGATCACGATGGTGCGCCAGGCCAATTGCGCACCGGAGAACGTCTGCCCCTGGTCGACGTGGCGGCCGACGAACCATTGGACACAGAACGCGAGCGACATCGGCCACAGGGCGGCGAATACCACCACGCTCGGAAGCGGTACCGAATCGAACATCGGTTGGTTGATCGGATTGTCGATCGACCATTCCCACCATCGCAACTGCGGGCCGAGGTGGTCGAAGATCTCGTAGAAGGCATGGTGGACGAAACCCACGCAAGCCGATCCGACGAGCACCCCGTACCGCCGGAAGACGCCGAGAATTCTGACCGTCTCGAAGGCCAGCGTGGCCATGAACGGGTAGATCGCGATGATGTAGAGCGGTAACCGGCCCCAGAGGAATTCGACGGTGAACAGGTTGTGGGCGAACATCGTGTCGACGTGTGCGTCGATGCCGAAGGCCGCGGGAAAATACAGCGGTGGTTCGATGATGAACAGGTAGGCGGTCGCGCCGAACCAGAGCACCAGGTTGGTGGGGTCTCCGTGGCGGCGCAACCGCACGATCGCGTAGCTCAGCGCGAGTATCGCGCCCAGGACGATCGTGACCTCGAGCACAGGCAGCGTCCAGTTCTCCAACGCGAAGGGGTTGCGCAGCTCGACGAGTCCGCCTGCCTCCTCGCACGTGAAGCCGAGCTCTGTCGCGAGCTGATCGAAAGTCGGTGCGCAATGATCTGCCATCGGTCCGGCTCCTAGGGTGTGACCGTGCCGGCGGTGTACCAGTGCGAGACGTCGTACCCGGCGTCGTAGCGCTGGAACCACACGTCGGCGAGCGCGGGCAGCTTCTCGTGGTCCGGGTTGTGCTTCGGCAACTGGCTGCGAACGATGCCCACCAGGGCGACGAGCTGCTCACGGAGGGGGAGATGGTCGAAGGCGCGCGGCATCGGGCCGTTGTCCTGCGCGTGCAGGAACGGCAACCGCCGGCGTAGCTTCTGCATACGCCGATAGGACGCGAACATCGACAACGCGTCGACCTGCCGCTCCTCCAGCGGGACATGCTTGTTGAAGCCCGCGCAGGCCAGCCTGATCACCTTCATCACGTGCCGGAAGATCGAGGGGGCCATGCGCATCCGGTACACGTCGCTGCCCACGACGGAATCGAAGATGATGAGCGCGGAGCTCCGATGCTCCACTTCTTCGACGAAATGCCAGATGAACAGCGAAGCGACCCGGTCGTCTCCCGGCCGGAACAGGGTCGAGTCGTTGTCGAGCATCAGTTTGAACACCGGAGTGAAGGTCGCCTCCAGGTCGGCGGTGTAGGCCAGCCGGTATTCGACCGGAGTCTGCACCGTGAGGCGGTCGAATTCCGCGATCACTTCGTTGAGCGTCTCCTGCAACCCCGGGTATCGCCTGATCAGGCCGTTGGCATGTTGGCGATGGGCGGTGGAGTGCTGCCCTTCCTGCCGCACGAACGCGTCGGCTTCCTCCGCGACCGCCGGGTCGGTGATCAGGGGCATGGCCTCGCGGATCATGTTGACGATCATCTTCTCGAAGCCGATCGCCAGGAAGGACACCGCGTTGGCCATGGACGAGAAGGCCGGATTCTCCTCGTTCCACAAGAAGGGCACGTCGTAGTCGGCGAATGCGAAGCGCATCTTCCGGACTTGAAGCTCGGTCACTGGGCTGTACCTCGTCTTTCGGAATCGAACCGGTCCGCCGGCATCGCCGATGCCACCGAGCCGCGTTGGACGTGATCATACACATGATGGTCTGTGTGTATGATCAGAATCGAGGCCGGATCCGCGCAACGGGCGACGATGCCGCCCTGTGATACCGTCGAGCCCTTGATCCAGATGGTCGGCAGGCTTTCCATCAGGGGGTTCGCAAGCGGCAGGCTTCGAGTCGAGGAAGCGGGCAGTGGCAGGAAGGCGCGGGTGGGGCGGTAGTCCGCCGAAAGACGACGAGGAAGCGTCTCGTCGCATAGTCGCCGCCGCCGTCGAGCTGATCGGCCGGACCGGTTCGGAGATCAGCATCGCCGACGTCGCCGAGTCGCTGGGCGTCATCCGCCAGACGGTCTACCGATACTTCCCCAGCGCCGACGCGCTGATGACGGCCGCGGCCATGGCGTCGGTCGACGGATTCCTCGATCGGCTGACCCGGCACGTCAGCGGTATCGAAGACGCGGTGGATGCGATGACCGAGGGAGTGGTGTACACCCTGGCCGAGGTTCGCCGGACACCCCATCTGGGCATCCTGCTGTCGAGCACCTACTCGAACGTCCACCCCGAAAGCCTCACCTCCGAAGAGGCGCAAGCCTTCGGAATGACGATGATCAAACGATTCGACGTCGATTGGGAGCGGTACGGGTACGACGACGAGTCGTTGCACGAGCTGGTCGAATACGTGCTGCGCACGATGCAGTCGTTCTTCATCTCCCCGGGGAATCCACCCCGCGGTGAGGATGACCTGCGGCGGTATCTGCGGCGCTGGATGGGCGCCGCGATCATCGCCCAGTTGAAGCCGTCCGCGAGCGTCTAGCGACTCGTCACGGCGCGGATCACCGCAGCCGCCATCAAGTCAGTAGCCGGTCCTGGTTGACATCGAAGAACACCAGACCGTGCGCCTTGGCACGCTCGGCGGCGTACGCGGCCACCTCGGCTGCCTTGCTGTACATCGTGGTGAAATAGATGTATGGGCCGCTGGCATTTTCGATCAGCGGCGAATCCCCCCAGGGGCTGTCGTCGACGGAATCTTCGTCGAGGTCGTCCAGGTCGGGCCACCGCGCGTTGAGGTCGGCCACGAACGACCGCATCCGCTCTGCGGGTGGTAGGTCGTCACCTTCGATGTAGTGCCGATACAGACGACCGCATTCTTCGGACGCCGCTGCGTCGTCGGCCGGCGGCTCGCCCTCCCAAGCGGCGAAATCGTAAGTCACTGTATGTCCTTCAGCTCGATCGACATCGCGCTACAGCGTATTGCCGCGCTCGTACGGGCAACACCGGCGGAAGGAAGGGGTTGACAACTCGGCCGTGGGCGGCTCGGTGGCAGGCGCTCGAGATACGAGCGGGGGAGCCGCGGCGATCAGTTCACGTCGTCGAGCCGTACCGTCACGAAGACGCGGCCGCGTTCGTCGCGCCGCGCTACCGCATGCCCGCGCCGATCGGTGCCGCCGAGGTGCAGCGTGATCGGGCCGCCCTCGTCCAGGAAGTTGCGCCACCAGGTCTTCCTGTCCGGCATGGCGACGCCGATGACGAACTCCTCGCCCTTGCGCCAGTAGTTGACCGGCGTGCTGAACGTCCGCCCGGACCGCCGTCCCACATATGTGATCACCACGAATCCCTTGCCCAGCAGCCGCCCGAGCAGCGGCACGTCGAGCAGGGCGACGACCCCGCTGTTGACCGCCCGCACGGTGCGCCCCAGCGCAGTCTTCAGTTCCACGACTTCCTCCCGGCCATCACGCGCACATCCGAACACCGCCACCCTAACCGTCACGGTGGCGATCGGCCCGTTCCGGCGGTCCCGCCCTGGGCAGCGCAGGTCGACGGGTCCGGAATTTCTGTTTTGCGACAGTCGAGTTCGGTTTGGAGGCAGGATCTGTCCGTTGCTCGGCCCCTCGGCCGATCGCGCCGCGATACTCGAGCACGACCGTCGTCACGACGGCTGGAAGGCTCACGCGCAGAAGGGAATTCCCATGACAACCAGCCTGCCCGCATTCCCCGCCCCGAACGAGGATCTGCTGGATACCTGCATCCGGCTCCGGGAGATCGCGCCGGTGGTCGAGGTGGAGTTTCCCGGCGGCGTGCCCGCCTACCTGGCGCTGACGCACGAGGCGGTGCGCGAGATCCTCGCCGGGGACAACAAGACCTTCGCCCGAGACCCCAAGCACTGGCCGGCCCTGTACGACGGCTCCATTCCCGAGGATTGGCCCCTGCGCGCCATCGTGCAGGGCGATCATCTGTCCACCAAGGACGGCGCCGACCATCGGCGGCTTCGTGGCCTGATCGGCAAGGCGTTCACCCCGGGCCGGGTACAGGCGCTGGAGCCGCGCATCCAAGAGATCATCGACGGGCTGCTGGACGAGGTCGTGGCCGCGGGCGACGGTGTGAACCTGGTGCCCACCTTCACCGAGGCGTTGCCGATGGCGGTGATCTGCGAATTGTTCGGCGTGCCCGGACCGGAACGGGATCGGCTGCGGCGGTGGACCGCGACGCTGCTGGCGCACACCACCCCGCCGGAAGAGGCATTCGCGACGCAGAACGCGCTGATGCAGTACCTGTACGAGCTGGCGGACCGCAAGCAGCGCGAGCCGGGCGACGATCTGACCTCGGGCCTGGTGCAGGCCCGCGACGAAGGCGACAAGCTCACGGCCGACGAACTGGTCGCCGTTTTGTGGATCATGCTGGTCGCCGGTCACGAGACCACGGTGCACATGCTCGGAAACGCCGTTCTGGCGCTGTCGCGGCATCCGGAACAGCTCGCGCTGGCCAAGGCCGAGGACCGCTGGGCAGACGTCGTCGAAGAGACTGTCCGATACCGTCATTCGGTGATGATGACCAGTTGGCGGTTCACGCTGACCGAGGTGACCGTGGCGGGTGTGACCGTGCCCGAGGGCAGCGCGGTCGGCGTGGCCTACCAGGCGTGCGGAATCGACCCGGCGGAGTACGGCGAGACCGCGAACGAGTTCGACATCACCCGCGAGCACCAGGGCGGACATCTCGGGTTCGGCCACGGCCCGCGCTACTGCATCGGCGCCGGGCTGGCCCGTCTGGAGGGGCGGCTCGCCCTGGCCTCCCTGTATCGGCGGCTGCCGGATCTCGAAGTCGCCATCGACCCGGAGAGCATCCCGTACTCGCCGTCGTTCTTCACTATCGGCCCGCTGTCGGTGCCGGTCAAGCTGGGTGGCGACAAGCAGTAGGTTCGATCAGCCGAGGACGAACGGGAGCCGCGCGGCCAGCTCGTCCAGTTCGGCCTGCTCCGTGCCGGTCGGCCGGCGTCGTCCGGTGCCGACCAGCAGCGCGTCGGTGTCGGAGAACGACGCGGGGAAGGCGGCCCCGGCGATCTTCTCCAGCAGTTCGCGGGACCGGGCGAGTCCCTCCGCAGGGGGCTCGTCCACGACCGGGAGATACGCGACCAGGTCGAGATGGTGCAGGGTGCTCTCCAGGACGTACGCGCGCAGGTATTCGCCCACGGTGAGAACCTCGTCGCGGGTGCCGACGCGACGGCCGGGGTCGGCGAGGCGGGCCGCGCGCCCCGCGGCCGAGCCGACATCGTCGAAATGGATCTTCAGCAGCCGTGGCTCCTGGTACGCGGCGGCGAGCCGCACGATCAGCGCGTCGAGCGGCTCGTCGCCGGTCGGCGCGGTATCGGCGACCTCCCAGTAGGTCACCGCGTCGCGCGTCGGCGCGGCCTCGGTGGGGGTCACGAGGGTGATCAGGATGTCCTGGGCATCGATGATCAGATGGCACACCAGGTCTCGCACGAGCCAGCCGGTACAGCCCGACGGCTGTGCGAAATCGTCGTCGGAAAGGTCGGCCACCGCCGAGCGCAGCGCTGCCCAAGAGCGTGAGAAGTGATCCACGGCCGGGAAGCTAGCAGCGCGCGAGAACATCCGCCCGCCCCGGGACGGCTATCGCGCGCCACCCATGCGCCGGACCGCCCGCCTCTCGCCGGGAAGGGGAGTGGCGCGGCGTGCGGCGGGGGGTCCGTGAAGCCGCGACGCCTGCGACCGGATAGTCGAATCCTGCAGCGTTTGCGCTGGTCATCGCCCTGTTGCGAATGGAGAACACATCGGGTGATCCGGGGACAGGCTGTTGCATGTCGTGTCAAGCTGCCCCCCGTCCGCAGTTCCGGAGTAACTGGCAGGAAGGATCGATGACGCCGATGTCGCGAGGAGATTCGATCGTCGGGACCACGTCCGCACAGCTCGCCCGGATTTCCGCCGAGGGGGCCTGGGACGCGCAGGGGCAGGTCCGCCCGGAAGCAGTGCAGTTCGCGTCGAACTTGGTGACCGCGGTGCGCGAGCGCGGTGGCGAGGGGCTGGTGCCCACCGAGGTGTCGGACCTGGTGAGTCGAGCGCTGAAAGTGGCCGTCCCGACGTTTCCGCGCATCGAGGCATCCGACGGGATCGGGCTGTCGGCGCACATGCTGCGGCAGACCACCGACGAGCCGTGCCCGCTGGTGGTCTTTCCCGCCGGGTGGACGCCTGTGGGCTGGCCGTTGTTCGAGTACGCCTACCTCACCCTCGCGGTGCGGGGCTATCACGTGCTGGCCTATACGCCACGCGGAATCGGCTGGTCCGCGCTGCCGGGGACGAACCTGCCGTGGTTCGGCACGTCCGAAGGCACCGTCGACGTCGCCGGTCCGAAGGACCGGGAGGACGGCTCGACCGTCCTCGAATACGCGATAGACGCGCTCGCCCCCAGCGGCGTCGCCTTCATGGGGGAGTCGTACGGTTCGGGCATCAGCCAGCTGGTGGCCGCGCACGACGAGGACGTCGACGTCGTCGTCGCGCTCAGCACCTGGGGCAACCTCGCGAGCAGCCTGTACGACAACGGCACCCGCCATCTGCGGGCCGTCCAGGCGCTGATCGGCCTGACCGGCGGTGAGCTGGAGGACAAGTTCGATCAGACGGCGCAGGAAATCCTCGCGAAGTTCGCCGAGGGCACGGACATGGGTCCGGTCGTCGACTGGGGCACCGAGCGCTCGCCGGAAAGTTACATCGGCACCCGCAGGGTTCCGACCTTCTTCTCCAACACCTGGCACGAAGGGCTGTTCCCGGTGAACGAGGTGCTGGAGACCTTCGAGAAGCTACCCCGGCCCAAACGGCTGAACATGTGGATCGGCGACCACGCGGCCCCGGAAGGGCCCGGCCTGATCGCGCCACCCGCGCCGGGAGCCGGACCGAACGTGCCGCTGCTGGAAGCGTACGCCTGGCTCGATCACTACCTGAAAGGCGAGGACAACGGCGTCGACGCGTGGCCGGAGATCAGCAATCAAGTGATGTTCACCTACGTGACCACGCCCGCGTCCGGGGACGGCCAGAACGTGATCATCGAACCCGCGCGGCGTGAGGAGAAGGCGTCGTGGGGAGACGTCACCACCGACACCGAGTCGTTGATTCTGACCGATACGCGCGAGGGTGGCGACGGTGCGCTGATCGCCGACGGCACTTCCGGCTGGGAGCGGGAATTCACGGTGGGGGAGCTGCCCGAGGTCGTCGCCATGGACAAGCTCATGACGACCGGCCAGGAGGAATGGGCCGGTAATCCCAAGATCTACCGGACGAACGAGATCGACCGCGGCCATGCCCTGGTCTGGTCGACGGGGCCGCTGCTCGCGGTACGCGGTGGCGTAGCCCGGCAGATCCGCGGTATCCCGAGGTTGCAGCTGACCGTCGACAGCACCGACGAGTGCGCGACGGTGGTGGCCTACCTGCTCGACGTCGACGAGGACGGCTCGGCGCGAATCATCACCCACGAGCCGAAGACCGTCGAGTCGAGCATGCCCGCCACCGTGGCCTGGGAGTTGCAGGCCGCTGCCTACGACGTGCCGGACGGCCACCGAGTGATGCTGGTCATCGACGGCATGGATCCCTTGTATTCCAGCGCCAACACGGTCGGCGCGACAATCACCATCAGTTCGCCGCAGGGCGCGCCCTGCTGTCTGGAGTTGCCGCTCGGCTGAGCACCGCGCGTGGCCCGGACCCGGCGACGAGGCCGGGCCACGTCACGGTCCACGGCTCGAACACGGCTGCTCGAACTCCAGGTCTCAGCCCGGCGCGAAGGTCACCACCAGAACATCGCGATAGGCCGGGCGGCTCGGTCATCGCATAGCGGTCGGCCACTCATCCGGGCCTCGCCGCGAGGGTGCGGCGCGGCCGCTCGGTAGTCTGCAAGGGTGTCCGCCGCGCCCGCCGACGCCGGCGCACCGATTGTGCCGGTGCGAAACGGCGTGTTCTTCACCCTTCCGGAGGCATTGCCCCGTGGCAGGCACAATCTGGCCCGGGAGCAGGTGATGGCCGCGCAGCGGGAGCGACTGCTCGCCGCCGTGACCGAACTGCTGGCCGCTCGCGGATACGCCGGGTTCGGCCCCGCCGACATCGCGAAGCGGGCCGGGGTCTCGCTGGCGGCTTTCTACGACGCGTTCGCGAACAAGGACGAGTGTGTCTTCGCGGGCTACGACCGCTTCATCCAGGTGCTGCTGACCCAACTGACCGCGGCGCGGATGGCGGGCCGAGACCGCGGGTCCATCGTCCGTGACGCGCTCGGCCAGTACCTGGGCACGTTGCAGAACGACTTGGTGGTCGCCCGCGCCTATCAGGTGGAGATCGACGCGCTGGGGCCTGCGGTCCGCAGGCGCAGGCGGAAGTCGTTGCGGCTGTTCGCCGAATACATCCGCGAACTGGTGCGCGGCGCGAGCGGGAACCGGCTACCGGCGCTGTCGGTCACGGCTTACGTGGGCGTGGTGTACGCGGTGCGCCAACTCACCGCCGATGCGCTCGACGAGTCGGAGGAGCCGGATCTGACCGCGCTGAGCGCCGACCTGGAACCGTGGCTCACCGATCTGTTCCGCGAGCGCTGACCCGGTCCGCGGCCGCATCGCCCGCTTGACACGACAGCTGCCGTCCATCAGCATTGGCGTAAAGTTCATTACTCCGATACCCACGGGCGTGGTGACCGCAGCGTGGTCACCACGTCCGAATGTCCGATAACCGCCGTCGCGATCCGCTCGACGGATGCCAGTCGTCGAAAATGACCATCGAATGGCCGTAACAATCGCACTCTTCACCCGTGACCTGCGCGTCAATGACAATCCGGTCCTGTTGGCCGCCGTGCGCGAGGGCGCCGCGGTGGTTCCGCTCTTCGTGGTCGACGACCGCATCGTCGGCAGCGCCCGTCCCGCCGGCAACCAACTCCGATTCCTGTCCGCCGCGCTGGCCGAACTCGATGCCGAACTCCGCTGCGCGGGAGGGCAATTGGTGATCCGGCACGGAGACTATGTCGACGCGGTGGACAAGGTGGCGGCGCAGGTGCACGCCGACAGTGTCCATATCGCCGAAGACGCCACCTGGTACGGCCGATGCCGGGTGCGGGCACTGCGCGAACGGCTGGCCCGGCGCAGCTGCCTGGTGCACACCCATCCCGCCACCGTCACGGCCGTGGACGCCGCCAATTGCGCCCGGCCCGGCCGCGACGACCGGGTTCCGGACTTCGCGACATACTTCCGCCGGTGGCTGGAGGCTCCCAAGCGGCTCCCGCTCGACAAGCCCGAGGAGTTGATCGTCCCGCGCATCGACAGCGATGCCGTGCCGAGGTTCGACGAACTCGGCGATGCCGCGGTGTCACCGCAGCTGGCCGTCGGCGGCGAGATCACCGGTCGCGCCCTGTGGCGGGGCTGCACCGCGGGCCAGAAACAAGCTCTCGGCCGAGCCCGCGGCGACCTCACCCGGGAGGGATTCTCCCGGCTGTCGCCGTATCTGCATTTCGGCTGCCTTTCCGCGGCCGAAATGGTGTACCGCGCCGACATGGCGACGGCGGACGGACGCGCCTTCGTCCGCCTGCTCGCCCGGCGCGATTTCCATCTCCAGTTCCTCGCCGCCCGCGCCGACCTCGCGCGGTCCGACGATCGCCACCGCGGGCGGCGGGCGCACGATCCGATCGTGGTCCGTGCCTGGCGCGACGGCCGCACCGGATACCCGATCGTCGACGCGGGCATGCGGCAACTGGCCGCACAGGGATGGATGCCCGAACGCGCCCGGGTGATCGCCGCCAGTTTCCTCACCACGACGCTGCGGGTGGATTGGCGCGTCGGCGCCGACCATTTCCGCCGCTGGCTGCTCGACGCCGACGCCGCGAGCGACCGTTTCACCTGGCAGCAGGTGGGGCGGCTCGATCCGCGAGCCGCGGGCCGGGCCGAACGCTACGACCCCGAGGGGAACTACGTACGCCGCTGGATACCGGAACTGGCCTCCCTGCCGGGTAAGGAAATCCATCGTCCGTGGCGCCACAGTGTGCCGACCTCGATATATCCCGCACCCATCGCGGACACCGGCCGGAATTGACGGGCCGGTCGCGCGGTCGGTGCGATCACTGGCGGTAGCGCAGCGGCGCGGTGTCGCAGGCCCGCCGCGAAGGCCATCGATGCTCGCGGCGCGCGACTGGAACTGCCGCGCGCCGCGCATCGCCCGCTCGGCCTGTCCTCAGGCCGTCGTGGTCAGTCCGGTATGTGCGATTCGTGGGTGAACGGTTTGCTGCCGTGGACCGCGGGCTCGCCTTCGGGATTGGTCTCGGCACCGTGGTTCACGCGGTCGTCGGACTCGAGCCATTCGGTGACCGGATCGTCGATGTAGCGCCATTCCGTCCCCGCGGGCCATGGGCCCTGCCCTTCGTTCCAGGGACCGCGGGCGCTCGCCGCGCCGTTGGACATATTGAACGCGACGTTCTGGAACCTATCGTCTCCGGGCAGTGCGCCCGGCGGGAAGTTGACCGGCAATTCGTTCAACGCCGCGGTGAACTGCTGGAAATGCGCGATCTCACGGGTCATCAAGAACGAGAGCGTGTCCTGCACACCGGGATCGTCGGTGAACTGCTTGAGATACTCGTAGACGATCTTGGCGCGTGACTCGGCTGCCAGGTTACTGCGCAGGTCGACCGAAGGCTCCCCGTTGGCGTCGACGTAGGACCCCGACCACGGCACGCCAGCGGCGTTCTTCACGACGGGCCCGCCGCCGCTGAGCGCGAAGTACAGCGGATTCACCGCGACCTGATGGATCACCTGGTCACGTCCCTCGGATGTCCCGACGAGCGGCATCCAGTCACACCGCTCGTTGGCTTGCTTCAGATCGTCGTTGAGCCCGTCGAGCAACATGGTGATCATGGCCCCGACGATTTCGAGGTGACTCAATTCCTCGGTGGCGATGTCCATGAACAGGTCATAGGTTTTCGGATGCTTGCCGCGCAGCAGAAACGCCTGGTTGAAATACTGCATGGCGGCCTTCAATTCGCCGTTGGCACCGCCGAATTGTTCTTGCAGCAGGGTCGCGAAACGCGGATCGGGACGGTCCACGCGAACTTCGAACTGGAGATCCTTGTTATGTGTGAACATCGCTCTCCTTACCAGTATGGTCGGCCGTTCGAATGCCTTGCCCAACCGGCGATTCGGCATCCGAGCCGACGACGTCCGAACAGCGCTGGTCGGCCTGGCGATGGCGGTTGCGGTGCGGACTGCCATCGCCGCGCCCCAGCGCGGCTTTCGTGCCTTACTCAGCGCAGGACGAGAAAGAGATGCGTTACTTGATTCGGTGGCGACGATACGGGCTCGGGCAGCCGGTCGTTCGCAACGACACGAAGTGCCGCAAGGGGACAGTTCCCCCGTTTCGGTCAGGGGCGATCGCGCCGATGCTTCCCGTGGGGCCGTTGGCTCTGGTGCGACGGGCGGCCGACCTCGATCCGCCGGGCTGGCGCCAAGGGCGGGCTGTGGCCGCTCTGCCCGGCGCGCAGCGCGGATACCAGTTCCGCGCACACCTCGCCCGCGCCGACGCGGGGAACCCAGCCGAGTTCGCGCCGCGCCTTGGCGGAGTCGATCAGGGACACGCGGTCGGCGAGCGCGAGCCACCCGGGATGCAAGGGTTGCAGGCCGCTCCACCATCCCGGCCAGGCGACGGCATCCACCATCCACCGTGTGGCCGGTAGGCGGAAGCCCCCGAACATCGTCGCGAGCGCGTCCGCGCGCAGGCACGGTTCGGCGGAAAGGTTGAACGCTCCCTGCGCACGACGGCGCACGATCTGCCGGATCGCCGCGGCGACATCGCGGCTGTGCACCAATTGCAACCGGAACTCCCGCCACAGCGGTACAGGCAGCACGCGCTCGCCCAGCAGCCGCCGGGGTAACCACGGCGGCAGGATCCAGTCCCCCAGTTCGGCGGCGGCCTCGATCCCGGCTATGCCGCAGGGCCGGATCCGCGCCGTGCGGATCTCGGGGTGGTCGGCCTCGAAGCGGTCCAGTCGCGTCTCCAACTCCGCCTTGGCGATGCTGTAGGCGCTGCCGGGCACGCCGGACGTCTGCCATCCCTCGGATACCCGGCGCCACCGCTCGGCGGGGGTGTAGGCGGCACACGAGGAAGCGACGACGAGGTGGGGCACCGCCGTCTCCGCGACGGCGCGCAGCACGTTTTCCGTGCCGACCAGGTTGGTCCTGCGCATCGGCGGGTCACCGCGCCGCGGATGGATCGCCCACGCCAGATGGACCAGGACGTCGGCGCCCGCACAGGCGGCGCGCAGCGGCTCGACCGCATCGTCGGTACCGAGGTCGCGGGCGATCCAGCGGGCGACCGAATAGGGTTCGTGAGCGAGATCCGGTGCGCGGCGGGAGATTCCCACGATCTCGTCACCGTCGTCACGCAGCGTGCGCAGCAACGCCGTCCCGACGTTGCCACTGGCGCCCGTGACGACCACCTTCATGTGCCACGCCGCACGGGCCGGGGTGCGCTGGAGGGCATGATCACGCCCCCTGGTAGTTCTCGACGCCGAGCCGCACCGCGCTGTCTGCGGGCAACCCGTCCGTCGGCGCGCTCGGCAGAGCATCGGAGCGTGTTCGGCGAGCGTGCCCGAGATGTCCGCTACGTACGCAATGCCTGGAGACCGACGGAGTGCGAGGACTCCCGGAGCGCTCGGCAGCCAGGATCAAGCGCTTTACCCCGACATGAGGTGGTCCCGGCGCAGGCACGACGCCCCGCGGTGGAGCCGCGGCATCGATTCCGGCGTCGCACCACCAGGGAGTATCCGCGGTCATGTTCCGCCCTCCTCTCGGCTCGTTCCAGGGGCGGGTACCCGAAATCGCGGGTCGTATCGTCGGCGGATGTTTCGAGTCCATCGCGCCCGCCGTGGCCCGCGGCCTGCGCGGGGTGTGGTCTGTGCCCGTCCGGGTAGTCGCGGAACATGGCTACTACAGCTCCACTTCCGGAAGATCGGGCAGGCGCTCCGCGGCGAGCCGTGGTGACCGGGGGAGACTCCGGCATCGGTGCGGCGATCGCGGTCGCACTGGCCGCGGGCGGGACCGATGTCGGGCTGACGTTCCGCAGTGACGAGCAGGGCGCGCGCGACACCGCGGCAGAAGTGCGCGAGCAGGGCAGAACCGCCGCCGTGCGCCGCCTCGACTTGGCGGATCCGCCGTCCGCCGCCGCGGTCATCGATGAACTGGCCGACGAACTGGGCGGCCTCGACGTCCTGGTGAACTGCGCGGGCACCGGGTCGGCGCAGAAGGTCATGGACATGGACTTCGACACCTGGCGGCAGGTGCTGTCGGTGGATCTCGACGGCGCGTTCGTCTGTGCGCAGCGCGCCGCCGAACACATGATCGCCGCGGGGGAGGGCGGCCGGATCGTCAACATCACCAGCGTGCACGAACACGCCCCTCGAGTCGGCGCCGCGCCGTACTGCGCCGCCAAGGCGGGTCTCGGGGCGCTGACCAAAGTGCTGGCGCTGGAACTCGCCGAGCACGACATCACCGTCAATTCCGTGGCGCCTGGCGAGATCTCGACGCCGATGACCGGACAGGAAGACGCCGATCCGCGGGAGCAACACCGCCCCGGCGTACCACTGGGACGAACCGGCCACGCCAAGGAGGTTGCCGCCGTGGTGGCGTTCCTCGCTACACCGGCGGCGAGTTATATCACCGGGGCGTCATATGTCGTGGACGGCGGCATGCTCCTCATGGGCCCACAGGCGAGCACCCTGCTGTCCGACGAGAAATGGCGCACACCTTAGGACGCGGCGATCTCTCGTCGTTCCGGCAGCGCGCCGGTGGGAAAGACGGTCGATGAGCGCGCGGGAAATCCCAGGACGCGCGCTGCGATGTGCAGGTCGGGCCCACTGCGGCGAAGCGGCTGCTATCGGTCCGCTACCGGGGCCATGCAGCTGGCCGGCGGGTCGACGAAAAAGCAGATGGCCGGGCCGCGGGTGGGGCGGTAATTGTCGGGGACTCCGCCCTCGGCGATGATCTGGGTGTAGG
>NZ_JABLTE010000068.1 GCF_013315795.1 Nocardia barduliensis
GTGGTGCGGTTTGCCGTCCAACGCGCCCAGCTCAACCCCCACCACGACTTTCGAGCGAAGCGAGAGCGAGCATGCGCCGTTCGCGGCCCGGCTCGCGTCCGAGCGGCCGCCGCGTCCGCGACAAAGGAGCAAGCGGCGGCCGCTCGGACGCGAGCCACAAAGGGGCCGCGAACCCGCCGCGACGAAGTCGCGGCCAAATCACACAGCCGCGACCCGCTTGGCCAGGTCGTCTGCCAGTTGGCGCGCCTGGGCCGGGTCGGTGGCCTCCACCATCACCCGCACCAGTTGCTCGGTGCCGCTCGGGCGCAGCAGCACGCGTCCGGAGTCGCCGAGCGCCCGCTCGGCCTCCAGCACCGCGTCTCGGATCTCGGGTGCGCGCGCGACCACGGCTTTGTCGCTGACCGGCACGTTCACCAGGATTTGCGGCACGGGCTGCAAGACGCTCGCCAGAGCGGCGAGGGTGCGCCCGGTCTTGGCCATTCGCGCCATCAGGCGCAGACCGGTGAGGATGCCGTCGCCGGTGGTGCCGTAGCGCGGGAATACCACGTGCCCGGATTGCTCGCCGCCCAGCGTGAAGCCGCCGCGCCGCAATTCCTCGAGCACGTACCGGTCGCCGACGGCGGTGGTGCGCAGAGTGATTCCGGCCGCCCGCATCGCGATGTGCAGACCCAGGTTGCTCATCACCGTGGCGACCAAGGTGTCCGCGGTGAGTTCGCCCGTCTCGTGCATGGCGAGGGCGAGGATCGCGAGGATCGCGTCGCCGTCCACGACATTGCCGTAGGCGTCGACGGCCAGGCAGCGGTCGGCGTCGCCGTCGTGCGCGAGGCCGAGATCGGCGCCGTGCTCCAGCACCGCGGCCCGCACCTGGTCGAGGTGGGTCGAGCCGCAACCGTCGTTGATGTTCAGCCCGTCCGGCTCGGCATTGATCGCGATCACCGTCGCGCCCGCCTCGCGGTACGCGGCAGGCCCCACCTCCGAGGCGGCGCCGTGCGCGCAGTCGACCACGACGGTCAGCCCGGACAGGTCGTGCCCGGTGGCCTCCACCAGGTGTTCCACGTAGCGCTCATGGGTGCCCGCCAGGCTGTACTGGTCGGGGACGGCCAGCCCGTGATCCCGCGCGCCCGCGGCGCTGCGCACCCGTCCGATGCCCGCGCCGGTGGGGCGGAACGGCGTCTCCGCGGCGACGAGCGCCTCGATCCGGTCCTCGATCGCGTCGTCGAGTTTGTGCCCGCCCGCGGCGAAGATCTTGATCCCGTTGTCGGGCATGGGGTTGTGCGAGGCGGAGATCATCACGCCGAGGCACGCGTCGTACAGGCCGGTGAGGTAGGCGACGGCCGGTGTCGGCAGCACCCCCACCGAGAGCACGTCCACGCCCGCCGCGGTCAGCCCCGCGGTCACGGCGGCCTCGAGCATCTCCCCGCTGGCCCGTGGGTCGCGGCCGACCACCGCGAGCGCACGCCTCTTGCCCCGGCTCAGGATCTGCGCGGCCGCGCCGGAGACGCGCAACGCGAGCTCCGGACTCAGCGACTCGTTGGCAAGCCCGCGGACTCCGTCGGTGCCGAACAACCGTCCCATACCTCGCCCCTCATTGGTGATCTGTGGCGTGCGCGCCGGCCCGGGAGGCACCGGCCTGTGCACCACGTAGGCCCGGCGAACGCCGCGTCTTCATACAGCGCGAGAGCAGGCGACCAGCTGTTCGCTGGGAGCCTGCTCTCGTACAGCTGCCGCGACGACCGTACCGCGTCCGGCACTGCGAGAATGCCGGACGCGGAAGGTCGACGATGCCGAAATCAGCGCTTCGAGTACTGCGGCGCCTTACGCGCCTTCTTCAGACCGTACTTCTTGCGCTCGGTGGCACGCGGGTCACGGGTCAGGAAGCCGGCCCGCTTCAAAGCGGGACGGTCGTCCGGGGTGACCTCGATCAGCGCGCGGGCGATGGCCAGCCGCAGGGCGCCTGCCTGGCCGGACGGGCCGCCGCCGACCAGGCGGGCGTGCACGTCGAAGGACTCGGTGCGCTCGACGGTCACCAGCGGCGACTTCACCAGCTGCTGGTGCACCTTGTTCGGGAAGTAGTCCTCGATGGTGCGGCCGTTGAGCACGAAGTTGCCGGAACCGGGCAGCAGGCGCACGCGCACGACGGCCTCCTTGCGGCGGCCGACGGTCTGCACCGGACGGTCGATCAAGACCGGGGCGTAGGACTCCGATGCCTCGGAGTCCTCGTAGCCCGCGCCGTCCTCGACGGCCTCGGCGGCGTCGAATTCCTCGACGAAGTCCTCGGTGAATTCCTCGGGAGCGGTCACTGGGCCACCTGCTTGATCTCGAACGGAATGGGCTGCTGGGCGGCGTGCGGGTGCGTCGGGCCCGCGTAGACCTTCAGCTTGCCCGCGATCGCGTTACCGAGCTTGTTCTTCGGGATCATGCCCTTGACGGCCTTCTCCACGAGCCGATCGGGACGGGTCTCCAACACCTGACCGACGGTCCGCGACTTGAGGCCGCCCGGGTGCCCGGAGTGGTGGTGGATGAGCTTGTCCTGCCGCTTGTTGCCGCTGATGGCGACCTTGTCGGCGTTGATGATGATGACGAAATCGCCACCATCGACGTGCGGGGCGTAGGTCGGCTTCGTCTTGCCACGCAGCAGATTCGCTGCCTGGACGGCGAGACGGCCGAGCACTACGTCAGTGGCGTCGATGACGTACCACTTACGGGTCACGTCACCCGCCTTGGGGCTGTACGTAGGCACAGTGCTTCCCTGTCTGTCGTCGGTGTTGCCAGCCGAGCGTGTGGTCGAGTTGTTTCCCGGCGGCCGGTGGAGACCCGGGACTCGGTGGACGCTCGGCGATTCACCAGGATTCGACCGGACGTTCCACACGCCAACGAGCCACGATACCAGTGGGGTATCGGGGGAAGAAATCGCGTCAGATCTCGATCGGGGGGCCGAGGTCGATGGCGCCGGGCGGGCCGGGGACCAGGTAGCGCAGCGTGTCCACCTCGGGCCGCGCGCACTCCGCAAGGCTTTCCCGGACTTCCCGATGGTGTCCCCGTGCGGTGATCACCCCCTGATCGGGCTGGGTGAGGGCGTACGGAACGGCCGGACACGCGGCGGAATCGGCGAGTTCGTCCGAGACGACCGATCGCGCGTCGAGGAAGACCGGCTGCGCGGTCGATTCCACCCGGTCACCCCCGGACGGCAGGGCGACGACGGCCAGCGCCACCGCTCCGATGACGGTGTTGGCTCCGAACAGATTGCCTTTCATCTTGTTCCAGAGCTTGCCTTTGCGCTGCTGGTCCTCGTCCTCGGATGCGGCGGCCGGGGCCTGCCACCCGCCCTGGTGCTGTTGCCCGGGATAGGGCTGCTGCTCCCCCGCTCCCGGATAGGACGGCTGCGGGCCGAGCGGCGGCACCGGCCCTCCGGGCGGCCCCGACGGCGGGCCCGCGACGTCGCCGCCCGGTCGCTCGTCGGGCGCGCTCGGCGGCCGGGTGAAGCGGCTGCCCAGCTCGGCGAGGTTCGGCGGGAGACCGCGCGGCACCTCGTCACGCCCGATCCTGGTGGTCGCCTCGTCCGGCTGGGTGGGGTATCCCGGCCCGTACTGGACACCGGGCACCGGCCGGACCGGCGGCTGCTGCTGGTACGGCCCTGTCTGCGCCTGTTGCGGCGGCGCGTGCTCGGCCTGCGGACGGGCGTCCACCGGGCGCTGCGGGGCGGGCGCCGGTTCGGCGTGCCTGCCCGCGGGCTCCGGTTCCTCTGCTTCGGTGTCGCTGACCAGCAGGTGCGCCGCGCCGAGCACGAGCGCGTGCATCGGATGGTCGGCCACTTGCAGCCGATGCCCGAGATGGTTCTGGAAGGCCAGGCGCAGCGCGTCGTTGAAGCGCACGTTTCCCGACAGCAGAACCGTCGAGGTGTCCGCGCCGATCGAACGGGCCGCCGCCATCACCTCGATCACCACGTCGTCCGCCGACCGCGCGTCGCGCATGGCCTCCGCGTCGACGGGGACGTCGACCGACTCGGTGGGCTGCTCGTCGTCGCCGTGCACCGCGACCACCAGCATGCTGCGGCCGTCGGAATACACGCCGGTCGCGCCGATGCCGCGCGGCATCGTCCGATCCGGCGGCTGCACCAGGCCGAGCGCGCGGACGTAACCGGACAGCGCGACGCTCTCCGGCAGCGGCTCGACGACGACGTCGAGCTGTTCCACCATCGCGGCGTACATCTCCACCTTCTCGTCCGGCCAGTTGTCCGGGAAGGGCAGCGCCACCAGGTCCGGTTTGCCGCGCAAGTGCTTGCCGATCGCCGCGAGCGGGTTGTACATGCGCGCGCGGAAGACCAGCTCGGCGGGCCAGGTCGCGCCCGCCACCACGATCTGCGGATGTCCCAGGATGTCGCGCACGTCGGCGATCGCCATCCCGAGATCGGGTCTGTTGCGTTCCACGCCCGCGGTGTGCAACCGGCCCGACGAATCCGCCAGCAGATAGGCCGGCGGCGTCCACATGCCCTCCACCTGTACCGGGCGGATGGGAATGCCACCGCCGCCGGCGGCCACGGACACCACATCCCAGCCGAGATGCACTGCCCCTACTCGCACCGTCACAGGCATAAGTGTGCCCGGTCCGCGGCCGAGATGCTCGTCGTTGCCTTCCCGCGCCGCTCGGCGCCGTTCCGGCGCACCGGGGCGCCCGCGAACCGCTCGGACCGCGTCACGCCGCCGACTTCTTCAGTCGCAACCGGCGCCAGGTGAGCAACGCAAGCACCAACGTGATCAACAGCAGCACGCCCACATTGAGCGCCCAGATCTCCGGCTTGTGCTGCCAGAGCGTGTCGGGCTGCGCGTTCAGGAACAGCTCGCGGATGTTCACCGTGGACGCGCCCGAGGCGTAGCCCCAGCGCGCCGGGAACAGCCAGGACACCTGCTCGAGCACGACGCGGCCGGTGACCGGGATCAGGCCGCCCGCCATCACCAACTGGCACATGATCGCCACCACCAGCAGCGGCATCACCTGCTCGTTCGATTTCGCCAGCGACGAGAGCAAGAGGCCGACGACCACGCAGCAGATCGCCGTCAGCGCGATATCGATGTACAGCTCCGCGCTGCCGGAGGCCAGCACCGCGCCCTCGCCGGGGCGCTTCTTGCCCGCGAGCACGATGCCGACCAGCACCGCCGACTGCAACAGCGCGGTCAGACTGAACACGGCGATCTTGGCCATCAGGTAGGCCGAGGGCAGCAGTCCGACGGCGCGTTCGCGGTGGAAGATCGTCCGTTCGCCGACCAGGTCGCGCACCGTGAGCGTGGAGCCCATGAAGCAGGCGCCCAGGATCAGCACCACCAGCAGCTGCTGCGTCTCGCTGCCGCCCTCCGGGACGAAGCTGCCGTCCGGCAGCGCTTTCAACGCGCCGCGCTGGAAACCGTTCTTTCCCGGTACCACCAGCGACAGCGCGCCGAGAATGAACGGCAGGATCACCAGGAACGTCAGATAGCCGCGATCGGCCAGGATCAGCCGGACCTGACGGCGCGCCAGGGTGGAGAACTGCTTGCCACGGCTGGACTGCGGCGGACTGCCCGCGGACCCGTACGGCTGCTGCGGCGGTGGGGGCGGCGGTGCGAACGCCTGCCGGGAACGATAGGCCGCGAACGCCTGATCCGGATTCGCCGCTACGTTGGCGAAGATCTCCGCCCAGTCGCTGGTGCCGAGCGCCGCCCCGACACCGGCCGGGTTGCCGCAGTAGGCGGTCTTGCCGCCGGGCGCGAGCAGCAGCACCTGATCGCACATGTCCAGGTGCGCCACCGAGTGAGTCACCACGATCACCACGCGGCCCGCGTCGGCCAGTTCCCGCAGCATCACCATGACCTGGCGGTCCAATGCCGGGTCCAGGCCCGAGGTCGGTTCGTCCAGGATGAGCAGCGAAGGACCGGTCAACAGTTCCAGCGCCACCGAGGCGCGCTTGCGCTGACCGCCGGAGAGCCGGTCGACCCTGGTGTCGGCGTGCTCGGTGAGCGAGAGCTCTTGCAGCACACCGTCGATGACCTTCTGGCGGTCGGCTTTGCTGTTGTCGCGCGGCAGTCGCAACTCGGCCGCGAAACCGAGCGCTTGGCGCACCGTGAGCTGGCGGTGCAGCACGTCGTCCTGCGGCACCATGCCGATGCGCGAGCGCAGCGCCTCGTACTCGGCGTGCAAGTTGCGCCCCTCGAAGGTGACCACACCGCCGGAAGGCCGGGTGGTACCCGCGATCAGGCGTGACAGCGTCGACTTGCCCGCGCCGGAAGGGCCGATCAGCGCGGTCAGCGTGCCGCGGCTGGCCGACATGTTCACGTCGACGAGCAGTTGCTTGTTGCCCTCGACGGTGAAGCCGACCCCGTGCACCGCGAGCCCCTGCTCGGCGACCGGCTTCTGCCGGTGCACCAGCGTGCCCTGCTGGACGACGAAGTCGACATTGCCGACGGTGATGATGTCCCGCTCGCGCAGCACCGCCCGTTGCTGGCGGTGCCCGTTGACGAAGGTGCCGTTCGCCGACCCGAGATCCTCGATGACCAGCCCCTCCGAGGCGGCGACCAGTCGGGCGTGCTTGCGGGAGGCCAGCGGATCGTTGACGACGATCTGGTTGTCGGTGGTGCGGCCGATGCCGAGACCGCTCTGGGGAATCCGGTCGGCGCGGGCGATGGGCGCCGTGCTTGCCCTGGCCCGGACCGGGGGCATGTTCGAGGTATCGGCCCTGGTGGTCATGTTGACGTTCACCGCGGGCGCGGGCACGTCCGGTGGCGCCGGGTACTGCGGACGCTGGAACTGCTGCGGCGCGGGCCGGACCGCGTACGGCGGCGGCACCGGCTGCGCCGGCGCCTGCTGCGGCGGGCGCACCGAAGGCCGTTGCGGGGGATGCGGGTTCGCGGGCAGCAGGTGCAACAGCGGGCCGCTGATGGCGTCACCGAGCCGGACCTGGGTCGGGCGGTCGATGGACACCGGCTGGGTGAGCCTGCGCGCGTCCACGAACACCCCGTTGGTGCTCTTGTTGTCGGTCAACACCCAGGCGCTGCCCTGCCAGGCCAGCGTCGCGTGTACACGCGAAACGAGCGGGCTGTCGACGAACAGCGTCACCTCCGGCGCGCGGCCCATCGTGACCTGCTGGCTCGAATCGAATACTCGTTCGTTTCCATCATGGCGCACGGTGATGGTCTGCGCCCCCGGTGAAGACATGCAGCGGATACTATTCCATCACCCGGACATCGGCGGTGCCCCCGATGCGCCAATTGCCCCGATCCGGCGACTGATGTGAACGCTGTGCCGGCCGACCGAGGGGGAGCCTTGCCGAGAGTCGACGCGACCGCGCTTGTCGCGGTTCTGCTGGGGATTCTGGTTCTGGCCTGCGGGTGCACCCGCTCGGTGGACGGCAGGGCCGTCTCCATCTACGACGATCCGTTCAAGGTCGCCGGACTGCCCACCACGAGCGGCCCGAGCGGCCCGCGCACCGGCGTCCCCGACAGCGCCCTGACCGCGACCAACGGCGACGGCGGTGCCGTGGACACGCTGGCGCTCAACGCCGTCGACGACATCCAGACCTACTGGCGCGGCGCCTTCGGCAAGGAGTTCCAGGGCGAGTTCAAGCCGGTCGAGAAGCTGCTGTCGTGGAATGCGAAGTCCCCCCGCGGCGATGCGGTCGAATTCTGCAAGGAGACCACCTACCGCTTGGTGAACGCCGCCTACTGCCGCCTGGACAATTCCATCGGCTGGGACCGGTCGGTCCTACTTCCCACCATGGAGGAGACCTTCGGGAAAATGGCCGTGGTGATGGTGCTCGCGCACGAGTACGGGCACGCCGTGCAGACCATGGCCAAGCTCGTCGGGCCGAAGGACCCGGTGATCGTCAAGGAGCAGCAGGCGGACTGCTTCGCGGGGGCGTTCATGCGGCACGTCGCCGAAGGCAAGGCCGCGCACTTCACCATCAACACCTCCGACGGCTTGAACTCGGTGCTCGCCGCCACCGTCGCCATCCGCGACGCCGACCCCGACGACCCGGAGAGCGTGCACGGCTCGGCCTTCGAGCGGGTCACGGCCGTGCAGATCGGTTTCACCGACGGTCCGCGCGCCTGCAAGGGCATCGACATCGACGAGATCAACCAGCGCCGGGCCAACCTGCCGCAGACGTTCAGCGACGACGCGGGGCACGGCGAGCATCCGATCACGAAAGAAAGCCTGATCGAGCTCACCAAAGCGCTCCGAGCGATTCTGCCGGTCGAGGACGAGCCGACCTACGACTATTCCCGCGCGAAGATCGAATGCCGTAACGGCGTTGTCACCGCGCCGGTCTCGTACTGCCCGGCCGCGAACACGATCGCCACCGACATACCCGGGCTCGCGGAGCGGGGGGCCTTCGCCGTCGACGAGGACGACCCGCTGCCCCTCAAAGTGACCGGCGACTACAACGGCTACATCGTGTTCATCTCGCGATACACGCTGGCCGTCCAGCAGAACCGCGGCCAGAGCCTGGTCGGCGCCAAAACCGCACTGCGCGCGGCCTGTCTGTCCGGCGTGGTCACCGGCAAACTGGCCGAATCGGGACGTCCGGTCAACCAGGGCGACATCAAACTCGCCGCAGGCGATCTGGACGAGGCGGTGTCCGGTCTGCTCACCGACGGCCTGGCCGCGAGCGACGCCAAGGGCAAGACCGTTCCCAGTGGCTTCTCCCGTGTCGACGCCTTCCGCGCAGGAGTCCTCAACGGGGAAAGCACCTGTATGGCGCGCTATTCGTAAGGGATTTCGCCGCCGAAATGGCTCCGGTCATGCTTCACGCGGGCAGCCCACCCGCGCGGGTCAGCGGCCGAACGGTGGCGGCGCGGCCAGTTCGAAGCGCAGCACCCGGTTGCCGAGCATGATCTCGGTGCCGGGGATGAGCACCATGGACTGGTGCGGCGCCAGGCGCACCCAGTCGCGGTAGCCCGGCAGCCGGGTGCGGGTGCCATTGGTCGAACCGCTGTCCACCACCGTCACGTCCCAGTTCACCAGGCGGATCTCGGCGTGCGCCCGGGACATGCCACCGGAGGCGTCGTCGACGCGCAACGGGACCAGTCCGCTGTCCGCGGCGGGGGAACGCTCCGGATCGCGGCCGATCACCGCGTCCGCGGCGAGCATGTAGGTCATCCCGTCGTCGAGGATCAGCATGCCCAGCGGCGGGCGGACCACTTCGATCAGCGCCTGGGTCTGGTCCACCGGCATCCCGCAGACGGTGCAGAAGGCCGATCGAGGATCGCTGGGATGCGCACGGGCGCATTTGAATCCCATCACCTTGACGGTCAGCGCGGTGGCTTTGGCGGTCGCCTCCAGCCGCCGCTGCAGTTCCGGGTCGGGCTGCGGCGCGGGGTTGGTGCCGCCCACCTGGGTGGGCGCGTGATGGGGGTCGACCGGCTGTGGGGCGATCGGCGTCTGTTCGGACTCCGCGTCGAGCATCGCGGTGGACGGGGCGGTGGGATACCGCGGTTGTCGGGCGGCGTGCCGCGGTTGCGGCGCCGAGTGCGGTTCCGGCGCGGGCTGTGGCCGGGACGGCTGCGGTCGCTCGGATTCGGCTCGCTGCTCGGGCTCGATGCGCGCTGTCGTGGGCGGAGCCGTCTCCGGGCGGCGATGCGCGCCTGCGGGACGCGACGCTCGGCCGTCGCTCCCCGGCTCGGCGCCGGAGCCCTCCGACCACACGATCGCACCGCCCGCCTGCGCGACGCCCTCGACCAATCGGCCGATGCCGCGCTCCGGTGGCAGATCCGGGATC
Source organism: Nocardia barduliensis (assembly GCF_013315795.1). Lineage (GTDB taxonomy): Bacteria > Actinomycetota > Actinomycetes > Mycobacteriales > Mycobacteriaceae > Nocardia > Nocardia barduliensis. Next base: position 9,743 of record NZ_JABLTE010000068.1, read on the forward strand.
CGGCCCTTCCCGTCGTCGACGAACAACGCCGCCGCCCTGGCGGGGGTCGCGGCGACCCGATCCACCGTGAACGCCGCGTCACTGCCGCGGTACCGCTCGACGACGCCGTCACCGAGCAGCACGGCGGTGACCGCTCCGTGCAAGAAGATCGCCACGCCCCCGTGCTCGGCGGTGGACAGGATGCCGAAGTCGATCGGTTCGCCCGGGCTGATCCGCTCGGCCTCTTTCATGAGCCAGCGGGTCGCCTGCCGCGCTATCAGGGCACCGGGCCCGTCCGGCTCCCGTCCGGTCGCGTCGCGCACGAGTTCGGACAGTGATTCGAGGGCGACGGCCGCGGGCGAGTCCCTGGTCGGCCTACCCGGTCTGCGATGCGCGACGACGACGACCGCGCCCGCCACCCCGGCCACGGCGTGGCTGCCTACAACGACCTCGACCTGCCGATCCATCAACGCTATCGGCCTCCACCGGGGGTGTAGTGCGGGGTCGTCGCCACACCGACAAGGGTATTGCAATACGAACACCATCGGTCCCCCTCCCTGCCGTCCGTCGGGTAACTTCAGTGTCAGCAACGGGAGGAACGAGGGGCCTGAGATGGTTCGGACGCAACGCATCGCACTCACCGCGTCTTGCCTGGCACTGGCAGGGATGCTGACCGGTTGCGCGGGCGTGCAGGGGACGCCGACCGCGGGTGAGATCGATGTGCGCATGCTGGAAGTCGGCACCTATCCCGTCGACAAGCACGAGTACAGCCAGGAGTCCGGCGGCAAAGGCGCGCTGCTGGAAGGCATGCGGATGTCCGACGCGGTGGTCCCCACCGTGCGCGTCGACCCCGCGCTGAAATTCGGGCGCGGCAGCACCGTGGTCGTGGACGCCGAGCAGGCGCTGGACTTCGTGGCCAAGGTGTCCAAGCCGGTCTTCGACAACCGCAAGCTGGTCGTCGGATACGCCGCCAGCGGCGCCGACCGGCCCGATCCCGCGGGTCAGACCAACCCGTCGCCGGAGGCCACCGCCGTCACGAACGTCGTGTTCCGCTTCCCCGACGACACCACCGCGAAGCTCGCCGCGCGCGAACTCGAGGACGTCGACATCGCCGTCTCGCCGGACAACCGCAAACTGACCTCGACGAAATATCCCGACGCCTTCATCCACTGGCGGCCGGGCGTCGCCAACGTCGGCGCCTTCATGGCGTACAAGGAGTTCGTCATCTCCCTGTTCATCCAGCGGCCCACCGCGGACGGCGACGACTTGGTGAAGTGGGTCGACAAAACCCTCGGCGCCGAGGTCGCGCAGCTGGACAAGTTCACCGCGACCCCGGTGAACAAGCTGGACACCCTGAAGGTCGACCCGGACGATCTGCTGGCCCGCGTCGCGGTCGCCGACCGCAAGGACCGCGCCCCCGACCCGGCGGCCTTCGCCGTCTACGGCGGCTACCACACGGTGCACCGCGCCGACGACGAGTCCGTCCACCTGCGCCTGATCGAGGACGCGGGTGTGGATCAGATCGGTCTCGTCGACGACAGTTACGTCGCCCGCACCCGCGACGCGGCCGCCGCCCAGAAGCTGCTCACCGGCCTGCAGGAGAGCGAAGGCGCTCACTACGACCCGATCACCGCTCCCAAGGACGTCCCCGGAGCCAAGTGCCTGCAGCTCAACAGCAAGGGCGACCCGGACCGGGAGTACAAGTACCGGTGCTATGTCGCGTACAAGCGGTACGTCGGAGTCGTCACCAGTGATAAGGAACCCGACGTGCGACAGAAGGTCGCCGCGGAGTACGCGCTGCTGGCGAACAGTTTCTGAGTTCGGAACCGGTAGGCGCCGACGCTCTCGCGGTCCTCGACCGCTGGTGGGCGAAGTAGGATTCCGGCGCAACTACCGCAGTTAGGGGAGGGAAGTGCAGCACGGCGCCATGTCGAGATCTATTCGAACCGCCTGTGCCCTGGCGCTGGCCGGGGTCGTCGCCGTCGCGGGAGGTGCGTGTGGCGACCCGGAGGCCAGGCCCGAGCAGTCCGCGCCGCCCGTCGACTTGGCGCAGCTCGACGTGGGCAACTACGCGACGCAGCCACGCGCGCTGGGGACGGCGAAGAATCCCGAGCAGGCTCGCATGATCGAGGCGGAGCGGCTGGCGAACTTCGTCCCCCTGCCGTCGGACATCGATCCCGCGTTCGTCTCCGCGAATCCGTCCATCGCCAAGGTGTTCCTCGACCCGAAAGGCTCGCTCGGGCGGATCATGGACGTCTCCCGCTTCGCCGAGGCCGCACCGGATTTCGTGTCCGGGTTCCTCAGCAGCGCGGGCAGCGCGCCGGACAACCGGGGCACCGATCTGGTCAACGCCATCCTGATCTTCCCGGACGAGCAGAAGGCGGCCGCCGCCGCGGCGGCCCTGGAACGTGTCGACTTCGAGGCCAACAACCGGAACATGCCCGTGCAGATCCCGAAGTACCCCGCCGCGCACGCGCACTGGCAGCCGACCGACCAGTCGATCGGGTCGTGGTTCGCCACGGGCAAGTTCGTCATCTACACCTGGGTCTACGACTACGTGAAGGTCTTTCTGGAGAAGGTCGACCTACCCCAGTTGCTCACCCTGGTGGAAAAGAGTCTCGACACCATCGTTCCGGCGATCGGCCGGTTCACCCCCACCCCGGTCGACCAGCTGATGACCTTGCCGATCGACATGGACGGCATGCTCAACCGAGCCCTCCCCCGTCCCCGGGAAGATTCCTGGATCGACGTGCCCGGCGCGTACACGCTCCAGGGCGCTCTGCACTTCACCACCGATTCGGCGGAGGACCGCAGGATCATCGAAGCGGCGGGAGTGGATCGATACGCCACCGACGGAACCGATCTGTTCCGCACCCGGGACGCGGCGGCCGCCGTGCAGCTACGCGAGGAGCGGGGCGGATTGACGAAGAAGTTCCGCGCGGCCCAGGCGCCGAAAGGCCTGCCCGCGGCACGCTGCAAGGAGTACATCGGCAACAAGACGGTCGTCGTCCGGTACTACTGCTCGGTGACCCACGACCGGTACGCCGCGTTCGCGTGGTCGCATCAGCTGCTCGACGCGCAGCAACGCATCTCCGCCCAGTACGCCCTGTTGGTGAATGCCGCATGACGACATTCCGCACCGCCGCCGCGGCCCTCGCCTGCGCGCTGGCCGCCGCGATCCTCACCGGCTGTGGGTCGACCGTGCCGGGCGCCGCGCAGCCCGGGGAGATCGACATCCGCCGTCTCGACACCGGCAACTACCCCACCGAGCCGCCGAACGCGCACGACGACGACTACCAACCGCTGTTCATCGACATGAACAAGGTCGCCGCGATGCGGCTGGCCGATCACGTCGCCTCCGCCTACGACATCGATCCTCGGATGAAGTACAGCTGGACGTCCGCGAGCGTGAGCAAAGGGGTGCTGCCAGGGGAACTCGGACGTCCGGAGGACATGCGGCCGATCGCGGAGCGCAACCGGCTGATGTACGGGTTCCACACCAACGGGTCCGACCAGAACGTCAGCCTGTTGGCCTCGGGATGGCCGACCAAGCCCCGGCCCAATTCCACGACGGTCGCCACGACCGTCATGCAATTTCCCGACCCGGAGCGTGCCCGCCAGGCCGCCACCGAGTTCCACGACGCGGATCTCGGCGCCTACCGCGACCAGAACGAGCCGGTGACGCTGCCGCGGCAGCCGCAGGCACGAGCACACTGGCGGCCGGGCTCGCCGTTCCTGCGCGCCGTGCTCGCGCACGGTTCCTACGTGGTGGCGTTCCTCGTCTCGGCCAACGCACCCGACCGCAACGCCCTGATCGCGTTGACGGAGAAGGCCTATGACGTCCAACTGCCACTGCTGGACCGGTTGCCCCCGCTGACCGAGGAAGAGATGCTGCGGCTGCCCTGGGACCCCGACCATCTGCTGAGCCGGACCCTGAATCCGGCGAAGGTCCAATCCCCGAGCTACGACGACTCGCACGCCCTTTTCGGGCTGCGCGGAATCATCCAATACGCCGAGGACCGGGATTACGCGAGACAACGTTTCACGGCGATGGGCGCCGAGAAATTCGCCGTCTCCGGCGGAACGCTGGTCATTCGCACCGCGAGCCCGGAAGCGGCGCGCCGGGTCGCCGCGGAACGCATCACCCCCACGGTGGTCGCAGGCCCGGCGGATCCTCCGCCGCACCTGCCGGATTCGGCCTGTGTGGAGAACCGGTCCGGGCTTTTCGACGACCGGCGATTCACCTGCGTCGTCGCGTACAAAGAATACGTCGGATTCGTCGCCGCGAATCAACTGCTGGACGCTCAGCAGCGCGCTGCGGCACAGTATTCCATTTTCGCGAACAGCCGATAATGCGGCACATTCGTCGCACCCCGGGTCCGTTATGCTGCGTGGCGAACGCAGCGGCCCGCGTCGAGTCAGGAGATCGTGGAATATGGCGATGAGCCCCGGGACCATCGTCGGCGGGTACCGCATCCTGCGGGTGCTCGGCGCGGGCGGCATGGGCACGGTGTATCTGGCCAAACATCCCAGCCTGCCGAGGACCGACGCGCTGAAGGTGCTCGGCGGCGAACTCAGCCGCGACTACGAGTTCCGTACCCGATTCGAGCGCGAGGCCAATCTCGCCGCCGGACTCGACCATCCGAACATCGTCTCGGTGTACAACCGGGGTGAGGAACACGGCCAGCTGTGGATCGCCATGCAGTACGTGGACGGCACCGATGCCTCCGCCGAACTGGCCCGCGACCCGCATGCGATGAATCCGTTGCGCGCGCTGCGTATCACGACCGAGGTGGGCAAGGGCCTCGATTACGCACACCGCAAAGGTCTGCTGCACCGCGACGTGAAACCGGCGAATTTCCTGCTGTCCAAACCCGCCGACGGTGAAGAAGAACGCGTCCTGCTCACGGATTTCGGCGTCGCCAAAGCCAATGACGACACCACCGAACTCACGCAGACCGGCAGCTTCGTCGCCACCATCGCCTATGCCCCGCCCGAGCAGCTCACCGGCGGTACGCTCGACCACCGCGCCGATGTCTACAGCCTCGCGTGCTCGTTCTTCAAATTGCTCACCGGCCGCAATCCTTTTCCGGGAACGCAGCCCGCGCTGGTGATGATGGGGCATCTGCACGAGCCCCCGCCGCTGGCCACCGCGGTCAACCCCGGCCTGCCGCCCGCCATCGACCAGGTCTTCGCCCGTGCTTTGGCGAAGAATCCGGCCGAGCGCTTTTCCAGTTGCCGCGAGTTCACCGACGCGGCCGCGAGCGCCCTCACGCCCGGCTACAACCCCGTGGCCAGCAACACTTCCCCGACCTATCCGATCCAGGTCTTCGATCCGCGGCCGCGGACCGATCCGCGCGTCGCCGTCTCCGCGCAGAGCAGCGCGGGCACGCCGCCCGCACGGCGGAATTGGCTGCTCGCCGCGGCCGCGGGCATCGTCACGGTCGCCCTCGCCGCGGGCATCGGCATCTGGGCACTGAACCGGGACGGATCCGCTCCGGCGCCCGCCGCCGCCACGCCGACCAGCACGACCGCGCTGTCACCGCTGGACCGGGCGCGGGCGGACAATCCGGTGTTCCGGGGCAAAACGATCACGATGGTGGACGTGCCGCGCGGCTCGCAGGTCTCGATCTTCCTGGGCGGCACTCCGCAGACCAAGTTCCTGGAGGATCTCGGGTTCGTCTACAACCTGAACTACGGGCGGCAGGGCGACGAGGCATCGCCCAGGGAGCTGCCGTCCTCCACTCGGCTGGAGGTCGCGGCAGACGGCTATGTACTGGCCGTGCGCAGCGACGAAAAGGCTGGTGGCGGTGGTCTGCTCGGTCTTCCGTACCAAGTGGCGGGCACCCGTGCCACGGTGATCCCGCTGGACGATCCCGCCGCGGTCGCCGCGGTCCGCAATTGGAGCGAGTCCTCCGAACAAACGTTGCTAGACCGCCTGCTGCCGGTGCTGCGCAATCGGGTGAAGTAATTCGCTTGCGTCCGCTGGATCGAAGACTTCTGAGCTTTCGAGTTCCGGACCAACGACTTTCGCCTCGATCGAACTGCATTCTGCTGGTAGCGGCGGACTTAGGCGTTCGGTAAGGTGTACCGCAGCCAGCCCACTCGCCGATCATTACAGCAGCGAGCAGGGGGAAGGAGGGGAGCCGAGCGCTGGCGTTACAAAGTCATGCAGACCCGGACCGCATCGTGGTCTTCCGAGCAGGCCCGTACGTGGCCGCCGAAACCAGGGACGAGCCGGGCTGAGGGGCGCAGTGCCCTGATCCCGTGGGGCGAAGCCGAACTTTCTCGAGTCGGATGGAACCGATCAGACCCGCACCGCGTCCAATCAGATGTACAGGCCAACTGAGGCTTCCGCCGTTGGCCGAGACGGGAACCGAAAGGAGCCGAAATGGCAGGACAGCTCGAAGCGAGCGAAGAGGCGATCTCGAAGTTTGTGGACAACTGCCGGCAGCGGCATCAGGATCTGCAGACCGCGATCACCGCACTGAACAGCAAGTCGGATCAGACCACCGCCACCTGGAGCGGTGCGGCGCGTCAGGCGTTCGACACGTTCATGGACAGCTACTTCGCCCAGGCGCGGAAGCTGAACGACCAGTTGGATCAGACCTCGGACAAGCTCGCCCACGCCGGCCGGAAGTTCGCCGACCAGGACCAGCAGTTCGCCCAGCAGGTGGCCGCGCAGTCCTCCAGCCTGGACCTTCCCTGATCCGATAGCCGTACCACAGACAACAAGGAGCTCCCCATGGTAGCGAACGACCCCGGTCGGATTGCCTCCAACTTCGGCGAGGTCGAGGCGGGCGCACAGGCCATCGTGGCCGAGGCGCGCAGCGTCATGACCATGCTCGAAGATTTCCACAAGCAGGTCACCGACTTCGTGACGAACTACTGGAAGGGTGACGCGAACGACGCGTTCGCCTCGCTGCAGGCCCAGTGGAACACGCAGGTCACGCAGCTGAACACCACGCTGGAAAGCGCCGGCAGGCTGGTCAGCAGCGGAAACTCCGACCTGCAGGGCACCGACACCGCGCTGGCGGGCCTCTTCTGAGATCCCGTCTCGGCTGATTCGAGCCCCCGGTACTTTGGTGCCGGGGGCTCGAATCGTCCAACGCTCGACCGCGTGCCGTCACCTGTTCTGCTCCCGCGCCGCAGGACCGGTCACGGGACGACGCGGACCGAATCTCCGAAATTCGCGCACGGGGTTTCCAACTGGGCCCACCCGTCCCCCGCATACTGACAACCGATGCTGACCTGAACGCCGTACTCGAGCAGAACATGCCACCGGACGGTTGATCCGTCCCCGGGACGCTCCGAGTAGGCCAGGCCGGAACGGCCGCCGAACACCACGTCACGTTCCAGGTCGGTCAGCACTCCTGGCGGGCGCTGCGCCATCTGTGCCTCCAGCTTCGCGGCGACCTGCTCGTAACCAGAACCCGCCGCCACCGGCGTCTGCATCACCGTGATCCGCTGCCGAGCACCGGCTTCGGGCACCAGATCGACACGGGCACGTCCGCTCTCCGGCGACGGCGCAACGCGCCAGCCCGGCGGGATCCGAAATCGTATCCGGCCGAATGTTTCCGGCGCCGCATCAGCCGAGGTGCCGACCGGCGGCGGAACGACACCGGTCGGTGCCGCCTCGGTGCTCGGTGTCGCGGTCGCCCCATCGTCTCGACGCCCCGACGAGACCACCACGCCGACGACTACCAGAGCGACGGCCACCACTGCCGCGATCGCGGCGGCCGCGAAACCGGCCGTGCGATAGCGCGGCTTCCGCTGCGCCGCGGCGCGTTCCCGGAGCGGTCGCATCCATTCGGTGGGCGCGGGCGCGGCCTCTGGTGAACCGCCCGGTTCGAGCCTGCGGCCCCGGACGAGATCGGCGCCTGCGACGGGACGCAGCTCGACGGCAGTGCCCGCCGCTTGCGCGATCGCGGTATGGAGCAAGTCGACTTTCGCGGCGTCGGTGATGCCGACCACCTGGGCAAGGTCGATCGGGCCGCCGTCGAGCAGTCGAGCCACGAGCGCACACAGACTCGCGAAGCCTGGTGTATCCGCGCTGATTTCGTCGAGCGCGAGGGTGGGCTCGTGTTCGCAGGATTCGACATGCACGCCGCGATGGCTCCGGATGACGGTGGACGCCGTGGTGGTCAGCAGGCCGAACTCCAACACCAGCGTGCGTCGGCTGTGGCTGGTGCCCTCATCCGACGCCACCGAGCGCACCGCGATGTGCTCGAACGTGACCTTCGACGCGCACCGGCGCGCAGCCTGTTCCAGCACCCCGCGACGGTCGCCACCCCATTCGCTGGGGCAGATCAGGGTGATCCGGGCGCACGGGGCCGGGACGCGAAGATTCTCCAGGACCTTCGCGAACACCGCCGCCGTCGCGTCCACCACCGAGGGCGTACGAGGCGGCAAGGCAATGGCATCGGCGGGCGCGAACTGGACCACCGAGCCGACCTGCGTCCGCGGATTCAGCGGCTGGCCCACCACGAGATCGAAGCCGTTGCTGCCCAGGACGACCGAGGGCGGCACGTCCCAGTGCGTATCGGCGCCCCGTGCCCAGATACGCGCTTCGGTGACGACGAGCTCGACCTCGGACATCAGGGCGACGGCATCCACGCCGTCTGCACCAGGCCCTCGGTGTTACGGGTGACGTAGGTGCCGCGGCCCGGCGGCATCGGGCTCGGTCGCTTGGTGCCCATCAGGACGCCTTCGTCCTTACTGCAGCTCAGGATCAGGCCCGCGGAACCCAGATCCCGCATCCTGGCCAACGTCGCCTCGAACATCGCCCTGCTCGCACCACCCGAACGCCGGGCGATGATCACGTGGAAGCCGAGATCGCGGGCGTGGGGCAAGTGTTCGAGCAGCGCTTGGACCGGATTCCCCGCGGAGGTGGCGACCAGGTCGTAATCGTCGATGATGACGTACAGTTCCGGTCCGCTCCACCAGGAACGTTCCCGCAACTGCTGCGGGGTGACGTCGGGCCCCGGGGTGCGCTTGCTGACGTAGGCGGCCAGGTCGTTCATGTTCTGGGTGAACTGGGGCGCCGTGGAACCGTAGCCGGCGAGGTAGCCCTCGGGGACCAGGCCGAGCATGCTGCGCCGGTAGTCGCCGAGGATGAAGCGGGCCTGGTCGGGGGTGTTGGACGCGGCGATGCCCTCGATCAGCGATCGCAGCAGCGTCGTCTTTCCCGATTCGGTGTCGCCGATGATGATGAAGTGCGGGCTCTCCGCGAAGTCGATGTGCACGGGAGCCAGTTCGGACTCGTTGATGCCGAACGGGATGCGCAGGCACTTCGTGTTCGGGTCGACCTGTGCGGGCCAGTCGCCGGCCAGGTACAGCAGTTGCTCCCGGGAAAGCTGCTCGGGCAGCATGCGGACCTGCGGCGCGTGCCGGCCCGGCGTCAGCCTCGCGATGGTGGCGACCGCGCCCGCGACGGCCTGGCTGAGGTCGGTGGGGTCGGAGCTGCCGTCGATGCGGGGCAGGCCGGTCAGCATGTGCAGGCACTCGGGCGTCATGCCGCGCCCCGGCCGTCCCTGCGGAACCAGCGAGGCGAACTTGCGACCGAGATCGGAGTCCATCGGATCACCCAGTCGCAGTTCGATCCTGGTGCCGATCTGATCCTTGAGCGCGGGCCGCGCCTCCGCCCAGCGATTCAGCGCGATGACCACGTGCACGCCGTAGGACAGGCCCTGCACCGCGAGGTTCATGATGGTCTGCTCGAGCATCTCGAAGTCCTGGCGGATCGAGCTGAAGCCGTCGATCACCAGGAACACGTCACCGAACGGATCCTCGTGCGCCCCGGCGGCACCCGGGCTCGCGGCCGGGTCCATCGCGCGCAACCTGCGGAAATCCGTCATCGATTCGATGCCGAGCTGGCGGAAGCGAGCCTCGCGCTGACGGACGATGGTGGTCATCTCGGCGATGGTGCGGCGGACCTGGTCCTCGTCCAACCGGCTGGCGACCGAGCCGACGTGCGGCAAGCCCTGGAGGCTGGCCAGCGTGCCGCCACCGAAATCGAGGCAGTAGAACTGCACCTGTTCGGCGGTGTGCGTCAACGACATCGCCATGATGAGGGTGCGCAGCGCGGTCGACTTGCCGGACTGCGGGCCGCCGACGATCGCGACATTGCCCCTGGCGCCGGACAGGTCGACGATCATCGGGTCGCGACGCTGGTCGTAGGGCCGGTCGACGATGCCGATCGGGGCACGCAGCGTGGACACCGCGGAGTACTCGCCGGTGAGCAGGGAGCGCGGCAGGAGCTGGTCGAGCGTGGGCGCCTCGTCCAGCGGCGGCAACCAGATCTCGTGCGCCGGGCGGCCGTGGCCGCGGATCCGGGAGACCAGCATGTTCAGGTTGGACAGCTGCTCGCCGTCCTCGTCCTGGTGTTCCTGCTCCAGGTTCGGTTCGGGTGGCAGCGGAACCCGGTCCGCGGCACGGAAGTCCACGTGGGTCGCGGTGAACGGCCGTGCCTTGACGTCGATCTCACCGGACTGCGTGGCCACGATGATGTCGCGCTGCGAGCCCCCGCCGACGTACGGACCGGAGACATAGGAAGCTTGGAAGCGCTGAATCTCGCCGGAATCCGCTTTCAGGTAGCCGCCACCGGGATTGTTCGGCAGGTTGTAGGCGTCCGGCACACCGAGCACCTGGCGAGATTCGTTGGCGGAGAACGTCTTCAGACCGATCCGATAGGACAGGTGGCTCTCCAGGCCCTTGAGCTTGCCTTCCTCCAGCCGCTGCGAGGCGAGCAGCAGATGCACGTGCAGCGAGCGGCCGAGGCGGCCGATCATGACGAACAGCTCCGCGAAATCCGGGTGCTGGGTGAGCAGTTCGGAGAACTCGTCGAGCACCACGAACAGCGCGGGCAGCGGGTCGAGGTCGGCGCCCGCGGCCCTGGCCTTCTCGTATTCCGAGACGTTGGCGAAGTTGCCCGCGGCACGCAGCACTTCCTGGCGGCGGTTCATCTCACCGGCCAGCGCGTCCTTCATGCGGTCGACGAGGTCGGCCTCCTCCTCCAGGTTCGTGATGACGGCCGCGACGTGCGGCACCCCGTCCAGGCCGAGAAAGGTCGCGCCGCCCTTGAAGTCGACCAGCACCAGGTTCAGCTGGTCGGGCGAGTGGGTGGCCAGCAGGCTGAGCACCAAGGTGCGCAGGAACTCCGACTTACCGGAACCGGTGGCGCCGATGCAGAGACCGTGCGGGCCCATGCCGTTCTCGGCGGCCTCTTTGATATCCAGTTCCACCGGAAGGCCGTCGGCGCCGACACCGAACGGGACGCGCAGGCGTTCCCGTCCGTAGCGCGGCCGCCAGGCGTGCTCCGGGTTGAAGGCGCCGATATCACCCAGACCCATCAACTGGGCCCAGGACGAGATCACGTCGGAGTCATCGGTTTCCACGTCGCTGCTGCGCTGGGTGGCCGCGCGGTACGGCGCGAGCCTGCGCGCCACCTGCTGCGCCTGCTCGGGGCTGATCCGGTCGATGAGCGCGAAGCGCTCCTGATTGCCGGTCGCGCCGCGGCCGACGCACTCGCCGTTCTCGACGATCATCTTGATACCGCGGGACACCGCAAGGCGCGGCGCGTAGCCGCACAGATCGATGATGGTGACGCCCTCGTACCCGGATTCGCGCAGTTGATCGTCCTCGGCCTCGAGCAGGCCGCCGTCCACCACGAAGACGATGTGCACCATGTTCGCGTTGGCGGGCTGGTTGCGCGAGTACCGGACCCGGTTGCCCAGCAACGGGTGCAGCCCGGTCATGGCCTCGCGGATCGAGCCGTAGAACATGCGCTGGGTGCCGATGCCGTCCTGCGCGTCGGGGTGCTGGGTGTGCGGGAGCCACTTGGTCCACTCCCATTCCGGGGCGGTGTCCGGGCCGCAGACGACCGCGACGAGCACCTGGTCCGGCGCCTGGAACATGCACAGCTGCACCAGCATCGCGCGGGTCATGTCCCGAGCTTGCGCGCGATCGCCGTCCAGCGCGATGGTGGCGAAGCCTTTGACCGCGACGGCGGTCGGCAGGTCGGGCACGGTCGAGTGGGCGCGCACGAAGCGGCGCAGCGAGACCGCGGCGATCGGCTCGAGCTCCTCGACCGGGCCGGTCTCGGGGGCGACCAGCCTGGTGGCCAGGCGCTGGCCGCCCAGACCGATGCGGGCGTGGCAGAAGTCCTTGTCCCCCGCGCGGCGTTCCCACATGCGGCTGGTGCCGGCGAGCATCCAGACCAGGCCGGGCTCCGGATGGCTCCACTCGACGGAAGCGCGCTGCTGGGCCGCGGTCTCGTTGACGTCCTTGCGAACCTGGTCGAGGTAACGCAGGTAGTCTTTGCGGTCCTCGTTGGCCTCGGCGGCCTTCTGTCCCTTGCCGCCACCCTGGCCCGCAAACATGCCCACCATGGAGAACAGCATCATGAGCGGGAACATCATGGTCATCGGATTGGAGGCGATGCCGCCGCCCTGGGTGAACAGCAGGGCCATCATGCCGACCATGCCGATCACCATCACGACCGGCATGAGCTTCATGACCAGGTTTCCCGGTGTGACCCGGGGGATTTCGGGCGGGGGCTGTAGCGTCACCTCGCCACCGGGCGTTCGGGGCATCTCGCGGCGCGCACGGCGCTGGAAGCGGACAGTGCTCATCGACGAGAATCCCCCTTCGGCCAGCTGTGATCCGGCCTCAGTGTAGAGGTCACAGCCGACATGTCGTACAGTTCGACCTGCATTCTGGTGCCCGGACCCTGCGTTCGCAAGCTCGCGCTCGGTCGGCGAGGCTGCGGAATCACGAGGTAGAAGACCGAGTTGGGGGAAGCTTGACGCACGCGCGACTTGACCACATCGACGAAGAATCCTCGCGCGGGATCGTCCGCGCTCCCGATCTCGCCCGGGTGACGATTCTGGCCAAGCACACCCAGGTCGACATGGCCATACCGGTCGACGTGCCGGTCGCGCTGGTCATTCCCAGCGTGGTCGACATGGTCGCCCAGCACAGTCGCACCAACGACTTCGACAACGAGGGCGAGCGCTACGAGCCCGCGGAATGGGTGCTCGCCCGGATCGGCCATCCGCCGTTCTCCAACTCGCTCAGCCTCGGCGAGCACGGCGTCCGCGACGGTGAACTGCTGATGCTGGAAAGCGCTTCGCACACCGCGCCGACGCCGCTGTTCGACGACATCATGTACAACGTCGCGATCGCCGACACCGACCACTACCGCAGCTGGACCCCGCGGGTCGCGCGGATCACCGGCTCGGTGCTGGCGGCGATCACTATGATCGTCGGCTGCCTCGGTCTGCTGCTGTCCCCCGGGTCGCTGCCGATCGGCGTCGGCGGTTCGATCGCGCTCGTTGTCGCGATCCTGCTCGTCGTCACGGCGATGGTGCTGAGCCGGATGTACGGCGACACCGGCACCGCACTGGTGCTCGGCGGCTGCGCGCTGCCCGCCGCGTTCAGCGCGGGCATGCTCTTCGTTCCCGACCATTACGGCTGGGCGCACGTCCTGCTCGGGTCGGTCCTGGCGGGTGCGACGGCGGTCCTGGCCTGGCGGGTCACCGGCGTCGGTCTCGCGCTGTTCATCGGCGTGGCCACGCTCGCCGCGTACGCGGTGCCCGCTGCGCTGGTCGGCCTGCTCACCGGCCAGCCGGAGCGCGCGATCGGCGCGGGCGCCGCGGCGCTCGGGCTCGCCGGGCTCTCCCTGGCCCCGCGGATATCCATGCTGCTGGCGAAACTCCCCCTGCCGCCCGTTCCCTCGCCGGGCACCCCGATCGACCCGACCGAGGACGATCCGGACGATCACCGCGCGCTGCCGACCATGGAGGTGCTGCGGGTGAAGTCCGAACGCGCCCGCATGTACCTGGCCGGTCTGGTCGCGGCGACCACGCTGGTCACCGCCGTCGGCGCGCTCGCGGCCACCGACCCGGAGGCCGCCGACCCGTACTGGCCGGGCATCGCGCTCGCGCTGGTCTGCGCCGCGGTGCTGATGTTCCGCAGCCGCACCTACGCCGGTGCGGAGCAGGCCGTCGTGCTCATCGCGGGTGGCGCGGCGATCGTGCTGGTCATGCTGGTGGGCGCCGGTTTCGCGATGCACCAGCCGCTGGCCGTGTTCGGCGCGGCGATGGTCGCCTTGGTCGCGGCACTGATCCTCGGCATCATCATCCCGAACCAGTCGGCCACCCCACCGATGCGCCGCGGTGTCGAACTGCTCGAGTACACGTTCGTCGCCGCCGTCCTACCACTGGTCTTCTGGGTGGCGAATCTCTATTCGCTCGTCCGCGGCTTGTGAGCTGGGCTCGATGAACCCGAATCCCGTTGGCGGCGCGCGTTTCCGTGTGGTTCGAACGGGAGCGGCCGCGTGCGTTCTCGCGCTCAGCATGTCCGTCGGGTTCGGCGCCACCGCCGCGATCCCGCACGCGCACGCGGAGAAACCGACCGTGAACCCGAACACGCCACCGCCGCCCGGCGATCCGGCCGCTCCGCCGGACAAGACCGAGCGTGCGTCGAACACCCCGTGCGTCAGCACCGGGTCCGGTGGCGACGGGCCGACCACCCCGGAGGCGCAGCGCGCACTCAACCTGGAACACGCTTGGCGATTCTCCCGTGGCGCGGGCCAACTCGTGGCCGTGATCGACACCGGCGTCGCCCGGCACCCACGACTGCCGGGGCTGATCGCGGGCGGTGACTATGTCAGCAACAGCGACGGAACCGAGGACTGCGATGCGCACGGAACGTTGGTCGCGGGGCTGATAGCGGCGACGGAGGTCGACGGTCAGGGCTTCTCGGGGGTCGCGCCGGAGGCGCAGATACTCACCATCCGCCAGACCAGCAGGCTGTATCAGAAGGAGGGCGCGAACCGGGACAAGGGGCCCGACGCGCTGCCCCAGGGCTACGGCACCACTCGCACGATGGCATCGGCGATCCGTCGCGCGGCGGACATGGGCGCCACCGTCATCAATATTTCCGAGGTCGCCTGCAAGTCGAGTTCCGAGCCCTTCGAGGACACCGATCTGGGCGCGGCGGTTCGATACGCCGCGATCGAGAAGGATGTCGTCATCGTGGTGGCGGCGGGCAACAACGCCGCCAACAGCACCGACGGCTGTAACGGCAGCAACGCGGTCATCGATCCTCTCGACCCCGCCGCGGACCCATGGAGCAAGGTGGATCTGAACGTGTCACCTGCTCGCTACGACGATTACGTGCTGGCTGTCGGTTCCATCAACGCGAACGGGCAGCCGTCGACGTTCACCGTGCCGGGACCATGGCTGGGCGTGGCGGCGCCCGGCGAGAACATCACCTCGCTCGATCCACTGTTCAACGATGCGAACAGCAAAGGAACCGCGGTCCAAGTCGGCAGCGTCAATCAACAGGGAAAGCTCGGGCCGATCCAGGGCACCAGTTTTGCCACCCCGTTGGTTTCCGGTGTAGCCGCCCTTGTGCGAGCGCGTTTCCCGGAGTTGAGCGCGCTGGAAGTCATCAAACGCATTCAGGCCACCGCCCACGCCCCGGCGGAGGGGTGGAATCCCGCTATCGGTTACGGCGCTGTCGATCCAGTGCAAGCGCTGACCGCAGAGGTAAGCGGTACATTGCCACCCAAGCGACCTTCTCCGGCCAAGAGTATTCAGCTTCCGATACCCGCGCCGACACCGCCGCCGAATAATCGCGCACGCGATGTCGCGCTGATCGGAAGTGGTGCGGTTACCTCACTGCTCGTCTTGGGGCTCCTCGCTTCATTCCCAATCCGGCGGAGATTCGGCGTCCACACCGAAGATTCGTGAACGACTATCGATGAACCATGGTCAACGGCACCGTGCGCCGTTGACCATGGAACGCGTCGAACCGCGGGCTACTGTCCGTGCGCGGGCTGCAATTTGTAGTACCCGTAGCCGTCTTCCACGCAGACCGCTTCCTTGTTGTACATCCGCCGGAAGCTATCCTTGCCCGTCGTCATGCATTCCTTGTAGGTCATGCCGTGCTTGGTACGCATCGGTTGGGCAGTGGCGGCGGCGGTCGAGGCGGCAATAGTACCGGCCACGATCGCGACGGTGATACCGATCGCCAAGTTGTACGCAGTGCGCTTCATTTTCGAATCCCTCCCTATCTGCGGCGAGACTCCCTCTCGCCGACTCGGACGGTACCGGAAGCATTACCGCCGACCAATTTGGGACGCGCTCTTTCCGTTCGAACTGGTTGTTTCGGCATTCACACGTCCGGCGCATCAGGCGTGCTCGATCCGCCGGAGCGGAAAGCGGCAGCCATTCACCCGGCCAACGTGGCGAGTCCTGTGCCGGAGGTCGGTTTCCTCCCGCGCGCCCCGACGCGCTTCTCCCCCGAACAGTGCTCACGATCGCCGAACGCAGTACAGTTCCCGGGGACTCTTGTTCAGTTCGGCCGCAGGGAATCGGCCGATATCGGGTACTTGGGGGACGACGATGGCGGAACCGGTCGGCGCGGCACCACGACCGCTGCTCGGGCGCATCTCGATGCAGAACTTGTTGGTCGCGCAGATCATCGGGCTGATTGCCGCAGTGGTCGCGCTGGTGGCAGGTCTGCCCGGACTTCCCGCGTTCGGCGTGGCGGTGGTCGTCGCGCTGATCCCGCTGATTCCCGTCGCCAAACGCACCCTCCTGGACTGGGTCGCCACGTGGTGGCGCTACTTCACGCATCGGGACTACGAGCTCGGCGACACCGTCGACTTCCGCGGCACGGACGGACGTTCGCTCGGCCTGTACTGGGACGGCAGCCGTGTGGTGACGGTGGTCGAGGTGCTGCCCCCGCCCGGCGGACTGACCAGGATCGCTCGCACCACGGTGCACGCCTCGCACCTGCTTCCGCTGGCGGAACTGGCGAACTGCCTCAACCAGCACGACATCCTGCTCAGCGGCATCGACATCATCAGCCACGGGCACCGCAGCCGTTCCGGCACGCCCGCGGGCGCGATCTACGAATCGCTGCTCGGCCCGCTGCCCGCCACCGCGCACCGCACGGTGTGGCTGGCGATCAGCTTCGACGCGGTGGCCTGCCCGGAGGCCACCGCCCGCCGCGGCGGCGGAGCGGAAGGCGCGTCACGGGCGGTCACCATCGCCACCCAGCGGATCATGCGCACGCTCGAGGACGCCGACTGCAACGCCCGCATCCTCACGGCGCCCGAGATCCGCAAGGCGGTCCTGCAGATCACCAGCGGCTACGACCCCCGCGCTCTCGAACACCGCTGGCGCTACGCCGAAATCGGCAACAGCGTGAACGTCGGCAGCGCCGTGGACCCCAAGCGGCTCGACTCGGATCTGCTCGCCCAACTGTGGGTCGCCCCGTCCCGGGGCACCACCGTAGCGGTGCGCCTGCGCCCCGGCAGTTCGGCCGACTCGGTGAGCATCGGCGCCGCGTGGCGGCTGACCGCGCGGGAACTGCCGGAACGCTCCGAGCTGCCGGGCATGATCTCGATGAACGGCCGCCACCGCGACGGGCTGCTGGCTCACCTGCCCATCGCGGTGCCCGGTGTGGACGACACGGTCCCGATGATCGAGCACCTGATCGACGTGGTCGACGACCTGCACCTGCCCTCATCCGGCTGCGGACAGCTGATCGGATCGGACGACGAAGGCAACGGCGTCGCGGTCCGCATCGTCGGTGCGGGCATCTCGACGGTGTACGTCGCGGGCGAGTTGTACCTGGCGCAGCAGTTGGTGTTCCGCGCGCTCGCGGTCGGCGAGCGGATCCTCATCCGCACCGACCGGGCGCGGGCATGGGAGAACCTGGTCACCACGATCGGAAATCCGGAGCGACTGACCATCGCGGTCGAAACCCACCAGTCCGACGCCGGATTCACTGCCACGGTGGTGGACGGGGTGCTCGCACCGGCTCCGCACGCGGGCGTCACCACGATCTACGTCACGGGCGATCCGATGGGCTGGCCCGCCAGCCGTCCCGATCTGGCCATCCATCAACCGGGCGCGATCGGCAACCACGTGGTGCTGCGCACCGGCACGGCGCAGGTCGATCTGACGCTGGTGTCGATCCCCAGCGAGGCCACCTACATCGGCCAGCCGCGCGGCCGCCGCCCGGTGGCGACCCACTAGCGACTAGCCGGGGTACGGCTCCGCGGCCCGCGCGGCTCGCAAAGTGCGTCCCCACCAGTCGACTTGGCGCAGCATTCGTTCCGTCGCATCGATGGCGGCGCCGTCGCTGGTGTTACCCGCCTCGTCGAAACGCTTCTTGGCCTGGTGAAAGCTGACCGTCTCGCGGACCGACACCATGTGGATCTCGGCGACGACTTGGCGCAGTTGCTCCACCGCCCGCAAGCCCCCGGACAGGCCCCCGTAGGAGACGAAACCGATGGGTTTCGCGCGCCACTCGTGTTTCGCCGTGTCGAACGCGGTCTTCAGCGACGCCGGATAGCCGTGGTTGTACTCGGAGGTGACGACGACGAACGCGTCGGCGTCCCGCAATCGCGCACGATAGGCCGCGGTGTGCTCGTTCTCGGTGAGCTCGACCGGCAACGGGGTGTGCGCGAGATCGATGACCCCCGTGTCGAATTCGGGCCGAGCGCGCACCGTACGCAGGAACCAGTCCGCGACCACCGGCGCGAACCGCTCCGGCCGCACACTGGCCACGATCACCTCGAGCCGCAACGGGGTATCCACCGCGAGAGCCTAACTCGGGACCTGTCCCCAATCGGGCACCGCCGCACGCGGAGCCATGCGAATACCGGTCGACCGCACCGCACCGCGATGTGTCGACACGCTCCGACGCCCACCGCCGGTGGATATGAGCACCCGATGGTTCGAGTCGACGAGGATCGGGTGACCAACGTCGAGCTGGCGGCCCGCCAGGGTGATCGTGGTGGCGGGTGGCGGACAGCGTCGTGTGGCTGGTGACCCATGACCGGGTGTTCGGCAGCTTCCACGCAGAGCGGCAGGGGAGGGCAATCCACACCTACGCTCCACACCGCCCGACATCGACAAACTCGAAACCACTCCAGCGCAACACTTCCCGACACTGACAAATACCTGGTCTCAAAGACACCGGATACCCTATGGCCGACAGAAACCACCACCCGTTCGCGACACCGCGCCACCACCCCACACCCCCCGAGCCAGCGTCATAAACGCCCCAGGAACCCCCCAACTGAACGGGTGAACACCACAGGCCGCGTGTACCTCCCACAAGCAACCAGCACCAGCCCCACCCCGTCTTCCGAGCGAAGCGAGACCGAGCATTGCCCGTTCGCGGCCCGGCTCGCGTTTGCGCGGCCGCCGCGCAAGCGACGAAGGAGCAAGCGGCGGCCGCGCAAACGCGAGCCATACAGGGGCCGCGAACACCCAGCGCCGCAGGCGCTGGAAAAACCAACACGGAGTAGAAATGATTCTGGTAACCGGCGCCACCGGGAATGTCGGCGCGGAATTGGTGCGGACGCTGAGCGAGGCGGGCGAGCCGGTGCGCGCGTTGGTGCGCGACCCCGCCAAGGCCGCGCTCCCGACCGGCGCTGAGGCCGTGACCGGCGATCTCAACCGCCCGGAAACGCTGGTCGACGCACTCGACGGTGTGGACGGCCTGTTCTTGCTCTCTGGTTACGACGACATGCCGGATCTGCTGGACCGTGCGCACAAGGCCGGGGTGCGCCGGGTAGTCCTGCTCTCCGGTGGTTCGGCCGCGCTGCGCGACATGGGCAACGCCGTGTCCCGTTACATGGCACTGTCCGAGGACGCGGTGCGCGCCTCCGAGTCGAGCTGGACGCTGCTGCGGCCGCGGCAGTTCATGTCGAACGCGCTGCGCTGGCTGCCGCAGCTCGCCGCGGGTGACGTGGTCCGCGTGCAGTTCCCCGATATCCGGGCGGGCGTGATCGACCCCGCCGATATCGCGGCGGTCGCGGCCGCCGCGCTCACCGGTGACGAGCTGGCGGGGCAGGCGCTCGAACTCACCGGCCCGCAGGCGCTGCGTCCGGCGGAGCAGGTCGCGGTGCTCGCCGCGGTGCTGAACCGGCCGCTGGTGGCGCACGAGCTGAGCGACGCCGAGACCGAAGCCGAACTCGCCGCCGCCATGCCGCGCGAGTACGTCGATGCGTTCCTCGACTTCTTCGTCGAGGGGAAGCTGGACGAGGCGACGCTGTATCCGACCGTCGAGCAGGTGACCGGGCGAGCGCCGCGCACCTTCGAGCAGTGGGCGACCGCTCACGCGGCGGCGTTCGCGCCGACGCCGAGCTGACCGATCAGACGCGGCCGTCCTGATGACGGAGCAGCAGGTCCGCCCCGGCCACTTGGTGCCCCGCGGCGGCCGGCGCCCGTGACAGGTGCCCGCCGAGGAATCCGGCCGCGCCGGTGACCAGCGCCCGCATCGGACTCAGGGCAGTTCGAACGGTAACGACACGCCCGCGTGGACGCGGCACCGGTCGCAGGTTTCGGTGCTGTCCACCGCGGCCACCGCCCGGCGGACGAGCTCTTTGAACGGGGCGAGGTTGCGTTTGAACTCGGCGAAGACGTCGACGGCGTGCACGCCCTCGCCTTCTTCCAGCCCCGCGTCCAGATCGGTGACCAGAGCCACCGCGGCGTAGCACATTTCGAGTTCGCGGGCGAGCACCGCCTCCGGATGGCCGGTCATGTTCACCAGTTCCCAGCCCTGCGCGGCGAACCACCGGCTCTCGGCACGGGTGGAGAAGCGCGGGCCCTCGACCACGACCATGGTGGCCGCGTGCATCATGCGCAGCTCGTCGGACTCGGCCTTGATCGCGGCGGCGCGCAGTTCTTCGCAGTACGGGTCGGCGAAGGACACGTGGATGCCGCCGCCGTCGAAGTAGGTCTGCGGTCGGCCGGAGGTCCGGTCGACCAGCTGATCCGGCACCGCGACCGTGCCGGGGCCCCAGTCCGCACGCAGGCTGCCGACCGCGCAGGGTGCGAAGATCCGGCGCACGCCCAGCGAGCGCAAGGCCCACAGATTGGCGCGGTAGGGCAGGGTGTGCGGCGCGAATTCGTGGTTCTTGCCGTGCCGTGGCAGGAACGCCACCGGCCTGCCCTCCACCTCTCCGACCGCGATGCCCGCACTCGGGGCGCCGTAGGGCGTCTCCACCTCGACGGTGGTCGCCTCGTTGTCGAAGAAATCGTAGAAGCCGCTGCCGCCGATGACGGCGAGCGCGGGCCGGGGGTGCGCACTCATACGTCGATTGTCTCGTCCCGCGGCTTCGCTCGCGCGGCGGGATCGGCGTTACTCTGCTTCCACCCGACGGCTCGGGCTGGTCGCCGGTCGCTCCGCCCGGCAGGCGGGGGCCGACCGACCTGACAAGGCGAGCAGGACACTGTACCCTAGGGGGGTATTGATCCGGATTCCCGGACCGGCAGGCAGCGAGGAGACATCGGTGGCGGATTCCCCCCACGACCACACGGCGGCCGACCACGCGACGCACGGCTACATCACCGCCAAGGACGACTACCTCAAGCGGCTGCGCCGCATCGAGGGCCAAGCGCGCGGTCTGCAGCGGATGGTCGAGGAGGAGAAGTACTGCATCGACATCCTCACCCAGGTGTCCGCCATGACCAAGGCCTTGCAAGCGGTGGCGATGGGCCTGCTGGAGGACCACATCAGCCACTGTGTGGTGGACGCGGCCGTCGCGGGCGGCCCGGAGGCCGAAGCCAAGATCAAGGAAGCCACCGACGCCATCGCCCGCCTGGTCCGATCCTGACGGCGCTACCCGTGCCAGCGGCGGTAGACCGCGGCCGCTCCCGGGTGCAGCGGGATCGAACCGGTGCTGATCAGCGAGCGGCCGTCGAGGAACTGGGTGCCCGCCGCCTCGGTGGGCACCAGTGCGTCGGCGTGCCACACCAGCAGTTCGACGATCGAGGCGGCCACGTCGTCGGGCATGGTCTCGGCCGCGAGCAATAGGTTCGCCACCCCGATGGTGTGCACCGAGACACCGCCCGGATAGGCGTCCGCGGGGATCGCGACCCGGTCGTACACCGGGCCGAACCACTCCCGCATCGGCGCGGCCAGCTCCCCCAAGTCCACCAGCCGCATCCGGCTCGGCACCGCGAGCCGCGCGGTCGGCACACCGCCCGCCCACAGCAGCGCGTCCGCCTCGCCCACGGTGAGGGCGGCCACCGCCTCCGCCAGTGGGCGATGCGCGATCGCCACGTCGACGGCCGGATCCAGGCCCGCGACGCGCAGGATCCGGGCGCCGGTCAGCGCCGCGCCCGACCCTTGCGCACCCAGGCTCACCCGCGTTCCGCGCAGATCCGCGACAGAGCCGATCGGACTGTCCGCGCGCACGACCAGCTGCAGGTAGTTCTCGTAGACCCGGCCCAGCGCCGACACCCGGCCGGTGCTGTGCGGCAGCGAATCCGCGAGCGCCAGCGCGGCGTCGACCTCGCCGCGGGCGAGCAACCGCAGGTTGTCCTGTGAGCCGGAGGTGGTGATCCGCTCGATCCGCACGTCGCCGATGTTCGCGGCGGCGAGGCCGAGCAATCCGGCGAAGGCGTGGTAGAAGCCTCCGACCTCGCCGGAAGCGAGTCGCACCGTCACACCCCGGCCGCTGGGAGCGCAGCCCGCGACCCCAGCGGCGACGGCCAGTGCGAGGAAGTCACGACGGCCGACGCCGCGTCGGACGATCGATTCTCGACCCGTCATCTCGTCTCCGCCGCAGGTAGTCGCACAGCCACCGCGAGACCGCGCGGACGCACCGCCGCCACCGTGAGAGCGCCGCCGCGCGCCTGCGCCAGCGCCGCGGCGATCGGCAGGCCGAGCCCGGAGCCACCGGTCCCGGCCCCGGAGCCGCGGAAGAAACGCGTGGTGAGCTTGTCGATCTCGTCGGGACGGACACCCGCTCCGTCGTCGCGGACGGTCACCGTGACCCAGCCCGGCTCGGTCTCGACGACCAAGTCGGTGTGCGCGCCCGTCCCGGCGTAACGCGTGGCGTTGCTCAGCGGTACGTCGAGCATCTGAGCGAGCACGTCGGCCGGGACCGCCACGTCGGCGCGCTCGGCGGCGGGCGCCACCCGCAATCGCTGCCCCGCCGCTCCGAACGCCGTGCACCAGGCGTCGAATCGATCGGCCACCACCTGCACGGCATCGCATCGGTTGTCGTCGGCGGCGGTGTGCGCGAGGTCGAACGCCGCGGGCGTCTCGGCCACGGCGAGGCTCAGCAGGCCGTCGAGCAGTGCGGTCAGGCGCTCGACCTCGGCCCCCGCACTGCGAAAGGTGCCCGCCGCACTCGCCGGGATCGCGGGTTCCAGGGAATCGAGCCGGATGGTCAAGGCGGCCAGCGGGTTGCGCATGGCGTGCGCGGCGTCGGCGACCAGCTGGCGCTGCGCGTCCGCCGAATCGGCGACGGCCACGGCCATCGCGTCGAAGGACTCCGCCAGCGCCCGCATCTCCGGCGGCCCGCCGTACCGGCCCGCGATCGAGACCGGGGCGACAGTGTCGGCCCGCGGCTTCGGCAGCGTCGCGGTCAACTCCGCCACACCGTGCGACAGCGCCGCAAGGGGCCGTAGCACCCAGCGGCTCAGCGTCACCGCCAGCAGCATGAACAGCGCCATCGCGGCCACCCCACCGAGCACGATCACCGCCCAGGCCCGCGCGATGTCACCACGGGCGCGGGCCGTCGACGCCTCGATCACCACGGCTCCCTGAACCTGCACACCGGTGCCGACCGGCCGCGCCACCAGCACGGTCGGCGCGCCCCACGGCGTCAGCTTGTCCACCGCGTGCGGGCGTTGATTGCGCCGCGCGGCCACCACCGCGGCGGCGATGCCGGGATCGCTCACGTTTGCCCCCGCGTTCACCGCCGTCGCGCCCCTCGCGTCGACCACCAGCACGTTCTCGCCGTACAGCTCGTGATAGCGCAGCACCTCGTCGGCCAGCGCGCGGCTGTCCCCCGCGTTGACCGCGTCGTCGGCGAGAGTGGCGAAGCGGTCGGCGTCCCCGGAACGCGCGAGCACCAGCTGCTGGGTGCGGTTGGTCGCGATGGTCTGCGACAGCGGCACCGCGAAAGCCAGCACCGCGATGGCCGCGAACAGCGTCAGCGCGACGAGCAAGCGACGCCGCATGACACACCTCCGGCCCGCAGGGCCGTGCTCACTGTCCCCACCGATATCCGTACCCGCGGATGGTGGTGATCAGGCCGGGCCGATTCAGCTTCGCCCGCAGACCGGCCATGTGCACGTCCAGCGAACGCGACACCGCGACGAAGGCGTCACCCCAGATGCGATCCATCAGCTGCTGGCGGCTCACCGCCGCGCCCGGCCGTTCCACCAGCGCCTCGACCAGCTCGAACTCCTTCTGTGTCAGCGACACCGGCGCACCGGCGACCTCGACCACGCGGGCGCCCAGGTCGACCCGCACGTCCCCGGTGACGACCACCGACGGCGCGTGCTGCGCCGCGGCCGCTGCCCGCCTCGTCACCGTCTCCAGCCGCGCGACCAGCTCCGCGATCCGCGGCGGCTTCACCAGATAGTCGTCGGCGCCGCCGCGCAGACCGCGCACGATCGAGCGCTCGTCGCTGCGCGCGGTGAGGATCAGCACCGCGACCGAACTCACCTCGCGCAGTCTGCGCAACACCTGCAGACCGTCGCCGTCGGGCAGTCCGAGGTCGAGGATCACCGCGTCGTAGTCGCGGTGCGCGATCAGCAGATCAGCGCCGCGGCGCATGCGTTCGGCGCGGTAACCGCGGGCGATGAGCGCCTCGACCAGCGCGTCTCCCACGCCGTCGTCGTCCTCGACCACCGCAAGCCGCACGCGCCGATCCTCCCACAGGGGACGGACCGGCGCGGGCGCCGGGCGGTCAGTGCTCACGCACGGTGACCATCGGCCGTGGCTCGGCTGTCCCGGTATCGGCGACCGCGGCGAGCTCGTCCGCGTCGATCGTCGACGAGGCCGAGGTCTCCCGCATGAAGTAGTAGGTGACCAGCGAGACCGCGATGCATCCGGCGACGTACCAGAAGTACAGCGACTCGTGGCCCGCCTTCTTCAGCGCCAGCGCGATCGTCTCCGCGGTGCCGCCGAAGAGGGCGACGGTCAGGGCGTAGGGCAGCCCGACGCCGAGCGCGCGGATCTTCGTCGGGAAGAGCTCGGCCTTCACGATCGCGTTGATCGAGGTGTAGCCCGTGATGATCACCAGTGCCGCCATCATCAGAGCCCACGCGGCGACCGGATCGGTGGTGCGCGCGAGCACCGTCATGATGGGCACGGTCAGCAAGGTGCCCGCCACGCCGAAGAAGATCAGCAGCTTGCGACGGCCAACCCGGTCCGACAGCGCGCCCGCCAGCGGCTGCAACACCACGAAGACCAGCAGCGCGATGAAATTGATCCAGGCGACAGTGGACTTGGAGATGCCTGCGGTATTGATCATGAACTTCTGCATGTAGGTCGTGTAGGTGTAGAACGCGACGGTGCCGCCCAGCGTCAGCCCCACGACCAACAGGCATTCCCGGGGGTATTGCAGCAGGATCCGCAGCGATCCGCGCGACTGCGGCGCACCGGCGGCCGCGCCTTTCGCGTCGCGCTCCTGCGCACGCCCGGACTCGGCGCGGAACTGCTCGGATTCGTCCATGCCGCGCCGCAGCCACATCACGATCAGGGCACCGGTGGCACCGATCACGAACGGAATCCGCCAGCCCCAGGCGTTCATCTGGTCGGCGTCGAGGAACTGCTGCAGCACGATCTGCACGCCCAGCGCGACGAGCTGACCGGCCACCAGGGTCACGTATTGGAAGCTCGAATAGAACCCGCGTTTGCCCGCCGAGGCCACCTCGGACAGATACGTCGCGCTGGTGGCGTACTCACCGCCGACCGACAGACCTTGGAGCAACCGGGCCACCAGCAGCAGCGCCGGGGCGGCCAGACCGATGGTCTGATAACCGGGCGTCAGCGCGATCATCAGCGAACCGGCCGCCATCACGGTCACCGACAGGGTCAGCGCCGAGCGCCGGCCGAACCGATCGGCGTACCGGCCCAGCGCCCAGCCGCCGATCGGGCGCATCAGGAAGCCGACCGCGAACACGGCGGCGGTGGACAGCAGCTGCGCCGTCGGATCGTTCTCCGGAAAGAACGTCTTCGCGAAGTAGACGCTGAACGCGGCGTAGACGTACCAGTCGTACCACTCGACCAGGTTGCCGATGGATCCGCGCAGAACGTTCGCGACCACCCGGCGTTCGCTCACGGGCTGTGTCGTAGTCACATGATCTCCTTCTCCGACGCCTCATCACGTCGTCGCAGATCAGTGTGTCGGCAGTCACAAGCACGCGGAACGGCTCTCGCCGCTTCCTAACAGTCCCTTAGGACGATCACCGCGAACAGCTCCGGCCCCCGGCGGTAGCCGGGGGCCGGAGGAAACCCGCTCGAGTCAGGGGCGCGTGGTCAGCAGCGGAGCGAGGGTGCGCAGCGCCGGAACGTAGTTGTCGCCGAGCACTTGCACCGCGACATGGCCCGCGCCCGCGTCCAAGTGTTCGGCCAGCCGGGCAGCGATCCGCTCCGGTGTGCCGTACGCGATGACGGCGTCGAGCAGCCGGTCGGTGGGCGGGACGGCGAGGTCGGCGTCGGTGAAACCGAAACGGCGCAGGTTGGACACGTAGTTGGTCAGGCCGAGGTAGAACCCGACGGTCTCGTCGGCGACGGCGTGCGCCGTCCGGGCGTCGTCGGTCAGCACCACCTTGTGCTCGGTCGCCAGCAGCGCGCCCGGGCCGACGATCTCGCGAGCCTTCGCGGTGTGCGCGGCGGGGACGAAGTAGGGCAGCGCGCCGAGGGACCGCTCGGCGGCCAGCTTCAGCACGCGCGGGCCGAGCGCGGCCACCGCGCGGCGCTCGGCGGGCACACCTGCGGCGTCGAGGTCGTCGAGATACTCGACCAGCGCGTCGTAGGGCTTGCGGTACTCGCCCGTGTGCTCGGGATGTCCGGCGCCGATGCCCAGCAGGAACCGGCCGGGGAAGCGCGCCTCGATCCGATGGAACGAGTCGGCCGTCTCCTTCGCAGGCGCCGCCCAGATGTTCACGATGCTGGTGGCCACGGTGATCGTTTCGGTGGCCGCGAGCAATGGTTCGACCACCGCGAGGTCGGCTGGGGGCGAGGCCCCCAACCACAGCGCGCCGTAGCCCAGCTGCTCCAATTCCCGCGCGTCGTCCGGGCTGAACCCGTTGTACGCCCGCCACACTCCGAACCGTCCGAGACTGTCGAATGCCATGTCCCGAGCCAACACAGCCCCACCGGCGGCTATTCCATGGCGGATATTCGACTTCTTCGTCCCGCCAGGTCGGTGTCCTCCCGGTCCAGGAGCGCTACCGTGGCGATTGCACAGCTATCGGCGTCCGCCGCCGTGGCGGGCGTAGCCGCTGGCGAGAGGGAGGTGATCGCTGTGCTCAGATTCGATCCATTCCATGACATCGACACCGTCACCCGCCAACTGCTCGGTGAAAGCGCCGGAACCGCTCGCGCACCCCGATTCATGCCGATGGATCTGTTCAAAGCGGGTGATCACTACGTCCTGAACGCGGACCTGCCCGGTGTCGACCCCGGCTCGATCGACGTGAGTGTCGACAACGGCACGCTCACCCTGCGCGCGCAGCGCACCGTGCCCAGTGAGGAAGGCGTCCAGTGGATCGCCTCCGAACGCTTCGCGGGCACCTTCATGCGCCAACTGTCACTCGGTGAGAACGTCGACGTCGACAACATCAGCGCCACCTATAACAACGGCGTGCTGTCGGTGACGATCCCGATCGCGGAGCGCGCGATGCCGCGCCGCATCCAGATCTCCGGGGCATCCCAGGAACCGAGGACGATCGAAGCGCAATCGAGGTCGTCGGAACCGTTGTCGCCGACGCAGCAGGAACAAACCCAGCAGCCCGGCCAGTCGCAGCAGCAATACCCGAAGTCGTCGAAGTGACGGCCGCGCTACCCGCACTCCGCACCCGGTGCGGGTAGCCCGGGAGTCTGCTCAGTCGCCGCAGCAACCCGCGCCGGAGACCGGTACCGACCGCATCTCCCGCGTCTGCGCGTTGCGCGCGGCCAGTTCCCCCTCGGCCGGATAGTCGACGCCGATCAGGCTCAGACCGTGTGCGGGCGCGACGGTGACCGAACTGGAGCGCTCCGTCTCCCGCAACAACTCGCCGACCCATTCCGCGGTGCGCCGCCCCTCGCCGACCGCGAGAACCGCGCCGACCAGGCTGCGGACCATCGACCAGCAGAACGCGTCGGCGCTGACGTAGGCGACCAGCAGATCGCCGTCGCGCACCCAGTCGAAGCGCTGCAACTCGCGCACCGTGGTAGCGCCCTCCCTGCGGCGGCAGAAGGCGGCGAAATCGTGCAATCCCAGCAGTCTTCGCGACGCCGCGCGCATGGCCTCGACGTCGACGCCGGATCGGCAGGCGACCACGCTGCGGGCTTGCAGCGGCTCCGCCCCGTACGGCGCGGTGGTCAACCGATAGGCGTAGTGGCGGCGGACAGCGGAGAACCGGGCGTCGAACTCGGGCGCGGCCAAGCGCGCGTCCTTGACGCGCACGTCCTTCGGCAGGAAACGCGCCATCCGGTGCACCAGTTTTCCCGCATCCAGTTCGCCGATGGTGTCGAAATGCGCGACCTGCGCCTCGGCGTGGACACCAGCGTCCGTCCGACCCGCCACGGTCAGCTGGATCGGCTCGCGGAACACCTTGCTCAGCGCGTCCTCCAGCACTCCTTGCACGGTGCGCAGACCCGGCTGACGCGCCCAGCCGAGGAAATCCGTGCCGTCGTAGGCGATGTCCAGCCGCACCCGCGACACGCCGGTTCCCGACGCGTCCTCGCGCGGCCGGTCGGCACTCGATCCCACCGATTCCTCCACGGTCACATGATCCTCTGGTCGAAACGAACGAGCCCGCCGACCCAGTGCGGGTGGCGGGCTCGTACGCGAACTCCGACGCTGCGCGTCAGGCGTCCTTCTTGTCCTCGGCGGCCTCGTCGGCAGCCGGAGCCTCGGCCTCGGTCTCGGCGTCGGCCGCTTCGGCCTTGTCCTCGACGACCTCGGCGGCCGGAGCCTCCTCCGCCTTCTTCGACGCGGCGACCCGACGGGCGCGATCGGCCTCGTTGGTCACGGTCTTCTCCCGGACCAGCTCGATGATCGCCATCGGCGCGTTGTCACCCTTGCGCGGCAGCGTCTTGGTGATGCGGGTGTAGCCACCCTCGCGCCCCTCGAACGACGGCCCGATCTGCGCGAACAGTTCGTGCACGATGTCCTTGTTGCGGATCACCTTCAGCACCTCGCGACGGTCGGCCAGAGTGCCGGCCTTCGCCTTGGTGATCAGCTTCTCCGCGTAGGGACGCACGGCCTTGGCCTTGGCCTCGGTGGTGGTGATCCGGCCGTGCTCGAAGAGCGCCGTGGCCAGATTGGCGAAGATCGCCTTCTGGTGCGACGCCGACCCGCCGAAGCGGGCACCCTTCTTGGGCTTGGGCATTGTGGTGTTCTCCTGTGTCTTTTCGCGGCGCTCCCGGCGCCCTGCGTGGTTACGCTCCGCTACCGCCTCCGGGCGCGTCGCTCACGCCGCGGGTGCGAGGCCGACGCCGGGGTGCCTACCCCGGCGGCCTAGAGCTGTTCGGTCTCGGCGTAGTCCTGCTCGCCGCCATCGGTGTCACTGAACGTGCCGCTGTCGCTCCACGTGCCGGTGCTCGCGTCGTAGCCGACCACGCTGGACGGATCGAACGACGCCGGGCTGTCCTTGAGCGAGAGGCCGAGCGCGTGCAGCTTGACCTTGACCTCGTCGATGGACTTCTGGCCGAAGTTGCGAATGTCCAGCAGATCCGACTCGGTGCGGGCGACCAGCTCGCCCACGGTGTGCACACCCTCGCGCTTGAGGCAGTTGTAGGACCGGACGGTGAGGTCCAGGTCCTCGATCGGCAGACCGAACGAGGCGATGTGATCCGCCTCGGCCGGCGAGGGGCCGATCTCGATGCCCTCGGCTTCGACGTTCAGCTCACGGGCCAGGCCGAAGAGCTCGACCAGGGTCTTGCCCGCCGAAGCGAGCGCGTCCCGCGCGCTGATGGAGTTCTTGGTCTCCACGTCCAGGATGAGCCGGTCGAAGTCGGTGCGCTGCTCGACGCGGGTCGCCTCGACCTTGTAGGTCACCTTGAGCACCGGCGAGTAGATCGAATCCACCGGGATCCGGCCGATTTCCGCACCGGAGGCCTTGTTCTGCACGGCGGGGACGTAGCCGCGACCGCGCTCGACGACGAGCTCGATCTCCAGCTTGCCCTTGTCGTTCAGGGTCGCGATGTGCATGTCCGGGTTGTGCACCACGACGCCGCTCGGCGGGACGATGTCACCGGCGGTGACGGTGCCCGGGCCCTGCTTGCGCACGTACATCGTGACCGGCTCGTCCTCCTCCGAGGACACGACCAGGCCCTTGAGGTTCAGGATGATGTCGGTGACATCCTCCTTCACGCCGGGAACGGTGGTGAACTCGTGCAGGACGCCGTCGATGCGGATGCTCGTGACCGCCGCCCCCGGAATCGAGGACAGCAGGGTACGCCGCAGCGAGTTGCCGAGGGTGTAACCGAAGCCCGGCTCGAGCGGTTCGATGGTGAACTTCGAGCGGTTCTCCGCGACGACCTCTTCGGTCAGCGTCGGACGCTGTGAGATCAGCATTAGGATCATCCTCCTTTTTGGGCGCCCGCTATTTGACGCCTCGTCTCAGGGGTTGTGCGTGGCCGCCCTTGCGGAGCGACCACGCACCAGCAGCACGTGTGCCGTGTTACTTCGAGTAGTACTCGACGATCAGCTGTTCCTGCAGCGGCACATCGATCTGGGCGCGCTCGGGCAACTGGTGGACCAGGATCCGCAGCCGGCCCGGGATCACCTGCAGCCAGCCCGGAACCGGACGGTCGCCGACGGTCTCGCGCGCCACCTGGAACGGCAGGGTGCCCAGCGACTTCTCCTTGACATCGATGATGTCGTACTGGGTGACCTGGAAGCTGGGAACGTCCACCTTCTTGTTGTTCACCAGGAAGTGGCCGTGGCTGACCAGCTGGCGGGCCTGCCGACGGGTACGCGCCAGACCGGCGCGGTACACCACGTTGTCCAGGCGGGTCTCGAGCAGACGCAGCAGGTTGTCACCGGTCTTGCCCTTGAGGCGGTTGGCCTCTTCGTAGTACCGGCGGAACTGCTTCTCCATGACGCCGTAGGAGAAGCGGGCCTTCTGCTTCTCCTGCAGCTGGAGCAGGTACTCGCTCTCCTTGATCCGCGCGCGGCCGTGCTGGCCGGGCGGGTAGGGGCGCCGCTCGAACGCCTGGTCGCCTCCGACCAGGTCGACGCGCAGACGACGCGACTTGCGGGTGATAGGGCCTGTGTAACGAGCCATTGTTCGCTATTCCTTTCCCGCTAGACGCGACGCCGCTTGGGCGGACGGCAGCCGTTGTGCGGCTGCGGGGTGACATCGGAGATCGTGCCCACCTCGAGGCCGGCGGCCTGCAGCGAGCGGATCGCGGTCTCGCGGCCCGAACCGGGGCCCTTCACGAACACGTCGACCTTCTTGACGCCGTGTTCCTGCGCCTTGCGGGCGGCGTTCTCGGCGGCGAGCTGCGCGGCGAACGGGGTCGACTTGCGCGAGCCCTTGAAGCCGACGTGGCCCGACGACGCCCAGGAGATGACGTTGCCGTTCGGGTCGGTGATCGACACGATCGTGTTGTTGAACGTGCTCTTGATGTGCGCGTTGCCGTGCGGGACGTTCTTCTTGTCCCTGCGCCGCGACTTCTGGGTCTTCTTCGGGCCCGCGGCCCGACTCTTCGGAGGCATCGGTTATCCCTACTTCTTCTTGCCGGCGACGGTGCGCTTCGGGCCCTTGCGGGTGCGCGCGTTGGTCTTGGTGCGCTGGCCACGGACGGGCAGGCCACGACGGTGGCGCAGGCCCTGGTAGCAGCCGATCTCGATCTTGCGGCGAATATCGGCCTGCACCTCGCGGCGCAGGTCACCCTCGACCTTGAACTCCGAAGCCTCGATGTAGTCACGCAGCTTCGTCAGATCGTCGTCGCTGAGATCCTTCGAACGCAGGTCCGGGCTGACGCCGGTGGCCTCGAGGATCTCCTTGGAGCGGGTACGGCCAATGCCGAAAATGTAGGTCAGTGCGATCTCCATGCGCTTCTCGCGCGGGAGATCGACGCCCATGAGACGTGCCATCTGGCAGTTTCCTTAATCGTTGCGGAGGTCTGCTCCCTGTCCGTCCCCTCGTCTTGGTGGGGCACCGGCCTCCGAACCGGTGGTAGGCGCACACGCCCAGGGCGAACCCTGATATCCGCAGCGTGCGGCTGGTGCTGGGAGTTCTTCTTGCCAATCCGAACTGCGGTTCGGTGCTTGGCTGGTGAAGCGTCGAGCGGCGCCTTCGGCA
Source organism: Nocardia barduliensis (assembly GCF_013315795.1). GTDB lineage: Bacteria > Actinomycetota > Actinomycetes > Mycobacteriales > Mycobacteriaceae > Nocardia > Nocardia barduliensis. The sequence continues at coordinate 42,022 of NZ_JABLTE010000068.1, forward strand.
AGCCTCGGGCAGGTGAAGCGAGGTCTCCCTCGCCTCCGCTCAGCCCTGGCGCTGCTTGTGGCGCAGGTTGTCGCAGATCACCATGACCCGGCCGTGACGGCGGATCACCTTGCACTTCTCGCAGATCTTCTTGACGCTCGGCTGAACCTTCACGTCCGTCCAATCTGTTGTGGTTCACAAGGGTGTGAACACAGTTTTTCCCCAGTCGGCGACTGGGGAAGCTCTGTAGTGAGTCTTTCGACTCGGCCCCGGCTCACACCGGGACTGCCGGGTCCGTAACCGACCCGATCGTGCGGGGCACGATCACTTGTAGCGGTATACGATCCGGCCGCGCGACAGGTCGTAGGGCGAGAGCTCGACGACCACCCGGTCCTCGGGGAGGATGCGAATGTAGTGCTGCCGCATCTTCCCGCTGATGTGCGCGAGAACCTTGTGCCCGTTCTCGAGCTCGATCCGGAACATCGCATTGGGCAGCGGCTCGACAACTCGACCCTCGACCTCGATGGCCCCGTCTTTCTTCGCCATGTCCTCCGCGATCCCGGTTACGCTCAACCTGGTTGGGTTTGCCTGGTCTGCTCGGCTGACCGGCCGCCGGAGCGGGCCGCTCGCACACGAACAGGCGGCGCGTAGGTGCACCGCCGCTCCAGCTTACCGATCCGTACCGGATCGGGCAAAAATGCCTCCCTGTATACCCGCGTCGCCAGCGGTTTCGCAGCCGCCTTCCCACCCGTGGCGGGGGTCCCGTCCTGCGCCACGACCGCGGGCGGTTGTCGCGTAAACTGGCCGCTGTCCAGGTATTTGGGTCGAACAGATCGAGGGGGATGCGTGAGCCGGCGAAGCGAGCGAGGCACCGGCGCGGCGCCCTTGGTCACGACCTCGGCGAGCGGCAGGGAGGCGAGGCCGTGAGTAAGCGTAGCGAGCGAGTCACCGGCAGAGCGCCCAGGACCAGGACCGAGCCGAGCGGCAGTGCGAACACGACGGAGCCGAGCGGCAGCGAGGGGACGTCGTGAGTCGTAGTAACGACGGTCTGCCGATGCTGCCGCCCTGGCTGTCCGAGAGCGAAGTCGGTCAGAGCGGTTACGAGGCGCCGGTACAGAACCTCCCGCACGACGATCTCATCGACGAATCCCCCAGCCGCAGGCGCGGCCGGTTCAAGAACCGGTCCCCCGAAGCGGACCGCCCGGAAGCCGCGCGCCCCGAGAAGCGCCGCAAGGGCTGGCGTCGCGACAAGCAGGAGGGGCACACCGACGACGTCCAGCGGCAGAGCGAGGCCAACCCCTCGCCCCAGTCCGGGCCGAGCGAGCCCATGCCCGGTCAGCAGCCGCACGGCTCCTGGGGACAGCCGTCCGCGCCGAACAACCCCACGCCCGGTCAACAATCACACGACCCCTGGGCGCAGCCGTCGGGGACGAACAACCCCGTGCCCGGTCAGCAACCACACGACCCATGGGGACAGCCGTCCGCGCCGAACAACCCCACGCCAGGTCAACAACCGCACGACCCCTGGGCGCAGCCGTCCGGATCGAACGAGTCCGCGTCTGGTCAGCGGTCGGACTCCTGGGGGCAGCAACCCCGGCCCGACAGCACCCCGCCGGTGCAGGACAGCTCGGGGGGTACGCCGCCCCAGCGCAACGCCCTCCCGCAG
>NZ_JABLTE010000069.1 GCF_013315795.1 Nocardia barduliensis
GGGGTGAGGTTGGTTTGGCCGCCAGGGGTGAGGTTGGTCTGACCACCGGGGGTCAGATTGGTCTGCGGACCGCACACCAGATTGGGCCAGCGACAGGTCGGCAGGTTGGGATCCTGAGAGGCTTGGGCGACGCCGGCCGTCACCAGGCCCACGCCCAGCAGGGCGGGTGCCGCGGCGAGCGCCACGGCGCGTGCGAACCGGTGGGTGCGGCGGGTCGAGCGCTGGTTGGTCGTCAAGTGAGGTGCTCCTTCGTTTCGTGTGGCGAGGCGGTCCCGCTCTCGTGGTGACGCGGTCAAGCCTCATCGACGCCGGGCCACGCCGAAAGGGCACCCAGGGTGCGCGGCAACCCACCCACAATGTGGTTCGATCCCACCAAGGTGGGCTTCGGTTCCGTCACCCCGACGGTGACAGCCATCGACAACTCGCTGCGCCGACCACGGTCGCGCCTCGCCGGGTACGGCGGTGTGCTACACAGTGCGGGCGATGGGACCGGAGTCGTCGGCGCCTAGCGACCGGCGACCGATGCAGGTGAGTCCGATCGGGTATCGAGCCGGGCCAGGAAAACCCGTTCCAGCAGTGCGTACAGACAATTCCGGTCCTGGTCGCTGAGCCTGTTCAGGCCGTCTTGGGTGGCGCGCATTCTCGCCCGGATCGTGTCGATCACCTGCTCGCCCTCGGGCGTGATGACGAGATTGGTGACGCGCCGATCGGATGTGCTGGCCTCCCGGCGCACGAAGCCACGCTTCTCCAGCCGGTTGATGATCCCGGTGACGTTGGAGGCGTCGCAGACCAAGGTCTCGGCCAGGGTGCGCATCGCGACGGGCCCCCGGCGCAGCACGGTCAGCGTCTTGCCCTGGCTCGCCGTGAGGTTCTCACTCGCCGCCGCGGCGGTGAAGTCACCGTAGTAGGTGCCGAGGGCCACCGAGAGCAGCTCCATGAGCTGGGCCGTGTCGACGCGGGGAGCTTCTGCCATGAGAACCACCCTATCCGCAGAAACTTGACCATCTCAAATATCTACCTCTACGGTGTCGGCATTGCTTGAAGTTCTCAACCATCGACCTTCTCGAGTACCACCAGGAGTCATCCAGTGAGCGTCACCGCGTCCCAGGCGTCCCGCACGGCCGAGATCCTGTCCCGGCCCGTCACGCTGAACGGCCTGACCGTCCCGAACCGCATCGTGATGGCACCGATGACGCGCATGTTCTCCCCCGGCGGCATTCCGGGTGACGACGTGCGGTCGTACTATGCCCGCCGCGCCGCCAACGGCGTGGGCCTGATCGTCACCGAGGGCACCTACGTCGGCCACGAATCCGCCGGGCAGAGTGACCGTGTGCCACGGTTCCACGGTGAAGAGCAGTTGGCAGGGTGGGCGAAGGTCGCCGAGGACGTACACGCGGCGGGCGGCACGATCGTGCCGCAGCTGTGGCACATCGGCATGGTCCGCAACCAGGGCGACGCGCCCTACCCCGACGCGCCCGCCGTCGGCCCCTCCGGTATTCGCGTCGACGGCACGGAGGGTACCGGTAAGGCGATGACCCAGCGGGACCTGGACGACGTCATCGGCGCCTTTGCCGAGGCCGCGGCGGACGCCGAGCGGATCGGCTTCGACGGCGTCGAACTGCACGGTGCTCACGGCTATCTCCTCGACCAGTTCCTGTGGGCGCGGACGAACCGCCGCGACGATGTCTACGGCGGTGATCCCGTGGCTCGTACGAGATTTGCGTCCGAGGTCGTGGCCGCGGTCCGGGCGGCCGTCTCCCCCAGCTTCCCGGTGATCTTCCGTTACTCGCAGTGGAAGCAGGAAGCCTACGACGGCCGGCTCGCCGAGACTCCGCACGAGCTGGAGGCGATCCTGGCTCCGCTCGCCGCGGCCGGCGTAGACGCCTTCCACGCCTCCACCCGTCGCTACTGGCTCCCGGAGTTCGACGGCTCGGACCTGAACCTGGCAGGCTGGACCAAGAAACTCACCGGCAAGCCCACCATCACCGTCGGCTCGGTCGGCCTCGACGGCGACTTTCTCCGCGCGTTCACCGGCAAGGGCGCCGAACTCGGCAGCCTCGACAACCTCATCGATCGCCTGGAGCGCGACGAATTCGACTTGGTCGCCGTCGGTCGCGCCCTGCTCCAGGACCCGCAGTGGGCGTCCAAGGTCCTGGCGGGGCGGATCGATGAGTTGAAGCCGTACGACGCGGCGGCTCTGAACACGCTGAGCTAGTGCCGCATCCAGAAAGGTTGATGCCGTAACTGCCCGAATTGGCGGTTGATCCGCGGCCGGTGACCGGTGAGACCGTTGACGCATCGGGATTTCTAGCCGTATCGCGCTGCGACGCAGACGTACTCACGTGCCTCCCTTCCTCAGCCACCTGGCACACGCGGACTGCTGGCAGGATGCACGCTATGCGCTTCACCGTCCCCGCCGTGATATCGATGATGGCGGTAATCCCGCTGACTGGATGTTCTATACCGGTGCATGGACCCGACCAGGCCGAGCGTGACAGCTGGTCGCAGGTGATCGAGACGGCCATCCAGGCTCTTCCGGGGGTGGTCGATGCGTCACATTTGTTCGATTACGAGGGCAAGTCCCGCACGTACCATTCCCAGCTGAATGTGCAACTCGAGGATGGAGCCACACCGGACGAGGCCGCGTCCGTGGTGCGTGCCATGGGAGCCCAGCAGCTTCCGCCGCGCTACAAAGGCGACCAGACCGAGGTCGATCTCGACCGGATGACGGACTCTTATTCTGCGAATTGGCGGTTCGGTCGGGACGTGAGCAGGGAAGCGAACTCGGCACACACCTGGGTCAGAGTCTCGGCCCCCGGCACACAGGTGGACTGGTCGTCACGCGGCATCGACGTAGACCAGATGAGCAACGTCATCAGCGTCTCGGCGGGCTCCGAGGCCGAACCCCACCATGCCACCGCGGCGATGCGCCGAGTCATCCAGGACTTTCCCGAACTGGCGCCCAACGATTGGACGGTGGCCACCCTTGCTGTGGAGAGCGGGTTCAAGAATCACTCGAGACTGGAAGCCGGGTGGCTCAACTCGGGCCGCCGACCCATCTTCCCGCCCAACCGACTCCGCTTCCCGTCCAATAGCGAACTCGAGATGTGGGAGTGGTTCCTGACCGATCAACCCACCCCATTCTTCGTCGAGATTTCCGTATACGACCCACCCGGCAAAGCAGGCCGCACCCTGGACGTCGCGATATTTCCTCCTGTCGGAAAGCAACTCACCGCTGCGCAGGCAACACAACTCGCCGAACGGCATCTTCCCTACTTGGCCCAACCCGGTGCCGTGGTCGACTACACGATCGAAACACGCAACGGCCCCGCTTTCGCGGTCTTCATCGGCGGTTGCCAGCCATCCTGGCGCGATGTTTCACCGGAGTCGCAGGCCTACGCGAGTCAGTATGAACGCTGCTAGTACCGCGTCAGGCAACCTTCCATTTCCGAGCTGCGCGTGCAGGGCGTCCGGGTCTCAGTTGCGGGTCTCGGCAAGCATTTCAACGATCTCGGTGGTGCAACCGGTCTCGCCGAGGAGAGGAAAGATCCGTTCGACGCTGTTGCGGTGCGCCTCCGCGTCCAGATCGGCCATGGCGTCCGTCGCGAGCGTGACGCGGTAGCCGTGTTCGTAGGCGGCGCGGGCGGTCGACTCCACGCCGATGCTGGTGGTGAGCCCGGCCAGCACGATCTGCGTGACGCCGCGGCGGCGCAGTTGCAGATCGAGGTCGGTTCCGTGGAAGGCGCCCCAGGTGCGCTTGGTGACTGTGATGTCGTCAGGGTGGCCGGCGAGGTCATCGACGACGACATCCCAGCCGTCGGGCAAAGAACCGGGCTGGCTACGGAGCTCGTTGCGACCCGGAGCTGCATACGATCCGTCCGCACGGGCCGTGACCCGCACCAGGACGACCGGAGCGCTGTGTTCGCGGAAGGCGTGGGCCAGCTCGACCGCCCGGGCCAGCACCTCGGGGCCGGTGTAGGGGACCGTGGGAGCGTCGATGATGGCGTTCTGCAAGTCGATGATGACCAGCGCGGTGGAGGAGTCGAGTGCGGTGACAGTCATGAATTGCGCCTTTCCTGCATGGGCGGCTCAGCCGCGGTGTCTGATGTGTGGCTCGGGGCCAGTTCTTGCTGTTGCGTGGCTTGGCATCTGAAAACAGTTGGCGGCCTCGCTATTCGGCCTCATTCGAGCCGCCGCCTGGCTGTGGTCGGGCAGAAGCTGTTGCCACCGCAAGATCGGGTGTAGGTGGGCAATCCTGGCGGTGGGGCAGCAGCAGCGGGCTGGCGAGGATCAGTAGTCCGGCGACCGTGATAGCGGTGCGTGGGCTGGTGGCGTCGGCGAGCAGTCCACCGAGCGCGCTGAGAATGGCGATGGAGGCGCCGCTGCTGATCGACCAGGCCGACAGGGTACGGGCGACGCGGTCCGCTGGTGTGTGCTCGAGTCGATAGGTGGCCAGTACCGGGTTGTACAGGCTCATGCTGATGATGATCGCGAGCTCGACAACGATCACAGTGACGAGGCCGACGACACCGGGCTGGACGAACACGAGGCCGATCAGCCAGACCGCGCGCAGCGCGCCGACGGTACGCAGGACCCGGTGTTGGCCGTACCGCGCCACCACACGGCCGGCGAGGCGTGAGCCGATGAGTCCGCCGAGGCAGGGGGCGGCGAAGGCGAGGCCGTACTGCCAGGGCGGGAATCCGAGCTGGCGCAGCAGCAGCACCGCCAACAGCGGCTCGGTGGCCATGATCAGTCCGCTGACGAGCAGCTGGTTGAGGTAGAGCGCCCGTAGGACGGGATGAGCCAGCAGGTGTCGCCAGCCATCGAACAACTCGCTGGTCCGGACCCGGTGCTTGTCGTTTCGCTGCGGGTGTTCCTCTCGTCCGCGAATCGCCGTGACGCCCAACGCGGAGAGCAGGTAGCTGACCGCGTCGGCCACCACGGTGGCGACCGGCCCGAACAGGCCGATCGCCGCCCCACCCAGTGGCGGCCCGACAGCGATGGAACTCCAGTTCGTGGACTCGAACCGCGCATTGGCCACGAGCAGATCCTCCGGCCGCACGAGTGCCTTCAGATAGGCGCCGCTCGCCGCATTGAAGGCGATCTTCGCAGCGGCAACCACGGCCGAGACGACCAGCAACTGGACGAAACCGAGCCGGCCGAAGGCGTAAGCCAGCGGGATCGTCGCCATGACCGCGAACCGCGCCAGATCCATCGTGATCATCACCGGCCGCTTGCGGCGAAACTCCACCCACGGCCCGAGCGGCAACGCGATCAGCGCACCCACTGCCGGCCCCACCGCTGACAGCACGGACACCTGCAAGGGGCTGGCGTGCAATACCAGCACGGCGATCAGCGGTATCGCACCGAACCCCAGCCCGGAGCCGTAGGCGCTGACTGCGTAGGACGCCCACAGCCATCCGAATCGCCGGCCCAGGGATCGTCTGGCCACCACGCTCCGTACCTCCCGTTTCGAACAACTCGCTGTTGATCGCTGTGATCCAAGCAAGGCCGAGGATGCGGAATCAAACAACCGCTGTGGCGGCGAGCCACAACCATATGTTGTGCAGGTAGGGTTTGCAGCGTGGATCTGGATGCCGTGCGCACCTTCGTCGTCGCAGCGGACGCCGGCCAATTCCAGGAAGCCGCCGCGCACCTGTCGATCACCCAGCAGGCGGTCTCCAAGCGCATCGCGACTCTGGAGAAATACCTGGATGTGCGCTTGTTCGCCCGCACGGCCCGCGGCGCCCAGCTCACGATCGACGGCCAGGCATTCCTGCCCCACGCCCGTGAAGTGCTTCGGGTCGCCGACCGCGCCGACGCCTCCGTACGCCCGGGCCGACGCGTGCTACGCGTAGATGTCGTCGCCCGGCGCGTCGTCACGGCCGTGCTCCTGCAGGACTTCCACCGCACGTATCCTGACATCGAGCTGGACGTCGTCACTCTCGATGCCGACGTCGACGCAGCGATCGCCGCTGTGGAAGCCGGAACGATCGACGCCACCTTCCACGCCGTCCCCCCGCAGCAGCATCTGCCCAAGGCGATCAGCACTGCCCGAGTGATCGACGAGCCGCACCAGCTGCTCGTCGGCCCCCGCCACCCACTCGCCAACGCCCGCGTTGTCACACCCGCGCAACTGGCCGGACACCGAATCTGGATGCCCGGCCTTCCTGCCCGCGGCGAGGTAGCCGACTACTACACCGAACTCACCACCACCTTCGGGTTCACCATCGACGTACTCGGCCCGGTCTTCGCCAAAGAGGCCCTGCTGGACGAAATCGCCGACTCCTCCGATCTGGCGACCCTGATCGGCGAACGCTCGCGATATCTGTGGCCCGACAGCTACGACCTGCGACGCATACCGGTGCGTCACCCGACACCGGTCTACCCGATGTCGATAATCTGGCGCGACGACAATCCGCACCCCGGCCTCATCAAACTTCGCGACTACCTCCACTCCAGACGAGCGGAAGCACCCGCTACCGAGGTCTGGATACCGGAATGGGCGCAGCGTATTCCGCGCACCACGGCCACGTTCGCTGATCGGCAGTGACCGCAGCCTATCCGCCGCCACTTCGCGGCGAAATCCGTCATCGTCTTCTCTTGAATGGGAGCCGCGGGCGGTCCTGAATCAAAAACGAACGTTCACGAGACACCTTGCGCGGCCGACAGTTTCCCCAGGCCGCATCGAAGATCGGATCTCTCGAGTCGAATCGGCGACCAGCGGATGCGAGCGGTCCAGGGCAAGCGCTACGTGCTGACCGGCTCGGAACTCGACCCGGTGATCCGCGAGATCGGCGCCATCGAAAAGCTGTCTGCTCAGCGCGCTGACACTGGCCTGCCTCGGCCCGTCCGTCGAGGCCCGGTCGTCCGGGTATCATCAGCGCAGCGATTGTCGAGGGAACACCGGTGTGAATCCGGGGCTGACGCGCAACGGTAACGGCTCGAGGGGGCCGAAGCCCGACTACTCGGCGATCGTCGCACCACTTTCGAGGCTCCGCGATCGAGCCCTGACGAAGGAGTTCACGCGCGATGCGCCTGGCCTTGCGGCACCTCTGTGTCCTATCGGTTCTCACCTCGACACTGGCCATCGCCGGATGCGGAAACGCCGACCCGGCTGCCGACACAGCGGGCGGTTCGCACGACGGCTTTCCGCTCACGCTGCAGAACTGCGGTCGCTCGGTCACCATCGACTCGCCACCGCAGCGGGCGGTCGCACTGAATCAGGGATCGGCCGAAATCCTGCTGTCTCTCGGTCTGGCCGACCGCCTCGTCGGCACCGCCACCTGGACCGACCCCGTGCGCGCCGACCTGGCCGACGCGAACACGAAGGTGCCTCGGCTCGCCGACAACAAGCCCTCCCTCGAGGTGGTGCTCGGCGCCGAGCCCGATTTCGTCTCCGCGTCCTTCGGCGGCACCCTGGGACCTGGAGGCGTCGCCGATCGTGACCGCTTCGACCAGCTCGGCGTGCCCACCTATCTGTCCCCGACCGACTGTGACGGCAAGTCCGCGGTGAGTGTGAATTCCGACGGCGCCCGCACCGAGCCGCTACGCATCGATTCCGTCTACACCGAGATCCGGCAGCTGGCAACGATCTTCGACGTCGAGGACCGTGGTGAGACTCTGATCGCTTCGCTGCGGCAACGGCTCGAGTCGGCGACGGCCACCGCCGGATCGCACGCAGGAACGACCATGGCGTTCTGGTTCTCCGACCTGCGCACACCGTATATGGCCGGTTGCTGCGGTTCCTCCGGCATCATCGCCAACGCGGTCGGCGCGAAGAACATCTTCGCCGACACGACCGACGAGTGGCCGCAGGTCAGCTGGGAAACCGTCGCCGACCGCGATCCTTCGGTGTTGGTGCTGGCCGATCTGAGCAGGCGCACCATCGACGGAGACGCACTCGACAGCAAAATCGCGTTCTTGCACGCCAACCCGGTGACCTCGCGAATGACCGCGGTGCGGGAGAAGCGCTTCGTCGTGGTCAGCGGCGCTGACCTGAACCCGTCACTGCGCACCGTGGACGGCGTGGAGAAGCTCGCCGCGGCGCTGGCGCAGTGGGGACCGGTCCGCTGACCGGGCTCGCCCCGCGACGCGGTAGCGCCGTCACAGCGGTCGGGCTGGCCGTGGGCTGCGTGGTGCTGGTGGGCTCGATCGCGATCGCTTTGACCATCGGCCCGGCCGAGCTGTCGGTGGGTGAGGTGTACGCGGTGGTGGGCGAACATCTCGGGTTCGGCCGGGCCGAGGTGAGCCGGATCAAGGACGGCATCGTGTGGGAGTTGCGGCTGCCCAGAACCCTGCTCGCCGCGGTGTGTGGCGCCGGGCTGGCGTTGTGCGGGACGATCCTGCAGTCGGTCCTGCGTAACCCGCTCGCCGACCCGTTCGTTCTCGGCATCTCCGCGGGCGCTTCCACCGGCGCGGTGCTGGTCGCGGTGCTCGGGCTCGGCGCGGGGGCGATCTCGCTGGCCGCCGGTGCCTTCGGCGGCGCGGTGGCCGCGTTCGCGCTGGTGCTGATCCTGGCAGCGGCGGCAGGCGGTGGCACCGCGCGGATCGTGCTCGCCGGTGTCGCCGGAACTCAATTGTTCTCCGCCCTCACCTCGTTCATCGTGGTCTCCAGCGCCGACGCCGAACAAACCCGCGGAGTGCTGTTCTGGTTGCTCGGTTCGCTCGCGGGCGCGGACTGGTCCGACGTGGTCGTGTGCGCCACAGTGACCGGTATCGGTCTGGTGATCTGCTTCAGCCGGGCCGCTGCCCTGGACGCGTTCACCTTCGGCGCAGCCTCCGCCGCGTCGCTCGGCATCCCGGTGCGGGCAACCAGGGCACTACTGCTCGGAGTCACCGCGTTGATGACCGCGGCACTGGTCAGCGCGGCAGGGGCGATCGGTTTCGTCGGGCTCGTGCTGCCCCACGCGGCCCGCTTCCTGGTCGGGCCGCGCCACAGCAGACTGCTGCCCACCGCCGTCGTCGCAGGCGCTGTGTTCACCGTCTGGGTCGACGTCGCGGCACGAACACTATTCGCGCCCACCGAGATCCCCGTCGGTGTCGCGACCGCTCTGATCGGCGTGCCTGCGTTCATCGTGCTGTTGCTGCGGAATCGAGCGATGACATGACCCTGCGTGCCGAGGAGCTCCGCTGGACCCGCGGCGGGCATCTGATCGTCGACGACATCACCGTCGAACCGGAACCGGGCGAGACCATCGGCCTGCTCGGCCCCAACGGTTCCGGCAAATCGTCGCTGTTGCGGCTGCTCAGCGGTATCGCCCGCCCCGACAGCGGCCGGGTACTGCTCGACGACACCGATATCGCGACGCTGCGCCGCAACCGGATCGCCCGGCGCGTCGCGGTCGTCGACCAACACGCCGACACCGAGGTCGACATCACCATCACCGACGTCGTGTCTCTGGGGCGGATTCCGCATCGCGGCGTCTTCGGCGGCGACGCTGCCGCGGACGCCGATGCAGTGCGACAAGCCCTGTCCCACACCGGTATGACCGGCAAAGCGAGCGACCGCTGGCACACACTGTCCGGCGGCGAACGCCAACGCACCCAGATCGCGCGAGCACTGGCGCAGCGACCGCGCGAATTGCTTCTCGACGAACCGACCAACCACCTCGACATCCGCCACCAGCTCGACATTCTCGCCCTGGTCGCGTCCCTCCCTGTCACCAGCTACATTGCGTTGCACGACCTCAACCTCGCCGCGATGTTCTGCGACCGGCTACTGATTCTCGCCGAGGGCCGCATCGTCGCGATGGGCCGCCCCACCCAGGTGATCACCACCGATTTGGTCGAACAGGTGTATCGCGTGCGGGCGCAGATCACCACCGACCCCGAGCACGGCTACCCCGTCGTGTCGTTTCGACCGCCTCTGCCCGAAAAGCCGAGCAGGTCGGAGGCCACCCTCGAAGCGCCGTGACCCGCGCAGCACTCAGTTCTCCGCTACGCACGATCACAGATGCGCTGGGCGTAGGGCAGGTCGTGGGTTCCCAGGACGAGTGTGGTTGGCAGGGGCGAGCAGGATGTCGGAAACAATTCGCCGGAACTCGCGGTGAGCACACCATTGAGATTCAGCATCAACGTCGACCGGGCTCCACTCATCGGTGTCGAACACTGCTCGCGTTCGGTGGGGCGCGGTTCGCGGCCGACCACGCTGTGGAACGATGACGCAAAGCGCTGGAATCGACGGTCTGCGTCAGTGTGCTTGCCGAGCACGAAGGCGCGGATAGGGTACCGATGGATGCAAAACGCAACGACCGCAAGGTTGTTGACCCAGGGCGCTTCGATCCGGACACACCGAAGCGACGGATCTCCCAGCAGTCCCATCAGTGGTTGCTGACGCGTATCCAGACCCCAGTCGTCCGCGAACGCGCAACGACGCTGCGGACAGTAACAGCGACGGTGGCGCTCATGCTGGTAGCGGCGGTCGCGCTAGCCGGGTCGATAGTAGCTATTGCCTACGCTCTCCCCCTGATCAACGAATTCAGCGATGGGTGCAAGAAGTTGTCGGAAAGGGACGTCATCGGTGCGCTCGGGGCCGGAACGACGGTTGGCAGCTTCGATTACGAGCCCCCGCCTTCCGCCGCTCCGGCCCCGAATACGGCCAGTAACGTGCTGGCGGAAGGGGACATTTGCGCTCGGTCTGTCAGCGGATGGAAGGACGGCGACCGCGTGCGCAGCAGCATAATGTTCGCCAGGACGCAGACTGGAAGCGATGCGACGGCTGTATTCCGACGTGAGCGGGAGAAAGCCCTCACCCGCGACCCCCAGGACACAGGAACGCTGAGAACCTTCTTCCTGAACGACACCCGGCTCGGCGATGAAGCGTTCTGCACTGTCACCAAGAACGCCTATCACCCCGCTCATGGCGTGCTGGTGCGTTTCGGCGACAAGGTGGTGTACGTCGATGTCCCCACTGTCAGCATCCTGACCGATAGGGAAAACTGCGATCGGGCACGACGGCTTGCCAACGAACTCCGCTAGCTCCCGCGTCCGCCCCGGCAGCGCGAGAAGCGTTGCCGTCAGGACTGGTCGTCCGGTGCCCGGAGCAGCCGTGCTTGCAGAGCCAGATACAACAGCGCCGCATCAGCGGGCACCGCGAATGCTGAACCGGTGAGCCGCTCTATCCGTTTGAGTCGGTGCAAGACCGTGTTGCGGTGCAGGTGCAGGTGCTCCCCGACCGCCGAGGTGGAACCGCCGAGCTCGTACCAGGCCAGAGCGGTCCGCACCAGAGCGGCGGCGTCACTGGGGTGGAGTCGGTCGAACGCGGTCAGCGTCTCGGCGAGGAGGTCCGCGGCGAGTGCGGGTTGGGCCGCGATCAAAGCACGGGCCGGTGACGAAGCGTAGGTGTGGATTTCGGTGTCCGACGGGCTCAGACACTGGAACGCGAGGCGGGCTTGGCCGAGTGCGGCAGGGGCTTGGATCAGGTCGGTAAACGGTTTGCTGGCGCCGCCGCGCGTCGTCGCGTCGTGGAGTGCCTGGACGAGCGTGAGCGGCGAGTGCGCGGCGGCGAGGGTGACGCGGTCGTCGGCGAGCAGCGTCCGCACGGTGGTCACTCCGGCCGCAGCCAAGCGAATGTCACCGACCAGGATGACGAACGTGGCTCGGGCGGGCAGGCGCATCCGGGTGCCCAAGTCCGCGCGCTGTGCGGGTGGGAGGTCGGGATCGAGCAGGGCGCGCAACAGCCGTTGATCGGGGTGGTCGCCCCCGGTGAAGGCGACGCGCCGATAGGTGTCGGCGGCTGCGACGGAGTACTCGTCGACAGTGGCCCATACCCGGGTGGACAGCTGGGGCAGCGCGGAACGGTCGTCGAGCCGAGCGCGTTCGACGATGACCTCCCAGAACGCCATGCCCGCGACGCGGAACGCGTGCAGCAAACTGTCCAGCGGAATGCCTCGCTCGGCTTTGAGGCGTCCGGCCCGGTGCGCGGGTTCGAGCGAGTACCGGCTGCCTGCGATGGCGTCCAGCAATGCCGCGAGACTGTCGGTGACGAGCGTGGCCAATTCGTGGTGAGCGAGGACGGCGTCGCCGTAGTCCTTCTCGTCGTGCTCGATTCTCGCGGTGATCATCTCGGAGATTGCGGCAAGGTCCGCCCGCAGCTCGCGGAGCAGGCGCGGGTGCGCGGGACGAGTGTCCTGAGTCACTACCGACAACCTAGCGCGCATTGTGCGTGGGCACAACGGGTTTGGGTGAAATGGAGGCGTGCGCCCGTCGCCGCGACGGGCGCACGCCGACGACACTGAGGTGGCATGATCCGCACGACGGAGTACCGGAGACCACCTTCATGACCACTGCCACGCGCGAATTGTTCGAGCGCTACCACGCCTGCTGGGTAGACCGCGACCCGGACCGAATCGTCGAACTGCACACCGCCGACTCGGTGTTCCACCTGCACTCGGGCCAGGAGCCCGCACGAGGCAGGCCCGCCATCCGCGAGGCCGCCGCAGGGACCTTCGCCCTGGTTCCCGACCTGACCTTCCACCTGGTGTCGCTGCGTGTCGGGGACGACTTCTGGGTGGTGCAATGGCGGCTGACCGGAACTTCCGCGACCGGCAAGCAGGTCGACGTCGACCTCGCGGACTATGTTCTGGTCGAGGACGGAGCGGTCAAAGAGAAGCACTCCTACGTCGACGGAGTCGCCATGCAGCAGGCCCTCGGGTAACCGGAGATATTCCCGGCTTACGCGTGTGCTGTCCCCTTCTGCCGCGCGGCCAGTTGTGTTTCCAGTTGCCGGATGCGTTCGCGCAGCGGTTCGGTGAGAACGCGTACTTCGTCCGCGGTGAATCGTGGAGTGATGAGTTTCGGGCAGTTCCAGTCGAAGGCGACGACTTCGACGGTTATGAGCCCTTCGAGTTTGCCATCGATGCCATGTCGGTCGAGTGTTTCGGGGTCCGGATCGGGGTCGAACCGTGCATGCCCGAGAATCTTGAGCCGCTTGCGGTTCGGGTAATCGACTGCGATGATCGCGACCCGGTCGTCGTTGTCGAGGTGACCGGCTGTGATGTATTGCCGGTTGCCGGTGCGCTCGGCCCATGCCAATCGAGTAGGGCCGAGCACCTTCACGAAGCCCGTCGGCCCGCCGCGATGCTGAACGTAGGGCCAGCCGTTGCGTCCCATTGAGGCGAGGTAGAAGCTGTCGCGACGGGTGAGGAACTCGGCTTCCGCCGCGCCCATGCCCTCGGGCACGGGCGCGGCGGACAGCGCGTGTTCGTAGCGGCCGTATGAACCTTGACGGCGTTGATGCGCCTGCTCATCCGGCCCGAACGTCAGGGCGAAGAAGTTCTCCATGGTCAGAACGAAAGGATGCGGTATCCGTCGTCAACCAGGGCGCGCAGGCTGGCCAGGCCGGAGGTGCCCGGCAGCGGGTTGTCCTTGATCAGGTCCATACCACTGGCCTGCACGCCCTGACTGCTGCCGAAGACATCGGCGCATCCGCATGAGGCACCGGCGATGGTATGGCGCACTGCTTGATAGACCTCGTACGCGGGATGATCGGGCGCGTTGAGCAGCTCAGGCCAGCGGGTGCCCGCCCCGTGGAACTGCACACGGACCTCGTTGCCGGCCTGATCGAAGTCGTAGGCAGCCGCGAGTGCGTTGAACAGCCGGCCGAGAGCTTCGTCGCCGCCTTTGGGGTCGCTCAGCACGAGTACCGCGGTCTTGGTCACAGCTTCTCCGATCATGAAGTCTTCTCCTTCAACTGAGAACGAGCGTTCTCGCTCGACACGGTTAGCATAGGAGAACGATGGTTCTCAACGCAAGGGAGTCGGCCGTGCAAGATGAATCGGATGCGCTACGGGTGCTTGCCGCCGCCGAGCGTTTGTTCAACGACCGCGGAATACAAGCGGTGGGCATGGACGCCATACGCGACGCGGCGGATGTACCGCTGAAGCGTCTCTATCGGCAGTTCCCCTCGAAGGCAGATCTCGTGCGTGCCGTACTGGGGCAGCGCGACTGTGCGGTGCGCGCGGCGATCGCCGATTTTGTCGACGCACATGCGGATACGCCTCGGGAGCGGGTGCTGGCCGTGTTCGACTTCTTGTTCGAGTGGTTCGCCGAACCCGGCTTCCGGGGCTGCCTGTTCATCAACACGGTCGGGGAACTGGGCGGCACCTCCGACGACGTCGGCCGGATCGCCAGGCAGCACAAACTCGCGGTGCGCGACTACCTGGCCGATCTCCTGGCCGACTGCTCGGTTCCGGAAGCGTTGGCCGACCAGCTGCTGATTCTTGCCAACGGCGCGATGGTCACCGCCGCCATGCATGACGATCCCCGAGCTGCACGCCGGGCACGCGACGCAGCCGAGATCCTCCTGTCGGCGGCCGAACTCCCGGCGGCCCAGCCCTGGCCAGAGGCGAGAAACATCACTCGATGAGTACGAACCGCCCATCACAGGCTATTGTTGATCAAGTGCGTGACATGTCACGCCAAGCGTCGTAGATCGCATTCGCTGCGCAACCAGCGCTTGCCGCATCCGCTCTTCTTACGGCGATCGATTTTGCCCATCGGCAATCTCGCCATTCGTGCCTCCGGCGCGGACCCGGAAGGTCCGCAGACGGCTCGGGCACCACCTGATGTCCGAAAGGCACCGCAACACCTATGAGTACTGCTGACATCTCCTTTGCCGCGCTCGGCGTGAGCCCACCGCTGGTGAAGGCGTTGACTCGCGCCGGGATCACCGAACCTTTTCCGATCCAGACCGATACGCTGCCCGATTCGCTGGCCGGACGCGACGTGCTGGGCCGTGGCCGGACCGGCAGCGGCAAGACGCTCGCCTTCACCATTCCGATGGTCAACCGTCTGGGCGGCGGCCTCGCCGGTAGGCGCGCACCGAGCCGCCCGACCGGCCTGGTGCTGGCGCCGACACGGGAATTGGCCACCCAGATCGCCGCCGCGCTGGAACCCCTCGCCGCGGCCTATCGCATGACCGTCACCACGATTTTCGGTGGGGTCCCGCAGAACCGGCAGGTCCGGGCGCTGCGCGCCGGTGTCGACATTGTCGTCGCCTGCCCCGGCAGGCTCGAGGATCTGATGAACCAACGTCTGATCTCCCTGGATGCCGTCGAGATCACCGTTATCGACGAGGCCGACCACATGGCCGACCTCGGATTCCTGCCAGGCGTGACCCGCATTCTCGCGGCCACCCCGAACGCCGGTCAGCGCCTGCTGTTCTCGGCCACTCTGGACAACGGCGTCAACAAGCTGGTCAGCCGCTTCCTGCGGGATGCCAAGCTGCATTCGGTCGATGAGGCGAACTCCCCGGTCGCCGCCATGACCCATCACGTGTTCGAGACCGCGAGCGTCGAAGCCAAGCGCGAGGTCGTCCACCGGCTCGCCTCGGGCTCGGGTCGGCGAATCCTGTTCATGCGCACCAAACATCAGGCTCGCAAACTGGCCAAGCAGCTGACCCTCGCCGGAATTCCGGCCGTCGATCTGCACGGCAACCTCTCGCAGGGTGCCCGCGACCGCAACCTCGCGGTCTTCGCCGCCGGTGATGCCCTGGTGCTGGTGGCGACCGATGTGGCCGCGCGCGGCGTGCACGTCGACGGTGTCGAGCTGGTCGTGCACGTTGATCCGCCCGCCGAACACAAGGCGTACCTGCACCGTTCGGGCCGTACCGCGCGCGCAGGCAACTCCGGTGAAGTGATCACCCTGGTGCTGCCCGGCGAACGACGCGACCTGGCCGACCTCATGCGCAAGGCCAAGATCACGGTGACCCCGCAACGTGTCACCGCCGACTCGCCCGTGGTGGCCGAGCTCGTCGGCACGATTGCCCCATTCGTCGCGCCCTCCTACAGCGAGCGGGCGGCACGGGAAGACGACCGCCGCAGCAGTGGCGGACCGTACCGCAGCAGCGGCGGACCGCGCCGAGGCAATGGCGGACCGCGGCAGGGCAATGGCGGGGTGCGCCAAGGCAGTGACGGACCGCGCCAAGGCAATGGCGGACCGCGCCAAAGCAATGGCGGACCGCGCCAGGGCAGCGACGGGATGCGCAAGGGCAGTGACGGGGTGCGCCAAGGCAGCAGCCGTCGCAACGGCGGCGCGGCGCAAGGGCAGTCGCGCACCAAGCCGCGCGCTCACTCCGCGCGCGGAACGGCCGCATAGGGCCCGTTTTCGGTCGCCTCCGAGACAACCGGCCCGGGGCCTTGTGGAGCGAGCGCGCTGGTCGATCCCGCCTGGCGCGCCGACCGCTGATTCGACCATGCCTTGATGTGGGAGCGCATCCGCGGCGGGTCGGCCGCAGGGAAACGATCATGTTGAGTTTCCGATCTTTCCCACCGGGTACCGCCGGGGGGTCAACCAGCGAAAGGGAGTGATGCACTATGCGCAAGACCATCGCGATCCCCTTGACAGCCCTGGCCCTCACATTCGGCGGAGTCGGGATAGTGGAAGCGACTCCTGCTGCCGCGACCACACAGACGGCCCAAGAAACCCACGTCGACGACGACCACAGTGACAAGACCGGCCTGTGGGGTTTGCTCGGTCTCCTCGGCCTGGCCGGCCTGGCAGGACTTGCTCGCCGCAAAGACAACCGCACAAGCCCCACCGCCGGAACCCGCCCCCGCCAGCCCTGACGCGGCGATCGGCCAACGGCCCCTGTCACGCGACAGGGGCCTTGGGTGACGTCACCCTTGCGGTAAGGGAAGGCGGAGTTCGGTGACGGCGATGCGAGCGGTTTCGGCGATGGCGGCGTCGACAACGGGCAGGTGCGGGTCCGCGCGGGCCGCCCGGGTGAATATCGCGACCGCGACGGGGTGCTCGCCGGGAAATTCGACGACCGCTACCTCGTTGCGGATAACCCCGATGGTTCCGGTTTTGCCTGCGACCGACACACTGCGGTAGGGAAATCCGGCGGTGACGCGGTGCGGCCAGACTTGGTGGCGCATGACGGTGCGGACGAATTCGGTCTGCTGGTCGGACAGCACCGTGCCGCTCCAAAGTGCGCGCAGGAGCCGGGTCATTTCCTCCGGGGTCGTCGCGCTCGTGTACGACGGGTCGTACGCCGACACCGACCATGCCTCGTCGTTCTCGGCGAGCACGGCGAACGCTTCGGCGGTGGTGTGGGTGTCGGTGTCGCGGACGAGGCTGCGGTGCAGATCCGCGGTACCGCCTACGATCCGGGTGCGGGTGAGGCCGAGATCGTCCAGCAGGCCCTCCACCGCACCGAGGCCCGTCGCGCCGAGCAGGACATCGGCGGCGGCGTTGTCGGAGACGGTCATCATCGAAGCCGCGAGGTCGCGCAGGCTCATGGTGACCGGGTCGCGCATGACGGCGATGCCGGTGGGCCCCGGCGTGCAATCGGAGGGTGTGACCGTCAACCGGGTAGCAGGATCGAGGCGCCCGGCGTCGACGAGTCGGCAGAACGCGACGAACAGCGGCAATTTGTACACCGACGCGAGCACCACCCGCTCGTCGCCGCCCACGGATATCTCGGTCGCGGAGCCGTCGCACCGGCGGGCGTGCAGCCAGCCGCTGCATCCGGCGTCGGCGAACACGGCGCGGATCCTGTCCTCGGCGGTGCTCATCGCAGCCGCTCCCGATACAGCACCCGGTCGACGGCATCGGCATGGGCATCAGCGCCCGGACGGTAGACGACGCGGACGCGCAGGGCGACCGCCTGTGGCGCGATGCGCAGCCAGGTCACGCCGGGCGTGGACGATGGGGGCACGGCGGTGAGCCCGAAGCTCGTTCCGGCCGCCACCGCCGCGAACACGGTGCGATCGTCGGGCGCGGGCACGATCGGTGCGTCCAGGCCCCGCTCGCGCAACAGATCCACCACGGTGTCGAAGGCAGGAGGATTGGTGGCGCGCGGCGGGCAGGCGAAACTCAGTCCAGCGAGCATGGGAAAGGTGGGGCGTTCGGCGCCGGCGCTGCGATGATCCGACGGCACCAGGAGCCAGCGCGGAATCTTGACGACCGGGCGGACCTCGACACCGTCGACCAGCGCGGGATGCTCGACCACAGCGACATCGCACAGCCCAGAGCGCACGTCGGCGACCAGGTCGACGCTGGCGCCCACCGTCGTGGACACCGCGGTATCCGGGACGACCGCCGTGCGCAGTGCGCCCACACACGCCGTGACCACGCGGTCGGGCAACGCCGCTGTCGCGCCCCAATGCACGGCGCCGTGGGCACTCGCGATGCGGTGCGACTCGGCGAGCAGGCGCTCGGCGTCGTCCACGAGCAGCCGAGCGCGCGGGAGCAGCTGCTGTCCGGCCGACGTGAGCACGGCCCCCTGCCGGGTGCGGTGGATGAGGTCGACGCCGAGGTGCCGTTCGAGCCGCCGAAGTCCCTGCGACAGCGGTGGCTGGGTCATGTCCAGCGCGGCCGCCGCCCTGCCGAAGTGCCCTTCCTCCGCGATGGAGACGAAGAACCGAAGGTGGCGGATCAGGTCCATGCGGTCATTGAACCAGCGGATTCGCGGGCATCGGTCCCGCTGTCCCACCGGGCACACCGACCGGCGCCGAACCGCGGGCGAACCTGCGACGATATCCAAGTCGACTCGCCCGCGCCGGGGCCGGATATTGGCGTCGGCGGCGGCGTCGATGATGGGGTGCGGCAGTGACTTTTTCCGACTTTGCTCACCGTGCCCCGCTCGGTCGTCGCCGGCTTTTCGCCGCTGTGGCGGTGTCCGCGCTGTCCCTCGCCACCGCCGCGTGCGGGTCCGGCGCCGATGCGCCGACGGCCTCGAACACCACACCCGCCGCCACGGTCCCGTCGTTCGCCGAGATGGAGACGACACACTCCGCACGGCTGGGTGTGTATGCGATCGACACCGGCACCGGCCGCACCGTCGTCCATCGAGACGGAGAGAGATTCCCGATCGCCTCCACGTTCAAAGGTCTCGCGTGCGGGGCCCTCTTGCGCGACCATCCTCTGGCAACGGGTTACTTCGATCAGGTGATCCACTACTCCCGGTCCGAACTCGTCGCCAACTCGCCGGTGACCGAGAAACACGTCGATACCGGCATGACCGTCGCCGAGCTGTGCGATGCGACGATCACCCTGTCCGACAACACCGCGGGCAACCAGCTGCTGAAGCTTCTCGGCGGCCCGGAAAGCTTCACCGCGTTCCTGCGGTCCATCGGCGACACCACCTCCCGCCTGGACCGCTGGGAGCCCGAGTTGAACACCGCCATTCCCGGCGACGAGCGGGACACCACCACAGCCGCCGCCCTCGCCACCGACTACCGCAACCTCGTCCTCGGCGACATTCTCGCCGAACCCGAGCGAGCGCAGTTGAAATCGTGGCTGGTCGCCGCCAAGACGGGGGACGCACGCATTCGTGCCGCGCTGCCCGACGACTGGACCGTCGGCGACAAGACCGGCAGCCCCGCTTACGGCGGCGCGCTCGACGTCGCGATCGCTTGGCCGCCCGGACGCGCCCCCCTCGTCATCGCCGTGTTGTCCACGAAATTCGAGCAGAACGCCGAAGCCGACAACCCTCTCGTCGCCGAGGCCGCCCGCGTCGCGGTTGGTGCGCTCGGGTAGACCGAGCGATGAGCACCGAGCGGACCGGGCCTGCCTCTCCGGGGCCGCGGCCACCGTGCACAGCCACCGGCACGCAGGCGCCGTCCCCGCCCACCGCGAGAGCTTCGCTACCTGCTGCAGTCGGGTGGGCCCGGTCAGCACCGTCTTCCGGGCGATAGCCGCCGTTCAGCTGCGGGTATCGACGTGGAACCCGGTCGGCTCCCACCCCGGGCCGGTTCATTCCGATGACCCGTAAAGCCGAGGCGCACACCATAATCGGCGTTCGATCCGTACTCGCCGGTTGCGTCGCAAACGTGCAAGGATACCCCGCATGCCCGAGCCCGAGAGTGTTTCGCTCGCCGCCCCACAGCGGCGCTGGAAGAAGAAGCGCTACTGGATGCCCGTCATAGTCATCGCGTTGCTGGCCGGGTTCCTGTTCGCCAACAACACAACGCTGCTCGCAGCCGAGGCCGCGGGCAGGCCGCTGGTCCTCGCACATCGCGGAATGGCGCAGACCTTCGCCATGGACGGCGTCGATGCCGACACCTGCACCGCCGCGCGTATCAATCCGCCCGTGCACGACTATCTGGAAAACACCATCGCCGGGATCGAGGCCGCCTTCGACGCGGGCGCGGATCAGGTCGAGTTCGACGTCCACTGGACCGCCGACGGCGAGTTCGCGGTCTTCCACGACTGGACGCTCGACTGCCGCACCGACGGCACCGGCACCACCCGCGACCACACCATGGACGAGCTGCGGCAACTCGATATCGGGTACGGCTATACCGCCGACGGCGGCAAAACCTACCCGTTTCGTGGGAAGGGCGTCGGTCTCATGCCCACGCTCGACGAGGTGCTCGCCGCCTTCCCCACCCAGTCGCTGCTGATCCATATCAAGAGCAACGACCCCGCCGAGGGCGCGGCCCTGGCCGAACGGCTCGCCGCTGAAAAACCCGACCGGCTCACCGTCTACGGCGGGGACGAGCCGATCGCGGCCGTCCACGAGCGCTTGCCGGACATGCGCGTCATGTCCAAGCGGATCATGATCGACTGCCTGGGCCGGTACGAGGCCATGGGATGGACCGGCGCGGCCCCCGGCGCCTGCCGCCACACCCAGCTGCACATCCCGGAAGGCTACGCGCCCTGGCTGTGGGGCTGGCCGCAACGATTCGCCGAACGCATGGCCGACGCGGACGCCCGGATCGTGCTGGTCGCCGGATCCGGCGGCTTCTCCGAGGGCTTCGACACTCCCGAAGCCCTCGGCCGCATCCCCGCCGGATTCACCGGCCTGATATGGACCAATCGGGTCGACACCATCGCGGCCGCACTCCGGTAAGCACCGGCGCAGCAACCTCCCTGCGGCGATCACACAACTCGAACCCGACGGCGTAGCTCGTGCGGGTAACCGTGGCGGGCGGTGCTGGTGTTCGACATCGACTTGAAGGAGTTACGAGTTCTGGACGCGGATTGGGGCGGCCCCTGGTTCAAACAACCCCGCGCGCTGGTGGCATGAGGAAGTCGATGAGGTTCGCCCGTTGCGATTCCTGGCACTGTCGGGTTCGCCAGGTCGACCTTCATCGCTTTTCGTAAAAAATGACGAACTTGCGTGTGGGCTC
This sequence comes from Nocardia barduliensis, assembly GCF_013315795.1. GTDB lineage: Bacteria > Actinomycetota > Actinomycetes > Mycobacteriales > Mycobacteriaceae > Nocardia > Nocardia barduliensis. The sequence continues at coordinate 21,081 of NZ_JABLTE010000069.1, forward strand.
CCACAGAATACGGCGAGGGTAGCTGCAATCAGCAACTGATACTTGGTTGTTGCGGACCCATTGCCCGTAGGCTGTCCCCGCCGGCAGACCCCACAGAATGCAGGCGGCACCAGCGCGGTACTGCTTGGTCGTATGCGAGCATTGAGCGTACGCTCGGTTGTCGCTCGCTGCTTGAACGAAGCACCCGTCTCCGGCATTGGCGGCGGGGGCCAAGGCTACTGAGGATCCTGTCAATACAACTGCGATTCCAGCGGCCATCAGAACTCGGCGGGCTCGATCGTATGACGCCATCGTTTCATCCTTAATGCACAGCATCGAATATGAGCGCCGGCGCATCCGTTCGGTGGAGTTACTCTCATCATGCGGGAGCATGGCGATTTCTACGAACACGTTCTCGCGCAGCTCATTTAGAGTACATGAATCGTGACTTGTCGCCGCGCGATTGCGGCGGACAATTCTCGTCATCCTTCGGATTTGGGGGGCATAGGGGCGAAAGAATTGAAGGCCGCCCGGTATTGAACAGACCGTGTCCGGATTCTCGGAAAACCCGAAAGTTGCCGACCGACAGCGGCTGCCGCGCCCGCCTCGGCAGTGTCGAGCAGAGAGCAGCGGCGCGGACGCGGCCAATCGATCGGCCGTGCCGGTGTTGGCGTTGCACCCGGACGGTGTGTGATCCTTCTCGAGGTCACCGGTTCCGTCGGCCACCAAGATCGCGTCGTGGGTGCCGAGGTGCTCGACCACGAACTCGCGCAAGTCCTCCCGCAGGCTGTTGTCGTCAATGCGTGCTGTGACCAGCAGATGCTGCATCGGTCCCGGACCTGTGGCCGGCATGTTCGGTCAGTGTTCAGCAGTTCTTGCTCGGCAGTTTCGACACCATCTCAACCTCGGGTGTGACGCAGCGGAATTCAGTGCCGGTTGTCGAGATCGGTGCGCAATGCATGGCCGAACCAGGTGAACACCGGTTCCAGATCCGGGAGCGGGGGCCAGCCGTTGATAATGGCTACCAACTGCCAATACCGCGTGACGCGGGGATCGTTGGCGACCTCGAGCCGTTCAAGGATCCACCGCTTCAACTGGTTGTCATCGGCCCTGCCGAAAGTCACGGCGTAGCGTGCGGTGATCGTGGCGACGATATCGCCGCCCTGCTCGGAGTCTGGTGCGAGCCCCGCGGCCAGCGCTCGGCCGACATCCACACGCACGGTCTCGGTCAGGTCGTGATGCAGGCCGGTGGAGTCTCCGTCGGCGCGTTGGGCCGCCTGATACTCGGCCATCCGCCGGACCGACGCGCGGAAGTCGGTGTCTTGCACCAACTCCACCAGTTCCATCCACGCCTCGACCTGCTCGGGGGTGGCGTCTTCGGGTAGTTCCGGCAGGCTCGAACGCAGCAGTTCCACCATGGCCGGATTGGCGTCGACCCCACCGAAGGTGTCGTCGATGAAATCGTGGATGAAGCGGCGCCGTTCGGCGTCGGACAGGTTCACCAGTTTGTGCATCAGATCCATCTCCTGAGGGTTCGATTCCCGGTTCGCGACCGCCGTCAACACCGCACGCCGCAGGCGCAGCGCCCGGATCTGCACGTCGAGGGCCGCTGCGTGTGCTGTGGCGACTTCGGCCAGCGAGGTCTCACGAGCCAGCACACGACGGACCGTGGCCAGATCGATATCCAGCTCACGCAGCGTCCGGACCAGTTCCAGTCGGGCCAAGGCGTCCATGTCGTACAGGCGGTAGCCGGCCGGGCTGTGACAGGTCGCCGGAACGATCCCCTTATCGGAGTAGAACCGGATCGTCTTCACCGAAAGACCGGTCCGCGCAGCCACCGCCCCGATCGTGAAGAGGTTCTCGTCGTCCATGCCCACAACCCTGCAGGCTCCCCCTGATGGAAACTCAACCCGACACCGCGACCGGCAGCACCCACCCACGCGCCGCACTGCCCCCGATCACGCAGTCGGGCCGGAGTAGAAGTGATCGGCACCTGGCCCGTGCCGGTGCCCGCCGCCATCCGGCTACTGGCGCGCGAGATCGGCGAAATCTGGTTCGACGACTACGATCCGATCACCTTCGGACATCCAGAGAACTTCGAGCCCACGTTCTGCCGCGCCGGCGCCCCAGGGACCTGGTGGCCGCTGCACACCAAAGCCGCTGCGGAAAGTTATTACGCCGACATCGATTCCGAGACCGGCGCCTGGGGCCGGGTCTTCTATCACTGGGAGGAGTAGCGCACCTTCGACGGCGTGCAGGCCGACAGCCCTGTTCACGAACTGGTCGAGTGAGGTGGACTGCCGAGCCTGCCGCCGACTCGCCAAAAGCGGCCGGGCGGTGGGTATGTGTCGGCCTGGAGCGATGTCAGGTCCGTAGCGCTGGAGGCGGTAGCCGTGCTGAGGGGGAGCTGAGGGTGTGGCATGCTTGACGGTGAGCACGGGCTGTTGAAGTGATCGCTCGGCTTACTACAGGAAGTTCACAAAGTACATGACGCAAGGCAGTGTGAAGTGGTTTAACGGCGAAAAGGGCTTCGGGTTCATCGCGCAAGACGGTGGCGGTCCCGACGTTTTCGTCCACTACTCCGAGATTTCCGGCTCCGGGTTCAAGTCCCTCGATGAGGGGCAGCGTGTCGAGTTCGAGATCGGGCAGGGCCAGAAGGGTCCGCAGGCTCAGAGTGTCCGCGCCATCTGAGAGTTGACGAACCGGAAACCCGCGCTACGGCGCGGGTTTCTCGTTTTTCCGAGCTGCGCTACGCGAATTGGTCATGTCCATCTCTGGGTGGTTTGACTGTTCAGTATCCCCACCTCCCGGCACACCCGGCGTCAGCCGCTGCTCGCCGAGCCACCCGCGCGTGCGGGCGTGTCGGTAACGATCGACGGCGGGCGGCGGCAGCGTGAAGTCGCGTCGCCCCGTGGCGTCGCTGCCGCCACCGCAGGCGGTAACGGCGATCGCTGGCCTCCCCGCCAGCCGAAAGCTTATCGGCGCCGCCACCGGTGGTGATCTCCCCGGTTGCGGAGTGGTCGCTGCTGTGCTTGTAATGAGCCCGGTCACCCTCGAGACCAAGATCGGAACGAGCGGACGGTGTGGCAGTCCGCCGACTGCAAGGAGTCACCATGACAACTGGATACGTGTGGAACACCCTCTACGGGTGGGCCGACACGGGGAGCGGAAGCCTGTTCCCATCCGACGTCACGGTCGGTCTCCAGCCGATCGGCCACCACCTCGCGCACCCCGATACCAAACGACGATTCCACGAATTGGTCGCGGTGTCCGGCCTGTTGGAGAAGTTGCGTCCGATCGAAGCGGTGCCCGCCACCGAGGCCGACATACTGCGGGTGCACACGGCGCAACATCTGGAGCGGATCAAGGCCGAGAGCCTGCAACCGAAAGGCGGAGACGCCGGCGACGGCGTCTCGTCCTTCGGCAGGGGCGGCTACGAGATCGCCGCGCTTTCGGCGGGCGGCGCGATCGCGCTCGTCCACCAAGTGCTCGACGGGACCGTCGACAATGGTTACGCGCTGGTCAATCCGCCGGGGCACCACGCGACCCGTGCCACCGGCATGGGCTTCTGTCTCTTCAACAACGTCTCCATCGCCGCCGCCTACGCGAAAGACGTTCTCGGTGTGCGGCGCATCGCCGTAGTCGACTGGGACGTCCACCACGGCAACGGCACCCAGGACATCTGGTACGAGGATCCCTCGGTGCTGACCATCTCGATCCACCAGCACCTCTGTTTCCCGCCGGACTCCGGTTACCGGGAGGAGCGTGGCGCGGGAGACGGATACGGCTACGCGCTCAATGTGCCGCTTCCGCCGGGCAGCGGTGACGCCGCGTATTCGCATGCGATCGACCGGGTGGTGGAGCCGGCGCTGCGCGCCTTCGCGCCCGAACTGATCCTCGTGGCGTCGGGCTTCGACGCGAGCATCCTCGATCCGCTGGCTCGGCAGATGGTTACCAGCGCCGGCTTCCGGCACCTGACCCGCCGGATGCTGGAAATCGCGGACGAAACTTGCGCGGGCCGTATCGCCTTCGTGCAAGAAGGTGGCTACAGCCCGCACTATGTTCCGTTCTGCGGGCTCGCGGTGCTGCGCGAGCTGCTCGGTGAGGAATTCGTGGACGACCCGTACACGCCGATCGTCTCGACGCAGGGTGGCGACGTTCTCCTCGAGCACGAGGCCGCGGCGATCGAAGCCGCGGCGGGCCTGGTCGCCGAGCTCTGATCCGCTAGCGCGGCTCCAGCCGCGTGGTCGACAAGGCCGTACTGGTGGCGCTGGGCTGGCGTCCTGGTGACCCGTTGTGGTGGCGGATCAGCGACGGGTTGATCACACTGCTTCCGCGGTCGATTGCCTTATCAGGTCCTCGGCCAATGCTCGGAGCCGGAAGGCCGGTCCACCTTTCAGGTAGATTCCGCCGACTGCGAAGGTGCCGACGATAGCGAGATGGAGGTGATCGGCGAGTCGGTCGCTGTCGCTGACGCCGAGCCGTGCTGTCAGCGTGCGTAGTCGTCGCGCGAGCTCGTGTTCGTGCTCGGCGCAACGCTGCCGGATTCGATCCGATTGCTCACTGCTGAATTCCGCGGCTGTGTTGACGAAAGCGCAGCCGCGGTAGCCCTCACGTGTGGCCAGCTTCTGGATCCAGGTGAGCTGAGCATCGAGTTCTGCCCGAGCGTCGGTATAGCGCGCGGCGGTCTCGTCCCACCTGGCCCAGAAATCGTCGTCGCGTCGCTGCAGCACAGCGAGAACGAGGTCGTCTTTGGTAGGGAACCATCGATACAGGCTCGCTTTCGCCATTCCCGCTCGTCGCACGACCTCATCGACACCGATCGCGCGCACACCGTTGTCGTAGAAGAGTTCGGTCGCGATGCCAACGATCTTGTCGCGCACCGCGATACCGCGTAGCTGCTTGGGCTTTTCGCTCATGTGCGGTCCTGCGTGTTCACCACGATCGCGGCCTTGCCGAAGCCGCGCCGGTCCTCGACCCATCGCTGGGCATCGGCGGCATGGGAGAGGTCGAACTCGGCGCCGACAACGACGCGAACCGCGCCGGAATCGACCAGCTCCGCGATCGCCGTGAGTGCCACGGGGTCGGGTTCCACCAAGCATGAGGCCGCGCGGATACCCCGCTCTTCCGCGGCGGCCCGGTATCCCTTGATCGACCATGCGGTCGCCAGCGCGATCGTGCCGCCGGGCGTCACGCGGTCGAACAGCGAGGCACCGAATCCGTGCCCCACCAGATCGAGCACCGCGTCCACCTTGCCGACCGCCGTGACAGCCTCCGGATCGGTGTAGTCAACGCAGGTGTGCGCACCCAAGTTGTGCAGTGCGGGATGGTGACCGGGACGCGCCAGGGCGGTGACCGTGGCGCCGCGCGCGACCGCCAATTGCACCGCCAGGTGGCCCACGCCGCCGGAAGCTCCGCTGACCAGAATGTGCCGACCGGCACGTGCCTCGACGGCATCGAGCATCTGCCACGCCGTCAGCGCGGCCATCGGCAAGCACGCCGCCTCCGCGAACGACGCCGAGCGCGGCATCGGCACCAAGTGATACGCGGGAACGGTCATGTATTCGGCGTACGTGCCCGCGGGATAGGGAAACCAGGCCAGACCGTAGAGGCGCTCGCCCACGGTATAGCGGGTTACTCCATACCCCACCGCATCCACCACACCGGCGACGTCCCATCCCGGAATGCACGGCAAGCGCATGGACTGCTCATAGCCTGCATGACGACCGGTGTGCATGTCGATCGGATTCACGCTGGTCGCCTGCACGGCGATGCGGACTTCCCCGGCGGCAGGCTCCGGCCGCGCGACCTCGCCGATCTCGAGTGGCGATCCCCATTGCTCGTGCCGGGCCGCGCGCATCGTTGTACTGCTCGGCCGGCGAGCGCCGATGATCACAGCGTCTCACCATCGAGCCCGTGCGGCCGGACCTCGTAGTCCTTCGGTCGGCTCTTCGCCTGTGCCAACCGTTCGACGATCTCGACGGTTCCCTTCGCGTCCAGGGCCTGCGCAACCATGCACTCACCTCCAGCCAAAATCGAGACAGATCTGTCTCTATTTCGATAGTGGCGCGGCTGTGTGTGTACGTCAAGACACGGCTCGAACATCCTCGAACTGATTGCATCCGCTTCTCGGCGCGAGGCGGGTTCAGGCATCCTGTCCCCCGCTGCCGGCGCCGCACGAACCACGCCGCGATTCGCTGTGCACAGACTCGATAGGCAGTAGAGTCACACGCCGGGGATGGAAATAGCTGCGGTGCAAACCTATTCGATCGTGAATGGCTACGGGTCCGACACCGGACATCACGTTTGCTGTCCATGATCGGTGCCGGAAGGGGGACTCGGTGGACAACGGGTTCGGGCCGTTGCCGGATAGCAGGATCGTGATAACGGTGTTCGCGCGAACGGCCGAGTCGGGGCTGGACGCTGCCGGTGCTTTCGGTGGCGGGATGCTCGAGCCGCTCGCGGGTCTGGTCGAGGCACATCGACGTATGGCTACGGTGCAGCCGGACTGGGACGATGTCGAGCTGACGTGGACCCCGGGGCAGAAGGGCCCTGTGTTGTCCACGGCGGGCGGCAACGCCGAGCCATTCGCCAGTGCCTGGGAGGATGCGCAGCGGCATATGCTCGCCATCGACCTCGAAGCGTGCAAAGTTCTCGGGCAACCGGATGCCGGAGCGGTGGAGCATCACGAGGGTCTGGGAGCGGTCCTCGGCCGTATGGCCCACCTGTACACGATTTCGTTCAATCGGTTCGTACTCGACGGCCCGGAAGGTAGGAACCGCCAGCAGCTCGGCCGCGCATTGGTCTCCTATGACAGCTTGGCGCGCGATTTGGTGTGCGGCAAAAAGTGTTTGCCTTCGCCATTGACGCGTCCTGACTGGTGAGTCGGCCACGATCTCCGCCGACCCATTACGAGACTTCACCCGACCGGGGGTTTGCGGGACGATGAGGCCTCACCGAGTCTCGCGGCGGCGCGGGCATGGCTCCGGTGGTCAGCGGTTACCCATTGAGGGAGAATACGGACGTGAGCGGCCCGATCAGAAATAGGAGCAGACATCAACTCGGCGTACCAGCGGTGGGGGCGCCGAGGGACGTAGTAGCGCGCGACGGCTGCTAGCTTGATATCGGCGCAGGAAGTGCCGGGACAGGAATTCTTGCCAGCGCCCGGCGACAAGAGGTTCGACGCGCTGGAACGGTGCGCAGGAAGCTGGAAGAAGGAATGAAGGCTACCGAGCCCCCCGGGGCGGGAGACGGCATGTCGAAAGTCACCCGACTACCGCGTCGCCCGCGGCGCGTGACGGAAGAGGCCGGCGAGCGTCCCCACAAGACTTGGCGTTCAGAATTCGGCTCCGTCTATGATGCCGCACCGACCAAGCCCGTCATGCGATCGGAACTGCAGCGGGAGACAGGGTGGTGGCCGGTCGACCCCGGCGCGACGCGGCACCCCGCTCCGCAGGATGATCCGGGCAGCGCCGAGCCTGGTGGAAGTGTCGTCCACCTCGACGCCATGCGGCGGAAACGAGCTGGTGAGGATGGCCCGGCCGGCCGGCGCATGGTCAAACCGCGCCGAATCGGAAATAGGGCTGGTGAGAGATCCGGCACCGAAGGTGATCACGACAGTGGTCGCGGCGGTGGTCCGGATTCTCCACGGATGGACGGACCTACCGGGCGACACTGACTCTCCGAGGCCGCGGCGTACAGCGTTCAGGCCAGGGCCAGCGCGAACCAGGTGCAGGCGGCCAGCAGGACGACAGTGATCACCCATACGGCGCGGGTGGTGTAGGTGTGTCGCATATTCGTTGCTCCGGGGTCAGACGAAGGTGAAACGTTCGGTGTGGACGCGGTCGGCCGGTATGTCCAGCGCGGCGAGGGCGTCCTCGACCGCGGTGACCATGGGTGCGGGTCCACAGATGAAGTACTGCCGGTGCCGGTACCGGTCGGCGAGGTGGCGCTGGATCAGTGCCCGGTCGACGAACCCGATCTCGCCGTCCCATCCCGGTGGCGGGTCCTGCGGAACCAGGACGACGGTGAGGTCCAGCCGTTCGGCCGCTCTGGCGATCTCGTCGTCGAAGGTCTGCTCGCTCACGGTCCGGACCGCGTAGATCAGCAGGAAGGGGCGTCGGTCGCCGCGGTCGGCCATGGTGCGCAGGATCGAAATCATGGGGGTGATGCCGACACCGCCTGCGATCAGGACGAAACCGGGGCCTTCGTGGCGGTCGGGGGTGAAAACGCCGTGGGGGCCGTCGAGGAAGGCGCGGGTGCCCGGGGGGATGTCGCCGATGGTGGAGGTGAAATCACCGAGCGCTTTGATGGTGATCTGGACTCGGTCGTGGTCTTCGGCGCTGGAGGAGAACGAGAACGGGTGCGCGGTGATCGCGAACGCGGACCGGTCGACGGTCAGCCACCCGAACTGTCCCGGCGCGAAACGCATTCCCTCGTGTCCGTCCGGGGTGAGGCTCAAGGTGCGGGCGTCGCCGTGTTCGGCGGTGTTCTGCTCGATGCGCCACGGTCGCCGCAGCCGCCGGATCGGTGCGACGACCCGCACCCACACCAGCAGCCCGACCAGCGCGAGGGTCATCGCCAGCCACAACCCGACCTTCCAGGTCGCGTCCAGGTAGTAGCCGACCAGCAGCATATGCGCCAACGCCAGGCCCACTACCGCCACCGACAGTGCGCCGTGCAGCACCTGCCACACCTCGTAGCGGATCCGCAGCCGTCGCCGCCACACGGAGGTCGCCACCACGATCAACAGCAGGACCGTGGACGCGACCGCGCAGCGGGCCCGCCACGGCGCCTCGGCGAGGTTCAGCAGCGCCACGATGTCGATCCCCCCGATCTGCAGCAGGAGCGGGTGGGCGAGGATGAAGGCCAGCGCCACGTAGGAGACCTGACGGTGGAACTGCACCAGAGCGTCCTCACCGAAAGGCGCCGCGACGGCTCGGAACCGAGCGACCAGCGCGAACTGCGCGCCGAGCATCGACATACCCACGAATCCCAGCGCCACGGAGAATTCCACCCAGAATCCGCGGCCGCCGTCGACCGGTCCGACCACGGCGAATACCAGCGGCACCACCGCCACCGCCACATACAGCGCTATCCATCCGATCCCCCGGACCACCACAGACACCACTGACCTCCCGATTGAAGGCTGTTCGGCTACGCCCGGCCCACGCTATCCGCGCCGCGGACAACCACCCGGGTCCTGGCCATGCGTGTCGGTCACCGGCCTCAGCGACGACAGGGTGTGCGCAAGAGCGGCTGTCGCGGCCGGAGTCGGTGGTCCCGAGCCAGCGGCTGTGTCATATCCGGCGCCCAGCGCCTCCTTGACGCGTCCCAACCCCGCCGCCGCTTCCTCGGGATGCATCGTGGTGGCCTCGGGAGTGGTGGAGGATTGCTGCGGTTGCACGGATCCTCAGTCGGCGAGATAGCGCAGCATCACCGCAGTGTTGAAGTGCCTCGTCTCGACCAGTCGGAGCTGGATGCGCTTGTCCAGCAATGGGAACATCGGTGTGCCGCCGCCGAGCGCCACGGGCGCGAGGAACAGCTGGTACTCATCGATGAGCCCGTGGGGGATCAGCGAGGCCGCGAGGCTCGCCCCACCGACCTCCATGACCCCATCGCCCTCAGCCTTCAGCCTGCGGACCTCCTCGACCGCATTTTCGCTGATCAGGGTGCTGTTCCAGTGGACATCGGTGAGCGTGCGGGAGAAGACGACCTTCGGCTTCTCCGTCCAGAGCCTGGCGAACTCCCGCTCGATGCGCGGGGCGTTCTCGGGCACGTGCGGCCAGTACTCGGCCATCAGCTCGTAGAGGCGACGGCCGTGCAGCGAGACCTCGAGCTGGCGGTAGCGGTCGTTGTGGAACTGGTGCAGCTCCTCGTCCGGGCTGGTCCAGTCGATGCTGCCGTCACGGTCGTTGATGTAGCCGTCCAGGGACACGCTGAACCCGTAGATCAGTTTCCTCATACTCGGGTAGACCTCCTACACGTTCGGAACTCATCGGCGCTCGGACAAAACTGGTCCTAGCAGGACGTACTGCCGTATCGCGTACACCTCAACTTTCCACGTTCGCGGCGGTCGCTGTTGCGTTGATCAGCCGGTAGATGATCGGCTGGGCGGCGATATCGTTGGCGGCGAAGTTGGCAAGGACGAAGGTGCGGAAGCTCGGCCGGAACAGCAGGCTGGGCAGGAAGGCGCGCAGGGTGGGCCAGCCTGCGTGGTTGATGAGCGTGTAATCGTCCGGTTCGCCGGACAGTGGACGCATCGGAACCGAGTCCGGCAGTGCGGTTGCGCGCTGGAACCAGCCCGCGGTGTATTCCCAGATGTCGTAGACAGTGTCGCGGTTCGAGCAGTGGAAGAAGTTGAACAGGAACCAGTTACCCGGATCGTGGGACACATCGGCGATCCGGGCCGGACTGCTCGTCGCGATCTGGTGTACGTGCCGGGCGTTGCCGGTCAGCAGCGCCACAAGTTCCTGCCATGCCGGGTCGGCGCGGACCGCGTCGAGGCCGGCGACGGTGCGGGTGCGGACGAGTACGACGATGTCGTAGCGGGCGGGACGAACTCCGGCCCGGCGCAGCAGTTCGCCGCCCTCGCCGGGAGGCCGCAGTGCCGCCCGGAACGCTGTCGCCTCGAGGACATCGTCTCGGCGGGCCAGCCGCGCGCAGAGCGTACCGAGCTGGGCCGAGGCGCGGCGTCGCGATCGGGCAGGCAGGGGGAACGGCCCGGCCCAGCCGCCTGTTTCGACAGCCAGCAGCAAGAATCCGTTGTCGGTTGGCGTGCTGAGGCGCGCCTTGACGGCCAGGTGGTCATTGACGATCTTCACAGGGTTTTCCGTTCTCGCGTGGTTCTGGAGTTCAGCGGCGGTCGAGCCCGGACAGTCGCAAGGCCAGCCGGTTGCGCACTGCCGGAGCCTTGCCCGCCAGCGCCATGGCGGTGTTGCGCATCGGCCGGACGCGTGCCGATGCGGTGGCGAGGTCGGTGAGCCTGCTGGCGATGGAGACCACAGCCGCGGCAGTGCGGCGGCGGGCGTCGGCGTATTCGTCGAGCAGGCTTTCCGGTTCGCCGGAAAGGACTCGGGACAGGGTCGTCGCGGCCGTGACGGCGTCCTCGATACCGAGGTTCATACCTTGACCACCTGCCGGTGAGTGCACATGGCCCGCGTCACCGGCCAGCAGGACCCGGCCGTGACGGAAGGCGTCGGCGATGCGGTGATGGACTCGGAAGCGCGAACCCCACACCACCTCCTCGACCACGGCCGGGCAAGCCTGCGGGCCGCGTTCGTCCAGCAACCCCTGCACGAACGCGATATCGGGGTCGTGCGGTGCCGAATCGACGGTGGCAACGATCCGGTACCTACTGTCGGGCAGCGGCGCGACCACTACGAGCCCAGCCGGTGAAAAGTACAGGATGACCTCGTCGGTGGGCACGCCACCGGTGAGGCGGACATCGGCGAGGGTGAACGATTCGGCGTAGCTGCCACCGGTGAAGCCGATCCCGGACTGTTCCCGCGCCAGACTGTGCATACCGTCCGCCGCCAGCAGATAGCGAGCGCGGATCGGTTCGCCTTCCGCCAGAGTGGCGGTCACCGAGTCCGGTTCCTGCGTTATCCCGGTGACCGTGGCCGGGCGGGTCACCTTCCCACCGAGCTCGGTGAGCCGCTCCAGCAGGAATTTCTCGGTGTCGGCCTGGGAGATCATCAGCGTGTAGGGGTACGCGGTGGGCAGTTCGCTGAACGGCACCGCCATCAGCAGCCGATCCCGGTCGCGGATCGTGAACGTCGGCGTGTGCACACCGCGGGCGACCAGGGCGGGGACCACGCCGTACGGCTCCAGTATTTCCAGGGTGCGCGGATGTACCACCGCCGCGCGAGAGGTATTGGCTCCCTCGGCCTGCCGGTCCACGATCACCACCTCGCGACCGAGCTGTTCCAGCACGACCGCGGCGGCGAGCCCGACCGGGCCCGCCCCGACGATCAGCACGTCTGCGATGGGGTTCTTCATACAACTCCTCGAGGTAAACGCTTGTTGTTATTCGAGCTAGAAGGGGCGGAGTCGAATACCAACTCCTGTTGGCCTACGACTGTTGGCATCAGACGTGAACAAATGCGGCGCCGTCGACGCAGACCGCGTCACCCGACGGTTGCGTGTTCGCCGACGAATCGGCGTGATCGGCGCATTCATGCGGCGGAGAGCCGGTTGATCCGACACCGCGGCGGGTGGCGTAGCTTCCGATTCCCGCAAGGGGCGATAGCGTACCGGCGCGGGACTGTCAGCCGCCGGTCGGGACCTGCCGGAAGAAGTCGATCTGGTCGGCAACGACGGAGTCCCGCAAGGCCGGGTCGGTGTAGAAGGAGAAGTGGGTGCCGGGATATACCCGCAACTCGCCGCGCGGCGCGGCGTCGGCCAGCGCGCGACTCGTCTGCACCGGCGTCTCCCGATCCTCGGCGGCAGCGCAGACCAGCAATGGGCACGACAACCGTGCAGCAGACTCCGCAGGACGGTAGCGCATCATCGCCAGCAGCGCGCGGGGAGCAATGACGTTGCGCCACAGAGTTTCCCCACCCCCGGTGAGGGTCTGAATGTGACGCTCCGCTTCCGGCGTCGCGGTCACGGCGAGCTCCCCCGGCCGACCGACCATCGCGATGTAGTACGGGCGCATGCCCGCCGCGCCGCGCAGCCGATCCCAGATGATCGCGCCGAGCAGCTTCACGGTGTCCCGGACCTTCCTCCCCTCGACCCGCTTCGGAAAGCCGTTGAACGGGATCTGTGCCACGACGGCACCTATGCGTGGGTCGTCGGCCGCGACGGCGACAGCGTGTGCCCCACCGAGCGAGTTGCCCCACAGCAGAACCCGGTCGGCGTCGATGCGTGGGTGACCGCGGGCGAATTCGACAGCGGCGCGAAGATCGGCGAGCTGACCGGCGATCTCGGGTACCTGCCGCGGTTCGCCGGCGCTCTCGCCGAAGCTACGGTAGTCGAACACCAATGCCGCGAAGCCCGCGCCGGCGAAGCGCTCGGCATAGTCGAACAGCCGGTCCATCGTTCCACTGAAACCGTGGCAGAGCACCACACACGGCACTCGGCTGGAACCGGTGGGCAGAAAGAGGCGTCCGGCACATCGGACACCGGCGACGTCGAACGAGACTTTGGTACGCATAAGGGCCATCCCTGCGGCATAGACTGACTGTCGGTAAGCACAGTAGCGGATTTTTTGACCGTAGGTAAGTGATTGCATGACACCTGAGCGCATACTCGCGGCCGCGCGCGTCCTGTTCGCCACCCGCGGCTACCGAGCCACCTCCATGCAGGCCATCGCCGACGAGGTGGGCGTCACCAAAGCCGCCCTCTACTACCACTTCGACTCCAAGGACTCGATCCTGCACCAGCTCACGCTGCCGCTGCTGGACGAACTGGATGCGGTACTGGCCGATGCCGAGTCGGAACCGAGCGCCGAAGAGGTCCGGTGGCGGGCGATCGAGGGTTATGTCGATGTGCACCTGCGCCACCGGCACACCCTGACCATGCTGGTCAGAGATATGACACTGCTGGTCCAAGCCCCGGTGGCGGACCGTTTCCGAGCCGCGATCGCCTTGGCGAACGAGCTGGTGGCAGGTCCCGGGAGCGGGATCGAGCAGCGGGTACGGGCCTCTCAGGTGGTCGCGGGCCTGGCCGACCCCGTCGTCCTGTTCCGCGACGAACCGGTCGATCGGCTCAGGCAATTGATCCTGGACGGCGCTCGGGCGCTGCTGGGCGAACCCATCGAGCCCAGACCGACCGGACGCGCCAGGGGCCGCAACGGCGGACGGCCCGCGAAGCTCACCGGCGAGCAGATCGAACAGGCGCGCTCGATGCACGCCGACGGCCATGACACCGAGGACATCGCTACCCGTTTCGGTGTCTCCCGAGCGACCGTCTACCGCTATCTCAAAAACTAATGATTATGAGATTTGATTATGAGATTCTCCCGGCGTTCGCCCTCGTGCGATGGCGGCATGCCGGATTCCGCTCGTCGTCAGTTCACCCTTGGCGGCACCTGCTGTGAACCACGGGGCAAGCGAGCGACCGCGGTGCCGAGCTCTGATCGAGCTGATCGGTATCGCGAGCCGCCCGCCTGCCGGTGATCGTCGGGACTCAGCGGAGGAATGCGGTCAGCAAGGGGTTGGTTTGCGCGGGGCAATCCTCATGGACGGTGTGGCCGCAGTTCGGCAGGACGGTGGCCGTGGCGTTCGGGATGCGCGCCGCCAGTCCATCGGCTTGAGACGCGGGCAACCAGGCGTCCGCGCCGCCCCAGAGGATGAGTGTGGGTGCGGTGACCCGGGCGAGCCCCGCGTCGGTGACGCGGTAATCCAGGTTGCGCCACAGCGACAGGAAACCCGCGCGATTGGCCGGCCGGGAGAACGGCGCGTAGAGCTCATCGATCACCTCTTCGGTGACCAGGTGCTTGTTGTGGAAGGTGCCGCGGATATTGTCGGCGTAGACGGAGCGGGTGGTGAGGTCGGTGGCCAGCTCACCCAGCACCGGTGTGGTGAACAGGGGTGTGACCGGCGCCTTTTCGGCGTCGAGTCCGGGCGAGTCGAGTAAGACCAGACGCTCCACACGGTCGGGGTGCTGTTCGGCGAAGAACAGGCTCCAAGCACCGCCCCACGAGTGGCCGACGAGGGCGGTGCGCTGTAGGCCGACGGCGTCGAGGAAGGTGGCGATGGCCTGCGACATCGCGGGCAGGTCGTAGGCGAAGTCGCCGCGGTGCAGTTCGGTGAATCCCTGGCTGGGCAGATCGACGGCATAGACGGTGTGTTCGGCGGCCAGTGCCGGGATCACGTCTCGCCAGGAGAATCCCCACAGCCCGCCGCCCGCGACGAGCACCACCGGTGATCCGCTCCCGGTTCGGGTGTAGTGGAAACGAGCGAGGTCGGTGTCGACGTATCGCGCCTCCACTCGGGACAGGTACCGCGATTCGTAGTTCGAGGTCAGTGGCTGTCCGTAGGCAACAGGAGCGTCGAGGGCGGCGAATGCGCCGACCAGTACAGCGGCAACCGCGGCGAGCCGTTTGAACGCCGGTTTCGAAGTCATGACACAACTTTCTGGTCAGTGGTACCTGTGCCTCTTGGACGAGCCGGGGCCGACCGTTGTGACGGGACGTGGGACAGGTCACAGCGACTCATCGGGAAGGCGAGCACCGCTGTTCGGTGTGGCGCGGATCGGCGCACGCCGGTCGGAAGAGGCGCGATCCACCACCCGCCACGACATGACCGAACCGGCGCCGGACGACTCGGCACACATCGCGGTCGACGGCGACACATCGCGGCGATGTGAAGCCCCGCGCAGTGGCGCCGCCCTCGGCCTCAGCCCGCCCGTACTCCGCTGCGCTCGGTGTCGTCTTCTTCGCCGCGCATCGTGTAGACGCGCTCGAGGAAGTCGCGGTGGGCGCGTAGCGTCGAGTCCAGCAGTTCGCGCCAAGTGCGGCGGTCGATGCGGGTGTCGCTGTCCAGTGACGACAGTGAGGCAGGGCGCAGTCTGTCGATGTGATCGACGATGAAAGTCAGCCTCCGGCGGGGGAATTGGGTACCGATGCGCGGATTCTCGTTCAGGAAGGTGTCCAGGGCGTAGAGGTAGTTGATCGCGCGGTTGTACTCCTCGTCGGTGAGGTGGTAATCCATGCGCTTGATCTCGACGATCCACAGCTCACCGGAATCGTGCAGCAGGACGAAGTCCGGTTCGCGTTTCTCACTGCCGATCGTCGTCGTCACCAGCGTGACACCGAATTGCTGCGTATACCAGCGTTCGAAACTGGCCCGTACCCGCTTGAGGGATTCGTTCATGCCCAGCGGCGTCCACTCCGGCGCCAGCAACCACGGCGCGCTCTCGATCAACTCCTGGAACGGCCTCTCCAGCGACCGGTTGTCGTCGATCAGGCTGCGCAGGCGGTCCACCACCGCCACCCGTTCGCTGGCTATCTGGCCCAGCGAGTAGACCTCGGCCACCCGCGCCCGTTCGAACAAGGCGACGACCACGTCCAGCCGCGTGTCGGCGTCTTCGGCGATCTCCTTCAGCGTTTCCAGCAGGCTGCGCTGCGGCCCCAGCGACAGCGCCAGCCTGACGATGCTCTCGACGTGAGCGGGGTCCTCCAGTGCGGCCCGGTCCTTGTGGGCGACGAGGATGCGCGCGGCATCGATCACCGCATCGCGAAACATCCGGTCCCCGGGCGCGATCGCCTCGACGGTCTCGTGCAGCCGCGATTTCTCCACGAACTCTTCCCACACCCGCCGACGGATCGACCGCTCCCCCGTCCGGCCGATCTCCTTGATGAGATCACGCCCCCATACGGCCAATGCCTCACCGCGCGGCGAACTCCACATGATGTCCTGCCGGTCGGATCTGACCAGATCCTCGTCGTCGTCGAGCCAGTCCACGTGGATGGCGCCGACCAGGTACGAGCGCAATTTGAATTCGCCGGTGAAACCCGCCGCTATACCGAAATCCCGGCTCTGCGCGACGATCTTGCCGCGAGCGTAGATCCGGACACCAGCCATTGCCTCGTCCCGATAGGGCTGCTTGGAGTACGCCACCCATCCCGCTACCGGCAGGAACTGGTTGGCCACGCGGACGGGACGCTGCCGCACATCGATCCGGGTTTCCTCCATCACGTCGATCGGAAGATCGCTGAGAATGAAGCTCTCTCCCGCGCCTTCGACAGCGCTGTTGTGCACCTCGACCCGCCAATCCGGCCGCTCGATCCCGAACCGCGCGGCCAGTTGGCGGTTCAGTTCCGGGCCGGAATTGACGCGTTTGCGGAAGAAGTCCCGCAGAATCACCGTGGTACCGCGCTGCGGCGCGAAAGTGCCGTCGCGCACACCGATCTTCGGGTAGTAATCGCTTTCGGTGTCCGACAGCATGTCGTACAGGTCCATCACGATGTGCGACACCTGCCATCCTCGCTCGGTCTCCTCGGTCGGGCTGCCGCCCGCCGTGATCACCTCGATGGTGCGGCAGATGCCGAAGGCGGCGAGTTTTCCGATGCCTTTGCGGCCCATCACCGGACGTTTCCGGTCCCGGGACAGATCCGAGCCCATCCGCATCCGGCGATCCGACCCGACCATCAGATAGTGCTCGTTGACCTCCGCCGCGGTCATGCCGTGGCCGTTGTCGGTGACCACGATCTCGTATTGCGGTTCCTCGGCGGCACGAACCGTCCCCGCGAGCGTCACACCCCACGGCAGCGATACCTCCACGAGGGTGGCGTCGGCATCGTAGGAATTCGCGATCAATTCGGCCAGCACCGCCGAAACCCGGTCGTAGAGTTTGATTCCGAGCTTGTCGATGGCCAACCGGCTGATCCGCATCGTGTACTTGTGCTCGTTCGGATCACGTTCCAGATCGGCTACTCGAGCATGCATATCCATTGTCGGGCCCCATCCACCCCTCCGGCAGCCCATTTCCAGCTACCCGTAACACAATCCAACTCTGCGCTTCTGACCAGGGCCTGAACGCCAGAGGGCCAGACCATAACGGCATGATCCCGAAAACGCCCGCAGGTAGCCGACAACAGCGGACCGGTCCACTTCGGGGGCCTCTACACGATCCATCACACGCGAAACCCGATATTCCGGATTTTCCACTCGAGCTATCGCGGCTACGTACGAAGCCTTCCGGCCCGGTCGGTCCTCTGGTGTGATCTGTGCGCACAATGTGCGGCCTGACCTGCGAATTCAGGCGTCAGAAACCCGAACTCGCGTGGTCGTGACGCGGCCGGGGACCGGAGGAAGACTTGCTGGAAATACGGAACATGACTGTCCGGTTCGGTGGCGTCACCGCGCTGGACGATGTGAGCTTCGACGTCGGCGAGTCGGAGATGCTCGGACTGATCGGTCCCAACGGCGCCGGGAAGACAACCCTGTTCAACTGCCTGACCGGTCGAAGCAAACCGGATTCGGGCACCGTCACCTATCGCGGTATCGCGCTGCTGCGTCGGCGTCCAGATGAGCTGGCCGGGCTCGGTATCGCCAGAACGTTCCAGAATCTCGGCCTGTTCGAGCACATGTCGGTCCGCGACAACGTACTCGTCGGCGCGCATCACCGGGCCGAGGCGGGATTCGTCGCGGCGGCGGTTCGGCTGCCGCTGGTCCGGCGCGAGGAACGCGAGCTGCTCGCCGACGTGCGCCAGTTGCTCGACCGCCTGGAGCTGACCGAGGTAGCCGACCGCCCGGCCGCCGGGCTGCCGTTCGGCACCCTCAAACGCATCGAGCTGGCCAGAGCGCTGGCCTGCCGTCCCCGGCTGTTGATGCTGGACGAGCCGGTGAACGGCCTCAGCCACGGCGAGGTCGCCGAGTTCGCCGCACTCGTGCGCGACGTGCGCGCCGAACTCGGACTGACGGTGATCGTGGTCGAACACCACATGGGGTTCGTGATGGGCCTCTGTGATCGGGTGGTGTGCCTGGACTTCGGCCGGTTGATCGCCGAAGGCACTCCGGCGCAGGTGCAGCGCCACCCCGAGGTGATCGCCGCCTACCTGGGGAAGCCGGCATGAGCGAGTTCCTCGTCATCGATGACCTGTACGCCGGTTACGGTGCGGCGCAGATCTTGCACGGAGTGAGTTTGTCGGTGGGGCGCGGTGACGTTTGCGCCATCCTCGGACCCAACGGCGCGGGCAAAACCACGCTGCTGCGGACGTTGAGCGGGATGGTGCGTGCGCGCGCGGGCAGCGTGCGGCTGGACGGCGTCGTCCTGGGCAGGCGGAATCCGGAATCGGTGGCGCGGCTCGGCGTCGCGCACGTGCCACAGGGGCGCGGCACGTTCGCCCCGCTCAGCGTTGCCGACAATCTGCGTTTGGGTGCGTTCACCCGACGAGACGGCGCCGCAGTGCGCGCCGACTTGGCGCGGGTGTTCGACTATTTCCCGATCCTGAAGGACAAACTCCATCAGCAGGCCGGCGGACTTTCCGGCGGCCAGCAGCAGATGCTCGCGCTCGGACGCGCGCTGATGATGCGGCCGCGGTTGCTGCTGCTCGACGAGCCGTCACTCGGTTTGTCGCCTCTGGTCACTCAGGAGTTGTTCGGCATCATCGCCACCATCAACAAAGAGGAGAACACCACAGTGGTGGTGGTCGAGCAGAATGCCCACCTCGCGCTCGCCATCGCCGATCGGGCACATGTGCTCGAGACGGGCCGGGTGGTGCTGTCGGGCACTCCGGCACAGATCAATGCCGACGAACAGATCGCTCGCTCTTACCTCGGATATCAGGTCTACGCATGAATCAATTACTCGAACAAACTCTGGGCGGTCTCACCGCGGGCGCGATCTACGCGAGCCTGGCGCTGGGGCTGGTGCTCATCTATCGGTTCACCGGTGTGGCGAATTTCGCCCAAGGTGAACTCGCCATGTTCTCGGCCTTTCTGGCCTGGCAATTCGGTCAGACCGGAATGCCGTTGTGGCTGGCTATGATCACCGCCCTCGCGGTCTCGTTCGTCGGCGGCATGCTCATCGAGCGGCTGGTGATCCGGCCGGTCGAACAGGCGCCGGAATTGACGTTGGTGATCGTGACAGTCGGCCTGTACTTCTTCGTCAACGCCGCCGCGGGCTGGATCTGGTCGTTCGAGCTCCAGACGTTTCCCAGCCCGTTTCCCGACGGCGCGATCAGTACCGGCGGCGTGAGCGCGAGCTACCAGAGTCTCGGCGTGGTCGCGGTGGTCGCGGTGGTGATGGCGCTGCTGTTCGTGCTGTTCCGTTTCACCGAGATCGGGCTCGCGATGCGAGCGGTGGCCGCGAACGCGGAGTCGGCACGATCAGCCGGTATCCGGGTCGGCGTGGTGCTCGCGCTCGGTTGGGGATTGGCCGCACTGGTCGGAGCGGTATCGGGAATTCTCGCCGCGCCGATTCTTTTCCTCGAACCCAACATGATGGGCGGTGTGCTCATCTACGCCTTCGCGGCGGCGACGCTGGGTGGGTTCGACTCCCCGGTCGGCGCTGTCGTCGGGGGACTGATCATCGGTGTCACCGAAACGCTGGCGGGCGCCTACATCGACGCGATCGGCACCGAACTCAAGATCGGGGTGCCGCTGCTCGTCATTCTCATCGTCCTGCTGGTACGCCCGCAGGGACTTTTCGGTACAGCGGCGGTGCAACGAGTATGAGCGATACTGGAATTCGGCACCCTCTCCCAACCGCCGAGCCGGCCGGGACACCGGTCGCCGGACGTGCGAGTCTCGCCGCTTTCGTGACAAGGCACCGAACCCTTCTGATGTCGGCCGCACTGTTCGCCGTGGCTTGCGTGGCGCCGTTTCAGCTGGCGCCGTTCTACACCTTTCAGTTGTCGATGGTGCTGGTCTACGCGATCGCGCTGCTCGGACTGAACCTGCTGGTCGGTTACACCGGGCAGATCTCGCTGGGCCACGGTGCCTTCTTCGGCGTCGGCGCGTATGTGGCGGCAGTGGCGACGAGTCGGTGGGAGGCACCGTATTTCGCGGCTCTGCCGCTGGCGGCCGCGCTGACCTTCCTGCTCGGGGTGGCTGTTGGTATCCCGGCCCTGCGCTTGCGGGGCCTGTATCTAGCCTTGGTGACCTTGGCCATCGCGATCTTCACGGTGCCGCTGCTGAAACGATGCGACTGGATCACCGGCGGATCGATGGGCCTGACGGTGACCAAGCCGATGGCTCCCGTCTGGACCGGACTGGCCGAGGACCAGTGGCTGTACTTCCTGGCATTGGGCACGGCGGCACTGTGCTTCGTGCTGGTGGCGGGGTTGTTG
>NZ_JABLTE010000006.1 GCF_013315795.1 Nocardia barduliensis
GTGCGCACGTCCACGGTGTAGAGGCCGAATCGGGGGGTGTAGCTGCCCCATTCGTAATTGTCGGTGAGGCTCCAGTAGTTGTAGCCCATGAGGTTCATGCCGTCGGCCTTGGCGCGCTGGAGCCAATAGACGGTGTCGCGCAGGTGATCGCCGCGGGAGTAACCGTCGGCGCGCGGACGGCCGTTCTCCGAGGGCATGCCGTTCTCGACCACGTAGAGCGGCTTGCCCGGGAATCGGCGCGAATAGAATTGCAGCGCATAGTAGATACCCTCGGTGCGCAGCGGCAGCTCCCAGATCTGCGGCCCCGGCAGGTTCGGCATCGCCGAGCCGCTGGCCCGCACGATGGACTCGATCAGCGACTGGGCCGGATCGTAGGCGAAGTAGTAGTCGACGCCGACGTAGTCGAGCCGGTCGCCGATGCGGTCGATCAGAGGACCGTTGACCTGGGCCTCGGAGCCGGCCACATAGCCGACATTGCTGGTCACCTGGGCGCCCGGCTGCTGTTGATGGATGTAGTCGTAGATGGCGTTGTGTGCCTGCGCGACTCGCTCCAGCATCTCCGCGGCGTCCGCGGCGCCTCGGCGCACCTCGTGCATGATGTAGGCGACGGGCTCGTTCACCGTGACCCACAACGGATTCCGGGAAGCGTAGCGGTCCACGACGTTGCGCATATTGGCCAGCCAGTCGTCGACCATCCGCGGATTGCGCCAACCGCCGCGGTCTACCGCCCAGCCGGGGTAGACCCAGTGATCGAGGGTGATCATGGGGCGCATCCCGGCCCGCTCGACGCTCGCGATGACCGCGTCGTAGAAGCGAAACGCGCCCTCGTCCCACACTCCCGGCGCGGGTTGCAGTCGGGCCCACTCGATCCCGATCCGGAACACCTGCGTGCCGAGCCCGGCCGCGAGCTGGATGTCCGAGTCGTACCGGTTGTAGAAATCGACCGAATCGCGCAATTCGTCGTAACCCGGGTTCCCGGCGACGTACCGCGTCCAATTGCTGTCGGGCGCACGGCCTTCGGACTGGAATCCCGACGTAGAGACGCCCCAGAGGAACTCCGAGCCCAGCGGCGCCGGGCCTGCGACCGGCTGGATCAGCGGGGTGGCCGGGGCGTGAGCGGCCAGCAGCAGCGTGGATGCCGCGGCGGCGAGCGCGGCCAGGACGTACCGACGGAACCGAGATCGCATCCGCCCAGGGTAGCCGCGCTCGTCCGGCGAGTGTCGAAATCCGCGTATCGGGGCGATTCGAAGCGTGGACAGCCGACGCCGAACGTACCGTCGCTACTGCATCGCGAAACGCAGCAGTGCCTGCATGTCGCCCTGCTTGATCTTGCCTTGGCGGTTGAGGACTTCCAGCTGCCACTGATCGCCGTTGCGGAAGGCGCGGGCGACCGCGTTGGCGTTGTCGGTGCCAAGGAGCGAGGGCCAGATATCGGCGACTTGCTGACTGTTGCCGCCGGTCGCGTCGTAGATCTTGAAGGAGATGTTGTTCGCCTTCTCGAAGGAACTGCCCTTCTTGAACGCGGCGGCGACGAAGATGATCGCGGTGATCGCAGTGGGGACATCGGCGAAGGTCACGTGGATGGTCTCGTCGTCACCGGAAGCGGCGCCGCTCTGCTCGTCACCGGTGTGCGAGACCGCGCCGTTGCCCAGGGGGTCCAGCGAATCGAGGCCGGCGAAGCGCACCGGGTCGTTGCCTTGCATGAGGATGGCGATCAGATCGAGATCCACACCCTTCTTGCGGCGCGCCCAGCCGAGTGCACCGCCGCTCGTGCCGGAGGACGGATCCCAGCTCACCCCCACACTCAACTTCGAGATACCTGCGAGGTCTGCGGCACCGTCTTCTTTTCTGAGCGTAATCACGACATCAGGATACTGATGGTTGCCTGTCGCGCTCGGCGGACAATCGACTTCGCCTCCGCTACCAGAGCCAGCGGAATTCGCACCGTTCCCGCCGCAATCGTCACCGGTTCACTCGGCGCGCCCACCATGCCTTGGCGAGTCCGGTCGCCCCGACCCGGGCTCGCCGCCGGTTCGGCACCGTGGCGCGATGGTGGAACACGGCGAAGTCGCTGTCCTCGATGCGGTCGAGAATTTCGGCGTACAGCGTCGTCGCCGTCGCTACGCACGGGCGCGAGCGGCGGTGCAGCAGCGCGATTCCGGCGTCGGCGAAGCGGTAGATGTCGCGAGTGAGCGCGGACTGGGCCGCCAGGGCGCGGCGGACCCGGGGCTCGGTGCGCTGACGTGCCAGGCACCAGTGCAGGAGGTCGCGATCGACGCCGAAGTCGGCCAATTCGTCGGCGGGGAGGTATACCCGGTCACGGAGCAGGTCCTCGCCGACATCGCGCAGGAAGTTGGTCAGCTGGAACGCCTTGCCGAGAGCGGCGGCATAGGGTGCGGCCTCGGTCGCGCAGGCGGTCCCCAATACCGGCAGGAGCTGCAATCCGATCACTTCGGCCGAACCGTAGATGTAGGTGTTCAGCGCGGCGCGGTCGGGATAGTCCGTCACGGTCAGGTCCATCCGCATCGATGCGAGGAAAGCGTCGAACAGGGCTGCTGGCAGGCGATAACGATCGGCGGTGTCGAGAACCGCGGGGAGGACCGCGTCGGCGGTGGCCCGGCGCTCGCGGAAACATCCCGCCAGTGCGTCCAGTTGCTGTGCTCTCTCCATGGTGTCGCGCTGCGGGGCGAACTCGTCGAGTATGTCGTCGGCTCGGCGCGCGAACCCGTACAAGGCGTGCACCGCGGGACGTTGATCAGGTGCGAGCAGTCGCGTCGCGAGGAAGAAGGTCTTTCCGTGGCGCGCGTTGAGCTGCCTGCAGTACCGGTAGGACCGCTGCAATTGCGGGTCGGTGATATGGGTGGCGGTACGAGTCATCTCGATTCCGATCACAGTCATCGATCGATGCGGGCGGCGGTGAGTGCGCTACCCGCCTGCGCGGAGCGGTGATGCCGGGCGGGTCGCAGGCCGGTGATGCGGTCCGCGGCGAGTCTGCCCGAGATCAGCACCGGCGGAATGCCCACCCCGGGCACGGTCGAGCCACCGGCCAGCACGACGTTGTCGATCCCGCGCGGCATGTTGGCGGGCCGGAACGGACCGGTCTGGGTGAAGGTGTGGGCGAGCGCGAACGGGCTTCCCGCGAGCATGCCGCGGCGCGCCCAATCGGCGGGCGTGTCCACGCGCAACAACTCGACATCGCCGAATCGGGCACCGAGACGCTGCTGAGCGATTCCCACGATGTGCTCGGCGTAGCCGGATCCGTCGCGGTCCCAGTCGATCCGGCCCCGTTCGAGATTGGGGACCGGCGCGAGAACCGACAGCAGGTCCCGCCGCGCCGGAGCCAGCGACGGATCGCTGGCCGTGGGACGAGTGACCAGCAGCGAAGGATCGCGCATCACCTGCCCCCGGTCGATGACATCGCGAAAGGACTCCTCCCACGCGTCCCCGAACAGCAAGCTGTGGTGCGCTGTCCCGGTCGAGGGCGCGCATGCGAGATGGGCGATCACCGCCGACGGGGCGGAGGTCAGCGGAACCGGCCGCCGTGGTGCGCGCCCGAGCAGGCGGTATGCCTCGGGTAGTTCCGTCGTCAGCACGACGGCGTCGCAGGGTATCCGGTCGCCGTCCCGGGTGAGCACGCCGGTGATCCGGGAGCCCGTGCGTTCCAGGGCGGTCACGGCGGTGTCGTAGCGGAATCGGACACCGGCATCGGTCGCCGCGCCCGCCAGCGCGTCCGGAAGCGCGCGCATTCCGCCCTGCGGGAAGAAAACGCCGCCGATGGTGTCCATATAGGCGATGACCGCATAGGCGGCCAGCGCCCGGGTGGGCGCGACACCCGCGTAGAGGGATTGAAAGGTGAAGACACGCCTGAGCTCCGGGTCGTGTATGTAGCGAGCGACGGCGCGATCCCACTTCCCGAAACCACCCAGCGCGACCAGTCGGGCCAGCGAGGGGGTCAGCATCGACAGCGGCGAGTCGAAATTGGCCGCGATGAACCGGTCCATCTCCGCTCGGTACAAACGTGTCAGCCAATCCCGCAGGCGGCGATAACCGTCCGCGTTGGCGGCGCCCGCGAAGCGGCGGATCTCCTCTTGCATCCGCTCGGCGTCCGTGTGTACCTCGAGCGTGCGCCCATCGGCGAAACTCGCCCGGTACGCGGGCTCGACGGGCAGTAGCCGTAACCGATCCGCCGCGCGGGCTCCGGCGGACGCGAAGACACTTTCCACGAGTTCCGGCATGGTCAGGACCGTCGGACCGGTGTCGAGGCGGTAGCCGCCGAGTTCCGCGTGTCCCGCTCGTCCGCCCGGTACCGCGTCCCGTTCCACGACCGTCACCTCCCGGGACCGGCCCACCAGGTGCATGGCCGCGGAGAGACCGGCCAGACCGGCCCCGACGATCACGACCCGGTCGGTGGCGCCATTGACGGTGCGCATCGGTAGAACCTCCTGTCAGGCAACGCGTTCGGCGCAGGCGGTGGCCATGCTCCCGAGGGCCGCGCGCAGCGGTGCGGTGAAGATCGCGCTGTCCAGTGCGCTCCGCGCTCGGGCCACCCGCTCGGCGATCATCGCCTCGGCCTCGGCGGGTGCACCGGATTCGACGATCAGAGTTCGGGCGCGGTCGAGTTCCTCGGCCCCGAGCCGGGGACGATTCAGCAGCTCCGCGAGTTCGGCCCGGGCCGACGGGGTGGCCATCTCGCGTGCGAGCACCAGCACGGTGGTGGCCGTGCGCTCGGCGAGATCGCCGTCCGCGGGCTTGCCGGTCACGGACTGCGACCCGAGGACGCCCAGAATGTCGTCGCGCAACTGGAACGCCTCGCCGACCGCCGTGCCGTAGCGGCCCAGCGCCTCGAGGACGGGTGCTGGGCAACCGGCGAGTGCGGCGCCCATCTCCAAGGGGCGTCGCACCGTGTAGTTGCCGGATTTCGCTCGCGCGATGGCCAGGACCGAAGCCGGCGTCGGCTCGGTGCGCGCGTCATTGAGCAGATCGGCGAACTGCCCGGTCGCCAGCTCCAGCCGCATGGCGTCGTAGCGCGGCCATACCGGGCGCAGCGCCGATTCGGTGCAGCCGCTTTCCCGCAGCATCCGTTCGGCCCACACCAGGCACATGTCGCCGAGCAATGTCGCGGCCGACTCGCCGTACCTGGTGGACGAGCCGGGCGCGCCGCTGCCGCGGTGGAGTGCGGCGAACCGGACATGCGCGGCCGGGGCGGCTCGGCGGGTGGCGGACTGGTCCATGACGTCGTCCTGCAGCAAGGCGAACGCGTGGAGCAGTTCCAGGCTCGCGGCGGCCCGCAGTGCCGCCGCGTCATCGGGTGCGCCACACAGCCAGCCGAGATACATGAACGTCGACCGCAGGCACTTCCCGCCTATCGCGTATTGGCGCAGGACCTCCTGTGCGCCGAGGCGGCGAAGGGCCGGGGGACATTCGCGCAGGAGGAAACCTTGGATTTCGCCGAGCACCGCTCGGCGCACCGCCGCACGCCACCGCGGGAACGAGTCCTCTGCCGCGAGGACCGGGATTCCACCGGCCGAGGCGGCGACCGTCGATCCGGGCGACACGATGGTCATCACCGACCCCTTTCCCAAGCCTCGGGCTACCACTCGACCTCCATGATGTTACACGTAACGATGCACTATCGCTGCGAGAAGCAGCCCTGCCAGGTTTGGAAATCACCGGCGAAGGCCCAGTCGCCGGAGCATGTCGGCGCCGAGGTTCCGGTCACCGCGACCGTAGATCCCGGGCCTGCGATGCCGATCGACAATCCAGGGCGCACGCCGGTGGTCGTGACGGTCGCGCCGGGTCCGATGGCAATCGCGGCGGGGCCGGACAGGGGGGCCGAGTTCGAACTCGCCGTGCCGCCGTTCTGCGCGATTGCCAGGGAAAGGCTGGTCGGTGCGGCATTGGCGGAGGCGGTTCCGTCGAGGCCGTAAGCGGCCGCGGCCCCACCCGCGGCGCTGGTGGCCGAACACGAGGCGCCGCTGTCGGAGGTCAGCGTCGCCGCGGGGCCCGGAGCCGGGCAGGCCGCTGGAGCGGCGGCACCGGTGGGCGCGGCGACGAGTATGCCCAACGCTGCCGCAGCGACGCCGGTCGCCAGCCCGAATGCTCGCATGCGAATCGGTGGATGCATGACGTTCTCCTCTCGGTCTTGGGTCTATAGGACTCCACAATACGCGATTAACGATGCAAATTCGATGCATCACCTACTGGTTAGCGGGCGCCACACCCGCCAGTGCGGGACGGCGGGCATTCGGCGCTAGGCGGGCGGCGGCCGGAGAAGGTGTTCACCGGCGAGCTGGATGGCTTCGCGCGTGGTGTACCCGGGGTGGTCGGCCACGATGAAGTGGCGGCCGATCGCGAGGGCGAAGGTCAGCGTGCTGCGTGCCTCGATCTCGTCGGGGTCGGTGATGAAGGCACCGAACATCTTGCGCAGGAATCCCATGCGCTCGTTGTCGATACGCCGCAGGCGCGCGGCGACGGACTCGTCGTTGCGGGCCCAGGCGCGGACCGCGAGATCGATCCGGTGCAGGTCCTCCGCGAAGGTCAGTCGTCCCGCGCGACGGATCCGGTCGGCGGCATCGACGCCTTCGGTGTCGGCCTGGGCGATCACTTCCGTCGTGCAGCGCCGCTCCCATTCGTCGAGCATTTCGCTGAGCAACGCGGGGCGGCCGTCGAAGTGCCCGTAGAACCCGCCTTTCGTGACGCCGAGTTCGGCGGCGAGTGTCTCGACGCGGACGGCGTCGGGCCCGCCTCGGGCCAGGGCCTCGAGTCCGGCCTCGATCCAGCGGGCTCGGGTCGTGCGGGGGACAGCGGGAATCTGGTCACCTCCATTGCTCGCGCCGCTTTTATACGTTACCGTACAGACCAACTGTACGGCACCGTATAAAAGAGCAGCCGCACCCTGCCCCGCATGAGCGCGACAGAGTCGGGGCGTAGGAGAGGGCAGGTCACGATGAACTCCAAGCGAATGCTCCGCTGGGCGGGCGGCATCATGCTCGTGCTGGGCACCGGCCACCTACTTCTGCTGGCGCTCGCCGCCTGGCAGGAGATCACCGGCTGGGTGGACGAGGGGCTCTGGGCGGCCGTGCCGCTCACGCTCGCGGGCGCGGAGTCGGCGTCGACCGTGGAGTCCCTGGAGAACAAAGTCACCTTCTGGGCCGGCCCGGGCAGCTTCGCCGTGCCGCTGATCCTCCTGGGTCTCCTGATCTGGCATCTCGCAGGCCGCGGAGTGGCAGTACCCGCCTGGCTCGGCTGGAGTCTTGCCGTTTGGTGTGTGCTGGGCGGCGTCCTGCTGGTGCCGTCCCCGTACTTCGTCGGCGTCATCGCCGGGGTGCTGATCATCTGGGCGGCGCGACAGGACGACCAATCGCCGCGTGCGGCGGCGTCCACGTCGTCCGTGGTTGAACGAACCTGATCAATCCGTACCGCACTCCTGAGCCGGGTGGGCGAGGCGGTGCTATCGCGGTGGTTGACAGCCCTCGGGACCGGGGTCGATATTCCTGCTCGGCCGAGTGACGGGGGCGAAGCGCCGCCCCCGGCTCGTCGGCTACTTGGCCGGCACGATCGGCGTGCCGCCGCCCGGACCCGGCGCGGGCGGAACCAGCGCGCCCGCAGGTGTATTGGTGCTCGGCGCCGACCGTGCGGGCGGCGGCGCCAGCATCTGCAACGGCAGAGCTGGTGGCGGGGCCGCGGGCCCACGTGGTGTGGGCTTGTCGGTGCCGCACCCGGGAGATGCGGACCCGCCTGGTGTCTCGCCGCAGGTTTGCGGAGGGCCGGCCGGAACAATGGGTTCGGCGGAGGCGGTGGCGGCGGCCAGGATCAGTGAGACCGACACACCGGCCGGTGCGATCCAGCGCCGCCACATCGGGATCACAGCCATATCGGGTCACCGTAGACGGCGACCGAATTGTCCGCCGTCGCCGTGGAGATCGACACGACCGCGAACGAACGCAGGCTGACCGCGCCCGCACACGCATCGATCTTGATCTGGATCTGATCGACCGAGATCGAACCGTGCGCGCCGGCGAGCGCTTTCGTGCCGAACGTGATGCTGCTGATGGTGCCGGGCTTGATGGTCGTCGACATGTTGGGCAGCGCCAGCGCGCTGCCGCCGACCGCGAGCCCGGGGGAGGGGACGACGGTCACCGACGCGTTCGGGCCGATCGCCGCGGAGATGCCCACGGTGAGGCCGTTGGAGACATCGGCTTGGCAGCCGATCTGGTAGCCCAGCTGCAACGTGCCCGAGTTCACCGCCGCACGGCCTTCGCCGCCGATATCGGCCGCCGCCGAAAGCGTGACGAAGCCTTCTCGGGTGAACGGGGTCGCGGCCAGATTGGGCACGCGTTGCACGTCTTCGGCGGTCTTGCTGATCCGCAACTCCCAGCCGTCCTCGGTCTCGACGACGCGAGATTTGTCCGCCACTGGATCAGCGGCCGCGGGGGCGGTGGTCATGCCGAACGCCGCGGTCGCAGCGATGCCGAGCATCGCTATGGTCGAGCCCTTCAATGAAATCCTTAGTCCTGGTAACAGTCGGACGTGATAGTACTGACTCCGGGCTCGCCGCGGCACGAAAGACCGCTCATTTCCGCACCCCGCACGGTTTTCGTCACCGGTGGATGTATCCGCGGGTGAGTGGCGCATCGTCCAGTCGCGGCGCGATCGACTCGCCGCCGAGTGCCTGCCGCAGCAGCGCCTGTTCGTCCTGGATGACGTGCATCACCGCGTTGATCAGGGCGAGATGGGTGAACGCCTGGGGGTAGTTGCCCCAGTGCCGTCCGGTGCGGGGATCGATCTCCTCGGCGTAGAGCCCGAGCGGGCTGGCGTAGCCGAGCAGTTTCTCGCACAGTTGCTTGGCCCGTTGCTTTTCACCGATCTCCGACAGCGCCGAGACGAGCCAGAACGAGCAGATCGTGAATGCGCCTTCCGCCCCGGCGCAGCCGTCGTCGGTCTCGTCGACGCGGTAGCGCAAGACGAGGCCGTCTTCGGTCAGTTCCTCGGCGATGGCCAGCACGGTGTTGCGTACCCGGTCGTCGTCGGGAGGCAGGAAACGAACCAGCGGGATGAGCAGCGTCGAAGCGTCCAGCGCCGTGCTGCCGTAGTACTGGGTGAACACCCGCCGGGAGTCGACCGCGTGCGCGCAGATGTCGGCGTGGATCTCGTCGGCGGCCCGTTGCCAGCGTTGGGCGCGGTCGACATCCTGGTGGATGCGAGCCAGCCGGGCGCCGCGATCCGCGGCGACCCAGCACATCACTTTGCTGGAAGTGAAGTGCTGGGGCTGACCGCGAACCTCCCAGATGCCGTGATCGGGGTCGCGCCAGTAGGTGAGGGCGCTCTTGACCGCCCGCCCCAGCAGCGGCCAGGCCCGCGCATCGATTTGATCTTGATGGCGGGCGTAGAGGTAGACCGCGTCCAGCGCCGCCCCCCACACGTCGTGCTGGCGTTGGCGGTACGCGTCGTTGCCGGTGCGCACGGGGCTCGCGTTGTCGTATCCGCGCAGATGGGGGAGGGTGTGCTCGGTGAGATCGGTTTCGCCTCCGATGCCGTACACGATCTGCATGTCCCTGGCTTCCTCGGTCAGGTCGAGGATGTAGGAGAAGAAGTCGTTCGCCTCCCAGCTGAAGCCCAGTGTGTACAGGCCCCACAACGCGAAGGCGGAGTCGCGGATCCACGAGTAGCGATAGTCCCAATTGCGTTGCCCGCCCGGGGTTTCGGGCAGTGACGTGGTGGCGGCGGCAGCGACCGCGCCGGTCGGCGCGAAGGTCAGTCCCTTGAGGGTCAGCGCGCTGCGGGTCAGTTCCGCGGTCCACGGATGGTCCGGGAAACGACCGCCTGCCAGCCAGTGCCGCCAGTGGTGAATCGTGCGCAGCAGCCGTTCTTCGGCTTCCTCGACGTCGCCGGGGGCGTCGCGAGTGCCCCAGGAGAGCGCGCAGAAGCGGGTGTCGCCCGTCTTCAGCATGGTGCGGGCGACCGCATGCGTGCCTTCCAATCCCAACCGCATGTCGGTGCTCAACGTCAGCTGCAGATCGGTTCCGTCGGCGCTGGCCTGTGCGAGGTAATAGCTGCCGAGGTAGTCCCACCGGGCGCGATACCTGCCGTAGTCGAAGGCGGGTTGGCAATCGAGGTTGAAGTGGATCTGGCCGGTCTCGCAGTGCACCGTCCGCAGCAGAATGTGTTCGGCGTCGTAGTCGGTGGGGGTACGCCGATGGGCGCTGCGGCCCGGTGTCTGGTGCCGCCACGGCCCCACCAGCAGCACATCGCGCACCGTCGCCCACCCGTCGCCGCTGCGCCAGCTGGTCTCCATGACCATGGTGCCGGGGATGTACCGACGGTCGGTGGGCACCATGAAGTCGGCAGGGGCGAACCGGAACGAGCCCGCGGATCGATCGAGGATCGCCGCGAAGACGCTGGGGGAGTCCATCCTGGGCAGGCACATCCACTCGATGGCTCCGCTGGGGGCGATGAGAGCGGTGACTTCGCAGTCGGAGATGAACCCGTAGTCATCGATGCGCGGGAACGCCGTGAGCCGCGGCGCGCGTTCGATCTCGTCCATGCCTTGCTCCATCGTCGTCTCGGCCCCACCTTCGGCCGGGCATCCGCGGGATTACCTGCTGGACCGCCTTCCCTCAGCGCTGCGAGCGATACGGGCGTGCGTGACGTGACGCTCTCCTAGCCCATCACCTTCGGGGCTGTGTCGGCAAGCCCCTGCGAAGTCAGCGACGGTCTTCCGCGCGGGGCGCATCCGGGCTGACCAGGCGGTGGGCGGCGAGAACCGTCGCGGCGCGGCGTTCGCCGATGTTGTGATGGTCGGTGCGGGTGGCGTGCATGGCCGCGGTGCGGGCGAGGTCGGTCAGCATGACGATCAGGGTGACGGGCCCGAACGCCTCCGTGATCAGGCCCCGGTCCTGCCCATGGCGGATCTCGGCGAGTTTTCCGGCGATGATGCGGCGGATGGCGTCCTCGGCGGCCGGGATGTGGGTCTGTTCGATCTCGGCCCACGCCTGCAGACGCGCGTTGTCGGGGTGCGCGATGTAGTGATCGAAAAGCCTGCCCACGTAACCGGGCAGGTCCGCGGCGTCGAGGGCGGTCTCGTCGGTGGTCTGCGTGACCCATTCCTCGGTGACCGCGGCATACAGCTCGTCCTTACCCGCGAAATACGCGTAGAGCCGGTCTTTGCTCGCCTTGGCCGCGGCGGCGATCCGGTTGATGCGCGCGCCGGCGATGCCGTACTGGGCGAACTCCGCTTTGGCCGCAACGAGGATTCGATCACGGGTGGCCTGACCTGCTGCGCGCATGGCGGCATCCTATCTTGCCGAACCTTTTGGTTCGGATATACAGTTGCCGAACCAAAAGGTTCTGGAACTGCGCTGGGAACGAGGATGGGCATGGGCTCCGAGGGGAATGGCTGGCGGGATCTCGCCGAACGGGAAACCGGGGTGTCGGCGGCCGAGCTGGATGCGCTGTGGGCCGGATTGCCGGTCGCGCGTGCCGAGGACATCTTGGGTGAGTGGAAGGGGGCGGCGTTCCCGACCGGGCATCCGCTACGCAAGGCGCTGTCGGCGAGTCGCTGGTACGGCAAGACTTTTCGCGGCCTGCTCGATGCTCAGCCGTTGATCTGCCGTGCCGAGGACGGGTCGCTGTTCTCCAATGTCGAACTCGGCGGCGGCGGGGAAGCGACGTTGTGGAACATCGAATTCCGCGGCGAGGTGACCGCCACCATGGTCTACGACCGCCGCCCGGTCTTCGACCACTTCAAATGGCTCGACGACAACACGCTGATGGGCATCATGAACGGCCGCCCCGACGTGGTGCTGGTCGACGGCGAGCACTTCTATTTCCTGCTCGAGCGGATCTGAGCGATGGTGACCACCACCGCGGTGCTGTCCCGCGATCCCGCCGCGCCGTTCACCGTCGAAGCCGTCGAGATCGACGAACCCCGCGACGACGAGATCCTGGTGCGGGTACAGGCCACCGGCATCTGCCACACCGACCTGGTCACTCGGGCGGCGGGCGGCGCCGACCGTCCCGTGCTGCTCGGGCACGAGGGCACCGGAGTGGTGGAGACCGTCGGCGCTGCGGTGACCGGCGTGCGGCCCGGGGATCGTGTCGTGCTGACCTTCCGGCATTGCCGAACGTGCCGGAACTGCCGAGCGGGTCGCCCGGCGTATTGCGTGCGCGCGCTGGAACTCAACCAGTTCGGGGCCCGGGCGGACCGGACGCGCCGGGTGACCGTCGCGGGAGCGCCGGTGCGGGACGGGTTCTTCGGCCAGTCCAGCTTCGCCGCGTACGCCTTGAGCACGGTCGACAACACGGTGGTCGTCGACACCGAGGTCGATCCGGCGGTGCTGGCTCCGCTGGGGTGCGGGTTCCTGACCGGCGCGGGCGCGGTGCTCAATGTGCTGCGGCCGGACCGGGATGCCCGGGTCGCCGTCTACGGCGCGGGCGCGGTCGGCATGGCGGGCGTGCTGGCGGCGCTGGCGTGCGAGGTCGCCGAACTGGTCGTGATCGAGCCGTCACCGTTCCGGCGGGCATTCGCGCGGGACCTCGGCGCCACCGCGGTGCTCGATCCGGCGGCCGACGACATCGTGCCCGCGGTTCGCGAGCTGACCGACGGCGGGGCCACCCACGCACTCGACACCACGGGATCGGCGAAAGTCCTCGCCGCGGCGGCCGCCGCGGTCGCGATCGGCGGCACCGTAGTCGCGGTCGGCCTCGGCGCCGGAGTGCCGCCGATCGACCTGCGCGACATCGTATTGGGCGGCAAGGCGATCCGCGGTTGCCTCGAAGGCGACGCGGTACCCGCGACCTTCATCCCCTACCTGCTGGACTTGCATGCCGCGGGCCTCTTCCCGATCGATCGGCTCGTCACCACATACCCGCACACCGATATCAACCTCGCACTCGCCCAGCAGCATGAGGGCACCATCGTCAAACCCGTTCTGACTTGGTGACCGCCCGGCCGTCGAGATCCCGAAACCTCGTGCCCAACGCTCATCTCGGCGACCCCGCATCCGGGTGCTGTCCGCGGAACGTCGGAGTACCGCACGCGATAGTGTGGCTTCGAGCACAATCGGATGATGCTCGGGTGGGTGAGCGCATTCGGCGCACAAAGACGTAGCGGATCGAGTGTGGCGCGGACGCGGCGAGACAAGACCACGTTGTCGGCCTTCGGTCACCGCGCTGGACGGATCGGCTTGTTCGCCGCTGTCGGCTACGCGCTCGTCGGCGGGCTCGTCGTGGCGGGCGTGGCTTACGGTTTCCTGCGACTGATCATGCCCATCGATAGGGGCAGAGCCGCGGCCGAGATCGAAGTGACTCGTGTAGCACTGACCGTTGTCGCCGGGGTCGGCGGTGTGGTCGCGTTGGTGATCGCCTACCGGCGGCAACGCGATCTCGAGCAGAGCAAGTTCGTGGAACGTTTCGGTGCGGCGGCCGCCCAGCTCGGCGCGACCGATGTCGCGGTCCGCATCGCCGGGGTGTACGCGATGGCCGGAGTAGCCGACGAAACCGACGGCCCACGCCGCCAGCAATGCATCGACGTGCTGTGCGGCTACCTTCGGCTGCCGTACAGTCCCGAACTCGGCGGCAACCACCAGACCAAGGACATCCGCAAGTATCCGGCTGTCGAGCCGTCCGGCTTCGAGAACGAACAACATTTCGAGTATCGGCAGAACGATCGAGAAGTTCGCAGAACCATCGTGCGTGTGATCGCCGATCATCTGCTACCGGGGACCGAATATGCCTGGTCGCCTTACAATCTCGACTTCCGCACCTCGCGCCTGGAAGCCGCGGACTTCGACAACGTCACATTCTCGGGCACCGCTCGATTCGACAACGCCACCTTCGTCGGGGGCGCTCGGTTCGGCGGGGCGACCTTCACCGGAACCGCCTCCTTCCACCAGGCGAACTTCAGCGGCGACTCCTGGTTCCACAAAGCGGCCTTCACCAGCGCCACTTCGTTCGGCGAGGCGATCTTCAGCGGCGACGCTTCGTTCGGCGAGGCGAGTTTCAGCGGCGACACTACGTTCGGCGATGCGACGTTCAGCGGCGAGACATCCTTCGGCGAAGCGACCTTCAGCAGCGATATCTCGTTCGATGGGGCGACCTTCGGAAACGATACGTTGTTCCGTGGGGCGACCTTTACCGGAACCACTTCGTTTCGAAGCGTGACTTTCACCGGCGATGCCTGGTTCCACGGGGCGTCTTTCGACAACAATTCCTGGACCTGGTTCCACGAGGCGATCTTCGCGCGCACCGCCGTATTCGGTGGAGCGATTTTCACCGGCGACGCACGGCTCGACAGGGTGACCTTCACCGGCAACGCCTGGTTCCAAGGGGCGACCTTCAGCCGCGAAAGTTCTTTTCACGAGGCGACCTTCACCCGGAACGCCTCGTTCAGTGCGGCGAGGTTCACCGGAGCCGCCTGGTTCTACGGCGCGGCCTTCACCGGTGACACCTCGTTCGACAAGGCCGCCTTCGACAACGAAGCGTTGTTCCGCGGGGTGACCTTCACCGAAACCGCTTCTTTCCGCAATGCGGCCTTCGGCGGACCCGCCTGGTTCCACGGCGCGACCTTCACCGGTAACGCCTCGTTCGCGCAAGTTCTGTTCCAGGGCCGGACCAGCTTCGCCCTGGTCGACTTCGGCACCGGGCAGATCCTGTTCACCGAGCCACGGCAGTGGGGCCCGCCCCTGCCCGAATTCGACTGGAGCGAAGGTGGCGAGGGAAAGCCGGAGAATGTCGAACCTGTGGAATGGCCGCCCGCTGTGGCGACAGCGTGAATGCGGCAACGCGTTGTGAGCATCATCGGCCGCGAGGCTCGGCGCACCACCTAGTGAGCGTGATGCTCAGGCCACATCGGTATCGCAAAGGGAAGTCGCGGCGGTGCGGATGTCGGGTGGCTGGGATGGACGATCACCGCAGGCGCCCGGCGATCGTGGTGGCGACGTCGATTGTCTTGGCGCAGACGTCCCAGTCGACGCCCGTGGCTATCCCGGGGGCGGCGATTCCCAGATAGAACGATCCGCCTGACGGCACCGACACGTGGAGGGCGCAGCTGCCGTTACGGCCGTCCGGACGGATAGTGGGATCCAGTACGGCGCGCCGGCCCGCGACCGTGATCGTCCGCTCCAGCGGCTGGTGAACCTTGCGCTGCCCGAGATCGGTGAGGTCGGCGTTGTGGGGCGCGAAGCCTATGGTGAAACTGCCGGACGCTCCGGTTTGGATGGAAGACCACGTGCAGCGCGGCAGCTGCTTCGGGGGCGTGGACGCCTTGGCTTCGGGTTCGAGCACGAAGCGGGCGATATCGTCCGGCCCGAGCACACTGCACGGGTGATACGTGAGATCGGCCAGCGTCCACGGCTGCGGCGGTGCGGCCGTGGACGTGGTGACGCTGCTCGGCGATGCCATAGGCGACGGCCTGTCGGCGGTCTCGCAACCAGCCACCGTCGCGGCGACCACGACACTGCCGACCACCCCGGACAACCATCGGTGTCGATCTCGCAGAGAATTCCCCATCGGCGCTCCTCCCTATACCGATCACACCACAATCCCCGCCGACATCGATAGTCACGGATTCCCATCCGGACATGCCGTCTCAGCCCACGAAGGCGGAGCGACTTGCTGGTTTGTGAACGGTGAATGGGGATACCACGCGAAAGGGCCGGAGTGTGCGGGTATGCGGCTCCCGAGACCGCGGAAAGGGGCTGGCATGGTGTCGAGCACGCTCGTCGCGCTCTACCAGGCGTCGGCGGAGCCGCCGCCCGGTCTGTTGCCCGCGCGCCAGCAGATGGCGTTCTCACTGGGGTGGCACATCGTGCTGGCCTGTTTCGGGGTGGCGTTCCCCGCCATGATCTACGTCGTGCACCGCCGTGGCATCATCCGCGACGACCCCGTTGCGTTGGGACTGGCCAAGCGGTGGGCGACGGTGTCGGCGATCCTGTTCGCCATCGGCGCGGTCTCCGGAACGGTTCTCAGCTTCGAAATGGGCCTGCTGTGGCCGGGCCTCATGGGCCGCTACGGCGACGTGCTGGGCTTGCCGTTCGCCTTCGAAGGCCTCTCCTTCTTCATCGAAGCGATCTTCCTCGGCATCTACCTGTACGGATGGGGTCGCATGCCGCCGCGCAGGCATCTCGCGATGCTCGTCCCGATGGGCGTCGCGGGGGTGGTCGGCACGTTCTGTGTGATCAGCGTCAACGCGTGGATGAACAATCCGACCGGCTTCCGGCTCGTCGACGGCGCGGTGACCGACGTCGATCCGTGGCGAGCGATGTTCAACGACGGTGTCTACCTGCAGTTCGCGCACATGTGGGTGGGGGCGTTCATGCTCGTCGGGTTCCTGGTGGCCGGTGTCTACGCGGCCGGTCTGCTGCGCGGACGCCGTGACGACCACCACCGGCTGGGTTTCACGGTCCCGTTCGTCTTCGCTTCCGTCGCCGCGCTCGCGCAACCTCTCATCGGGCACGTTCTCGGGATGCGGGTGCACGATACGCAACCGGCGAAGTTGGCGGCATTCGAACTGGCGACCACCACCGAAGGCCCGGCCCCGCTGCGGTTGGGCGGCGTGCTGGTCGACGGGGAGGTCCGCGGCGCGCTCGAGATCCCCCGCCTGGGTTCGATCATCGCCCGCAACTCGCTGACCGCCCCTGTCCCCGGTCTGGACGCGGTCCCCGTCGAGGATCGGCCGCCGGTCAACATCACCCACCTCGCGTTCCAGACCATGGTCGTCATCGGCACCCTGCTCGCGCTCATGGTGCTCGTGTTCTGGTTGCTGCGCTGGCGGCACCGCGACCTACGCGACCAGCGCTGGTTCCTGTGGGCGGCGGTTGCCGCCGGTCCCTTGGCAGTTCTCGCGCTGGAATGCGGCTGGATCGCCACCGAAGTGGGCCGCCAGCCGTGGACGGTGTGGCAGGTGCTACGCACCACCGACGCCGCCAGCACGAGCACCGGCCTGTGGTGGAGCTATGTCAGCGTGCTGCTGGTGTATGTCGGGATGACGGTGGGAGCCGTCGTCGTCCTGCGTTCCATGGCCCGCCGCTGGCGCGGCGGCGCCACCACCATCACCGCCCCCTACGGGCCCGGAGCGTCGCCGGTCGACCAGGAGCAGCGCGCCCGCAGCATCGGAGAGCCGTGACGATGGATCTCTCGGACGTGGTGGCGACGGCGATGTTCCTCGGGGTGGTGGCGTACGCGCTGTTCGGCGGCGCGGACTTCGGCTCCGGATTCTGGGATCTGACCGCGGGTGGAGCGCGGCGTGGCAGCCGCCTGCGGGTGCTCATCGACCACAGCATCGGGCCGGTGTGGGAAGCCAACCACGTCTGGCTGATCTACATTCTGGTGTTCCTCTGGACCGCCTATCCGACGGTGTTCGCGGCCGTCATGACCACCCTGTTCATCCCGATGAGCCTGGCCCTGCTCGGAATCGTCTTGCGCGGGGCGAATTTCGCGTTCCGCAAATACTCCGCGACGCTGGGCCAGGCGCGCCTGTTCGGCGCCTTGTTCGCTGGCGCGTCGCTGATCACGCCGTTCTTCTTCGGCACTGCCGTCGGGGCGATCGCCTCCGGCCGGGTGCCCGCCGAGGGGTACGGCGACATGGTGCAGTCGTGGCTCAATCCGACCTCCCTGCTGGGCGGCACGCTGGCCGTGGGAACGTCCGCCTTCTTGGCCGGGGTCTTCCTCACCGCCGACGCCGCGCGGTCGGGCGACCACGCGCTCGCCGAGTATCTGCGCGTCCGCACGCTCGTCGTCGGCGGTGTGACCGGGGCGGTCGCGATCGCGGCGATCGCACCGATCCGGCAGGACGCGCCGACCCTCGGCGCCGGACTGCTCGGCCGTGCGCTACCGCTGATCGCGCTGTCGGCCGCCGCGGGCGTGCTCACGCTCGTCCTGGTGTACCGTCGCCGCTTCGGGTGGGCGCGGGTGCCCGCGGCGGCCGCGGTAGCCGCGATCGTCATCGGATGGGCGGTCGCGCAGACCCCGTGGATCCTCGTGGATCAGATGCTCATCGCCGATGCCGCGGGTGCGCGAGCGACACTGCTCGGACTGCTCGCTGTCGTGGCCGTCGCAGCCGTCACGGTGCTACCCGCTCTGGCCTATCTGTTCTGGCTCACCCAGACCGACGCGTGGGTGCGCGACGAGCACGAGCCGGTCGCCACCGAGGCGCCGGAGCAGGTGTAGGGCGCCGGGCGAGCGGCCCGCGGGCATGCCCGGATGCGGAGGTCGCGGTCGACAACCGATTCGCGGAAGAGGTACCGAAAGATCGGTTTGTTTACGGTCGCGCGTGGTATCCGCTGCACGTATCGGCTCGACAGCGCGGTCGTGCCGGTACGCACCGGGGCGCCCCCGCTGCTCGAACGATGTCGCGAAAGCTCGCGCCGCGCGAGAACGAGGTGCCTCTTGTCATAGCTGGACGGCGCAGAGGAATTGCATCGTGATCGAGGACGTGAAAATGCCCCGCACCGACGAGGAAGACCGGGACCGGATCATCTGGCCCGAGTCCAGCAAGATGAGCGCATGGTGGGCGGATGTGATGGGGCACCGGTTCCCGCGAACCCAGACCGTGACATCGGGGTGATCCGGTCCTCCCACACGCGGGTGCGCTGCGCGGGCGCCGCCTCCTCGTCGGTCACCAGCCCCGTCAGCCGATTCAGTCGCGGAGTGATCCGCCGGCCGCGCGAGTTCGCGGGCCGGGCTGACTCTTAGCTGATCGTGCTGATCGCGGACGGAGACGGGGCAGTGTGCGGCACTCGCGCTACGCGCCCGAGCCTTCGGGCTGCGGTGACCGGCGCAGCGCGAGAAGTTTGTCGATGATCTCGATCGCCGTCAGCGGAGAAGGTGCGGTGCCGGGCGCGGCGTCGCTGCGGATTCGCGCGGCCAGGCCCGCGGGGCAGCCGTCCCCAGGCCGCGCGGTGGTGGCGCATGCCGTACAGCCCTCGACAGCATCGGCGAGATGGGCTTCGACATTGCGCACATCGAGCGCGGCGATCAAATCCAGCCCGCTCAAGAAGTTGATCGGCATGTCGATGGGTTCCTCTGGCTCAATATCCGATCGGGTCGGCGGTCGCCCAGGATTGTTCCAGCCTGCCCCGTTCCGCGGAGTCCGACACGGCCGGATATCGGAACTGCTTCCCGGTGACCAGGTGGTGACCGGGCAGTTCGAGGGCGGGCTGGAACATTCATCCGGCGGGTGCGGCTCAGTTGCGCGGCCTACGACATTGTCGGCCTACCGACGACCTTGTCGGAGCGGATGTCCGGTGACAGCGTTGTCGTTCGGACAGAGGCAGCACCCGTTTATATAGGCTCCGCATCGGTAATGTAACAGATGGATATAGGTTCTGGGAACCCCTAGCGAACGGCAAAGTGTCTGCACTCGATCCTGTTCGACTGTGGTTTCTCGTGTATGTTGCCGGGAGCAGGCAAAGATTCAGCGAAGTTCAAGACGGGACGGAGTCGCCGGTCGACAGCCGAGCCCGCCGGGTGAGGGTGAGCCCTATCCCGTCGGCAGCCGCGCGGACCGACGCCGCGTGCGCGTCGGGATGGAACCGGTGGGACGGGCCCGCCACGCTGATCGCCGCCACCACCTGGTCCGCTTCGCGGACCGGGGCGGCCACGCAGACGAGACCGGGAGCCGATTCCTCGAATTCGAACGCCACCCCCTCGGCCGCTATCCGATCCAGGACCTCATCATCGACATCGCCCTGGATCTGCTCGCCCAATCCGGCGGGGTAACTGCCGAGCACACCGCGCCGGAGGGACTGTCGATCAGCTGAGGGGCCGGACAATAGGGAGCGGCCGAGCGGATTCGTGATCCGCCCGGCCGATGTCGAGTACCTCTATTCGGTTCTCCGGAATGTCGATCAGAACGGCGTGAAGAAGAAGCCGAACCAGGCACCTACCGCAGCGCCGACCGCGCAACCGATGACGGCGCCGACGACGAAGAACCAGATTCCGATGGCAATGCCGATCGCGCAACCGATCGCCGCGCCCAGAACGGCGCCGCCGAACAGCGCGTCGTGCATCAGGCCCTGCACCTCGGGTGCCAACGCGGCGGGTGACGGCACGCCGGCCGCCGGTGTCAGCGTCAGCGTCCTACCCGACGGATCGAGCGACGGTGTGATGGAGAAGTTTTGACCGGTCTCCATACGCAGTGTCGTCGGGATCGCGCCGACGATCGCGCCGTCGTCAGCCAGCACGTTGACGGCGGCCGGTGTCACCTCGAACCGCCCCGAGTCCAGATCGACCGTAGCGGTGCGGTGATCCGAAGCCAGGGTTGTCGTGTAGGAGATAGGCCCATCCACCCCGTTCATCGTGAGGTCTGCCAGGGTGCCCTCACCGTGTGCTGTGGCCGTTGCTATACCTGTCGTCGCTATGGCGAACAGGGCGGTAGCCACCAATTTCTTGATAAACATTTGGAAGTCCAATCATCGGACGATGTTGTTGGAATTCCCCCGGGCGGGCGACATTGACCGTCAAACCTGATCCTTCCCCCCACCTGGTTGAATGTCGATAGGTATTCCGTATGGGTAATTTCCATAACCGAGGTCGGAATTTTTCTCATGCCCTGCCGTGGTCCTCGATCTATGACACTTCGTCCGGCGCGTACCCCAGGATGCCCTTGATCTCCAGATAGTCGTGGAATCCGAATTCGCCCCACTCCCGGCCGTTCCCGCTCTTGCGGTAGCCGCCGAACGGGCAGTGGAAGTCGAAGGCGTCGTTGATCGACACCCAGCCTGCCCGGATGCGCCGCGCCACGGCGCGCGCCTGCTCGAGGTCGGCGCCCGCCACGTTGCCCGCCAGGCCGTATTCGGTGTCGTTGGCGATCTCGACGGCATGGTCGATGCTCTCGTAACCGAGGATGGTGAGCACGGGGCCGAAGATCTCTTCCCGGGCGATGGTCATGTCGTTGGTGACGTTCGCGAAGACGGTCGGCCGCACGTAGTAGCCCTTGGTGAGCCCGTCGGGGCGGCCGGTGCCGCCCGCCACCAGCGTGGCGCCTTCGTCGATGCCCCGCTGGATGAGCGCTTGGACCTTGTCGAACTGCGCCGCGGAGACCACCGGACCCAACGCGACGTTCCCGGTCGGATCGCCGACGGTGAGCGCATGCGCGGCCCGGCGGGCGACCTCGACGGCCTCGTCCATGCGGGCGCGCGGGACCAGCATGCGGGACAGGGCACTGCAGGTCTGGCCGGAGTTGGTCATGATGGTGGCGACGGCGCTGCCGACATTGGCCGCGAGTTCCGCGTCGTCGAGCACGATGTTCGGGCTCTTGCCGCCGAGCTCCTGGGTGACCCGCTTGACGCTGGGCGCGGCGTTGCGCGCGATCTCGATGCCGGCGCGGGTCGAGCCGGTGAAGGAGACGAGGTCCACGTCCGGGTGACGCGACAGCGGCACGCCGACGCTCGGCCCGTCACCCTGCACGAGATTGAACACGCCTGCGGGAACGCCCGCGGCATCGAGGATCTCGGCGAAGATCTGGCCGACGAAGGGAGCCTGCTCCGACGGTTTGAGCACCGTGGTGCAGCCGGTGGCCAGGGCCGGGAAGACTTTCACGGCGATCTGGTTCATCGGCCAGTTCCACGGCGTGATCAAGCCGCAGACGCCGATGGGCTCCTTGACGACCAGCGTGGCCGCGCGTCGCTCCTCGAAGACGAAGTTCTCCAGGACCTCGATGGCGGTCGTCAGGTGCCCGGCTCCGAGATCGACCTGGAAGCC
Source organism: Nocardia barduliensis (assembly GCF_013315795.1). GTDB lineage: Bacteria > Actinomycetota > Actinomycetes > Mycobacteriales > Mycobacteriaceae > Nocardia > Nocardia barduliensis. The sequence continues at coordinate 21,700 of NZ_JABLTE010000006.1, forward strand.
GCCGGCCAGCGCGCTCGGCGCGCCCATCTCCTCGGTCAGCGCCGCGGCGAGATCGCCAGCGCGCTTGCCGTACTCCGTGCCGATCGCCCGCAGCAGTTCGACCCGCTCGCCCACCGAGGTCGCCGACCAGCCGGGGAAGGCGGTGCGGGCGGCCGCGACCGCCCGGTCCACGTCGGCGGCCGACCCGCTCGCTACCGTGCCGCACACCTGCTCGGTCGCCGGGTTCACGACCTCGAAGGACCGCGCCTGGGCCGGGTGGACCCAGGCGCCGCCGATATAGAACCTGTCGTATTCGCGCATGACTACTGTGTCCCTTCCGCGTACCAGGTGCGGAACTCGTCGTAACTCGGCATCTCCTCGGAATTCGCCTTCGGGTCGACGGCGACGTGGATGACGCCCGGTTTGCCGCTGGCGTACGCCCGTTTGACGGCGGGGGCGATGTCCTCGTCGCGGTCGACGTATTCGCCGTAGCAGCCGAACCCCTCGGCGACTTTGTCCAGGCGGGTGTCGGTGCTCCAGTGCGTACCCGTCTCCAGCGACCCGGGCCCGAACAGGCCCTTGTAGACGCCGACTTCGAGGCCCCATGCGTAGTCGACGGCGACCACGCAGACCAGCGGGAGGTTCAGTCGCGCCGCGGTCTCCAACTCGCCGATGTGGAACAGGAACGACGAGTCGCCGGTGATCAGCATGACCGGCCGCTTCCTGCCCTCGGCCACCGAGGCGCCGACGGCGTAGGGCAGCCCGGTGCCGAGATGGCCGAAGTTCTGGTTCCAGATCACGTCGTGCGGCTTGGCCTGCGAGTAGGTCCAGCCGAAGATCGTCGTGGCGCCGCCGTCGCGGACCATGATGCCGTCGGAGGGGAACACCTTGGTCGCCTCCACGATCAACCGTGCGGGGTGCACCGGAGACCGGCCCGACGGCGCCGTTTCGGACAGCTCCGCCAAGCGGGCGGCGTCCTGCTCGATCCAGCTGGCCAGCTCGGGCGACGGCGTGCGCGGCGTGTCCTTCAGCGCGTCGACCAGCTGCGGGACGATCGCGCGCAGGTCGCCGACGAGCGGCACGTCGATCGGCCGGTTGACCCCGATCGCTTCCGGATTCTGTTCCACCAGAACCCATTTGCGGTTCGCCTCGCCCGCGACCCAGTGCCGCCCGACCCCGTAGTGGACGGGCTCACCGAGTTCGGTGCCGATAGCCAGGCACAGATCCGATCTCACCACCGCATCGATGGACGACGGTGAGAAGCCGTAGGCGAAGGTGTGGTCCTCGAGACCTTCGATATACGAAGTGCCGCCGGAGGTCTGGACGACCGGGCAGGCCATCAGCTCGGCGAGCGCGCGCACCGATTCCCCGGCGCGCGCGGTGTGCACGCCGTGCCCCACCAGCAGTACCGGCTGTCGTGCCGCGCGGATCAGTCGTGCGGCCTCCTCGATCCGGTCCTGGCCCGCGGTCTGGCCGACGAGGCGATACCGGCTGGGCGGCAGGGGTTCCGGTACGTCGAGTTCCTCTTGGATGATGTGCTTGGGCCACTCGATGTAGACCGGTCCGGGTGTCCCGGTGAGCGCCCGGCGCAGACCCTCGCGAATGATCTCGTCGGTCTGATCGGCGTATTCGATGCTGGCGCTGTACTTCACCGACGGTGCGAAGAGTTCGGCCTGCTTGACGAACTGGATCCGCCCGCGCCGCACCCGCTGCTCGGTGATCCGAGCGCGTTGCCCGCCGAGAAAGATCACCGGCGAGTTCTCGACCTTCGCGCACATCATCGCACCTGCCAGGTTGGCGACACCGGGGCCGAGGGTGCCGATGCAGACCGCGGCCTTGCCGGTCATCCGCGACACCGCCTCGGCCATGAATCCGGCCGATTCCTCGTGATGCGGTGCGACGACGTTCCAACCGCGTTCCTCGGCGAGGTGGAACATGTGCACGAAATTCGGGTCCGGAATGCCGAATATCGTGTCGATGCCCTCGGCTTCGAAGAGCTGAAGGATACGTTCGTAGACCTTAACGGGCATGCTGTCCTGCCTCCGTGGCTAGCTCGAAACTCTTCCTGATGTGATCGCTGTGCCCCGCGGGGACGGCAGGCAGAATCCAAGAGCCGGTCGTATCGCGGATGGCGTCGATCTGCTCGCCGATCTCTTCGACCGTCCACGAGGGGCGGTAGACCCCCGCGGTCTCGGCGATATAGGCCCGCGCCACGCGCCCGGCGACCGACACCAGCATCTCGCCGGTGATCGAGCACGCCTCGTGGGCGAGCCACCCGACGGTCGGCGCGGCCAGCTCCGGCCCCATGGGCGGGTAGGACGAGGTGTCCAGCCCATCGGCGAGCCTGGTCACCGCGGCGGGCACGATGACGTTGCTGCGGACGCCGAATTCCGCTCCCTCCAACGCGACCACGTTGGACAGGCCGATCACACCCGCCTTCGACACGGCGTAGTTGGCTACGCCCTTGTTGCCGTAGAGGCCGCCGATCGACGAGGTGAGCACCACGCGGCCGTAGCCGGCGTCGGCCATGACCGGGAACGCGGGCCGGACGACGTGGAACGCGCCGCGCAGGTGCACGTCGAGCACCGCGTCGAAATCCTCGTAGCTCAGCTCGCGCAGCGACCCGTAGCGGACGTTGCCCGCGTTGTGGACGAGGATGTCCAGGCGGCCGTAGTGGTCGAGCGCCGCGTCGATGATCGCCTGCCCGCCCGCGGCGGTGGCCACCGACGCGGTGCAGGCGACGGCCGAGCCGCCCGCCGCTTCGATCTCCGCGACCACCTCCGCCGCGGGGTTCGCCTCGACGTTGTCGCCACGCACACTGCTGCCGAGATCGTTGACGACCACCTTCGCGCCTTTCGCGGCCAGCAGCAGCGCGTACGCGCGCCCCAACCCCCGTCCGGCGCCGGTGATCACGGCTACGCGATCGTCGAATCTCAATTCTCGCAAGTTGTCCGATCCTCTCGCAGGTCCATCGCGGCTCAGGTCCCGTCACTCACCCAGGACGAGGCCCTCCAACCGGCCCGCGTCACGCCAGTCCCGCAGCATCTGCTCGAGCACATAGAAGCCGCCCCAGAAGGGATCACCGAGGAACGACCGCCCGTTCGGCTCGCCTTCGCTGTTGTAGTAGCCGGGCGTGCATTCGCGCACGAAATTGCTGTTGTCGAAGGAGTTCGCCCGGATGGTCGCGATCCACGCCTCCTCGGCGGCCGCGCTGGGCTCCACCGTGGTCGCGCCGCGGGCCAGGGTCTCGGCGATGATGTAGGCGATGTGATCGGCCTGCTGCTCGAACATCCGCGTCGTGGACGCGGTCACCCCGCCCTGGACGAACCCGGTGGCGAAGTGGTTCGGGAACCCGTGGGACAGGATGCCGTGCAGGGTACGGAACCCCTCGGCCCAGTGGTCGTAGAGCGAACGGCCGCCCCGGCCGGTGAACGGCTGGATCGCGAGCCTGCGGTCGATATCGCTGCTGATCTCGAAGCCGCTGGCGAAGACGATGCAGTCGACCTCGTACTCGACGCCGTGCGCGACGAGCCCCTTCGCCGTGATGCGCTCCACGCCCTTGGTGTCGGAGACATCGATGAGCGTGACGTTCGGCCGATTGAACGCCTGCAGGTAGTTGTCGCTGAAACCCGGCCGCTTGCACAGGTGCCGGTAGTACGGCTTGAGCGCCTCGGCCGTCGCCTTGTCCGCCACGATCTCGTCGACGCGGCGGCGCACCCGCTCCATCGCGCGGTAGTCCTCCGCCTCCTTGAGTTCCATGACCTTCATCGGATTCGTCGCCAATTCGGCCCAACCGCCGGTGGCGTCCAGGTGGGCGGCCACATTACGGGCGACCTCGGTCCAGCCGTCGCAGATCAGGTCCGGCTCGCCCGGCGAGTAGAACGCGTAGGCGGCGTTGTGGAAGTTGCGTTGCCGTTCCTCCCGCCAGCCCGGCCGCAGCGACTTCACCCATTCGGGATCGGTCGCCGTGTTTCCGCGCTCGAAGATGTAGGACGGCGTGCGCTGGAACACGTAGAGGTGTTCGGCGCCTTCGGCCAGGTGTGGGATCGTCCCGATGCCACTGGCGCCGGTGCCGATGATGGCCACCTTCTTGTCGCCGAGCTTGTCCAACCCGCCCTTCGATGTGCCGCCGGTGTACTCGTAGTCCCAGCGCGCGGTGTGGAAGGTGTGGCCCTCGAACTGCGTGATGCCGGGGATACCGGGCAGCTTCGGCCGGTTGTAGGGCCCCTGGCACATCACGATGAACCGGGCGCGGATGTCGTCGCCCCGATTGGTCGCGATCCGCCACCGTTCGATCTGCTCGTCCCATTCCAGCGCGCGGATCAGCGTGTGGAAGACCGCCTTCTCGTACAGGCCGAAGTGCTTGCCGATGCGCTGGGCGTGTTCGTAGCACTCGTCGCCGAAGGAGAACTTCTCCTTCGGCAGGTAGCCGGTCTCTTCCAGCAACGGCAGATAGCAGTAGCTGTCCGAGTCGACCTGGATGCCGGGGTAGCGATTCCAGTACCAGACCCCGCCGAAGTCGCCGCCCAATTCGATGATCCGGAAGTCCTCGACACCGGCCTGCCGCAATCGGTGCGCGGCGATGAGACCCGCGAAACCACCGCCGAGGATCGCCACCTCGATCTCGTCGGTGATCGGCTCGCGCGGCACGACCGGCGTGTACGGATCTTCTTCGTAGTAGTCCGCGAATTCGCCCTCGGTCAGCAGGTACTGTTTCTGTCCCTCGGGACGCAGGCGCTTGTCACGTTCGGCGAGATATCTCGCGCGCAGGGCATCCCGATCGACATCGGGCGTAACCGTGGGCTTGCACTCTTGCATTCGAATTCCTGGATCTCTAACTCGGGTCGTTGGTGACGGACCGGCCGGGTCCCGCTCGTCAGGTCAGATCGCGCGGCTCGCCGGTACCCATGTAGGCGGCGAGGTTGTGGTGGAGATTCACCACGCTGCGTTCGCGATAGGGGTTGGGTTTCGGCCCGGAGAAGCCCCGGCTCTTCATGCCCTGCTGGACAGCGGCCATATTGGAGAAGTCCTGCGGGAGGACGGTCCGCCAGCCGGGATCGCCGACCGGGGTGTACTCCCACTCGGTCTGCGGCTCCTCGCCGGGTGGGAAGAGTTCGAACACGGCGGCCTCGAAGACGCACTTGTCCGGGTCGTAGCCGTAGGGCCGGAACCGGTAGCACAGCATGTTGTTCAGCGCGTGACCGATCTGGAAGTTGGGGAAGATCTGCCACGCGGTACCGGCCCGGGCGACGATATCGGGGTCGACCTTCGGCCAGACCACGCCGCGCGCCTCGTCCTCCGACCGCGCGGTGTCGAGCCAGTAGCGCAGCACCTCGTGGGCCGGCGTGCCCTCGGGCAGTTCGTCGACCAGCCGGTTGGCGACATCGACCAGCGTGCGCGTGGTGTTCGTGTTGGCGTTCTCCCAAGTGAAGTTCTGGAGCGTGGCAGTCGAGACGCGCGCGTCGGGACCGCTGCCGACACGCACCTTGGCCTGGTTCTCCTCCATGCCCTTTGGCGCGTCGTAGCCGATATTGCTGTGCTTGCCCTGCGCCCGCGACCACCCGAGGAAAGTGCCGAAGTTCATGAACTCCGGGTGGGTGTAGGGCACGTGGTAGGTCTCCATGAATGCCTCGAAGGCGACTTTCCAGTTGCAGTCGAAAGTCAGCCACCGCCGCCAGCGATAGCGCATGTTCTCCAGTTCGAAGTGTTCGAGCAGACCGGCCGCGGGCTCGAGGTACTCCCGGAGCGGTTCGGCGTCGGGGTCCATGTTGATCCAGATCCAGCCGCCCCACGTGTCGACCTGCACGTGGTTCAGTCCGTCGTTGCGTTCGGTGAGCCCACAGACCCAGTCCTCGCGCTCGGCCGCGAAGGTATTGCGGCCCTCCAGGTCGTAGCGCCACCCGTGGAACCCGCAGACGAACTGCTTGCGGCTGCCGCGGGCATCGTGCGCGCCCGGCGGGGTGTCGACGAGTCTGCGGCCGCGATGGGCGCACACGTTGTGGTAGGCCCGGATGGTGTCCGGTGCGGTGCGCACGACGATGATCGAGTCGTCGAGGATCTCGTAGGTGAGGAAGTCGCCGACTCGGGGGATCTCCTCGACGCGTTCGACCTGCTGCCATACCCTGGCCCAGAGCTTGTCGCCTTCGGCGCGTGCGTATTCCTCGGAGATGTACGCCTCGACGCCGATCGTCATCGGCGCCGACAGCGGTTCGTCGGTCGCGGAATCCGTTGTCTCGGTGGTCGTTTCGCTCATGACATGCTCCTGGTCACAACTTCGGGTGCGTCAGCGGGTGATCGATGCGCGGAAGTTCTCGTCCTTGAGGAACAGCGAGGTGTGGTCCTCGCCGAGATGGGTCCACCTGAGGTTCAGGCCGCCGTCCACGAGCAGGGTCTGGCCCGTGACGTAGGTCGACAGATCCGACAGCAGGAACAGGATCGGTCCCGCCTGCTCATCCGGACGCCCGCGTCTGCCCATGGCGATGGCGCGGCGGTCCCGCTGGGGATCGTCGTCGACGTAGGTGCCGGAGGCCGGTGTCTCGGTGACACCCGGCGCGATGGCGTTGACCCGGATGCCGTCCTGGGCCAGCTCCACCGCCAGGGTCCTGGTCGCCGCCACCAGCGCCGCCTTCGCGGTGCCGTAGGCGATATGGAACGGTGCGGTGTTCATGCCGCTGATCGAGGACAGCGATACCAGGGAACCGGGTCTGCCCTGCGACTTCAGCTCGGCGGCCACCGCCTGGCTCATGAAGAACATCGTCTCCAAGTTCTGCGCGAACAACGCGCGCCAGTCCTCCCTGGTCACCCGGGTCGCGGGCATCCAGGTGCGCGCCGCGGCGCCGCCCGCCACGTTGACCAGCCCGTGCAGGAGGCCGGGCGCCGTGCGGGCGTGCTCGAGTACGGTCGCGACGCCCTCCTCGGTACCGACGTCGGCCGCGACGGACACCACGGAAAGACCCTCCGCGGCCAGTGGTTCGACATGTGCGCCGAGGTTCTCCTTCGAGCGGCTCACCCCGATCACAGTGGCGCCCGCCCTGGCGATCAGCCGCGTCACCGCGGTGCCGATACCGCCACCGCCAGCGCCCGCGACGATGACGACGCGTCCGGAAAGTCCGAAGAAGTCGTGTGTGAGGCCGTCGTCGGTCATCGTCGGATCAGGCCTTCCCGCGCAGTGCGAGCACACTGCCCTCGGCGTCGGCGGACAGGTAGACCGTGCCGTCCGGTCCGGCGGCGATGCCCGCGAACGGGCCCATGGGTCCGGAGAACGGCGGAGTCCCGCGCAGCGGTTTGGCGACCACCCCGGGCGGCGCGCCGACCGGGAGATTCGCGGCGAGCGTCTGCCGGGCCTTGGTCTCGAGATCGACGCCGATCAACGCTTTGAGGCCGACGTCGAGGATGAGCAATTGCCTGCCGCGCACCAGGATTCCGTGCGGCGTCTCCAGTCCGTCCACCACCGTGTCGACTCCGCCGCCGCCGATCGAGACGATCCGACCGGCCCCGGATTCGGAGACCAGGGCGGTGCCGTCCGGGCCGAATGCCACCCCCATCGGGGCGTCGAGCCCGGAGGCCGGCACTTCGACCTGTCCGGCCCGGATCGAAAGCACCCGGCCCGTGCCGAGTTCCGCGGCCACGATCGTCCTGTCGGCAGTTGCCGCCACCCCGTAGAGCTGATCGAACCCGTCGGCCACGACATCGGGCTCTTCGCCGGTTCCCGGTCGGTAGTACGAGATCTGCCCGGTGGAGGTGGCACACAGGAACTCGCCCGGGCCGACCGCGCTGACGCCGCGCACGTAGCCCGGGTTACCCGCGCTGAAAAGCGAGGCGACCGTGTGCAATTCGCCGTCACGCAGAACGTAGAAGAAGGTGCCGTCGGCGACGTAGAGGTCGCCGTCCTGGCCGACCGTCAGATCCAGCGGCCACAGCAGCCCGCCTTGCAGAACGGACCGGGTCTGTCCGGCGGTGAGAATCTCGGTGATCGCACCGGAGAAGTTCGAGACGAACAGCCGGTCGCCGACGAAGGTGCAGTTGTCCAGGCCCGGGTCCAGGCTCGCCAGCACCTGACGGTCACCGGTGCGCGGATCGATCCGCAGCACCTCGCCGGTCTGCACCTGGGTGGAGACGAGGAAGCCCGCGGAGTCGAACTTGACCGAGTCGGGCACGCCGAGATCACCCACGACACGTTCGGGCGCACCGCCGTCGGGATCGATGCGCCAGATGTCGTTGGTCCCCATCACCGGGTAATAGAGCAGACCGTCGGGGCCGACCTCCATGGCGTTGGGCATCGGCAAGTTGTCCTGCAGAACGCGCGGCGCGCCGCCGTCCAGCGGCAGTTCCATGAGGCGACCGCCGATCCGGCATTCGTTGACGAACAACCGGCCGTTGTGCACGGTGATGCCGTTGGCGCCGGGCAGATCGTCGCGGATCACCCGGGTGCGGCCGTCGGTGCCGCGCATGCTGACGCGTGCGTCCATGTACTCGGTGGCGATGAGGTTGCCCTCGGGATCGAAGGCGAGGTCGTCGGGGGCGACGATGTCGCCGCCCTTGGCGCTGACGGTCTCGAGGTCGCCGGTGGCGACGTCGAGTGCGCTGATCTGGCTGCCGGCCACCTGGGCCACGTAGATTCGCCCGTCGGCGCCCGTACGCAGGCCGTTCGCGCCGAACAGCCGGCTCGGCGGGGTGAGCTGTCGGACGGTCCACCCCTCGGCGAGGGTTATCGGTGTGGTGGTGCGGTAGCGCGCCCCTCGAGTCAAGGCGGGGCCTCCCATGCGATGAGAAAGTCGATGTTCGAGATGTGGCACAGCCCGGCCCGGCGGCCCGGGACGACGGGAATCCGGTCCCGGGTAGAGCGGGCGGATGTGTCGTGGGCCACGCTACTTCAATCCTCGCAAGGATAGCAATACTTGACCTGTTGGCTACCGCTGAGTAGGTTACGGTTGTCGGTGTCGGGCGCTGAATGCGAAGATCGGGGCGGTGCCCCGGTCTGGATCGCTGGGGCCGAATCGAGCCACATAGTGCCTGTTCAGCCGCAGTTTTTAGAGAACTCGGTATCCGCTTGCGATGCTCGGCCCTGTGCGGGCGCTATGCGGACGGCCAGAACCCATGTTTCGTCCGGAGAGGCGCTGACCAGCCGCTAGGTAATCCACTTTCACGCTGTGAAAATGGCATTATCGTACGCTGCTCCGGCTCGGCGGAGCAACGCGTAACCGAAGCCGCCCCTGGTCGATGCGGGTCGTTGTGACGATGCGGCAGGCCGACGAACTCAGATCTGCGAGCGGAGGCCGGATTGGATGGCCAGCCGCGTCCCGGCGGACGAGGCGTTCACCACGCCGTCGTCGAAGCGCTGCAGCACCAGTGTCTGGGTGGCGGCGAGATGGGTCCGGTACAGGCGCTCGGCTTCGGCTGCCCGCCCCTGCGCGATCTCCCTGGTGATGCGGCGGTGGGTGCGCAGGGCTTCGGTCGACTCGGCCTCGGACGGGTATTCCCCGCGCCGGGTCAACGCCTCCGCCCACGCCTCTTCCTGTGCCGACCACAGGGTGACCAGCGTGCTCACGACGTAGCGAATGGTCAGGTTCGGGGTGAACGAGACGATGAGGTCGTGGAATTCGCGGGCGGTGTGGGTGAAGGCGACGCCGTCGTCGACGAGTTCGGCCGACTTGTCCACGTTCTGCGTGAGCGCGGGGACGACGGTCTCGGCGCGGTCGGGCCGCTCGGCGCAGGCGGCCGCGCACAGCGGTTCCAGTGTGCGCAGGCCCGCGGCGAGATCGCCGAGGGTGACACGCGCGCCTTGCAAGGCCAACCCCAGGTGATACGCCGCCGACGTTTCGTCGGGGCGGTGCACTTCGGCGCCGCCCACATTGCCCCGGCGGACGGTGACGAGGCCCTCGGTCTCCAGGATGCGCAGCGCCTCGCGGATCGAGGGGTAGCTCACCCCGAAGTCCTGGACCAGCTGATCCTGGGTGGGGAGGCGGTAGTTCTCGTCGCCGGCCAGGATGCGGGTGCGCAGTTCGGCGGCGACGGTCTCCGCGATGCGCCGCTGCGGCACCCGGCCGCGCTTGGCGGCCGTCACGCGGTCCGCCTCTGGTTGGTCCTCACCCGGCACGCCTTTCCGTCATGGCGGCAGTGTAGTCACCGCGGAATGACCATACAAATATTGCTATCCTTATGAGGATTGAAGTACCATGCGCCCCATGGACTTCACGATGGGTGAGGCCGCCACCCGGCTCCGGGGTGAGCTGCGGCGGCTGATTGCCGAAGAGGTCCCCGCCGACTACCTCGGCGCGTTCACCGACGATCCGGCCGATCTGGCTGTGGCCCAGCGATTTTGCCGGGTGCTCGCCGCACGGGGCCTGCTGTGCGCGGCCTGGCCGGCGGAGTTCGGCGGCCGGGGCGCCTCAGTGTGGGAGCAGACCGTGGTTCGCGAGGAGATGTGGGCGCACCACGAACCGCGCGGGGCGCAGTACATGGGCGTCAACTGGGTGGGCCCGACGATCATGCGGCACGGCACGGCCGAACAGCAACGCGAGCACCTGCCGCCGATCGCGCGCGGCGCGGTGATCTGGTGCCAGGGATTCAGCGAGCCGGACGCCGGTTCCGATCTCGCCTCGCTGCGGACCACCGCCCGACGCGATGGTGACGGCTGGCGTATCTCCGGCCAGAAGATCTGGACCTCGTACGCGACCATGGCGCAGTGGTGCTTCCTGCTCGCGCGCACCGCGACCCGGGCGCGGAAACAGCAGGGGCTCACCGTGTTCCTGGTGCCGATGTCCGATCCGGGAATCGAGGTGCGGCCGATCCGGTCGATGCTCGGACCGCACCATCTCAACGAGGTCTTCTTCGACGGGGTGCGCGTGACCGAAGCCGACGTGCTCGGTCAGGTCGACGAGGGCTGGTCGGTGGTGCAGGAGGTGCTGGCGTTCGAACGCGTCGGCATCGCCCGCTATGCGCGCTGTGAGCGGCTGTTGCAGGCCGCGCCGGACGTGCTCGGGCAGCGGTGGGACACGGTGCCTGCCGAGCTGCGCGGTCGCTGGGCCCGCACGCTCAACCGGGCCCGGCGGGCGCGGCTGCTGGCGTACCAGGTGATCGCGCTGCAGAGCGCCGGGCGGGTCGCCCCCGGCGACGCCGCGGCCTACCGCATCGCGGTGACCAGGCTCGACCAGGAAAGCGCGAGCGTGCTGGCCGAACTCGCCGCGTTCGCGGGCTCGCGGGAGGAGACCCAGCGCAGGTTCCGGCGCGCGGTGGACGACCACTGGCGATACGCGAACGCCGCGACGGTGGCCTCCGGCAGTATCGAGATGCAGAAGATTCTGCTGGCGCGCTCGTTGCTGAGTGGGCCACGCCGGGCGGGGGAGGCGGCGTGACCGCCGCACCGTTCCCGGCGGACGGACGGGCGATGACCATCGAACTCTGCGCCGAAGCACGGGAGTACGGCGTGCAGGCGCTGCGCGCTTTGCGCGCGGCCGGAGGCGACGAACTGGTGCAGTGGGCCGAGCGGGAGCCCGCGCGGCGGAACCTCGTCGCGCCGGTGCTGGGTGAACTCGGCGCCTGGGACCTGGAGCCGCGGCGTGATCCGGTCGAGCTGGAAGCGGCTGCGGCGCTGTGCCGCAGCGCCGGCTACTGGGCCACGCCCTACCCGGTGGCGGAGCGGCTGGCCCGTCCGGTCGACCTGGACGTCGACGGGTTGGTGGTGGTGTCGGATGACGAGCCCGCCGCGGCGGTCGCGGATCTCGACCTGCGCTGGGCGGCGGTGACCTTGGACGGCGCCAGGGGGTCGGTGGTGGTGCGACCGTCCGGTGTGTCCTCGCGTGAGTCGGCGTTCGTGGCGCGACTGGACGTGTCGCCGGTGGACGCCGACGGCGCGGCCGACCTGGCGCTCGCGCTGGTACTGCCGTGCTGGACCCTGCTCGGCATGCTCGATCGCGCGGTGGAACTCGCCCGCGCCCATGTGCTGGTGCGGGAGCAGTTCGGCAAGCCGCTGGCCGAGTTCCAGTCGGTGCAGTTCCAATTGACCGACGCCGAGGTGGAACGCCGCGGTGTGGACATGCTCGCCCGCTACGCGTTGTGGAGCATCCAGGCCGATCGCGGCGAGGCGCTGATCGATGCGCTGGCCCTGCGCGCCGCGGCGCTGGAAGCGGCCGAGGCCGTGTTCCGCGTGGCCCACCAGCTGCACGGTGCCCTCGGCTTCTGCGACGAGTCGCCACTGTCGTGGCTGTCGCGCTACAGCCTGCCGTCGCGCAGGCTGCCGCTCGGCTTGGTCGCCACCGAGGATCTGCTGGCCCGGCTGGCGGGCCGCCGTGGCCTGACCGGTTTGTTCTCCGAGCCGGGGGAAGGGTGACGCCATGCGCTACGACCTGCCCGACGCGCTGACCGTCGCCTCCGAAGGGCCGGTCCGCGTCGTCGTCATCGACCGCCCCGGCGAGCTCAACGCGGTGAACGCCGACTTGCACCGAGCGCTGGCGCAGGTGTGGCGGCAGCTGGCCGCGGACCGGGAGGCCCGAGTGGTGATCCTCACCGGCTCCGGCCGGGCCTTCAGCGCGGGCGGCGACCTGGACTGGATCACCTCTTTCCTGGACGACCCGGTCGCACGGGACGAGAGCATCCGCGAAGGCGCCCAGATCATCGAGGAGATGCTGCGCTTTCCGCTGCCGGTGATCGCCGCGGTGAACGGTGCCGCGATGGGGCTCGGCGCCAGCCTGGCAGTGCTGTGCGACGTCGTGCTGATGTCCGATCGCGCCTACCTGGCCGACCCGCACGTCGCCGTCGGCCTGGTCGCCGGGGACGGCGGCGCCGCGTTCTGGCCGCTGCTCACTCCGATCCTGCGGACGCGGGAATACCTGTATACCGGCGACCGGATCGATGCCGCCACCGCCGTCGAAGTCGGGCTGGCGTCGCGGGTCGTGGCCGCGGACGACTTGCTGCTCGAGGCACGGAAACTTGCCGTCCGGTTGGCTGCCCTGCCGCCGGAGGCGCTGCGCAGCACGAAACGGGTGGTGAACATGTATCTTTCCCAAGCGCTCGGCGGTCCGATGCAGGCCGGTTTCGCCGCCGAGGTGGTCACCATGCAGTCCCCGGAACACCGGGACCGGCTGCTGGCGCTGCGACAGCGGGCACGGTGACCGGGCACGACCTCGACGAGTTCCGCGGCGAGGTCCGGGACTGGTGCCGTACGCATGTGCCCGCCGATTGGCGGCGGACGCAAACCGGCCCGACGGACGCGGAATTCGTACGCTTCCAGCACGAGTGGTTCCAGCGGCTACGCCGCGCCGGATACGCGGTGCCGCACTGGCCGCGCGAATACGGCGGTGGCATGTCCGTCCCGGAACAGATCGTGCTGTACCAGGAACTCGCCGCGCACGACGCGCCGCGACTGGTGCTGGCCTTCGTGGCCGTTCACCACGCGGCCGCGACGCTGCTTGCCGCGGGCACCGAGGAACAGCGGCGCAGGCATCTCCCGGCGATCCTGGACGGCGAGATCTGGGTACAGGGTTTCTCCGAACCAGGCGCCGGGTCCGATCTGGCGGCGTTGCAGACCAGCGCCCGCCGTGACGGCGGCGGCTATGTCGTGACCGGGCAGAAGGTGTGGGCCAGCGGTGCGCAGTACGCGGACTGGTGCCTGCTGCTGGCTCGCACCGACCCGGCCGCCCCGAAGCGGCGCGGGATCTCCTACTTCCTGCTGGACATGCGCAGCCCCGGCATCGAGGTGCGCCCGATCCGGCAGGCCACTGGGGAATCGCACTTCTGCGAGATATTCCTGGACGAGGTGCGCATCCCGGCCGACGGATTGGTCGGTGCGGAGAACGCGGGCTGGCAGGTGGCGCAGCAGACACTCGGCGCCGAACGCGGCCTCACCATGCTGGAATTGTCCGAACGGCTCGGTAACACCGGATTCCGCCTGCTGGTCGAGGCTTGCGAGCGAGCCGATCCCGAGGGCGTGCGGCCGCTGGACGACGCTCTGGTGGCCGACCGGCTGGCCGCGCTCGACATCGAGATCGCCGGATTGCGCGCACTGTGCCGCGACCTGGTGGAGCGGCACGACGCGGGCCGCGCGGGTCCGGCCGACGCTTCCGTGGCGAAGTTGTACTACAGCGAATTGTTGCAGCGGATGACGGACTTCGGCACGGAGGTCGGGGGAGTGGCCGCGCACACGATACTGCGCAAACCGATGTCCGGCGGCTGGGAGTCGGGCGCCTGGGTGCTCGACTTCGTCGGCTCTTGGGAATGGACCATTCCGGGCGGGACCAGCGAGATCCAGCGCACCATCATCGCGGAGCGCGGACTCGGCCTGCCCAGAGAACCGGCGGGAACATGATGAGCGACGAATTCGCCGAGATCCACGACGAAATGCGAGCGATCGCACGCGACCTGCTGGGTAATGCCGATGCCGAGTCTGCCGTCGACTGGTCGCTGATCGCCCGCTCCGGGTGGCTCGGGCTGGAAGCGCCCGCGGCGTTCGATGGAGCCGACGCCACGTTCGCCGAAGTCGCGGTGATTCTCCAGGAGATGGGCCGAGCCGTCGCCCGCGGCGCGTACCCTTCGGTCGCGGTGCTCGCCGTCGGCGCGCTCGGCCTACTGGAGCCCCATCCCGGACGAGACGAACTGTTTCGCGGCACCGTCGCGGGCGCGGTGCTGCCGGTTGTCGCGCTCACGGCGGAGGAGCGGGTCGGCGCCGTGGCGCCCGGCGCGCACGCTGATCTCGCGCCGTTCCGGCTCGTGCCCGATACCGACGGCCTGCGACTGCACGGTAACGCCGACTTCGTGCTCGACGCGCCCGGTGCGGACCGGCTGCTCGTACCCGCCCGCCATCCCGACGGCGAGATCGTCATCGCGGTAGTGGAACCTGGTGTTGCGGGGACAGCCGTCACCGCGCGACCGGTCGTCGACGCGACCCGTAGTCTCGGGCGTGTGAGCGCCGTCGGCGTCGAGGTGGCGCCGTCGGCGGTGTGGCGATTCCACGGCGACGGAGAGCGCGCCCTGCGGCGGTTGTACGACCGGGCCGCGTTGGCGACGGCCTGCGACAGTCTGGGGCTGAGCGAGGCCATGCTCGCGGCCACCGTCGACTACGCCGAGGTGCGCGAGCAGTTCGGCCGTCCGATCGGTTCCTTCCAGGCCGTCAAACACGCGTGCGCGGACATGCTGGTGCAGATCTCGGTGGCCAGGCAGCTGGTGGCGGCCGCGGTCCGGGCCGAGGTCGCGTCCGCACCGGAGGCCGCGACCGCGGTTTCGATGGCCAAAGCGTTCGCGACCGATATGGCGGTGCGGGTGACGGGGAAGGCCATGCAGCTGCACGGCGGCATGGGTTACACCTGGGAGAGCGGGATCCACGCATACCTCAAGCGCGCCACGCTCGATCGGTCCCTCTTCGGCACGCCTGCCCAGCACCGGCAACGACTGGCCCGGCGATACGCCTCGGCGCGGCCAGCGCAGGGGGTATCGCCGGGCAGCCACTCGTAGGCGCGCCGGAAATCCGGATCAGTCCCCCGGCGCCTCGGTGAAACGCTGGAGGTACAGCGGCTCGCCCAGTTTCTCCACCAGATCGAGTTCGGTCTCCAGGTAGTCGACGTGCTGCTCCTCGTCTTCGAGAATGTGCTCGAAGATGCGAGCGGAGGTCACGTCGCCGCGCGAACGCATCAACTCGATGCCCCGGCGGAGCCGTTCGACCGCTTCCAACTCGATTTGCAGGTCGGCCCGCAGCTGCTCGGGCACGCTCTGCCCGATGCGCAGCGGGTTGAGCTTCTGGTAGTTGGGCAGCCCCTCGAGGAACAGAATCCGGTCGGTGAGGAGCTCGGCATGTTTCATCTCATCGATGGACTCGTGCCGAGTGTGCCGCGCCAGCTTGGTAAAGCCCCAGTTCTCCTGCATCTTGGCGTGCAGGAAGTACTGGTTGATCGCCGTGAGTTCGGCCGTCAGTTGCTCGTTGAGCAACGCCACGATGTCCTTGTCGCCGTCCATAGCAGCGATCGTGGCACAAAATGCGCGCAGCGCGCAGAGACCGCCTGGCGTGTCGGGTCAGGCGGCCGAGGGCTGGGCCCCGGTCGTCGCGCGGGCACGGCCGATCACCTCGGCCAATCGCGCCGTGCAACTGCCGCAGCCGGGCTTCCAGCCGCAGGCGTTCTTCACTTGGCGGACACTGTCGGCCCCGGCCGCAACGCAGGTGTGCACGTCACCTTCGGACAGCGCGTTACAGATGCACACGTACATGAAGCCTCACAGCCAGGGTTACCGTTTCACTGAGGTTAGCCTCGACTAACGAGGTAAGCCTCCCCTAATGTATATCAGGTCGATCCGCCGGTGGGAACCCCGGCGCGCCGCCGGTTCCGATGGCCGGCGTCCCGCCCGCGACGGACCGTGGTTCTAGCCCTCGGCCAGCCGTTTCGCGGCGAGCTGTCGCAGGTCACTGGATTTGATCTTGGCGCTGCCGGTCAGCGTGATGTCTTCCTCGGCGAACAGCAGCACGTGCCGGGGCACCTTGTAGCTGGCCAGCCGCTCGCGCAGGAAAGCGCGGATCTCCGCGGGGTCCACCATCGCATCGGCGCGGGGCACCACGCACGCGACCACGACCTCGCCGAGCGTCTCGTGCGGGACGCCGACGGTACGCGCGACCTCGACGCCCGGGAACCGGATCAGCGCTTCGTCCACCTCCAGCGGGGAGACGTTCGCGCCGCCGGTCTTGATGATGTCGGTGAGCCGCCCTTCCCAGTACAAGCGGTCGGCGTCGTCGAGGTAACCCCCGTCGCCGGTGTGGAAGTAGCCGTCGGCGTCGAGCGTCTCGTCCAGCGGGGTGCCGAG
The DNA here is from genome assembly GCF_013315795.1 of Nocardia barduliensis. Classification (GTDB taxonomy): domain Bacteria; phylum Actinomycetota; class Actinomycetes; order Mycobacteriales; family Mycobacteriaceae; genus Nocardia; species Nocardia barduliensis. Next base: position 38,458 of record NZ_JABLTE010000006.1, read on the forward strand.
GTAGCCGAGCATGAGCGTCGGTCCCTTGACGCAGATCTCACCGCGCTCGCCGCGGGCCAGCACGTCACCGCTGAGCGGGTCGACGATCTTGACGGTGTTCCCCGGCAGCGGCAGGCCGCTGCTGCCCGCGATCTCGTCCTCGGGTGTGCCGGACGGAAAGCATGTGGTGATGGTGAAGGTCTCGGTGTTGCCGTAGGCGTGCCCGGGCTCGGTCCAGGTGGTCGACACGCTGGGGTGCCGCGCGGCGGGCGTCTGCACGTCCACGAAGCGCAGGCCGCTCAGATCGGTGGCGGACCAGTTGGGCGCGCCTTCCAGTTGCGCCCACTGATGCGGCCACGCGACCGGGAAGTTCACCCGCTCGGCCCGCATCAGGTCCAGCGCGGCGGCGGCGTCGAAGGTCGACTGCAGCACCAAGCTGCCGCCCGCGGCCAGGGTGGCGCCCAGCGCCTGACCGAAGTTGCCGGACCAGAAGAAGCCGTTGGCGGTCCAGCAGCGCACGTCGTCGTCCGGGCCGAATCCGAACATGCGCCGGAAGCGCCACATCTGGATGGCGACGCCGCGGTGGGCGCTGCGGATGCCTTTCGGCTTGCTGGTGGTGCCCGAGGAGAAGAACAGCACCGCGGTGTCGCTGGGCTGCACGGTGGCGGCCGTCGCCTCGACCAGCGCAGGCGGCTCGGCGTGCCCACGTGCCAGGAACGTGGGCCAGGAATCGATCGCTCCGCCCGGCACCGGCTCGCCGACCACCGCGAGGTGACGCAGGAACGGGTAGGCCGTCGAGCGCACGGCGCCGGGCGCGCCTGCGCCGATCGCCGGTTCCAGTTCGGTGAGCACGGCGGCGAAATCCTTGTTCGCCACCCTCCGCTCGAACAGCAGCACCGAGATGCCGGACAGCCGCAGCAGATGGTCGAGTTCCGCCGGGCTGGAGAAGGTGCTGAGGGCGACGGCCACGCCGCCCGCCAGCGAGGCGCCGAAGACGGCCGAGAGCCATTCCGGCCGGTTCGTCATCAGCACGCCGACCCGGCAGTCCTTGCCGACCCCGCAGGCGCGCAGGGCGCGCGCCACTTCGGTGGCGCGTTCCCACAGGCCGGTGTAGGTCCAGCGGACCACGCCCGTGTCGGTGTGCGCGACGAGCGCCTCGCGGTCGCCGTACCGCTCGGTGACCTCCCGCAGGAAGCCGGGCAGCGTCAGCGGCCCGAGACCCGGCTCGTCGGACAGCGGCGGGCCGGAGGCGATCGCCACGGCTCGTGTGGGTGCGTCGTTGGTATCGGTGGCCATGGTGGGCCTCTCCCGTCTCTCGCCGTCAGTACGGGAGCTCGACCTCGGCCGTGCAGTCCACCAGTACTCCGGAATCCTGGTTGGTGAGCCGCAGCCGCACTTGCGCCAGAGGCACGCCCCACGCCGAATCCGTTTCCTTGCCGATGATCTCGGCGTCGAAGTAGGTCACGTCGCCTTCGAAGGCGGGCAGTCGGAAGTCCGCCTTGGTGTGGCGCACCATGCCGTCGTGCCCGGCCCAGTACGCGAGGTAGTCGGTGCACCAGGCGCCCATGGTGGCGCCGTAACCGTAGGCGCGTGCCATACCGACCTCGCCCGCCTTGGCGGCGTCGATATGCCCGCGAGAGGGGCCGACGTACAGGCCGTCGCGCTTACGCGGATCGATGCGCGCGCCCTCCTCGTCGAAGGCGAATCCTTCGGTCCAGCCCGGATCCTGGTAGATCCACGGATCGTCGATTCCGTCCGGCGCGGTCCAGTGGAACGTGCCCCAGATGTTGAACAGGAAGGCGCGGTACTCGGTGGTGAAGCTGGCGATGGTGTGCGGGCCGATCACTCGGCGCGGCAGCCGGTCACCGACCTTCACCTCGTCGAAGTGCGGCGAGACGCCCGCCCGGTTGGACAGGATCCACTCGTGGCGAAGCGACTCGATCTCGGCCAGCTCCGCGCTGGTCCAGGTTCGCACCTCGCCCGATTGGTTGTCGTACATGCCGCGCTTGTTGGCCTCCGACGCCAGATAGCGGATGGCGGTGGACCTCTCGCGAGCGACCAGCACGCCGTTCTGATTGCGGTGGGTGGTGTCGCCGCGGGAGAACATGGTCGGCCCGGCGAACTTCGTCTCCACCACCTTGTAATCGTGAAATCGCCGGTCCTGGAACAATTTGTCACCCGGACGCACCGGGCAACCGTAGAACCACCATTCCTCGCCGCCGAAGATCAGGTGGCTGCCCGGGATGTGACCGACGCACGCCGGCTGTGCGCCGTGCCCGTAATCCAGTGCGACCGCGATCGATTGAGGTGCGACTATGCCGCCGTAGCGGGATTCCCGTGCGAATTCCTGGTCCCAATGCAGGGGACTGGGATAGTCCATCGCCATCACCCAGCGGCGGATGTCGGAGGAACTGCACGGTTCCCACAGTTGGCCGCCGCCCACCGGCTTGCCGACCCGGTGGTCGACGTCGGTCAGATCGAGTTCGACGGCGGATTTCGCCGATTTCCTGGTCACGACATCCTCCTGATCAACGATTCACGTCGACGACGATCCGGCCGCGGACGGTGCCGTCGATGAGCCGGCCGGCCGCGGTGATCGCCTCGCCGAGCGGGATTTCCTGAGCGATGCCGTCGAGGACCGCCGGGGCCAGGTCGCGCGCCAGCCGGGCCCAGGCGTCCAGGCGCCGTTGCTTGGGCGCCAGCACGCTGTCGATGCCGAACAACGTCACCCCGCGCAAGATGAACGGGGCGACCGTAGCCGGGAAGTCCATGCCCTGCGCCAAGCCGCAGGCGGCCACCGCGCCGCCGTACCGGGTCTGCGCGCACACATTCGCCAGCGTGTGGCTGCCGACGGTGTCGATCACGCCCGCCCAGCGTTCCTTCTGCAGCGGCTTGCCGCGCTCGGCCAGTTCGGCGCGATCCACCACGGTGTCCGCGCCCAATTGCCGGAGGTACGCGGTCTCGGTGGTCTTGCCGGTGGCGGCCGCCACGCGGAACCCGGCCTTGCTCAGCAGCGCGATCGCGACGCTGCCCACGCCGCCGGTCGCGCCGGTCACGAGGATCTCGCCGTGCTCGGGACGTATGCCGTGGTGCCACAGCGCTTCGACGCACAGGCTGGCCGTGTAGCCCGCGGTGCCGATCGCCATGGCATGACGAGCGGTGAACTCGGCGGGCCGGGGCACCAGCCAGTCCCCGTTCAGGCGGGCCCGCTGGGCCAGGCCGCCCCAGTGCGTTTCCCCGACGCCCCAGCCGTTGAGGATCACGTCGTCGCCCACCGACCAGTCCGGGTGACCGCTTTCGGCGACGACGCCCGCGAGGTCGATGCCGGGAACCATCGGGAACGCGCGCACCACGGGCGATTTTCCGGTAATGGCGAGGGCGTCTTTGTAATTGACCGTGGAATAGGCGACCTCGACGGTGACGTCCCCCTCGGGCAGCGTCGCTTCGTCCACGTTCGTCAGCGTGACGCGCGGTCCCGCGTCGTCCTTCTCGATCAGAATTGCGGCAAACATGCGGCGAAACTTCCTTCCTCGACGGGTGGAGTACCAATGTTCGAGAATGCGTTTACGTCTGAGAGAATGTAATTCTCGTTTGGCAAGAATGCTTCCATTGTGCGTTTCGGGTGTCAACCGCCGATCGTGCTCCGCCGCCGCGGCTCAGCGGGCGGTCCAGCCGCCGTCCACGACGACGGTCTGGCCGGTGACGTACCGGGCGGCGTCACCGGCCAGCCAGGTGACGGCGCCGACGATGTCCTCCGCCGCCGCCTCGGTGGGCAGCGGGGTGTTGCGGCGCAGGTAGGCCGCGCCGCGCTCGTCGTCGTAGAGACTGTCGGTGATCTCGCTGCGGAAGAAGCCGGGCGCCACCGTGTTCACCCGGATCGAATGCCGCGCCCACTGCACGGCCAGTTCGGCGGTGAGGCCGGAAAGACCGGCTTTGCTGGCGGCGTAGGACGCCTGCGGGATGCCGGGTACGCCGACCCGCCCGCTGATGGAGGAGATGTTGACGATCGAGCCGCGGCCCACGGTGCGCATGTGCGGGAACACCGCCTGGGCGAGCAGGAACGGGGCCACCAGGTTGAGTTCCAGGGTTCGGTGGACGGCCTCGAGCGGCTCGGCCTCGGCGGGCTCGGTGGTGAACCGGTTCCCGGCCGCGTTGACCAGGATCTCCGGCGGGCCGAGTCGGTCGGCCACGGTGCTGACCACGTCGCCGATATTCTCGGTCCGGGTCAGGTCGCACACCACGGCGAACCCGCCGATGCGCCCGGCGAGGTCGGTCAGCCGGTCCGCGCGCCGGGCGGCGACGGCGACTCGCGCGCCCAGCGCGCCGAGTGCTTCCGCGACGGCGGCGCCCAGGCCGGAGGACGCGCCGGTCACCAGCGCCACCCGGCCGTCGAGATCGAACATGCGCAGGGCGGGGCCGGATCGGGCGGTCACGGTCGCTCCTCGGTCGTCGCCCCGGCCACGGGGGTCACCAGCTCGGCCAGCCGCGCGCGTTCCACCTTGCCCATGGCGTTCACCGGTAGAGCGGTCACCCGGGTCCAGATCTCCGGCACTTTGTACCCCGCCAGTTCACGGCGGCACAATCGCGCCAGATCCGCGAAATCTACCGTGGGCTGCGCACTTTCGATGACCGCCGCGACCTTCTGGCCGAGTCGTTCGTCGGGCACCGCGCACACGGCGACCTTGGCCACCCCGGGGTGCGTCGCGATGACCCGCTCCACCTCGAGGGGGTAGACGTTCGCTCCGCCCCGGATGATGACCATCTTCTTGCGGTCCAGCACCGACAACCTGCCTTCGGGGTCGACGGCGCCGATGTCGCCGGTCGGGAACGGGCCGGGTTCCGGCGGACGCACGCCGCCGGGCTCCCGGTAACCGAGCATCGGTGTCCACCATCCCGCCCAGTGGCCGGAGGTGGCGGGGTTCAGCCGCAGTTCGCCGAGCGATCCGGGCGGCAGCCTGCGTCCTTGCTCGTCATAGGCGGCGACGTCGTAGTGCGGCAGCACCCGGCCGCTGGTGCCGGGGAACCACTCGTCGCCGGGCGGATCGATGGAGACGACCGTGGGCGCCTCGGTGAGACCGTAGGTGGCGCGCGGGACCGGTCCGTGCGCTGCGGCGAAGGCTGTGCGCACCGAGTCGGGAGTGTCGCTGCCGCCGCTCCAGACCTCGTGCAGCGAGCCGAGTTCCGCCCCCGGCCGGCGCGCCAAGTCGTAGAGCTGCGCGGGCGCGCAGTTCCAGACCGTGACGCGGTGCTCGGCGATCCAGTCGGCGACGCCGTCGGCGTCGCGGCGGTCCATGACCACCGCGCAGCCGCCCGCCTGTGCGGTGAGCAGGGTGGACAGCACCATCAGATTGAGAATCGTCAGCGGGAAGCTGTCGCCTTTACGCAGGCCGGCCCCCCAGCCGCGGGTCGCCGTCAGCACGGCGCCGGGCAGCAGCAGGTTGCGCTGGCTGTGCACCACGGCCTTGGGTTGCCCGGATGTCCCGCTGGTGAAGGCGATTCCGGCCGGGAGGTCGATGTCCTGCTCGACGCGCGGGGCGGGCGCCGCGCGGTCCAGCAGTGCCGCCCAGTGGTCGGGGTCGACCGCCCCCGGCGCGTCGATCCGGCACCGGGGCCCCGCGAGCACGACGGCCGGATCGCACAGAGCGTGCAGGTGTCGCTGTTCGCTCGCGGTTAACGCCTCGCCGACGCCCGCCCACACCGCACCGATGCGCTGCGCGCCGTGGAAGGCCGCCACGATGTCCAGGTCGTTGGGCAGGCAGGCCGCGACGCGGTCGCCGGGGCGAACGCCGAGCGACCAGAGCGCACCGGCGGCGCGGTGGGCCCGATGATCCAGTTCGGCATACGTCCACGCGCCGGACGCGGCGACCAGGGCCGTGGCATCGGGCCGGGTGCCGAGGGCTTTGTCGAGCACCGCGGCGATCGGGCGGAGGGCGTGCGGGCCGGGCGGTGCGTCGCCGGTGAATCTGTCCACAGGCTCCTTGATATCACTATCCTTGCAAAGATTCATCAGATAGGCTCACGTCGGCCCGATGAGGCGGTTCGGTGACGGGCGCGGGGTCGGGAAAGAGGCGGTGGTGATGGAACACAGTGGTCCGCTGTCCGGAGTCCGTGTCATCGATCTGACGGCGATGGTCATGGGCCCGTACTGCACGCAGATCATGGCCGACATGGGCGCGGACGTCATCAAGATCGAGCCGCCTGCCGGGGACAACACGCGCTACATCTCGGTAGGGCCGGAACGGGGGATGGGCGGGGTCTTCGTCAACGTCAACCGGGGAAAGCGCAGCGTAGTGCTCGATCTGCGGTCCGAGGACGACAAGCGCTCTCTGTGCGGGCTCATCCCGCGGGCCGATGTGTTCATCCACTCCATGCGCGCCTCGGCGATCGCCCGGCTGGGCTTCGGCTACGACGAGGTGGCCGCGCTGAACCCCGCCATCGTCTACACCAACTGCTACGGCTACGGCCGACGCGGCCGGGATGCCGGTCGCACGGCCTACGACGACACCATCCAGGCCGAGTGCGGGTTGCCTTTCGTGCAGGAGCAGTTGACCGGCGCCGCCGGATACGTCGGCACCATCATGGCCGACAAGATCGCCGGGCTGACCGCGCTGTACGCGACCACGATGGCCCTGTTCCACCGGGAACGCACCGGGGAAGGGCAAGAGGTCGAGGTCGCCATGTTCGAGACGATGGCCGCGTTCATGCTGGTCGAGCACGCCAACGGAGCAATGTTCGATCCCCCGCTCGGACCCGCCGCCTACCCGCGCGCGCTGACGCCGAATCGCAGGCCCTATCGCACCGCGGACGGCTACCTTTCCGCGCTGGTCTACAACGACAAGCAGTGGACGGCATTCGTGGCGGCGGTGCGGCCACCGTGGGCCGGGCCGGAGTTCGCGACCCTGGAGCAGCGCGCGGCGAGAATCGAGACCGTCTACGCCCGCCTCGCCGAGACCTTCCGCGAGCGCAGCACCGGGGAGTGGTTGGAACTGCTTCGGGCGCTGGATATTCCCGCCGCTCCGGTGCGCTCACTGGACGACCTGTTCGACAATCCACACCTCAGGGACGCGGACTTCTTCCAGACCTGTGACTCTCCCTATGGAGCGGTGCGTTTCCCGGGTCCGCCAACGTGGTTCTCCCGCACCCCGGGGCGGATCGCGGGCCCCGCGCCCCGCCTCGGCGCCGACACCGCCGAGGTGCTGAGCCGGTCGGCCGAGGCCCGCCCGCGCGGCCAGGGGCGGTCGTGACCGTCCTGCTCGACGCGGCCGAGCTGGACCTAGGCTCGATCCTGCGGCCTGGAGACCGCGTCGTGGTCGGGCAGGCCTGCGGCGAGCCGACCACCTTGATAGGGGCGCTCATCGCGCAAGCCGGGGCGATCGGCGACGTGTCCGCGTTCATCGCGACGAGTTTCTCGGGCCTGTTCACCCCCGCCGCGACCGACGCCTTCGCCCTGCGCAGCATGGGGGCGATCGGCGCGTTGCGGACGCTGACCAAGGAGCATCGGCTCGGCATCGTCCCCTGCCACGTCAGCCGGGTGGGCCCGATGATCGAGGCCGGAGTCCTCGGCTGCGACGTTGCTTTCGTGCAGGTGAGCCCGGCCGACGAACGCGGTGGACACAGCTTCGGGCTGGTCAGCGATCATGTGCGCGCGGCCGTGGCGGCGGCGCGCGTGGTGGTCGCCGAGGTCAACGACCGGGTGCCTTTCACGCTGGGGGAGCGGCTCGCGAGCGCCGAGATCGACTACGCCGTGCGGGTATCCCGCGCGCCGGTGCAGGTGCCGCCCGCGCCGATCGGCCCCGTTGACGCGGCGATCGCCGCGCACGCGGCCGCCTATATCGAGGACGGCGCGGTGCTGCAGATCGGCGTCGGCGCCGTGCCGGAGGCCGTGTTGCGCCTGCTGTGCGACCGTGCCGATCTCGGTGTGCATTCGGGGATGATCGGCGACGGGGTTGTCGACCTGGTCGAGGCGGGCGCGATCACCAACGCGCGCAAGAACATCGATCGCGGGGTCTCGGTCACCGGCGCGCTCATCGGCACCGAGCGGCTGTACCGGTTCGCCGACCGGAATCCGGCGATCCGGATGTGCACCACCGACTACACCCACGACGCGGGCGTTCTGGCCCGGCTGGAGCGGCTGGTCACCATCAATTCCGCCTTGGAGGTCGACCTGACCGGGCAGGTGAACGCCGAGCAGAGCGGCGCGGCCTATCTCGGCGGTACCGGCGGGCAGGTGGATTTCGTTCGCGCGGGCGCCCGTTCGCCGGGCGGTCACGCGATCATCGCCCTACCGTCCACCGCCAAAGGCGGCACGGTCAGCCGGATCACCGCGACGCTGTCCGGTCCGGTCACCACGGCGCGCAGTGACGTCGACGTGATCGTCACCGAATTCGGCGCCGCCGAACTCGCCGGGCGGACGCTGGCCGAGCGCACCCGCAGGCTGATCGCCGTCGCGCACCCCGATTTCCGCGCAGAACTGGAGCGGGCGGCCCATGTCGTCCAGCGGAGAGGTTTCTGATGTCCGACGCCGTTGTCTTCGAATCCCGGCCCGACGGGATCGCGATCATCACCCTCAATCGACCGGAACGGCGCAACTGTCTGGCGCGGGACGTGCGGGCGGGACTGTTCGAGGCATGGGAACGCTTCGAGCGCGATCCCGGCTTGCGCGTGGCCATCCTCACGGGCGCGGGGTCGAAAGCCTTCTGTGCGGGCGGGGACCTCGCGGAGATGGTGGCGACCGGCATGACGGTGCCGCCACGGGACATGTACCCGCTGCCCTACGACACGCTGGAGCTGTCCAAGCCCACCATCGCTGCGGTCAACGGCGCGGCGTTCGCCGGAGGCTGGATGATCGCCCAGGCCTGCGACCTGTGCGTCGCGAGCACCACCGCGACCTTCGCGGTCACCGAGGTGAAAGTGGGCCGCAGCTCGCCGTGGGCCGCGCCGCTGATCCACATGATCCCGCAGCGGGTGATGATGGAGATCCTGCTGACCGGCAAGCCGATCGATGCGCGGCGGGCCTATGAGATCGGGCTGGTGAACCGGTTGGCCGAACCGACCGAACTGATGGACACCGCGCTCGGGCTGGCGGCCGAGATTCTCGCGGGCGCTCCGCTGTCGGTGCGGGCCGCCCGGGAGACGGTCATGCTCGCGACCGAGATGGGGCGCTCGGCCGCGCTGCAAGCCGCGCGGCATGCGTCGGTGCGCTGCTACACGAGCGAGGACGCGCAGGAGGGTCCTCGCGCGTTCGCCGAGAAGCGCAGTCCGCGGTGGCTGGGCCGCTGACCCGGCCTTCCGGTGCCATGTGCCGCACGTCCCCTGTTGACCCCTTTGCCACAACCATGCTAAGCATGTGCACAGCACGTGCATGCTGGGCTGAGTGCTCAGTCTGCGCCGGAACGGCGACCGCGGTGCCGGCGACGGCGCTTGCGTCCCCCACCGATGAGGAGTGTGCCGTCATGGCCGTATCCCCCCTGTCCGAGTCGCCGGAGACGGTCACCCGCGGGGTGGTGACCGTGCTGTTGGACGGCACCGAGTCCACCATCGAGGCGCGCCCCGAGGAGACCGTGCTGGAGGCGGCGAAGCGAGCCGGGTTGAACCCGCCGTTCGCTTGTGAGGAGGGCAACTGCGGCACCTGTATGGCGCGGCTTGTCGAGGGCCGCGTCGAGATGCGGGTGAACGATGCCCTTACCGACGAGGACGTGGCCGAAGGTTATGTGCTCACCTGTCAGTCCTTCCCGCAGACCCCTTCGGTCGTGGTCGACTACGTGTGAGCCCATCGTGCACTGTGTGCGGCCGAGAATGCCCGCAGTGCAAGAGATCCAGCCGGTCGCGTGGGGGCTCGGTGCGCTGAGCTGCTGATCGCCATGCACGTCCACCAGGACCTTGCCGATCGCGCGGCTGTCGGCGACGTGCCGCAGCCCGGCCGCCACCTGCTTCTGCCTGCGCCCTCACGCCGCCGGATCAGGGGTGCGGCGGCTGGACGTCGCCGCGCAGCAGCCGCAACGGTGCGTGGTTGGCCCAGCCCTCCCGGGGCCAGTTGAACCAGCCCGCCGAGGCCGAGGTCCCGCCGTCCGGGTGCAGGGTCGTCCCCGTGACGTAGGAGGAGAGATGCGAGGCCAGGAAGACCACGCAGTGCGACACATCGGCGGCCTGCCCGGCCCGGCCCATCGGAATGGCGACCCGCACGCCGGTCGGATCGTCGAGCGAGCCGTCCGCGTGCGCGAAACGAGCGAGATTCGGAGTGGGAACGTAGTCCGGGGCGACGTTGTTCACCCGGATGCCGTCCGGGGCGACCTCCACGGCCAGGGTGCGGGCGAACTGTTCGACCGCCGCCTTCGCCGCCGCGTAGACCGCGAAACCCGGTGCGGCGCGGTGCGCCTCGATGGTGGTGATGTTGACGATGCTGCCGCCGCGCCCGCCCGCGCGCATCCGGGCGACGGCGAGCGAGCAGGCGTGCAGCACGTGCGTCAGGTTGCTGCGCAGCAGCGCGTCCCAGCCGTTGGCCGTCGTCTCGGTGAACGGGGCTCGGAACGTGCCGCCGACCACGTTGACCAGGATGTCCAGCCGGTCCCACAGCGCGTCCACTTTTTCGAAGAAGGCGCCGAGCATCCGAGGGTCGCGGGCGTCGCCGACATCGACCAGAGCCTCGCAACCCTGCTCGTCGAGCGCGCGCCGCAGGTCGCGGGCCGCCTCCGGATCGAGGTCGAGCACCGCCGGGCGCACCCCGTTCGCGGCCAGATCCGTGACGATCGCGCGCCCCAGGCCTCCGGCGCCGCCGGTGACGACCGCGACGGTGCCGTCCAATCCGGCCCGTTGCTCGAACCACGTCATCGCGGAGACCCTTCGAGATACGTCTCGCCGAACGCGGCGAGAAAATCGAGCGTGGTCTGATAGTCGCGCGTGCGGCTGGACACCACGATCCAATCCACCCCCGCCTGCGCCAGTTCCGCCAGCGCCCCCCGATGCCGGTCGACGTCGCCGGTGGGGCGGGTGATGCCGGGGGCGTTGTAGGAGTACACCAGGTCGATGTGTCCGGCACGCCCGGCCGCCGCGGCGCCCGCGCGGATCTCGGTGATCTTGCGGGCCAGTTCCGGCACCGGCCCCAGTTCGGGGGTCCTGGCGGTAGTGCTCAGTTCCGTGCCGCCGGTCATCGGGATCCAGCCCTGGGCGTGCGCGGTGACCCGGCGGCGGCTGACCCGGGAGTTGCCGCCGATCCAGATCGGGATCGGCTGCTGCACCGGCCGCGGTCTTGCCACCACGTCGCGGGCGCTGAAGTGGCGGCCGGTGTAACTGAACGGATCACCGCGCCAATGCAGCGGCAGCACCGCGAGCGCTTCGTCGAACAACGCGTTGCGCTCGTCGAAATCGACGCCGAGCGCGTGGAATTCGCTCTTCTGATAACCGGCCCCGAGCCCGAGGATCACCCGGCCGCCGGAGAGTTTGTCCAGCGTGGCCGCGGATTTGGCGAGCAGCATCGGGTTTCGATAGGGCGCCACCGTGAGATAGGTGATCAGCCGCAGCCGCTCGGTGACGGCGGCGGCGAAGGCGAGCGCGACGAAGGGGTCCAGGGTCTGATGCCCGCCCGCGCCAAGCCAGCGCGCGCCGGGTGCGGGATGCTCGCTGAGCGAGAATCCGTCGAATCCGTGCCGTTCGGCGGCGGCGGCGACCTCCGGCAAGGGGCCCGCGTCGAGCAGGTCCCCGTCGTACCCCGCGGTTTCCGGATAGTGGAAGATGAAACGCATCGTCCTTCTCTCACTTCGCACGGGTCATCGGCCGTGTTCGACCTGGTTGAACGGGACGTCGCGATCGGCGGCGAACTCGCGGGGCATGCCGAGCACGCGCTCACTGATGACATTGCGTGCCATCTCGGTGCTGCCGCCCGCGAGACTCCACGCCGACCGGAACAGGTAGTCGAGCCCCACCTCGGCGGTGTCGGCCGCGTCCCCCGGCCCGTGCGTGGCCGCGGTGGAGCCGGCGATGCGCACCGCCATATCCGTTTGCAGCCAGGCGTTCTCGGCGCTGAACAGCCGGGTGATCGCACCGGCCGAGGCAGGCAGGTCACCGGTGGCGATGGCCCCCGAGACGTGCGCGATGAGCTGATCGCGCACCACGTTCATGGCCCGCGCCTCGCCGATGTCCTCCCGGGTGCGCGGGTCGTTCCATTGCCCGGTGGCCCTGGCCAGCTCGATCAGCCGGTCGACTTCCCCGCCCAGATGCGGACGCGCGCCGCTGGTGTAAGGCGAGGTGCCGCCCAGCGCCGCGCGCTCGTGGTGCAGCAGCCGGGACGCGGCGTCCCAGCCGCCGTCCACGTGGCCGAGCACCGACTCCGCGGGCAACGCGACGTCGTCGAAGAATTCCTGGCAGAACTCGGTCGAGCCGGTCACCTGCTTGATCCGCTGCACCGTCACCCCGTCGGCGCGCACCGGCACCAGGAACATGGTGAGCCCGCGATGCTTGGGCACCTCCCAGTTGGTGCGGGCCAGGCACAGGCCGTAGTCGGCGGCGTAGGCGCCGGAACTCCAGATCTTCGATCCGTTGAGGATCCAGCGCTCGCCGTCGCGTTCGGCGCGCGTGGTGAGCCCGGCCAGATCCGATCCGCCGCGCGGCTCGGAGAGGAACTGCACGAGGATCTCCTCGCCGCGCAGCACGGCGGGCAGGTGGGCGCGCTTCTGCTCCTCGGTGCCGATGTCGAGCAGGCTCGGCGCGCAGATCGCCAGCGTCGGCACGTTCAGCAGCAGCGGCATCTCGTAGGGGAGCGATTCCTCGTTGAACGCCCGCTGGTGGGCCGGGCTGAGCCCGAGTCCGCCGTACTCGGCCGGGAAGCAGATTCCGGCGAAGCCGCCGTCGTGCAGGATCCGTTGCAGTTGACGGGCCCGATCCCACGCCTCGTCGGTGTCGGGCTTGTGCTCCGCGGCGGAAGCGGGCGGCAGGTTGTCCCGCAACCAGGTCCGCGCGCGGGCGCGGAAGTCCTCGACGGGCTCCAGATCTGTGGTCATAGCGGTGCCTTTCCAGGAGGGGTTCGATCCGGCTCACGCGGCTGCCGTGTCGAGCAGGTCGGTGATGTGGCGCCGGTGTTCTTCGGGCGTGCCGTACAGGGCCCGGCCCAGGGTGATCCGGCGCAGATACAGGTGCAGGTCGTGTTCCCAGGTGACGCCGATGCCGCCGTGCAACTGCACGCAGTCCTGGGCGATCACCGGTGCTTTCGCGCCCACGTACGACTTCGCGATGCTGATCGCCTCCCCTGAGTTCGCGGGGTCGTCGTCCCACGCCGCCGCGGCGGCGGCCGCGGTGGCCCGGCAGGCTTCCAACCAGGTCTTGTTGTCCGCCATCCGGTGCTTGAGCGCCTGGTAGGAGGCCAGCTGCCGGCCGAAGGTGTAGCGGTCGGACAACCAGGTCGACGTGGCGGCGAGCGCGGTGTCGGCGGCGCCTGCCATCTCGGCGGCGGTGAGCACCGCAGCCGCTCGCGCCTGGGCGCGTATCGCGGATGCGGCCTCGCCGCCCGTGTGCGCCACCGCGTTCGCGGACACCACCACGTCGTCGAACGACACGCGCGCGGTACGGCGGACCAGATCCAGCGTCCACATCGGGGTGATCGTCACGCCCGGGGCGTCGGCGCGTACCAGCAGCTGGACCGGGCCGTCCGGGCTCTGGGCGGTCACCAGGAAAAGGTCGGCCTGATCGCCCGCCTCGACGCGATCTTTCACACCGTTGAGCCGGTAGCCGTCGCCGTCGTGTTCGGCACGGGTACTCGGCTCGCCCGCGGAGGGGGACAGCGCCTCGAAGCCCCGGCCCGGTTCGTACACCGCCCAGGTCACGATCGTCTCGCCCGCGCAGACGGCGGTGACGAGTTCGGCGAGACGATCCGCTTGCGCGGCGAGCCCGGCCAGGACGGCACTCGTGGTCACGAACGGGCCGGGCGCGCAGGCGCGGCCCAGTTCCCCGGCCACCGAGGCGAGTTCGGTCATCGCCCGCCCGGAAACCGTTCCGCCGCCGAGTTGCTCGGGCACCAGCATGGCCGTCCACCCCAGTTCCGCCCCGCGCCGCCACCAGCTCCTGTCGAATCCGGTCCCGGACTCGGCGAGGGCGCGCACGGTGCCCACCGGCACCGTGCGCGCGAGGAAATCGCGGGTGGTCGACTGGAAAAACCGCTGATCCGCGGTGGTGTCGAGGGGCATGGTCCCGGTCCTTCGGTTGACGCGCGGCGTAGGATATGGAAATCTCATACTCACAGATGAGAGGCATATTCTCAATCACGGAAGTCGACCGGCAATGTTCGCCGCGGGCGGGCCGGTCGGGGCGTCGAAGGGATCGTCGAGTGGTGAACAACTTCCAGGAGCTGGACTTCTTCCTCGGACAGGAGCTGGTCGCCGATCCGTACCCGTACTTCGACGCGCTGCGCGCGCAGTGCCCGGTGACCCGCGAGAAGCACCACGACGTGATGATGGTGACCGGCTATGACGAGGCGCTCGAGGTCTACAACGACGTCGAGCGGTTCTCCTCCTGTGTCTCCGTCACCGGTCCGTTCCCCGGTTTCCCCGTGCCGCTGGAGGAAGGGGCCGACGTCGACGCTCTGATCGCCGAACATCGGGACAAACTGCCGATGAGCGACCAGTTGCCGACCCTTGACCCCCCGGTGCACACCGACCACCGCGCCCTGCTGATGCGGCTGATCACCCCCAAGCGCCTCAAGGAGAACGAGCAGGCGATGTGGGCGATCGCCGACCGGATGCTCGACCGGTACCTGGCCAAGGGCAAGGGGGACTGCATGCGCGAATTCGCCGGTCCCTTCACGCTGTACGTGATCGCCGATCTGCTGGGTGTGCCCGAAGGCGATCAGGAGGAGTTTCTGCAAGCGCTGCAACGTGATCCGCACCGCGAAGGAGCCAGCGTCGGCAGCACCGCGGGGGAGAACATGTCGCACAACCCGATCGAATTCCTCTACGCCAAGTTCTCCGGCTACGTCGAGGATCGCCGCACGAACCCGCGGGGCGACGTGCTGACCAGCATGGCCACCGCGACCTTCCCGGACGGTCGCGAGCCCGAGGTGCTCGACGTGGTTCGGGTGGCGGCCAACCTCTTCTCGGCAGGCCAGGAGACCACGGTCCGGCTGCTCAGTTCGGCGCTGAAGATCCTGGCCGAGCGCCCGGACATCCAGCGGTACCTGCGCGAGGACCGCAGCCGCATCCAGAACTTCATCGAGGAGTGCTTGCGGATGGAGAGCCCGGTCAAGGGCGATTTCCGGCTCGCCAAGGTGTCCAGCACGGTCGGCGGGACCGAGGTGCCCGCAGGCACGATCCTGATGGTGGTCAACGGCGCCGCGAACCGCGACCCGCGCCGGTTCGACGATCCCACCACGTTCGCGGCGGAACGCTCGAACGCCCGCTCGCACTTGGCTTTCGGGCGCGGCGTGCACACCTGCCCGGGTGCGCCGCTGGCGCGTGCCGAAGCGCGGGTCGCCATCGAACGACTGCTCGAGCGCACCACCGACTTCCGCATCGACGAGAGCGTGCACGGCCCCGAGGGCGCGCGCGACTACCGTTACCTGCCGACCTTCATCCTGCGCGGGCTGACCGCTCTGCACTTGGAGTTCGACGTCGCGGAGGGCGGGGCCCGATGAAGGTCACCGTCGACGCGGATCGTTGCCGGGGGCACGGCGTCTGCCTCGGCCTGTGCCCGGAGGTGTTCTCCTTGACCGACGACGGCTACGCCGAGACCACCGTGGCCGAGGTGCCCGCGCGCCTCGAGGCGCAGGTGCGCGAAGCAGTGCAGTCCTGCCCAGAGCGCGCGATCGTCGTCGAGTGAGCGCGGCGGCGTGCTCACTCGGCGGGCACGCCCGCGTCGATCGCGGCGTCCAATATGCCGAGATCGCCGCCCAATTCGGTCACCAACGCGCGAGCCACCGCCACGTCTTTGCGGAGGAACTGGCCCACCGAGGCGCGGAAGTCCTCGACCGCGCCCTTCCCGGCGACGCTGGCGACGGCACGGCCGCTGCTGCTCGCGTGCGGTAGCGCGGCGAGCAGGGTGGCTTCGTGCACACCCAGCTGGCCGCCGAGCCGGATCGCGTCGGCGACCAGCCCGATCTGCGCCGCGAACAACGCGTTGTTGACCAATTTCACCCGCTGTCCGGCGCCGAGCGGGCCGACGTGCAGGACCGGGTCGGCGTAGGCCCGCAGCACGGGCCGCGCACGGCGCACCGCCTCCTCCGCTCCGCCGAGGAAGACGGTGAGTTCGCCGGTGGCGATATTGTGCGGTCCGCCGCTCACCGGCGCGTCCACCACTGCGGCACCGGGAGCCGCCGCCGCGATTTCGGCCACCGTCGCGGGGCTGCCGGTGGTGTGCACGATCAGCACGGCCTGCGGCGGCAGCTCGCGCAGCAGCGTGCCGCCGAGGCACACCTCGCGGACCTGGTCGTCGGTGAACACACACACCACCACGGCATCCGCGGCTCGGGCGGCCTCGGCGACGTTCGCGACCGGTTCGGCCCCGATTCCGGTGAGGTCCGCGCGAGAGTCGGCGGACCGCGCCACCGCGCGGACGGTGTGCCCGGCCCGCACCAGGCGCTCGATCATCGGGCGGCCCATCCGCCCGGCTCCCACGAATCCGATGCGCACGCGAGTCCTCCCTTCAGCGCTGCCGGTCCATCAACGCGAGCGTCGCGTCGGCGGCCCCGAGCACGATGCCCGGGGCGACACCCGCCGCGTCGGCCAAGTCGGCGACCAGGCCGACGTCCTTACGGAGCAGATCGCCCGCGTGCGCGGCCAGCTGGTCCAAGGTGCCGCCCGCGGCGACGATCCGGCCCAGCGCGAAACTGTTCGCGGTGCCGTGCGTGATCACTTCGCCGAGCCGGTCCGGGCTGATGCCGAGCCCCCTGCCGAGCGCCAGGGTGCCGGCGGCGGTCGCGAGATTCGCGGTGAACAGCAGGTTGTTCAGCAGTTTGGTGGCCTGCCCGGAGCCGACGTCGCCGAGGTGGACGATCGGATTCGCGTAGGTCTCGAACACCGGGCGGCTGCGCTCGACGGCCGCGCTCGCGCCGCCGACCATGACCAGCAGCCTGCCCTCCGCTGCGGCGGGCCCGCCGCCGCTGACCGGGGCATCGATCAGCGTGACCTGCCGCGCCGCGGCCAGTTCCGCCAGCTCCCGGCAGGTGTCGGGGTGCACGGTGGCGTGCACGGCGATGATCGAACCCGGCGCGAGTCCGGCCAGCACGCCGTTCTCGCCGGTGACCACCTGGCGCACGTCGGCGTCGCCGACCACACAGAGACACACCAGATCGCTGCGCGCGGCCAAGGCGGCGGGCGATTCGGCCGCTACCGCCGCGGTGTCGGCGAACGGCTCCAGTGAAGCCGAGCGGCGCGCCCACAAAGTGGTCGGGTAGCCGCCCTCGACGATGCGGCGCGCCATCGGCGCGCCCTGACTGCCCAGTCCGATGAACCCGACGCGCATCAGCGCACCTCCT
The DNA here is from genome assembly GCF_013315795.1 of Nocardia barduliensis. Lineage (GTDB taxonomy): Bacteria > Actinomycetota > Actinomycetes > Mycobacteriales > Mycobacteriaceae > Nocardia > Nocardia barduliensis. The sequence continues at coordinate 55,889 of NZ_JABLTE010000006.1, forward strand.
CGGTAGTGGTTTCCGGCACGGGCGCGGGCCGGTAGAAGACGGACAGCAGGGCCGCCGTGGCCAGCACGGCCACACCCAGCGCGATGCCGCCACCGGCCCAGCCGGTGATCTCGATATCCGCCGCGTGGTCCAGTGACAGCCACCCCGGCCCCAGCAGCCCGAGTGCCAAGGCGACCACGGCCAGCACCAGGACGTACTCGTAGCCTTCCTTGAAGACGAAGAATCCGTTCGCGCGGTGCGCCAGCAATCCGGCCACGAGCATGACCGAGACGACCGCCGCGGCGGCCAGCGGGGTGAACAGGCCGAGCACCAGCAGTGCGCCCGCGCCGATCTCGGTGATCACGCTCAGCCACGCCTGCAGTACGCCGTTGCGCAGCCCCAGCCCGCTGAACCAGCGCGCCGTCCCGGGGATCCGGCCGCCGCCGATCCAGTGATTGACGCCGTGCGCGATCATGGTGACTCCCACGACCAGCCGCAGCAGCAGTAGCGCGACATCGGTGACCTCCATGGCCTCACCTTCCCGGCCGCGCGTGCGCGCCGCCGTCGAATTGGATTGCCGGACCGGTGAATTCGCCGGTCGCCTCGGCGACGACGCACTCTTCCGCGAAGGCGAGCACCTTCAGGTGGTATGCCGCCGCCGTGTAACCCAAGCTGACGTTGTGCCCGGTATTGGGTTGCAGATTGAGCACCACCCGCGGCGCCGCGCGGAAGAGGGCGCCGATGGCCGTCAGTTCCTCGATGTCGTTGCGCCACACCGTCTCGTGATCGCCCGCGGTGAACCGCACCGGGATGCGCACCCGCGCGGCCGAGCGGGGGAAATCGTGGTCGGCCCAGTTGTTGATGGCGGTGGCTTCCAGCGGTGGGCCGGGTACGGCGATGGACGCACCGCCCACGAGTTCGGGTGGATAGAGCCGCTGGGGCCGCCAGAGCAGGTTACCGAGTCCAGCGGGCCTGCTGCCCGCCGGACGTGGGCCCCACAGCACTTCCTGGGCGTCGGGATGGTGCGTGCGGCCGGTACCCGCCAGCTCCAGGCCGAGCAGTCCGCGGCCGCGCTCATCGGCGGCCATGCGCAGCGCGAGTTCGCATCCGGCGGAGTGCGCCAGCAGGAAGACGCCCGCGCCGCGCGGACGGTCGTCGAGGTGTGCTTCGACGGCCCCGTACATCAGATCGACCCGCCGCCGGGGCGATACGAGCTGGTCGGCATACGGACCCGAGGCGCCGTAGCCGGGCCGGTCCAGCGCCAGCACGGTGTAACCGAGGCGCTGCCCCAGCCGCAGCAGCGAGAGTTCGGGGTGTCCGGGGCAGTCGAAGTACGTCGAGGTGGTGGCGCCGCCGTGCAGCGCGACCAGCACCGCGCGGGGAGCGGACGCCTCGGCCAGCAGCCCCGACACGGGGATGCCGTCGACCTCGGCGACCACGGGTAGAGGTCCGCCGTCGGCGAGGGGGTCGAGATCGGATTCGGTGAGTGTCATGGTTGCTCGGAGATATCGCCGCGATCAGGAATCGGCACGCAGCAGCATCGCCCCGCCGGGCGTGAGCCCGCCGCTGGACACGACCGCGACCCGGGCACCCGCGACCTGCCGCTCCCCGCCCGCGCCGCGCAACTGCACCACCGCCTCGTGCAACAGGCCCATGCCGTGCGTGCGGCCGTGCGAGAGCTGGCCGCCGTGCGTGTTGACCGGGATGGCGCCGTCGCGGGCGATGTTCTTGCCCCCGTCCAGGAAGTCCTTGGCCTCCCCGATGCCGCAGAAACCGAGCGCCTCGATCCAGGACAGGCAGTTGAAGCTGAACCCGTCATAGAGTTCGGCGACGTCGACGTCCTCGGGGCGCAGCGTGGTGCGCGTCCACAGGTGCGCGGCCGGGCCGAGCACCTGTGGTTCGTGGGTGAGCGTGCTCTGGTCCCATTCGACGCGCTCGATGATCTGGGTGCCGACCGCCTCCACCAGCACCGGCGCCGTGGGCAGATCGCGTGCGGCGTCGATCGCCGAGACGATCACCGCCACCGCGCCGTCGCACGGCACGTCGCAGTCGTAGAGCCCGAACGGGGTGGTGATCGGCCGTGCCGAGAGATAGTCGTCCATGGTCATCGGGTCGCGGTAGACCGCGGTCGGCTCCAATTCGGCGTTGGCGCGCTGGTTGAGCGCGATCCAGCCCAGCGTCTCGCGCGTGGTGCCGTAGCGGTGGAAATGCCGCTGCGCGTTCTGCGCGAGGGTGTGCGCGGCGGAGATCGCGCCGAACGGCGTCAGCCAGCTCGTGGTGCGGCCACCAGCCGAGGGGATCCGGCCCGCCTTGGCCAACTCGTTGAAAGTCGACTCCCACACGGTGCGGAAGCACAGTACGTGCCGGGCCAGTCCGGCCGCCACCGCCGTCATCGCCGCGACCACCGACCCGCCCGGCCCGAAGGTCTCGATACCGCCGTTGTGCCAGCTGGGGCGTAAGCCGAGCGCGGCTTCCAGTGCGGTCACCCCGCCCTCGCCGAAGCCGCCGAGATTCCCGCCGCCGGGATAGGAGGCCAGACCGTCGATGTCGTCGAGCGTCAGGCCCGCGTCGGCGACCGCGCGCTCGCACGCCTCGATCGTCAACTCCAGCGGCGGCACCATGAGCCTGCGCCCGATCCGGGACATCCCGATGCCGGTGAGCGCGACCTTGTCCTCGAACTTCTCCTGGCGCAGCATCGGCCGCACGTGCTCGGCGAACCGCTCCGGCTCGATCTCGTCCACCGGCAGCGGCGCGGGCTCGGATTGCCCGGCGGCGGGCCGGAACAGCGGCAGCCAGACGTCGGCGTCCTGCTGGAAGACCACCTCCACCCGCATGCCCAGGACCAGGTCGTCCGGATCGGCGTCGACGATATTGGTGGTCAACCGGACTCGGGGGTCCTCGATCAGCGCCACCTGCGCCACCACGTACGGCGGTGGCAGGCCGGGCACGGCGAAGCGGTGGTTCACCGTGAAGCTCGCCAGCGTGGCCGCGCCGGAGACCTCCCGCGCCCCGAGATCGTGCCCGCGGCAGTAGCGGCACACCGGTTGCGGTGGGTGGATGAGGGCCGCGCAGGAGCGGCACTGCTGGATGCGCAGCTTGCCGTCGGCGCCCGAGGTCCAGAAGAACTCGGTGTCCAGGCCGAGCAGCGGCAGCGGCCGTCCCGACGGTTCGGCCGTCGTCGCCGGGGTCTCCTGCGCGTCTGCCACAGCGCCTCCTCGTAGTCGTCGCAGCCGTAGCCGCGTGCGGCCTGCGGTGGCCGCACGCGGCGGGGGCTTTCCGGTCAGATCTGTGCCGTGCCCTTGTGCACGGTCACCGGCTCGGCGAGCCGCTGTTCGTCACAGACTTTCTGCAGCTTTTCCAGGGTCTCGTCGAGCCCGGGACCGAGCCGGGGCCCAGGGGTGAACTCGGTGGGCAGGTGCCGCATGCCCTGGATGACCGCGATCGTGTCGTAGTGCACGGTCTCCTCCGGAATGCACCGGTAGTCCGGCATCCGGTCCAGCACCGCGATCAGCATCCGCTTGAACACCGTGCGGGCGACGTTGGAGCCGATGCAGCGGTGGATGCCGAGACCGAAGCTGTAGTGCCGGTTGCCCTTCCGGTCCAGGACCAGTTCCTCCGGATGGTCGAACACCGCCGGATCGCGATTGGCCATCGCCCACGACAACCAGACGCGGTCGCCTTCTTTGAAGGAGGCACCCGCCACCTCGCAGTCCTGCGCGATGGTGCGTCCGTCACCGGGTGCCGGGGTGTAGTAGCGCAGGAATTCCTCGGTGGCCGAGTCCAGCAGCAGGTCCCGTTCCCGGCTCAGGGTCGCACGGTCGTCCGGATGCTCGGAGAGCCATTCGAGGGCGTGCGCGGTGAGCGCGGTCGTGGTGTCGAAACCGCCGCCGATGAGCAGGCTGAGCATGCCGAGGATCTCCATGTCCGGCAGCGGCTCCCCGTTGACCGGCGCGGAGGCGACCGCGTGGATCAGGCCGGGACGCGGATGCTCCCGGATCTCGGCGAGATTGGTCAGCAGGTCGAGGCCCATCGTGCGGTGCATCTCCGCGACGCGCGGGTAGTCCGGTGAATCCGGGGGCGTGTAGACCGCGGCGTGCACCGGCTCGTTGTAGATGGTCCACTTCCGCAACGGGACGCCGAGCATGCCCAGAGTCAGCACGGCGGGAACGACATTCGCCAGATCGTCGACGAAATCGATACGGCCGCTCTCGATCTTCTCGTCGAGCGCCGCGCGCACTACCTCGTCCACGAACGGGACCCAGCGTTTGACGGCGGCGGGGGACAGGTACGGGTTGAGCGCCGAACGCAGTTCCCGGTGCTCGGGCTCGTCCATCTCCAGGATGCCGCCGCGGATGCCGCGCGCGCGAGGGGCCGGGGGAATGGAGATCCCCCGATATCCCTTGCGAACGCCCTGCGGGTCGTGATCGTTGGATACGTGCGGGCAGCGCGCGAGCTCGAAGACTTCTCTGTTGCCCGCCGCCACCCAGTGACCGTCATAGGTGTCGGTCCAGGCGAGAGGGCACTCGCTCTGCATTTCCTCGGTGATCGACTGGAAGTTCTCCCGATACTCCGGTGCGAAGCGATCGAAATGGAATCGGGGCTGTTTGCGATCGGTGTCGGTGGTGTCCGGCACGGTCATGGCCTTCTCCCTACTCGGCGATCGAGATCGCGCGTTCGGGGCAGGAGTGGACGGCTTCGCGTACCCGATCCTGCTGGTCTGGGGGAACCGCTTCGCCGACCGGGGATGAGTGGCCGTCGATGTCGCTGAGCTCGAACGATTGCGGGGCGATCATCGCGCACAGCGTGTGCCCTTGGCAGCGTTGCTGATCGACTCGGACCTTCACGGTGTTTCTTCCTCTCAGACGTGGTAGTCGTACCACTTCAGGTAGCCGCCCGCGTCGACGCGCAACTGCGTGCCGGTGATGTAGCGAGCCTCGTCGGAGGCCAGGAACAGCACCGCGTCGCTGATGTCCTCCGGCTCGACATAGGGAGTCGGCATGGCCTGCTGCACATGGAAGGCGGGCTCGGCGTCCGCGCGGGTGGGGTGTTCCAGGTCCGGTCGGAAGGATCGGTACATCGGCTCGCTCTGCAGCATCGGAGTGTTGCAGTTGGTGGGGTGGATGACGTTGGCTCGGATGTTCTGCGGCGCGATGTGCAGGGCGAGCGCGTGCACGTACTGCGCCAGGCCGCGTTTGGCCACCACGTAGGCGATGCCGCCGGGATCCTTGCCCGGCTGGTCCACTTTCGAGACGTCCATCAGCGCGGCCACCGAGCCGGTGGCGATGATCGAACCGCCCGCGCCGAGATGCGGTAGCGCGACCTGGATGGTGTTGATCACGCCGACGAGGTTGGTGTCGATGACGTCGGACCAGGCCTGCCACTGCGGCGTGCCCTTCATGCCCGCGATGCCGGCCTGGGCGATCACGATGTCCAGCCGCCCGAACTCGGCGACGCCGCGTTCCAGCACCGCGCGCAACTGTCCGGCCTCGCGCACGTCGGCCGGTTCGGCGACGATGCGCCGACCGGTCTTCTCGACCAGCCGCGCGGTCTCGTCCAGGTCTTCCTGGCGCGACAGCGCGTATCCGATCGAGTCGATGTCGCGGCAGATGTCCACCGCGATGATGTCGGCACCTTCCTGCGCCAGCCGTACCGCGTGACTGCGGCCTTGGCCACGAGCGGCTCCGGTGACGAAGGCGACCTTGCCCTCTACGCGTCCCACGGGCCTTCCTTTCGATCTAGCTTCATTCGGGCTGCACTCGTCTCGCACGCTCGGTGCGCGACGGGTCTCAGGTATTGCGTCCGCCGTTGACGCCGAGGATCTGGCCGGTGATGTAGCCGGCCTCCTCGGAGATGAGGAACGCGCAGGCCGCGGCGATGTCCGCGGGTGTGCCGACCCGGCGGACCGGAGTCCGCTGGATGTGGTCCTCGACGGTGCCGCCGAGCCGGCGGGCCTCCTCGTTCTTGCGCAGCATCGGGGTGTCGATGAACCCGGGCGGCACCGCGTTCACGGTGATACCGGACGGGCCCAGTTCCAGCGCCAGCGCTTTGGTCAGGCCGTTGACCGCCGACTTGGCCGAGACGTAGTGCGTCATGAACGGCTGGCCCGAATGCGTGCTCGAGGAGGAGATGTTGACGATGCGCCCCCAGCCCGCGGCCAGCATGTCCGGCAGCACCGCTTGGACGCAGTGGAATACGCCGTTGAGGTTGACATCGATGACGCGCTGCCAGTCCTCGAAGGAGATGTTCTGGAAGCGCTTGAAACCGTCGATGCCCGCGGCGTTCACCAGCACGGTGACCGGGCCGAGCTTGGCGCGGACGGCGGTCAGCGCCTCGGCGATCTGTTCCGGTTCGGTGACGTCGGCGCGGTAGGCGAAGTCGTCGTCGGCGGGCGGGTTGAGGTCGAGGGAGGCGACGTGGAAACCGTCGCTACGCAAGCGCTGTGCGATCCCCAGCCCGATTCCGGACGCGCCCCCGGTGACCACTGCCGTCTTCACGCGTGCGGCCCCTCTCCGGTGTTCCCGCCGCCCGGTGACCGGCGCTCGCGCGGCCTCGGCGCGGCCGGGATGAGTGTATTGTCGAACACAAGAATCTCCCTTCCGGATGTGAGAACCGTACTCTCGTAGGGATCGAGCGCGCAAGAGTCGCCCGCCGGGCCTGTCGGCTCGCGCGGTCCGGGGTGCGGAGTGACGCGGCTTGGCGATAGTGGCTGCATTCCGCCGTGCCGAGTGTTAAATTCTCCAATATCGAGAATGTTATTTCCACATTCGGCGAGGAGACGGAATGTCAACGCAGGAACAAGCGGTAGCGGTGGCGCGGCGACTGCTGATCGACGGACAGCTGGTCGAGACCGGGCGCACGCTCGCATCGCTCGATCCCGCCACCGGTGCGGTGTACGGTCATGCGCCGGAAGCCGGTGTGGCGGAGGTGGACGCGGCTGTCGCCGCGGCGCGGCGAGCGTTCGACACCACCGACTGGGCGACGAACCACGAGTTCCGCGCGCGCTGTCTGCACCAGCTCTACCAAGCGCTGCGCGACAACGTGGAGGAGCTGCGCGAGCTCACCATCGCGGAGGTGGGCGCGACTCGCACGCTCACCTATGGCAACCAGCTCGAGATCCCCTTCGAGATCGTGCGCTACTACGCGGAACTGCTGGCGGACTATTCCTGGAGCGAGGACCTCGGCGTGGTCGAACTCCGCGGTCAGCAGCACCGGCGCTGGGTGGAGCTGGAAGCCGCGGGCGTGGTGGCCGCCATCGCGGCCTACAACTACCCGCACCAGCTGGCGCTTGCCAAGCTGGCGCCCTCGCTCGCCGCCGGGTGCACCGTCGTGCTCAAAGGCGCGCCCGACACTCCGCTGGCCACCCTGGCGCTGGGCGAGATCATCGCGCGGCACACCGACATCCCCGCCGGCGTGGTGAACGTGCTGGCGTCCTCCGATGTCGAGGTCGGCAAGCGGATGACCACCCACCCGGACGTCGACGTGGTGACGTTCACCGGCTCCACTGCGGTGGGCCGCCAGATCATGGCCGCCGCCAGCGGCACGCTCAAACGGGTGTTCCTGGAACTGGGCGGCAAGTCGGCGATGATCCTGCTCGACGACGCCGACTACACCAAAGCCGCCCTGTTCGCGGCCTTCAGTGTGGTCACCCATGCCGGGCAGGGGTGCGCGCTGACCACCCGGGTGCTGGTGCCGCAGCAGGACCACGACAAGGTCGCCGAACTGATCGCAGGCAATTTCGCCCACGTCACCCATGGCGACCCGGGCGATCCCAAGACCTATATGGGCCCGCTGATCAGCGAACGTCAGCGCGACAAGGTGCACGACATGGTGCAGCGCGCGGTGGCCGCGGGCGCCACCCTCGTCACCGGCGGCGAAAAGCTCGACCCCGGCTATTTCTACAAGCCCACCCTGCTGGCGAATGTCGACCCGGACAGCGAGATCGCGCAGGAAGAGGTGTTCGGTCCGGTGCTGGCGCTCATTCCCTACACCGACGAGGAAGACGCGGTTCGCATCGCGAACAACTCCATCTACGGCCTGTCCGGCGCGGTGTTCAGCGCCGACTCGGAACGGGCCAAGGCCGTCGCGCGACGCGTCCGCACCGGCACCCTCAGCATCAACGGCGGCAACTACTTCCACCCCGACGCGCCGTTCGGCGGATACAAGCAGTCGGGCATCGGGCGGGAGTTGGGTCGCGTCGGCCTGGAGGAGTTCCTGGAGCGCAAGACCCTCGCGGAGGTGGTCGCGTGAGCGAGCGTCAGCGAGTGCGCCGAGGAGGCGGCACGGCGCTGCCGCAGCCGAGCGCGGGTGAGGTGGCGAAGTGAGCAAGCCGCTGGAGGGCATCCGGGTGCTCGAAGTCGCGATGTACGGGTTCGTGCCGTCGGCGGGCGCGGTGCTCTCCGACTGGGGTGCCGACGTCGTCAAGGTCGAGCACGCCGTCACCGGTGATCCGCAGCGCGGCCTGCGGCAGGTCGGGGTGTTCAAGATCGAGGGCGATCCGAATCCCAATGTCGAACACGCCAATCGGGGCAAGCGCAGTATCGGCGTGGACATGTCGGTGGCCGAGGGCCGCGAGGTGATCTACGACCTGGCCCGCCGCGCCGACGTGTTCCTGACCAGCTTCCTGCCGCAGGCGCGCGCCAAATTCGGCATCGACGTGGACGACATCCGCGCGGTGAACCCGAGCATCGTCTACGCGCGCGGCAGCGCGCTGGGTCCGCGCGGCGTCGAATCCGACCGGGGCGGTTACGACATGACCGCGTTCTGGTGCCGCGGCGGCATCGCGGCCACCATCACCCCGCCGGGCACCGAAGGCATGATCCAGCCGCCCGGCCCGGCATTCGGCGACACCATCTCCGGCACCAATCTGGCCGGTGGGATCGCGGCCGCGCTGCTGAAACGCGAACGGACGGGGCAACCTTCGGTGGTCGACGTCTCGCTGCTCGGCAGTGGGCTCTGGTCGCTGGGCCACACCGTCGCGCTGTCGGCCAGCCAAGAGAAACCGCTGGTGGCGCCGGTGCCCGGCGCCCACGGCGCGCCGACCAATCCGCTGTCGGGGCTCTATGCCACCGCCGACGACCGCTACCTGTCGTTCGTGATGCTGCAACCCGCCAAATTCTGGGCGGACGTGTGCCGCCACATCGACCGGCCGGAGCTGGCCGACGATCCGCGCTTCGCCGACGCGGCGCAGATCGCCGCGCACACCGCCGACGCGGTGCAGATCCTGCGCGAGGTGATCAAGGGACGCACCCTGGCGGAGTGGACCGAGCGCTTCGCCACCCTCGCCGGACCGTGGGCGCCGGTGCAGGACTCGTGGCAGGTGACGCAGGACGCGCAGATCAGGGCGAACGAATACCTGCTTCCCGCGGGCGAATTGGAGCTGGTGTCCAGCCCGGTGCAGTTCGACGTCGGCGCACCGGAACTGCGGCCGGGACCCGAATTCGCCGCGCAGACCGAGGAGATCCTGCTCGAACTCGGCCTGGATTGGGATCGCATCATCGCGCTCAAAGCCGCGGGCGCGGTCGCCTGAGCGCGGGAAAAGAGGGGACCGATGCCGTACGTCGCATCGCTGGGCACGTATCTGCCCTGCTGGGGTAGCCAGCGCAGCCGGACCACCGGTGACGACGAAGACGCCGTCACCCTGGCGGTGGAGGCGGGGCGATCCGCGATCGCCTCCGGCGAGCCGGTGGAGCGGGTGGTGCTGGTCAGCCGGGATCTGCCGCTGGTGGAGGGCAGCAACGCCGCGGTGCTGCTGGCCGGCCTCGGCCTGGACCCCGAACTGGAGGTCATCGAGCGGCTCGGCGGCGCGCCCGCGGCGCTGGACGCGCTGAGTTCGGCCCGCCCGCGCACCCTGGTCGTCGGCGTCGACCTGGAGCCGGCGGGCGCGGCGGCGGCCTGGGTCTCCGACCGCGACGGCCTGCAGGTGCGCACTGCGGCACGGGTCACGCGCAGTCTGCCGGTGCGTACCCGCAACGCACTCGGCGCGGTGCACGACTACGGCGATCCCCGGCTGCTGCACGAACGGGGCCTGGTCGCCTCGCTCTCGGCGGCTTGGCTGGACACCCCGGTCGCGGTGGCAGGCGTCGATCACAAGCAAGCGGCCGCGCTGTGCCTGGCCGAGCCGCCGCAGCTGCCGACGCTGGGCGCCAGCGCGGGGCTGTTCGCCCTCGCGGCGATGGCCGACTGGGGTGGGGCCGGGCTGCTGGTCGGCGTGGAGCAGGCCAGCCTGTCCGGGATCATGGTGGTACCCGGCCCGGCGCGGGTGCGGCGCAACGAACCGCCCGCGCGAGCGCTTCCGGAAGTCGTGTCCCTGCCCGGGGCCGACCTGCCGATCTCCCTGGCCGCCTACGAGCGCGCGTTCGAGGCAAAGGTGCGCTGGGAGGCGGGCAGGCACGGCGACAGCGCGGAGCTGGACTTCCCGCCCCGCTACCGGGTGGGCCCGGACGGAAGTCTCAGCACCGCTTACACCTTGGTGCCGCTGCCGCGCACCGGCAGCGTCTACGCGGAGACGACTGTCCGGATCCCGGTGCCGGGTTTGAAGAGCCCCTACTCGCTGGTGATCGTGGAACTCGACGACGTCGGGGTCCGCGCGCTGGCCAAGGTCACCGGCGCCGACCCGGGCACCGTGACCATCGGCGACCGCGGGCGCATGGTGCTGCGCCGGGTGGCGGTGCGCTCCGGCGTGCCGGATTACGGATACGCGTTCGAACCGGAACCGGAGGCGGCATGAGGAAAGTGGCCATCGTCGGCGCGGGAATGACTCCCTTCGCCGAACACTTCGCACTCGGCCTCCAGGACCTGTTGCTCATGGCGTTCGCCGACTGCGCCGCCTCGGTCGACAAGGGCCTGCGCACGGCCGATCTACAGGCCGCCTGGTTCGGCGCGATGGGCACCACCGGCGGGTTCCCGGCCGGAGTGCTGGCCGACGCGCTCGATCTGCCCGACCTGCCCGTGACGCACATCGACAACTCCTGCGCCACCGGCAACGACGCGGTACGCAACGCGCTGTTCGCCATAGCGTCCGGCGCGGTCGACGTCGCGCTGGTGATCGGCGCGGACAAACTGCGCGAGCGGGCGCAGAAGGACCTGCTGCGCGAGTGGGAGACGGCGACCAGGGACAACGCCTGGGACTACCAGCTGGGTCTGTTCGCACCCGCCGGTTTCGCGCTGCACGTCAACCGCTACCTGTACGAGTCGTCGGCGACGCGGGAACATCTGGCGATGGTGGCGGTGAAGAACCATCGGCACGGCGCGCGCAACCCGAAGGCGCGTTTGCGATTCGAGATCACCCTCGAGCAGGCGCTGTCCGCGCCGATCGTGGCCGACCCGTTCGGCGTGTACGACTGTGTGCCGCAGAGCGACGGTGCCGCGGCCCTGGTGCTCGCGGCCGAGGACGTGGTGGACCGCTACACCGACAGCCCGGTGTGGATACGGGGGGTCGGTCTCGGGTTGGACTCGGTGATGCACCAGCACAAACGGGACATGACCACCTTCCCCGCGACGGTGCGCGCCGCCCGCGCGGCGTTCGCGATGGCGGGGTTGACCCCGGCCGCCGTCGACGTCGCCGAGGTGCACGATTTCTTCACCGGCATCGAGCTGATCAGCTACGAGGACCTCGGTTTCGCGGAGCGATTCGAGGCGCACAAGCTGGTCGAAGCCGGAGCAACGGCGGTCGGGGGCGTGCTGCCGGTCAATCCCAGTGGCGGGCTGAAGACGAAGGGTCATCCGCCGGGGGCGACCGGCGTCGCGCAGTGCGTGGAGCTGTTCGAGCAACTGCGCGGGCACGCGGTCAATCAGGTCGACGGTGCGCGAATCGGGTTGGCGCACAACCTCGGTGGGCCGACCGCCGTGTCGGCGGTGACGATCCTGGAAGGGCCGCACTGAGGCGGGCTACGCAGCCGACAGCCCCGGTGCGCGACGGTCTCGGCCGTCACGCACCGGGGCTGTCGCCGCTCAGATGGCTTCCCAGACGGTGATTCTGGTGCGGGTCGGGTCGGCGGCCGGGGTGCGGGCCATGCGTCCGTCGGCGGCCCGCTCGCCGAGTTCCGCCAGGACGGTGCGGTAATCGCCGTCGATGTCGTACACCGCGAGGTAGCGGGCCTCGTCGTCACCGCCACGGATCAATCGGTGGCGGGTGCACGACCGGACGCCGGGGACGGCGAGCATCTCGGGGATGTGCGTCCCGGTGTACCACTCGTTGTATTCGGCGTCCATTCCGTCCCGGGGAGTGGAGAAGACCAGCAGTCGCACCGCACCGCCTCAGCTCGCGCGCTGGGCATAGGCCGCGGCGTACTCCTTGCGCGACCTGGTGGAGGTGTCGACGTCGGTCGCCTTCGCCCGCAGCGCCCCCACGGTCGCCTGCTCCTTCGGGATGTGGGCGAACGGATCCCAGTTGAAGAAGCGGGTGGCGTTCTGCCAGGTGATCTTGTGGATGTCGGTGTCGTCGGCGCCTGCGGCCTGCAGTTCCCCCAGCACGAACTCGGGCGCGTTCGGCCAGATCGAGTCCGAGTGCGGATAGTCGCATTCCCATGCGATGTTGTCGATGCCGATGTCATGGCGGAACTTCAACGCGGTCTTGTCGGTGACGTAGCAGGCGAGCACGTGCTCCCGGAACACCTCGCTGGGCAGCTTGCCGCCGAAGTCGCGGCGCAGCCACCGCTGATTGGTGTAGTGCCGGTCGGAGCGGTCCAGGAAGAACGGAATCCAGCCGACGCCGCCTTCGGACAGCGCGACCTTCAGTTTCGGGTAGCTGCGGAACGCGGGGCCCCACAACAGGTCCTGGGCGGCGATCAGCGAGATGCTCGGCGCCAGCACCATCAGGTTGTCGATGGGAGCGTCCTGCGCCAGCCGCAGCACGCCGAAGCCCTGGCCGATGTGCAGGTTCATCACCGTGTCGTTGTCCGACAGGGCCTGGAACACCGGCGCCCAGTAGTCGATATCGTGGTAGCTGGGCAGGCCGTCGATGTGCGGCAGTTCGGGCATGGTCACCGAATGACAGCCCTTGGCCGCCAGCCGCTCGATCTCCGCGACCGCCAGCGCCGGGTCCCACATCGGCAGGATCCCGATCGGAATGAACCGGCCCGGGTAGGCCCCGGCCCAGTCCTCGATGTGCCAGTCGTTGTACGCCGAGATCATCGCGACGGTGATCTCGTCCTGGCCGCCGCGGCTGAGGTGGCCCGCGCTGAAGCCGGTGAACGTGGGGAAGCACATGGAGGCGAGCACGCCGTTGGCGTCCATGTCGCGGATGCGATCGTGCACGTTGTAGACCGCAGGCCGCATTTCCGCGTATCCGGCCGGGTCCTTGCCCCACTCTTCGGCGGGCCAGGTGACCACGGCGTTGAGACCGGCTACGCCGGTGGGCCGGTCCCGGTAGACCCACCGGTCGATGCCGTTGTCGTCGACGACGACCTTCGGGGCGAAATCGGCCCACTTCTTCGGAACATGGCCGTCGAACATCTCGAGCGGCTCGACCACATGGTCATCGATGCTCACCAGGATCATGTCGTCGGTGTTCACGGGACTCCTCGCTGTTCGTGCGCTGCGCCGGGTCTGCGCGCCGGCCCTTCGAGACGATAAATCTTCGATGAAGAGAATGACACTCTCGTAGTTGTAGTAGACGATACACCCCGGATCCGGGCGTGGTCGACCGTCCGGGTTGTTGTCAGGGGGTATGCATCTCGTTATTGCTTCCGTGCGTGCGGCTGAAAATGATATTCTCCACGCAAGAGAATTAAGTTTACGCTCGGACCCGCGATCGAGGAGGTCCCGATGAGCGACACACCGCGCGTTGCCGCTGTACCGGAGGGCGAAGCGGGTCGGCGGAATGGGCGGCCTCCCGGGACGCACCGGCCTCGGAGGTCCGCATGAGCGCCCCGCCACCCCTCATTGCGGCGCGCGCGGGCTCGCGCCCGACGGCGCCGATCGCCGTCCTGATGCGCAGCAAGAGCCCGGTGTGACCGGCGCGGCTGAATCCCGGCCCGGCGCGGGTAAACGTTCCGCGCGGGGCTTCGGCGAACCACGCCGCTTCACCGCCGACGAGGCGGCCGATGCCGCGGGGGTGCCGCCCGCTCGGGCGCGGCGCTACTGGCGAGCGCTCGGCTACCCCACGGCGGAAGCGGACGCCGTCGACTTCAGCGCCTCCGACGCGCAACTCGTGCGCCTGCTCACCGGCTACGTGGACGAGGGAATGGTGACCGAGTCCGAAGCGCTGCACTTGACCGGCGTGCTGGCCAGGGCGATCGCCCAGCTGGCCCGGCTGCAAGTGGAGATCGTCGCCGGGCAGATGCAACGCGCTCCCGCGACGGTCGACACCGTGTCGGCGCTGGAGCGCAGGCTACCGGAGGTGCAATGGTTGCTCGCGCACCTGTGGCGCCGCAGGGTCGAGGACGCGATCCATCTGCTGGACCCCGAGTCCGACGCGCCACCCGGTCGCGACGCGGGGGTCGGCTTCGCCGACATCGTGGGATTCACCGAACTGAGCCGGGACCGTCCCGCCGCCGACCTGATCCGCGTGGTGGCGCGGTTCGAACACCGCTGCATCGATGTCGTCGCCGAGTGCGGCGGCAGCGTGGTGAAACTGCTCGGTGACGAGATCCTGTTCACCGCCGACTCCGCGGTCGTCACCGCGCGGATTGCCACCCGGCTGGCGCGGGCGTTCGCCGCCGACCCGGACATCCCCGGGCTGCGGGTCGGGGCGACGTGGGGGCCGCTGATCCATCAGCTGGGCGACGTCTTCGGCACCACGGTCAACCTCGCCAGCCGCCTCACCGCCCTGGCGCTGCCCGGCACGGCGGTGATCGCTCCGGCGTTGGCCGCCGAACTGGACGGACGCGCCGAATTCCGCCTCACGCCACTGGAATCGGCGCACATCCGTGGCATCGGCACGGTGACGCCGGTGCTGCTGAGCCGGGCGGACTAGTGTTCCGAGTCGTCGACGTCACTGCCGCTTCGCGCGCGGCGCCCCGTGGGCGGGCCCGGCCGGACACAGCCGCCCGTTCGCGTCGCGTTCCACTCCGGGCAGCGCACAGACCGGCGCCCCGGTCTCCTGGCGGCCGCGGGAGTTCAGTACCCACAGCGCGCCGTTGCGCGGCGGGTCAACATGGGCCGCTCAGGCGAGATACCGGACCAGGTGCTCGGCGACGCAGGCCGGCTTGTCCGCGCCCTCGGCGACGATCGTCACGGTGCGTTCGGCTTGGACGCCGCCGGGCACATCGGTGACGGCGGTGAGCGTGACGGTGCCGCGCACCCGGCTGCCGACCCGCACCGGGCTGATGAAGCGAATCTTGTTCAGCCCGTAGTTGATCGCCATCCGGGCCGAGGTCACCGACATCAACTGCTGGCTGATGGGGGCGAGCAGAGCGAGGGTGAGGAACCCGTGCGCGATGGTGGCGCCGTAGGGGCCGTCGGCGGCGCGCTCGGCGTCGACGTGGATCCACTGCCGATCGCCGGTCGCCTCCGCGAACAGGTCGATGCGCCGCTGGTCGATCTCGATCCATTCGCCGGGGCCCAGCACGGTGCCCACGGCGGCGCGCAACTCGTCGAAATCACGAAAGTCGGTCATGCGCATCCTTTCTGCGGTCGCGCCTGCACGATATCCGGCGCCCGACGCTTCACCGCAGTTGGTCCTTCATCACCTTGCCGGTCGCGTTGAGCGGCAGCGTGCGCAGGAAACGCACCGAGCGGGGGACTTTGTAGCCCGCCATCCGGTCGCGGCTCCATGCGATCAGCTCCGCTTCGGTGACCGGGTGGTGGGTCACCACGAAGGCCCGGCCGACCTGCCCGAGCCGTTCGTCCGGCACACCGATGACGGCGGCCTGTGCGACCGCGGGGTGCTCCAGCAGGAACCCCTCTATCTCGGCGGGATAGGCGTTGAACCCGCCGACGATGAACATGTCCTTCTTGCGCCCGATGATGCGCAACCTGCCCTCGGGATCGAGGTTGCCAAGATCGCCGGTGTGCAGCCAGCCTTCGGGGTCGATCGCCTCGGCCGTCGCCTGCGGGTCGTCCAGGTAGCCCTGCATCACGCTGTAACCGCGGACGAGGACCTCACCGTCCTCGGCGATGCGCACCTCGACGCCGTCGCAGGGTTTCCCCACGGTCGTCGCGATCTGCTCGAAGGTGTCCCCGGGCCGGGACGCTGTCGCGGTGCCCGCCTCGGTCAATCCGTATCCGGTCATGATCGAGCGGAACGGGAGTTCCTCCCGCACCCGGCGGATGAGCTCGACCGGGATGTCGGCCGCCCCGGTGACCGCGGCTCGCAGGGAGGACAGATCGTGCCTGCCCGCCGCCTCCAGCAGCGAGTGGTAGAGCGTCGGTGGGCCGGGCAACATCGTGATCCGTTCGCGCGCCACCAATTCCAGCACTCGATCGACGTCGAACACCGGCACCGGAAGGATCGTGGCGCCGCGGATGAGCGACGCCACGAGACCCGCTTTGTATCCGAAGGTGTGGAAGAACGGGTTGACGATCAGATACCGGTCGCCTTCCCGCAGATCCGCCAGATCGCACCACTCCGCGTAGAGCCGCAGCGTCTGCGCGTGATTCATCATCACGCCCTTGGGACGCCCGGTGGTGCCGGAGGTGTAGATGACATCGGCGATGTCGGTACTCGCGACGCTCCGCTCGAACGGTGCGCCACTGTCCAGGAAATCCGATTTCAGATCGATCACGGGCACGTCGGTGACGCCGGTGTAGTCGACGCCGAGGAACCCCTGCTGGACGAGCACCGCCTTGGCGCCGCTGCGGCGGATGACGTCGCCCGCCTCGTCGGCCTTGAAGCGGGTGTTCACCGGCACCACCACGCCGCCCGCGGTGAGCAGGCCGAACGCGGCGACGATCCATTCCGCCGAGTTCGGCGCCCAGATCGCCGCGCGGTCGCCCTGCTCGATCCCCGCCGCGGCGAAGGCTCCCGCGGCCCGGCGCACCCGGTCGGCGAGTTCGGTGAAGCTCCACCGCAGGTCCCCGTCGACGACCGCTTCGGCATCGCCGAAGCGGTTCGCCGCGTCGAGGACCATCTGCGGGATGGTCTGCCAGGTCATACCTTGAGCAGCCGCGCCAGGTTGCCGCCCATGATCTTGGCCTGGTTCTCCAGCGGCATGTCCTTGATCTCGTGGATGTAGCGGGCCGGCTCCGCCAGGCCCTCCGGATGCGGCCAGTCCGAGCCGAACAGCACATGATCGGCGCCGATGACGCCGGACAGCCGTTCCAGATCCTCTTCCCAGAAGGGGCTGACGTAGAGGCTCTGCTTGATGGCCTCGATCGGGTCGCGGAAGCCGAAGCCCTCCGGCGCCTTCTTGTAGACGTCGGACAGCTGTTGCAGCAGCGGCTCCAGCCAGGCGGAGCCGTTCTCGATGACGGCGATCTTCAGGTCCGGGAAACGGTTCAGCGCACCGTGGCAGACCCAGGACGCCACCGCGTCGGTGACCGGCCGCCACTGGTTGGTCATCGCGAAGGTGTTGGTCTTGAACGGCAGCATCTCCAGACTGTTGCCGTCCCACTCGGCGTCGAACCGCGAATAGCCGCTGTCGGAGGAGTGCATGGTGACCAGCACATCCAGCTCGACCACCCGCTTCCAGAACGGATCGAACTCCGGCAGCGCGAACGACCGCATCCCCTTGAAACCGGGCACCGGGGCCGGGCGCACCAGGATCGCCTTGGCGCCGTGCTCGACGACGCACCAGTTCAGCTCCTCGATCGCCCGCTCGACGATCGGCAGGGTGACCACCGGGACGGTGAAGATCCGGTCGGAGTGGACGAAGTTGCCGTCCTGGCCCCAGTCCTCCAGCATCCACTGGTTCAGCGAGTGGATCACCGCGTGGATCAGCTCGGGATGCTGGCGCATGCGCTCCTCGACCAGGCTGGCCAGGGTCGGGAACATCAGTGCGCGCTGCAACTGCAGCTCGTCCATGACCTTCAGGCGTTCCACGGGATCGCGGAAGGCCTGGATCGCGCGCATCGGCTCACCGAAGATCTCGCGCCTGCTCTTGCCTTCGGGGTTGCCGTGCTTGAAGTACTCCTCCATGGCGCCGGGCCGGGCCACGACGTCGAAGGTGGGGTTGGGGATGTATTCGCTGATCTGGCCGAGCACCGCGATCTTGGTCCGGCCGTTGATCTCGACGTACTGGATGGTGCCCGCGTACTCCTTGGGCAGATGCCTGGTCAGGGCGTCCTTGGTCTCGTACAGGTGGTTGTCGGCATCGAAGAGCTGATAGGGCAGTTCGACCTTAGCCATGGAATCCTCCTTGTCGTTTTAAGAGAATGCTATTCTCTTCACGGTTGTGCCGCAACGCTCTCGGCGCGCCCGGCCGCGAGATCGGCGCGAACCAGGAATTTCTGGACCTTGCCGCTGGCGGTACGGGGAAAGTCGTCCACGACGTGCACTTCCTCCGGCCACTTCTGTTTGGCCAGCCCCGCGCGAGCGAAGTGAGCGCGCAGCTCATCGAGGGTCGGCGCGGCCCGGCCCGAACGCAGCCGCAGCACCGCGGCGGTCCGCTCGCCGAGCCGGGTATCGGGCACCGCGACCGCCACCGCCTCGGTGACGCCGGGCAGGGTCAGCAGCAGCTCTTCGACCTCGAGCGCGCTGATGTTCTCGCCGCCGCGGATGATGATGTCGGACTTGCGATCGGTGATCGTCAAGTAGCCGTCCGCGTCCAGGACGCCGACGTCGCCGGTGTGGTACCAGCCGTCGTCGTCGAAAGCGACGGCGGTGAGCTCCGGATCGGTGTAGCCGAGGCACAGATCCGGTCCGCGGCTGAGGATTTCGCCGTCCTCCGCCAGTCGCACTTCCACGCCGGGCAATGCGGCGCCATCGGTGAACAGCCGTTTTTCCTCCGGGGCGGTGTGGTGCGATCCGGTGATCGAGGGATGCTCGGTGCTGCCGTAGGAGCGGTACACGGTGATGCCGGCCGCGGCCAGCCGGGTGGTGATCGCGGCGGGTACCGCCGCACCGCCCATGCCCGCGTAGCGCAGGTAGGGCAAATGGGCAGGGGTGCAGTCCGGGTGGTCGAGCAGGCTGGTGACGTAGTAGGGCACGCCGCCGCCCACGGTGAGCCGCTCGGCGAGCATCACTTCGAGCACTTTGCCCGGATCCCAGACGTCGATCAGGTTGATCGGCATCCGATCGAGCACCGGGATCAGGAAGGCGTTCACCATGCCGATGAAGTGACCGACCGGCGCCCCGGTGAGCTGGTCGCCGCGGTCGGCCGGGTACATGCCCGCGAGCTGCCGGGTCTCGTGGCCGAGCGTCTGATGGCTGTGTACCACGCCTTTCGGCGCGCGGGTGGTGCCGGAGGTGAAAGCGATGAGCGCGGGCGCCGCGGGGTCGGCGGGCAGGGTACCCGGCATCGGCACCGGATCGAGCAACTGCTCGAAATCCGCACCGACCACGCCGACGATCGGGATCGCCTCGCGCACGCCGGGGTCGAACTCGGTGTTGCCGAACCGATCGGTGGTCACGAAGACCTTGGGCCGGACCTCGGCCAGGATGTGGGTGAGTTCTCTGCGTCCGTAGAAGTGCACGATCGGCACCACCGTGGTCCCCAGGAAGGCCGAGGCCCAGAACACAGCGGCGGCCTCCATCCAGTTCGGCAGCTGGAATGCGATCGCGTCGCCGGGGCCGACGCCGCGGCGGCGCAACCCGGCGGCCAGTCTGCGGGCGATGTGCTCCACCTCGCCGAACGTGCCCGACCACGGTCGCGCCGCGGAGTGGACGCGAAACGCGGTGGCGGGTGCGGCCGCAAGCCCGCGGGCCAGGAGGTCGCCGATCGTCTCCGAGGTCCACCAACCCTCCTCCCGGTAGCGCTGGACCAGGTCGAGGGGGATCTTGCGCATCGTCGGACTCCCATCCCGTGCCGGGCGACTCGTAGTATGCGTATATTGTTCTCTAGATTAGAGAATCACATTTCCTCATGGGAGAACAAGTTATGGTCGAGCTCGAGCTCGAGGCGGGATTGGCGGTCGTCACGATCAACCGCCCGCACGCGCGCAACGCCATCGCGCCGGGCACGATGGACGAACTGGAGAAGGCGATCGACGCCGCCGCCGATGCCAGGGCGCTGGTCATCACCGGGTCGGGGGATCGCGCCTTCGTCTCCGGCGGGGATCTGAAGGAGCTCGCCGCGCTGCGGACCGAGGAGCAGGCGGCGGAGATGGCTCGGCGGATGCGCGGCATCTGCGATCGGCTCGCCGCGTTTCCCGGTCCGGTGATCGCCGCGCTCAACGGGCACGCCCTCGGCGGTGGCGCCGAGGTGGCGGTGGCCGCGGACATCCGGATCGCGGCCGACGACATCAAAATCGGGTTCAACCAGGTGTCGCTGGCGATCATGCCCGCATGGGGCGGTGCGGAGCGGCTCGCCCGGCTGGTCGGGCCGGGCCGGGCGCTGCTGCTCGCGGGTTCGGGGACAATTCTCGACGCCGCCTCCGCCGAGCGGGTCGGGTTGGTGGACAGGGTGCTCCCGCGTGCCGAATTCGACAAGGGCTGGCGCGTCGCGGCGCGTTCGCTGGCGACCGCGCCCGCCGCTGCGATCAAGCGTGTGGTCGGCGGGGTGCTTCCCGAGGAGGCGGTCGCCGAGTTCGCTCGGCTCTGGGTAACCGACGAGCACTGGCGCGCCGCCGATCGAGTAATGAACCGCGTCAAGTGATTCCGGGTCGGCCACCGATGCCCGAGCAGGGCCGGAACATCGAGTAACATCATTAAAGTGACGTAGATCACATAATCGAGATTTGCAAGGTCGGTATCACGAGTGCGAGAACCAAATTACGGTGTGAGCGGTAGGTTTTCCGGTGCAGCGGCGCGGCGCTCCGTCACCAGCCCTGACACGCCGTCCGCGCCCCGGATCGACCGTTCGGTTCGGCGCGCGGCCGCCGTAGAGCCGAGGGCCTCGCCGATTCCGGTGTCGGCGAGACCGCGGGCGCCCGCGTGCCGGGCCCGCGGTCGGACCTGCTCCGATCCGCACGTTCGATAACGGGATGAGTAACCATGGCCACACGATTCGTCGATTCCGTTGACCGAGGTGTTCGAGACCTGCACTCCGTCTCGCGCTGGCGCGCCCACGCGCGACGGCATCCGCTGCGCTATCGCCTCGCGGTGGTGGCGCCGAGCGCGGTCGAGGTGATCCGTCATGCGGGCGGCTGGCTGTTCGACCGCACCACCGCGGGGTGGGAGGTGACGGTGCTGATCGCCGACCACGCGAATGTGCGCCCGCTGCGCATCCTCGGCGCCACGGTGCTCGACCTGGAACAGTCCCTGGCGGCGCCGGTGCACGACACCTGGCCGACGGCCGTCGCAGTGGCCGCGCAGACCTATCGGTCCGACGGCCGGGTGCGCGCCGGAGTCCTCGACTGCCTCGACCGCGGCCTCACCGAGGTGGCGCTGTGGGGCGCCGACCTGCCCGCCGAACTGGATCACCGGGTCGACCACGCGCAGCACCGAATGAGTGTGGCGGCGCGGGCATTCAAGTCGTGTGCCCTCGCCGCGGCGGGGTCGCCCGCCGAGGTCGTTGGGTGGAGCGAGGTGTTCCGGACCGGCGAACTCCGGCCCCCGGCCTACCGCTGCGAGGTGGACTTGGTCCCGGCACGCTGACTCCGCCGGTCAGGGGCTGCCGGATGCGGCGTCGCCGCGCTTGCCTTCGAGTCTGTCGATCTCGCGCTCGACCAGTTCGAAGGCTTCGGCGTGTCCGCCGGACATGCCGAGCGCCCGCTCCAGCACGACCACCCGGGAAACGCTCGTCATCAATACCGCCATGGCCGCGGGTGGAAAGCGGGTGGTATCGAATTCGTATTCGTCGAGAATGCGCTGGAGTACCTCGGTCTGGATACTCCGGAATCGCTCCGCGTACTCGGCCACCGCCTCCCGGATCGCGGGACGGTGATTGGACAGCCCGACGAATTCCATAGTGAAGCGCACCGCCGCCGCGTCGGTGCTGAAATCCCACAGTGCGCGTAGTGGTCTTTTCGTTTTCATCATCTCCGCTTGGAGGTCGAGCCCTTGCTCCGCACGGCGCCGGAAGATTTCCAGCAGCAGTTCGTCCATGGATCGGAAGTAATAGTGCACGAGCTGCGGTTTGAGCCCGGCGCGGTCGGCCACCCGCCGCGAGGTCACCGCCGCCCAGCCCTCCTCCAGGAGAAGCTGTTCGGCGGCGTCGATCAGGACGCCGCGATTTCTGGCGTCGGGTGCTCCGATCCTGCGGGGCGATGGCATCCGCCGGCCTCCTTCGCGAAAATTGGTCATAGGATCAATTCGTATCGTAGTACCGGAAGCCGGTTCTATTGACGCATTGTCCCCGACCATGCTATGCATGTGCACAGCATAGTGCTGAGCATGTGCTCGGCACGGCGTGTCGACCCTGGTCGATCAAGGTGCGATGCGCCGATGCCGTGATGTACCAGACAGGTGGACGCGGGTAGTCAGGAGGCTCGTGCGGGGGTCACGATGATGCGGCGCGGAGAACGGGCCGCCGATTCCGTGGCGTGCGCGAATATCGTCGCGCGGCAGCTCGATCAAACTTTGCGTTTCCCGAGCGACTTTCGTTTCGCTGGAAACGTCGACGATTCGGGTGGCGACCATAGGGTCCGCCACTCGACTTTGTGCATCCATTATCTTGTCGAAACCAATATTCCGTGTCCGGACGAATCGCGCGCCCCTTTCCTCCCGCTATTGACTCGTGATGTGGCGGCAAGCACAATAACGATGTGACGCTTCGTCGCCGGAGTGAGCACTCGGGGCGAGATTCGAGTCGGGCAGGTGGGCCGACGTCCCGGGAGCGGATTTCCGTTCCTCTGGAAGCGTGGCAGTCACTGGACCGTTCGAATGTCCGGCTATTCCTCGTATCGCAGTGCGGACAGCACATGGAACAAAGCTGTTTCAGATTGTTCCTTCGCGATTGTGCTTGGATGCCGGACCCGGAGAGTTTCGAGAACGATGATGATTTCCCGCGAAACCGACGTGCGCGAGAACACGCGCGTAGCCGCCCACGGCGGCGCGTCGTCGGCGACCGGGGAGATCGCCGGTTGGTTCCGCGGTTATCTGCGCCGCCATCCGATCACCGCCCTGGAAACCGTCGGCGGCCAGTTCGTGCTCGGGGTGCGCGCACTGCAATACCTGTGCGTGGACGTCGTGACCGGGCGGTTCGCGTTCACCGAGTTCGTCAGGCAGGCCGCGTTCATGGCCTCGGCGGCCGTGCTGCCGACGGTCTTCGTGTCGCTGCCGATCGGGGTGACGCTGTCGATACAGTTCGGTCTGCTCGCCGGGCAGGTGGGCGCCACGTCGCTGGCGGGCGCCGCGAGCGGCTTGGCGGTCATCCGGCAGGGCGCGCCGATGGTGGCCGCGCTCCTCATGGCCGCGGCCGTCGGTTCGGCGATCTGCGCGGACCTCGGCTCCAGGAAGATCCGCGACGAACTGGACGCGATGGAGGTCATGGGGGTCTCGGTGGTGCGGCGGCTGGTGGTCCCGCGCCTGGCCGCCGCGGTGGTGGTGGGGGTGTCGCTGACCGGGGTCGTCTGCTTCGTCGGCTTCCTGGCCGGATACCTGTTCAACGTCTTCGTGCAGAGCGGCGCGCCCGGTAGTTTCGTCACCACTTTCGCGTCGTTCGCGACGGTGAGCGATCTGGTGCTGACGCTGTTCAAAGCCGTCGTGTACGGGGCCATCGTGGCCGTGGTGGCGTGCGAGAAGGGATTGTCGACCAAGGGCGGGCCCGCCGGCGTGGCCAACTCGGTCAATTCGACCGTCGTCGCCTCGATTCTGCTGTTGATGACCGTGAACGTCGGCGTCACCCAGTTGTCGATGGTCCTGCTGCCCAAGCAGGGGTTGTGATGGCCGCGCCGTACCGCCCGCCGGGCACCCGCGTCGCGCTGCGCGGCCTGGTCCAGCTGGGGTACCGCCGTCATGCGCCTCGGGCACATGATGACGTTCTTCCTGCGTGCCCTGTTCTCGATCCCGGTGATGTTGCGCCACTACCGAACCGAGTTCGTGCGCATCCTGTCCGATGTCACCTGGGGCAACGGTTCGATCGTCGTCGGTGGCGGAACGGCCGGTGTGATCATCGTGCTCGGCGCCGCCGGTGGGGCCATCGTGGGCTTGGAAGGCTACAACGCCTTACATCTGCTCGGGATGGAGCCCACGGTCGGATTGATCGCCTCGACCGCCTCCACGCGGGAACTGGCTCCGATCATGGCCTCGCTGGCGTTCGCGGCCCAGGCGGGCTGCCGTTTCACCGCCCAACTGGGTGCCATGGGCATCGCCGAGGAGATCGAGGCGATGGAGTCGATGGGCATCCGCTCCATCCCGTACCTGGTCAGCACCCGCATCCTGGCCTCGGTGCTCGCGATGATCCCGCTGTACGTGGTGTGCCTGGCGGTGAACTACCTGGCGGTGCGCGTGGTGGTCGGGCTGTCCGGCGGGCTTTCGGCCGGAACCTACGAGCACTATTTCCAACTGGTGCTCAACGGGCCGGACATCGTCTACTCGTTGCTCAAGGCGGTCGTGTTCGTCGTGCTCACCTCGACCGTCCAGTGCTACTACGGCTTCTACGCCGCCGGTGGCCCGCAAGGCGTCGGCATCGCCGCCGGGCGGGCGATGCGAGCGGCGATCTCGCTGATGATCGTCGTCAATCTGCTGCTCACGGTGGCCCTGTGGGGCATCGGCGCCAGCGCGAGGCTCGGAGGATGAGTATGTCGATCCTGTTCGAGAAAGACGGGCGTGGCCCCTCGGCGGTCTCGCTGCTCGCGCGCGGTCTTGTGCTCGTCGTGGTCACCGTGGCGGTCGTGTCGGTGCTGCTGATGAAGTCCACCGGCCGGTTCGACGACAAGGTCGAGGTGACCGCCCTGCTCGAACAACTCGGCGACGGGCTGCCCGCCCGGTCGGACGTGAAGTTCCGCGGAATGCTGGTCGGCACCGTGGCCGAGGTCGCGCCCGCCGTCGGCGGCGGCCCCCACCGGGTGCGGCTGCTGCTCGATCCGTCCGCGGTGGCGGCAATCCCGCGGACGGTGACCGCGCGGGTCGTCCCGAGCAACGTCTTCGCCGTGTCGTCGGTCCAGCTGGTGGACAACGGTCCCGGTGCCGCGCTGCCTCCGCATGCCGACATCCGCCAGGACCGCAGCCTCTCGACGGTGCAATTGCAGACCGCCCTCACCAAGCTGCGCGAGATCATCGCCGGCGCGGCACGGATCGGCGCGAGCAATACGGTGGGCGTGCTCGCCGCCGTCGCGACGGCCACCGATCGCCGGGGCGCCGACCTCGTCGCGGCCGGCGCGCAACTCGAGCGCATCACCCGGGAATTCGACGCGCTGCTCGCCCCCGACGGTGGGCCGCCGACGCTGACCACGCTGGCCGACGCCGTGCGCGGGCTCAACGCCTCCGCGCCCGATCTGCTGGACGCACTGCACCACGCCGTCACGCCCATGCGGACCTTCGCCGAACAGCACCAGCAACTCGTGGGGCTGCTGGCAGCGGGCGACACGACCCTGTCCACGGTCAATGACACGCTGGACCGGCGCACCGACCAGATCGTCACCGTGCTGGATCAGATGGGTCCGGTCCTCGACGTCTTCGGCGAGGGCGCACCGGCTTTCGGGCCGATCGTCGTCCGGATCAGGAAGCTGTCCGACCTGTGGTTCACCGAGTTCTGGAACCAGGACAGCCCGCGCGGGCGCGGCAAGTTCCAGTTCCGGTTCACCCCGCACACGCCGTACACCCGGGCGGACTGCCCCCGCTACGGCGAGCTGGCCGGGGCCAGTTGCGCCACGGCTCCGACCGACGTTCCCACGCAAGAGTTGCCACCGACGATGGACCCGCGGACCTACCCGCCGCCTCCCGACCTGCCCGCGGACCTCCAGGAGCTGATCCGCCGCGTGCTGAGCGGAGAAGCCAACGGCGCGGAATCGATCCTCACGCCGTTGCTGGGTGATGGTCCCTTCCCCGGGGGAGGTGCTCGATGAGCTATCGCCGCGCCCTGATCGGCGTGAGCCTTTTCGTGGCCGCCGCCGTCGCTCTGCTCTGGGTCACCTTCGTGACCTTGCACCGCGGGGTCGACGGCGGAACCCACCCGTATTCGGCGGTGTTCAGCGATGTCAGCGGATTGCGGGTGGGCGACGACGTGCGCATGGCCGGAGTCCGGGTTGGTCGCGTCGACAAGATCGAGTTGGACGGCACCCTGGCCCGGGTGCGGTTCCGGGTCGAGGACGAACAGCGGCTGTCCGGCGATACCAAGGCGTCGATCACCTATCAGAACGTCATCGGCCAGCGGTATCTCGGTCTCGCACCGGCCGACTTCGGTGATCCGGCTCCGCTGCGGCCGGGCGGGGAGATCCGGCTCGAGCGCACCGAGCCATCCTTCGACATCTCCGCGCTGCTCAACGGATTCGAGCCGCTGTTCGGCGGGCTGGACCCCGCGCAGGTCGACAATGTGACCGGCGCTCTGATCAAGGCGTTGCAAGGCGACAACACGTCGGTGGTCCTGCTGATCGAACAGGTCTCGACGCTGGCCAGGTCGCTCGCCGGACCGGATCAGGTGCTGGACGCCGTCATCACCAACCTCAACCAGGTGGTGGGTGATCTGGCGGTGCACAGCGGGGCGGTGAGTTCGCTCATCACGCGGTCGCGCTCGATCATCGACGGGCTGGCGCTGCACCGCGCCGAACTGCTCGGCACGCTGAGCACCGCGGCGACGCTCACCGACCGGATGGCCGGTGCGGTCGCGGATGTGCAGCCGGATCTCGACGAAATGCTCTCTCGGGAGCCGGGTTTCACCCGGCACTTCATGGAGAACAAGGACAACTTCGCCTACCTCGGCTTCAACCTGCCCGCTCTGATGAAAGGCCTGGCCAGGGTGAGTCAAGAGGGCGCTTATCTGAACACCTATCTGTGCAATTTCGGGGTCGACCTGATTCCCAGCCTCTCGACGCTGGTGCCCACGATCGTGGGGCTCGCGTCGTCGACCGGCAAGCCCCAGCATTCACCGATCTGCAGGTGAGGGTATGAAATCGAAAGAGTTCGCCAGACAAGCCATTCGGACGCTACGGCAGCCGATCGAGTCACACCGGCGCAGCGTACTGGGCGTGGTGGCGCTCGCGGTGCTGACGGCCGTTCCGGCCGCCGCGCTGGCGTTCGACGCGGCCGACGTCGGCCGGGTCTCCTACGAGGTGGAATTCGCCCAGGCGGCCGGGATCCGCCCCGGCGACTCGGTCACCGTCGCCGGCGTGCCGGTCGGGACCGTGCAGGCGCAGCGGCTGGCCGGTGACCGCGTGGTGGTCACGCTGGAGGTGGACGAGAGCGTGGCGCTGGGGTCGGAGACCGGCGCCGCGATCAAGCTCACCACCTTGCTCGGCGCCAGGTACGTCGAGCTGCGACCGGCGGGGGCGGGTGCGCTGCCCGAGCGACGGATCACATTGCGCCACACGTCGGTTCCCTATGACCTGCAGCAGGCATTGGAGAACGCCACGGTCACCTTCGAGCAGATCGACGCCCAGCAGATCGGCAAGTCGCTCGACAGCTTGGCCGCCCAGTTGGACGGGGTCCCCGCGGTGTTGCCCGGGCTGCTGGAGAACATGCGCGCGCTGTCCACGATCATCGGCGACCGCCGCGGGGAGCTGGGGGCACTGCTTGCGGGCACCCAGCGGTTGACCACGGTGGTCACCGAGCAGCGCGCCGACCTGGCCGCCATCACGACTCAGGGCCGGGACCTGCTGCGCGAGATCGTCGCCCGCCGGGACGCGATCCAGCGACTGATGGACGGAACCCGGCGGCTCGCCGACCAGCTCCGCACACTCGTGGTCGACGACCGGCCGAAGCTCGACGAGCTGATCACGGGCTTGAACGGGCTGCTCGGCAGTCTCGCCCGCAACGACCAGCTACTGCGGAACACCTTGGAGATCCTGCCCGTCCCGGTGCGAAACTTCGCCAACGCCTCCGGCACCGGAAACGAGGTCGACTTCACCGCCCCGGCCGGGCCGCTGATCGACTCGTGGATGTGCGCCATCAGCGGACGTGCCGAGCAGGTCGACCTTCCCCCGTACTACGAGGACTGCCGATGAAAGCGCTACCAGTCTCGATCCGGCTCGCCGCGGTGCTGGTGGTGGGCGCACTGGCCGGATGCGCCGGGGACGCGGTGGGCTTCGGCGACACCGGCAAGACCGTGACCGCCGCGTTCGACAACGGGGCCGGACTCTACGTCGGCAACGCGGTGGCCGTGCTCGGCATGCCCGTCGGCGAGGTCACCGCGGTGCGGCCGCGCGGCTCGCACGTCGAGGTGACGATGGAGATCGACGCCGATGTCGACATCCCCGCGGACGCGAAAGCCGTGACGCTGTCGACCTCGGTTCTCACCGACCGCCACGTCGAGTTCACCCCGGCCTACACCGGCGGCCCCACGCTGGCCGACGGCGCACGGATGGGCCTGGACCGGACCAGGACACCGGTGGAATTCGACCGTCTGCTCGGCGCCGCCGACCGGATGGGGGGCGAACTGCGGGGCGAAGGGCCGGGCGACGGTCCGATAGCGGCGCTGCTCGGCGTCTCCGCGGCGATCACCACCGGCAGCGGCCCGCAACTGCGCGAGACCATGGACCAATTGGCCACCGCGGTGCGCCTGGGCGAGGACGACGGCGCCGCGGTCCGCGACGCGATCACCCGGATCGTGGACCAGTTGGCCATCCTGGTGCGTGCCGCCGCCGACAACGAGGGCGTGATCCGCGAATTCGGCGCCGCCGCTGGTCAATTGGGCGATGTGCTGGCCGAGCTGAATATCGGCGCGGGGGACACGGGCGCGCAGATCAACCAGATCCTGCTCCAGGCGAACGACCTGCTCACCCATAACGCCGAGACCATCAGGGCCACGGTGGCAGACGCGGGCACCGTGACGCGGGCGCTCGCCGACTACCGGCGTGAGCTGGCCGAGTTCATCGACGTGACGCCGCTGCTGCTGAACAACGCGTACAACGCGGTCGATTTCCAGTACCGCGGGGTGCGGGTGCACGCGCTGCTGGACAAGGTCTTCTTCGACGGTCAGCTCGTCAAGGAGGTGTGCAACATCCTTGGCTTGCGCCAACTGGGCTGTGCGACCGGCACGTTGCAGGACTTCGGTCCGGATTTCGGGATCACCGACATGCTCGACGCGATGTCGAGGTTGCCGCGATGAGGGCCCGGCGGCGCGGACTTCGCGCGGCGGTGCTCGGTGCGGTGGCGCTGGCGGCGAGCACGGCGTGCTCGGTGGGCCTGGAGGATCTTCCGTTGCCCGCGCCCGGTGTCGGCGGCGCGAAGTACACCATCCACGCCGACTTCGCCAACGCGCTCAACCTGCCCGCCAAGGCGAAAGTCCGGCTCTCCGGAGCGGATGTCGGCGAGGTGACCGGCATGGCGGTGCGCGACTTCACCGCGGTGGTCACGATGAGCATCGAGCAGGGAGTGATCCTGCCGCTCGGGACGCGCGCGGAACTGCGCACCGCCACGCCGCTGGGCGACGTCTTCGTCGCGCTGACGGCGCCGCCCGACGCCACGCCGGCGACTCCCGCCCTGCGCGACGGCGACAGCATCGCCAAGGACGCCACCGCGGCCGCGGCCACCATCGAGGAGCTGCTGACCACCGCCGCGCTACTGGTCAACGGTGGCGCGATCCGCAATCTCACCACCCTGGTCAACGGTTTGGGCCACGCGGTCGGCGACCGCGGCGACCGGGTCGGCGCCTTGATCGAGCAGTCCACCCGGGTGGTGCAGGCACTGGCCGCCCGCTCGGAGGACATCCGTACCACGCTGGCGCAGATCGATGAGCTCACCCGGCAGGTGCACGCCCAGCGCCGCACCATCGATGAGGTGGTCTCGGCGGCGGGCCCCGCGCTGAGCACCCTCCAGGACAACGCGCGGCAAGCGCTGGACCTGGTCCGCCGGGTGGACCGGATCAGCAGTCAGTTGGCGAAGCTCCCGGGTTTGAACGGCGCCGCAACCACCGGAATGGTCGCCGACATCAACCGGATCGCGGCCGGGCTCGACGCCGCCGCGACCGACCCGAACGCGAGTGTGGCGGCGATGAACGCGATGCTCGGACCGGTCATCGCCGTCACAACCAGCACCTCGGCCAGCGTCGACGCCGATATGCGGGATCTGGCGATCGGTGTCCTGCCGGACCCGAACCATCCCGGTGATCCGGAGAGCCGCCTGCCGGACGCCCGGGATTGGGAGGCGTTCGTGGGGAGCCTCACCTACACCTTGCTGAAGCTCCAGCAACGGGTGACCGGAGGTGGCCGATGAGGATGCCGACCGGGCTGCGGGCGGTCTCCGAGCCGCCGGCGCGCGTGCTGGTGACGGCAGTGCGTGTGGGGCGCGCCAGGCGCTCGTTCCTTTCCGCGACCGCCCTGGTGCTCACCCTGGTGGCGGGCGTCGGCTATCTGGCGTTCGGCGCGCTCGGCGTCGACCCGACGGCCGCGACGATCCGGGTGCGCGTGCATCTCGCCGATTCCGGCGGCCTGCTGGCCGGTCGGCAGGTCACCTTGCGTGGAGTGCCGATCGGCCGGGTCGAATCGGTGGAGCTGACCAGTGCCGGGCTGGTCGCGGTCGCCGCCGTCGACGCCGAGATCCGGGTACCCGCCGACGGGGAAGTACGCGTGGCAAGCCTTTCCATGGCGGGCGAGCAGTACCTGGACTTCCGTCCCAGCCGCGACGACGGGCCGTATCTCACCGACGGCGCCGAGATCGCGGTCGAGCACACCACGACGCCGACCCCGCTGTGGAAGACGCTCACCGCACTGGATTCGACGCTGGCCCAGGTCGATCCCGCGCAGCTGGCGGCCATCGTGGACGAACTCGGCGTCGGCCCGGAGGGACCGGACAAGCTCGCGGACATCATCGACGGCGGCGTATTCCTGGTCTCCACACTCGATTCGGTGCTGCCGCAGACGGTCCGCCTGCTGCGCGACAGCCGATCGGTGCTCACGACGATCAGTGACTTCGGTCCGGGCCTCGGCAGCTTCGCGGGCAACACGAATGCCGTGCTGAGCGGCGTCGAGCAGAAGTCCGGTGGTTACGCCGAGTTGCTCGGCGCCGCACCGGGAACCCTGCGCGCTCTGGACGTCGTGCTCGCGCAGAACTCG
This sequence comes from Nocardia barduliensis, assembly GCF_013315795.1. GTDB lineage: Bacteria > Actinomycetota > Actinomycetes > Mycobacteriales > Mycobacteriaceae > Nocardia > Nocardia barduliensis. The sequence goes on from NZ_JABLTE010000006.1 coordinate 86,936, forward strand.
GCCGCGGGCGCCGACCTGCTGGAGAACTTGGCGGTGGTGGCCGACACGACCTCGAAACGCGTGCCCGCATTCCAGGAATTCTTCTTTCCCACCGAGCGTCCCGGCTCCACGCTCGACGCGATAGCGGTGGCGTTCCACGACGGCGGCATCTGGGGCCTGGTGAATCTGTACCCGCGATACTCCTGCGATTACGACCTGCCACGCCGCCCGCCGTCCCTGCCGGACTTCCCGGAGCCGTATCTGTACACGTCCTGCCCCGATCATGATCCCTCGGTGCTGATCCGCGGCGCGCGCAACGCGCCACGTCCACCGGGAGAGGACATTCCGGACGGTCCGCCGCCGGGCGTCCGTGCCGACTGGCAGGCCACTCCCACCCCGATCGGGCCGCTGTCGCTTCCGCTCACGTTCGCGGGACCGCCGCTGCCGCCCCCGCCGCCCGCACCGCGGCGATGACCGACCACAGCCCACGGCCGGCCGACAGTGCAGACGTACACCACATGCGAGGAAGCATCATGAGCGACAACGAGACCGCGACATCGGTAGCGACGCAGGAGAAGCCGTCGAAAGACCGCGACAAGGCCGAGGACGCGGCCGTCACGACGGACGACGCCGGGACCGAACCGTCCGCCGACGAGTCCGCGGGCGAACCGTCCGCCGACGAGTCCGGGACCGCCGCCGCGTCCGCGGGCGAAGCACAGCCGAGCGCGGCCGCGCGGCCGGGCCTGCTCTCGCGCGTGCTGCCGCTGATCCGACGCGGTCTGCTGCCCATCACGGCGGTGGTCGCCGTGGCCGCGGTGGTCACGGCCGCCGTCCTGGGCTGGCAGCTGAAGAAGGAACGCGACGTGGACGCCGCGGCGGAAGCCGGGCTCGCCGCGGCGCGGTCCTACGCCGTCACGCTGACGAGCGTGGACTCCGGCACGCTCGACCGTGATTTCGCCGCGGTCCTCGACGGCTCGACGGGGGAGTTCCGGGATATGTACACCCGCTCCAGCGGACAGCTGCGACAGCTGCTGCTGGACAACAAGGCGACCGGTAAGGGGACGGTGCTCGACGCCGCGGTGAAGTCCGCGACGGAGACGAAAGTCGAAGTCCTGCTGTTCATCGACCAGACGGTGACTAACACCGCCTCGGCGGATCCGCGGGTGGACCGCAGCCGCGTCGAGATGACCATGGAACTCGTCGGCGACCGCTGGCTGGCGAGCCGGGTCTATCTGCCCTGACCCCGGGAGTCGCGGGATCGGGCGGGATCTCTCACACCCTATGAGAATGATCTTCGCGCAAACTGAGAATAATGTTATCATCCCACTAGGCTCTAACAATCAGGAGTGCTCCCCATGACTGACTTCGATTCGGTCGACTACTTCACCGATCCGGACGTCGTGCCGGATCCCCATCCGTATTTCGACCACCTGCGGGCCAAGTGCCCGGTGACCCAGGAATCGCGGTACGGGGTGTACGCGGTGACCGGGTACGAAGAGTCGACCGAGGTGCTGAAGAATTCGGAGGTCTTCTCCTCGGCGATCGCCGTGGGCGGCCCGTTCCCGCCGTTGCCGTTCGAAGTGCAGGGCGAGGACATCACCGAGTTGATCGAGCAGCACCGCAGTCGGTTGCCGATGTTCGAGCACATGGTGACGATGGACCCGCCGCAGCACACCTATGCCCGCTCGCTGCTGAATCGGTTGCTGACCCCGGCGCGCTTGAAGGAGAACGAGGATTTCATGTGGCGGTTGGCCGACCGCCAGCTCGACGAATTCCTGGAGCGCGGACGCTGTGAATTCCTCGCGGAGTACGCCAAACCGTTCTCGTTGCTGGTCGTGGCCGACATGCTGGGAGTGCCGGAGGAGGATCACGAGCAATTCCGCATCGTGCTGGGCGCCGAGCGTCCGGGCTCGCGGGTCGGCGCGCTGGACAAAGAGGTCGTGTCGAGCAATCCGCTGGAGTGGCTGGACGAGAAATTCAGCTCGTACATCAGCGATCGGCGGCGCGAGCCGCGCGACGACGTGCTGACCTCGCTCGCACTGGCGAAGTACCCGGACGGCTCCACACCGGAGGTCATCGATGTGGTGCGGTCGGCGACCTTCTTGTTCGCCGCCGGGCAGGAGACCACGGCGAAGTTGCTCGGCGCGTCCCTGCGGGTCCTGGGCGACCATCCCGAGGTGCAGGAGCGGCTGCGTGCCGATCGCAGTCTGATCCCGGTGTTCATCGAGGAGTCGCTGCGGCTGGATTCGCCGGTCAAGAGCGGTTTCCGGCTGGCCAAGCGCGCGACGACCATCGGCGAGGTCGACATTCCGGTGGGTTCGACGGTGATGTTCTGCCCCGGCGCCGCCAACCGGGATCCGCGGCGGTTCGAGAATCCGCACGAGTTCCGTCTGGACCGGCCGAATTTCCGTGAGCACATGGCGTTCGGCCGCGGCGTGCACTCCTGCCCCGGCGGGCCGCTGGCCCGCGTCGAAGGGCGCGTGTCGATCGAACGGATCCTGGACCGGATGCTCGACATCGCGATCGATGAGGAACGTCACGGCCCGGCGGGGGAGCGGCGCTACAGCTACGAGCCCACCTACATCCTGCGCGGGCTCACCGACCTCCACATCACCTTCACACCCAACCCCTGAGCGCCGGGCCGCCAAGCCCCGCACAACGAATAGAGGTAACCATGACCGGACGGGTCGAAGGAAAGGTCGCGTTCATCACCGGTGCGGCGCGCGGCCAAGGCCGCAGCCACGCGGTGCGGCTGGCGCAGGAAGGCGCCGACATCATCGCCGTCGACGTCTGCAAGCAACTCGACAACGTGCCCTTCCCGATGTCCACTCCCGAGGATCTGGCGACCACCGCCGATCTGGTCAAAGCCGAAGGCAGGCGGGTGTTCACCGCCGAGGTGGACGTGCGCGACTACGCGGCGTTGAAGAGCGCCCTCGACAGCGGGGTCGAGCAGCTCGGGCGGCTGGACGTCATCGTCGCGAACGCGGGGATCGGCAACGAGGGCGGGCAACTGCTCGACCTCGAGGAGAACCTGTGGGACGACATGATCGACGTCAACCTCGGTGGCGTGTGGAAGACCGTGAAGGCCGGCGCCCCGCATCTGATCGCCGGTGGCCGCGGTGGCTCGATCGTGCTCACCAGCTCCGTGGGCGGACTCAAGGCGTATCCCAACGTGGGGCACTACGTCGCCGCGAAGCACGGCGTGGTCGGCCTCATGCGCACCTTCGCGGTGGAGCTCGGGCACCATTCGATCCGGGTGAACTCGGTGCACCCGACCCACGTGAACACGCCGATGGTGATGAACGAGGGCACCTACAAGCTGTTCCGTCCCGACCTGGAGAACCCCGGGCCCGCCGATCTCGAACCGATCTGCCGGATGTTCCACACCCTGCCTGTCGCGTGGGTGGAGCCGGTCGACATCAGCAACGCGGTGCTCTATCTGGCCTCGGATGAATCCCGCTTCGTCACCGGTGTTCCGCTGCCGATCGACGCGGGCAGCATGCTCAAGTAGGCGGCGGTGCGGAACCGGTTCCCGGCCAGCGTCCGCAGCCGTCGGCGGAACCGGTTTCTCCGAACGCTCGGTCATCCCCCGGGAGAATCGGTATGCAGTACGGCCTGTGTGTGCCCTGTCTCGGCGAATTCGCCGCCCCGCGTTCTGTCGCCGATCTGGCACGGCGTGCCGAGGAGGCGGGGTGGGACGGTCTTTTCGTATGGGACCACGTGGTCTTTCCCTACGGAGCCGTCGAAGTCGCCGACCCCTGGGTACTGCTCACCCTGGTCGCGGACGCGACCGAGCGGATCCGGTTCGGCCCGTTGGTGACCCCGGTCGCGCGGCGGCGTCCTGGCACGCTGGCGCGGCAGACGACCACGCTGGACCGCCTCTCGCGCGGCCGCCTGGTGTTCGGCGCCGGGCTCGGCTTCACCCTGGAAGCCGAGTACGGCAGCTGGGGCGAACCGACCGAGCCGCAGGAGGTCGCCGCACGGCTGGACGAAGGACTGGCGCTGCTCACCGAACTCTGGTCCGGCGAGCACGTCGACTTCCGCGGCGCCCACCTCAGCGCCACCGACGTCACGTTCCTGCCGACCCCGGTGCAGCGTCCGCGGCCGCCGATCTGGATCGGCTGCAACTGGCCCAACCGCCTGCCGCTACGGCGTGCCGGCCGCTGGGACGGTGTCGCCCCGATGATCCTGGGTCCGGACGGCTCCTTCGGGCCGACACCGGAGATAGTCACCGAACTGATCGGCGCCCTGACCGAACATCGTACGGGCGCAGGTAATTTCGATGTCGTCATCACTGGACGAACGCCCGCCGACCGGCCCGGCGCGGCCGGTGCGACAGTCGGCGCCATCGCGGCGGCGGGAGCGACTTGGTGGCTGGAGGGCTTCCATCCCGGCCCTGGGCAGTACGAGGAGGCGCTGCGGCGGGTGACAGCGGGTCCGCCACGCGCGGACAACGCCCTCGGCGGTGACGCGCGGAAGCAGGAGTGAGATGACGCCCACCGAGCACGCTCGGATCGTCCCGCGTGACGACGTGATCAGCGCCCCGGCGCCCGATCCCGTCGCGTCCTCGGTGACGCGCATGCTGGAGATCTTCGACGTCGCACCTACCGGCCCGAACACCTTCGCCGGCGAGAGCGACGGCGGGTCGCGCAAGGTGGTCGACGGTACCCAACTCCTCGCCCAATCCGTCGTGGCGGCCGCGAAACGGCTGCCCGGCAAATCGATTCGGTCCGCGCATGCCGTTTTCACCCGGGTCGCGGACCCGGACGAACCCGTCGAATTCGTCGTCGACGTGACCCACGAGGGGCGTTCGATAGCCGCCGCGGCGGTGGCGGTGAATCAGAACGGCCGCCGCTGCGCTTCGGTTTCCCTGCTGGCCGATACACCGTCGCCGGACGTCATCCGGCATCACGCGCCCCGACCGGAGGTCGCCGGACCCGCCGAGTCGATCCCGGCCGACATGCCGATGGCGGGCCGCGAGTTGCGTATCGCCGGCGTCTCCGACGTGAACGATCCCGCCGAGGTCGGGCCGCCCGAACTGTCGGCGTGGCTGCGCTACGAACCGATTCCGGCTCGGGAAGATCTCGCGAAGGCCCTGCTCGCCCACTTCACCGGCCACCTGTCGGTGTCGGCGACGATGCGCGCGCACGCCGGTGTCGGCACCAGCCAGGCCCACCGCACGCTGTCGACGGCGGTCATGACCGTGACGGTGAGTTTCCACGAGCCCGCCACGTGGGACGGCTGGCTGCTCTACACCCACGAGAGCACACAGGTGGGTGCGGGCATGTCGTACGTCCGCGGCCAGGTGCACACCGAGGACGGGCGCTTGATCGCCTCGTTCACGCAGGAGGCGATGATCCGTCCGCTGCGCCGGGAGCACGCAGCGATTCCCGCGGATTCGCGGCTGTGAGACAACGAGAACCTGCGAGAGGGAGTTTCCGGTGGAAGAGCAGCGGGCAGCGGACGTCGAGCTCTCCGGTTTCGCGGCCAGGCCCGACTATCGCGTCGACATCCATCGCCGCCGCAACCTGGTGACGGCTCGGCTCGGCGACCGGCTCGTCGCGGAGACCACACGCCCCCTGCTCGTGGACGAACAGGACCACGGGCTGGTGTTCTATTTCCCGCGCGAGGATGTGCGGGTCGCGCTGCGTCGCGACGACGCGCGTAGCAGCCGATGCCCTTTCAAAGGGCAGGCGACCTACTGGCGATTCGATAGTGACGGCGACGCGGCCGTGTGCTGGAGCTATGACGACCCGATCCTCCAAGTGGCACGGCTACACGGCCATGTGGCGTTCTATCAGGACCGAGTGCAGGTCTGCGTCGGCGTGGCGACGCCCGCCGTGCTCGGCGTGCCATCCCGCTAGGTGCTGCTCAACCAGCGGCAGAGGGGGTGGAGAGTGATGTTCTCCAATCTGAGAATTTTCATTCCGAACAGTGCCGTCCCCGCTTATGCTGAGCGGGTGTCAAACACAGCTTCGTACCGGGTGGTTCAGTGGACGACCGGCAATGTCGGGAAGAGTTCGGTACGCGCGATCGTGGCGAACCCCGGGCTCGAACTCGTCGGTTGCTACGCGTGGTCGCCGGACAAGGTGGGACGCGATGTGGGCGAGCTGTGCGGTATCGAGCCGCTGGGCATCGCGGCCACCGACGACGTCGGCGCGCTGCTGGCGCTGCGTCCGGACTGTGTGGTGTACAACCCGATGTGGATCGACGTCGACGAACTGGTCCGCATCCTGTCCGCGGGCGTCGATGTCGTCGCGACCGCCTCGTTCATCACCGGCCACAACCAGGGGGAGGGGCGCGACCGGATCGCCGAGGCATGCCGCCGTGGCGGCTCGACCGTGTTCGGTTCGGGCATCAGCCCGGGGTACATCAATCTGCTGGCCATCTTGTCGGCGAGCATCTGCGACCGCGTCGACAAGGTGACCATCGATGAGGCCGCCGACACCACGTTCTACGACTCGCCGGAAACCGAGAAGCCGGTGGGATTCGGCAGGCCGATCGACGATCCCGGACTGCCCGCGATGACCGCGCACGGCACCGGCGTCTTCGGCGAGGCGGTGCGGCTGATCGGCGACGCGCTCGGCGTCGAGCTCGACGACGTGTGGTGCGTCGCGGAATACGCGCGGACCACGGCCGATCTCGACCTCGGATCGTGGACCATCCCGGCGGGATGCGTCGCGGGTGTCCACGCGAGCTGGAAGGGCCGGGTCGGGGACCGGACCGTCGTGGAGATCAATGTCCGCTGGCGCAAAGGCCAGACGCTCGAACCCGACTGGAAGATCGATCAGGACGGCTGGGTCTTGCGGGTCGACGGCCGCCCAACGGTGCGCAACGTCGTCAGCTTCCTGCCGCCACCGGATTTCCAGGCGGAGACGATCGCCGACTTCATGACCCTCGGGCACATCATGACCGCGATGCCGGTCATCAACGCCATTCCCGTCGTGGTCGCCGCCGCCCCCGGCATCATGACCTACAACGATCTGCCGCTCACCTTGCCCCGCGGCGTGGTGCGGCAGGGCTGAGCCGGTTCAGCCGCCGAAGATCCGGGCGGTGGCCAGAGTGGTGAGCCGGTTGTCGTTGCCGGTATCGCGCAGTTCCACCCGGCCCAGGCCCGCGTGCAGCCTGGCATCGGCGACCACCGGACCCACCCGGGCGCCGAGCAGATAGCGCAGCCCGAGGAAGCACAGGCTGTCGCCGGGGGCGAGTGAGAGTACGGCCTCCTCGGCCGCCAACGCGATCAGGCCGCCGTTGATGGTGTCGGAGGCGTTGAGCCCTTCCATCGATCGCGGGAGGACGACCGTTCCCGGGCCGATGCGTTCGCAGCGCGCTCGTTCGGCCAGCGGCATCGGCAGCCGCTCGCCCGTCGACGCCAATTCGACGCTCAGTCGCGGTGGGAGTTGCACATCCGGATCCGGCGCCACCATGAAGGAGGCGGCACTGAGGGCGATCGGCTCGGCGTCGACGCTGAACTCGACCTCGGCCACGAACACCGATCGTCCGACCTTCACCGTCCGTCCGACGGCGTGCACTTCACCCGCGCCGGGAGCGGGGCGGTAGAGGTTGACGTCGAGTTCCAGCGTGACCGGCACGCGCGGGGCCATCACCAGGGAGGCCAACAGGCCGGAAACGGTGTCGGCCCAGGTCGCGAGCACCGAAGTGCGAAGTGCGCCGGTGCCGGGGGCGTGCATCTCGGGAGTGATCCGGGCGCGACCGTGCAGCTCGTCGCCCACCCGGCGGGTCGCGAATCCCAGTTCCCGCAGGATGCGTCCGCGTTCCTCCAGGCTGCTCGGCACGATCGTCACGGGTCCTCCTGGATCGGCGCATGCGCCCGAGCTCACGGCCCCATGCTCCGGACGATGCGTAAATGTATTCTCGGGTATGAGAATACCGATCTCAAAATAACACGGCTCCGCGCTTCATTGTCGGCCCACGTGCTGCGATGGCGTTGGCGGAGCGGCGTGGCCGAGCAGCGGTCAGATGGTGGCCGCCTCGCTACGCGGATCGAGGAGTCGGGTTGGCGACGCGCCTGTCGGGGGATTGACGGCGAAGACCGGGAATCTGTCCCCACCTGGCCCTGCTCGAAATCGCACCCGCACCGGCATTGCGGCGGAGAGCGGCGGTTCGCCTTGAATCGTCGTGTACAGCCACGGTCCCTCGTCGAGTTCGACGATCGCGATCGTGGATCGCTTCGTCTCGGCGCGCGGGTTCGCGGCGCGTTGCAGCACTCGGCACGACACGATCGTCCCGGCTCCGGAGCTCGGAACCCACGCGAGATCGGTGGATCGGCAGGACGAACACGCGTCGAACAGCGGCGCGAGCAATCGTTCGCAGCCCTCGCAACGCCGAATCATCAGCGTTGCCCCGGTGCCGGCGGCGGGGTTGTCGCCGCTGTCTCGCGTGCGCTTCGGGTTGTCCTGGTACATGCAAGCCTCGGAGTGATCGTTGATGGAACCGACCACGCCAGCGTCTCGCGCACGCAGTGCGTCCCGCGACGGTCGATCGGCCGCGGGCATACCTATTTTTCACCACCGACGCCCGGCTCCTCGCCCGCAGCCGACCGGGGCCAGGCAGCGGAATGCCGCGACGACGTCGGCGATCGCGTCGAGAGCGAACTCGGTCGAGTCGGCGTCGCGGCGTCGGCAGACCGCGGGATCGCGGCCGCTCACAGCTGCGGCATGACCTCGGCGGCGAACAATTCCATCGTCGCTTCGGCCTGTTTCACGCCGACCATGAACACGAACGACGGGACACCGCGCTGCGCTCGTTCGCCCAGCCGGTCCACGAGCATGGCGGGAGTTCCGATGTAGCCGTCTTCGATGCCGTACGCCGCGGCGTCGAACCGGCGGTGCATGCGGGCCCGCAGTTCCGGCAGATCGCGTTCGTGGGCGGCCACCGCCAAGACGGCCTGGTGTGATCTGCGTATCTCGCTCGGGTTCCGGCCGATGCGGGCGCATTCGGTCTCCAGCACGCCGGTGAGCGATGTCCAGTCGCGCAGCCCGTAGGTGGGCATGTTCCATACGTCGGCATAGCGAGCGACCAGCGGGATGGTGTAGTTCGGTCCCGCGCCGCCGATGTGGATCGGGGGACGTGGGCGCTGAACCGGTTTCGGCGAATTGGGTATATCGCGCACCTGATAGTGGCGGCCCTCGAACGACGTGCGTTCCGAGGCGAACATCCGGGTGATGATCTCGAGCGCTTCACCGAGCCGCTCGGATCGCTCCGCGGCCGACCCCCAGGGCAAGCCCGCCTGCCGGTGTTCCTCGGGTACCGAACCACTGCCGAGGCCGAACTCCAGCCGTCCGCCGGAGATCAGATCGAGGGTGGTGGCCATCCGTGCCAGGAGCACCGGGTGCCGGAAGTTGTTGCACAGCACCAGCGTGCCGACGCGCAGGGTCGTGGTGTGTGCCAGCAGCGCGGTGGCGGTCGTCCATGCCTCGAGCGCCGGGTGGTCGGGGAGCCCGGGAGCGTAGAGGTGGTCGAACAGCCACAACGTGCCGAAGCCCGTGCGCTCGGCCGTGCTGGCGAGGCCGGACAGCGTCTCGTAATCCGGGACGATCTGGGGAACGTAGATCCCGAACTCCATGCCGCCGTGTGTTGCGGCTTTCCGGTGTGGCGTGACCGGACCGGGACCAGGGAAGTCCGCCGTCACGCGACCACCTCCGAGGTATTTGTGACCTTTGCGGCAATCCGGACACTACCGGACATTCATGTCCGGTCAAAGTACTGTCCCGAGCGGTGGTGGTCGCCCGCGAGATCCGGCCTGGCTGTCGCCCGCATGAGCTGTGCGCCCCTCCCGCATCGAGGTGACGGTTAGGTGTGCACAACGGCGGTTGGCGCTCGGTCCCCGCCCCCTATGGCCGAGGTCGAGCGTCCGGATGCAGGGGGCGCACCGCCGTGGCTTCGGGCCCCCGCTTGCGCAGGGTGGCGCGGAAGAGGACGGGTTGGCCCGCTTCCAGTGACTTGTAACCGGTGGTCTCGATGCTGGTGTACTCGACGAAGACCTGCGCGGGATGGTCGTCGGGCTGGAGGAATCCGAAGCCCTTCTCGATGTTGAACCAGACCACCGTGCCGCGGCGCCAGAACTCCGCCGCGGTGCGGTGCTGAGGTCGACCGTTCACGAACGGCTCGGGGTCGCGCTCACGCGGCGCCGCGCTGCGGATCGGGGTACATGATCCGGCGCCACCAGGCGTCGAGAGGGCTGGGGTCGGGCCAGACGACCGCGGCTTCGGATGCTGCTTCGGGGCCGGACTGCGCCGGTGCGAGCCGAACGTCGCGTGCTTCGGTTGGTGCCATCATCGGGTGCTCCATCAGGTGGTCCGTTCGCAAGAATAGCCTGTGGGCGATAACGCCTTCCCGCTTCAGCCGAGGCGGGCCCGGCCGGCGGGCCCGCCCGAGTGCAACGCGGCCGGGTCAGGCGTCGATCGCTCTGTGCCCGTTGCCGCGACCGACTTCGATCTTGCGCGGCTTGGCCTTCTCGGCGACGGGAATCGTCAGGCGGAGGACTCCGTCGGTGTAGTCGGCGCGGATATTGTCGGTGTCGAGGTTCTCGCCGAGGAACAATTGGCGGCTGAACTCGCCGCGGGAGCGTTCCGCGGCGATCATCTCGCGGCCGGCGTCGAGTTCGGGACGACGCGCACGCACCGTCACCACATTGCGCTCGATGTCCAGGTCCAGTGACTCGGCGTCGATTCCGGGCAGATCGAACTCCACGACGAACTCCTCGCCCTCGCGCCAGGCATCCATCGGCATCACCGCAGGATGTGCCTTCGTGCCGAACACCTGCTGCGTCAGACGGTCCAGATCGCGGAACGGATCGGTACGCATCAGCATGGTCGCCACCTCCACCTCACTCCATTCTCCGTAGTAGGGGCCAGATAACCTCTGTCATCTGGTACAGATTTTTTATAGCAGTGCGATAAGTTGAGCGCAAGGCGCTAAACTAGGAAATCTGTTGGGCGACGAGAAGTGAGGATGGATGGCGCAGGAGACGGGCGACTCGAGGCATCTGCCGGATCCCGGCCAGGCGGTGTACGGGATCTCGGTCGCGGCCGGGCTGGCGGGAATCGGCGTGCAGACGCTCAGACTCTACGAGCGCCACGGGTTGCTGACTCCCGCGCGCAGCGACGGAGGCACCCGCCGCTACAGCGGCAACGATCTGGCTCGGCTGCGGCGGATCACCGACTTGGTCGCGACCGGAGTGAATCTGGCGGGCATCCGCCGCATTCTCGACCTGGAGGATGCCAATGCCGATTTGCACGCCGACAACGACCGGCTACAGGCCGACAACGTCCGCCTGCGGGATGCGCAGGACAGCCGCGCCGAGTTCTGAGGTCGGTCACTCCGCAAAGCGTGTGCGCAGATCGACGACCGTCCCTGAATCGCCGGTGGTGACGCTGACCTGCGGAATGAGCGCGCGAATCAGTGGCATACCGCGCCCGCGCAGCGAATCGGCTCGCGCATCGGGTGGTTTCCAGCGCCCGCTGTCGGCAATGGTCACCCGGAGTTCGTCTCCGCTGATCGAGGCCCGCAAGCGGACCACGCCGCCATCCCCGCCGTGGCCGTGTTCCACGGCATTGGTACACGCCTCGCTGACGGCGAGCAGCACGTCGTAGGCCGGACCGGCCGCCATGCCGGAGTCGGTGAGCCATTCCTGCAACGCGTGCCGCACGCTCGACAAGTGGACGGCTTCGGCAGGGAAATCCAACTCCAGCGGCGTGACGGCGCTGGGTAGCGGGACCCGCTCGCCCGCGCTCACGACCGCGTACCAGCCGCCGGAGTCGTCGTGCGTCTGTCGCGGCCCGCTCTGTGTGTCGTCATGCCGTCCCAAAAGCGTCGATGCGCCGTCACCTCGTTACCTCCCTGTCGGGGATCGGTGCGCTGTATCCGCGCCACGCCGAGCACGCGGGCCGTCGTCAAGCTCGGCTGTCGTGTTCGCCGTGCGTATGCCATGCTCCCCGAAGCTATACCCAGTTGATCAATCGGCATTCACTTCCGCGGTTCCGGGGTGGGAACCCGGTCTCGCCGAGCGGTCGGCGAGACCGTAAAGCGTTGTGCCACAGTCGCTACAACGCCGTGGCGAGTCCGGGGGCGCTACTGGCTCTGCCGAGGGAGCCGGACGACCTGGACGAAGAAGTCGTCGATCTGCTTGATGGCGGCGACGAACTGGTCGAGGTCCACCGGCTTGGTGACGTAGGCGTTGGCGTGCAGCCGGTAGCTGCGCAGTATGTCCTCTTCGGCCGCCGAGGTGGTCAGCACCACCACCGGGATGTGCGACAGATCGGGATCGGCCTTGATCTTCTCCAGCACCTGCCTGCCGTCGTATTTGGGCAGGTTGAGGTCGAGCAGGATCAGGTCCGGCCGCGGCGCGTCCGGGTACGCGCCTTGGCGGTAGAGGAAGTCGAGGGCCTCCTCGCCGTCCCGGGCCACGTGCAGGGTGTTGCCGATCTTGTTGTCCTCGAACGCCTCTCGTGTCATCAGCTCGTCGCCCGGGTCGTCTTCGACGAGCAGGATGTCGATGGGCCTGCCGGGGTTGGTCATGCGGTGACTCCTTCTTGGACGGGGACGTCGGCGATCCGGGCGGCGCTGTCGGCTTCGGCGGTGCGCAGGGTGAAGCAGAAGCGGGTGCCCGCGGTGTACTCGGTGTCGATCCAGATCCGGCCGCCGTGGAATTCCACGATCTTCTTGCAGACGGCCAGTCCGATGCCGGTCCCGCTGTACTCCTCCCGATTGTGCAGGCGCTGGAAGATGACGAACACCTTCTCCGCGAATTCGGGCGCGATCCCGATGCCGTTGTCGGAGACCGACAGCAGCCAGCCGCTGCCGTGCTCGTCCTGCTCGCAGGTGATCTCGATCTCGGGGGTGCGGTCGGGCTCGCGGAATTTGATGGCGTTGGCGATCAGGTTCTGCCAGAGCATCGTCAGCAGCGTCGGATCGCCGAGGATCTCGGGCAGCTCGTCCGGGCGCCGGATGAGCGCATCGGTGTCGTCGATCGCCGCTGAGAGATTGGTCAGCGCCTTGTCCAGGGTCTGATCGAGGCCGGTCGGGTCGTTGCGATCGGTGATCCGGCCCACCCGGGAGAAGGTGAGCAGGTCGTTGATCAGTATCTGCATCCGCTTGGCGCCGTCCACGGCGAAGTCGATGTACTGCTTGCCGCGCTCGTCGAGCTGGTCGCCGTACCGCTTCTCCAGCAGCTGGCAGAACGCCGCCACCTTGCGCAGTGGCTCCTGCAGGTCGTGCGAGGCGACGTAGGCGAACTGCTCGAGCTCGGTGTTGGACCGGCGCAACTCCTCGGCCTGCAGGTCGAGATCGGTCTTCTGCTCGGCGAGCGCGGCTTCCTGGGCCCGCGAGGAACTCAGCTCGGTGACGATGCGGCGACGCATGCTCTCGACCGCGTGCGCGACGGTCGTGAGATCGGCCGGGCCGTGCGCGTCGATGTGGTGATCGAAGTCGCCGCCCGCGACCCGCAGCGACGCGTCCGTCAGGTAACTGAGCGGGCGGGCGACCAGGCGCCGCACCAGCACGGTCAGCAGTACGCCGGTGAGCAGGAACGCGATGACCATCCCGGCCAGCACGGCGTCCCGGACCGTGCGGGCGTGCGCGAGTTGCTCCTCGTCGTGCGCGATGGCCGCCGCGAGACTGGTGTTCTGGGTCTCGAAGCGTGCGCGGAGTTCGTCGAACAGCGGTTTACCGCGGTTGGAGGTGGCGGGGTCGATGCCACGCGTCGAGCCGGAGGCCAGCGCGGCGACGAGCGGCTCGGCGTACTCGGTGCGCCACCGCTGCGCGGCGGACTCGACGGCGTCGAGCTCGTCGAGCAGTTGTTGCCGGTCGGCCAGCAATTCGCGCAGACGGGCCACCGACTGGGCCTCGTCCCGGGTGCCGTCGCGGTAGGGCTGCAGGAACTGCGGGTCGGCGGTGATCCCGTAGCCGCGCAGACCGGTCTCCTGATCCACCAGTGCGCTCTGCAATCGATAGGCCTCCGCCGCCGCGGGCATGGACCTGTCCAGCAGCAGATCGGCCCCCCGGTTGGTCTGCGCGATCACCTGGGCTCCCGCCACGGTGCCGATGATCACCACCAGCACCATCGCGGCCAATACCAGCTGGAACCATGCCTGGGCGGTCAGCCGCGCGCTCAGCGGCGGCCGACCGATCTCGGTCGTCATCGCTTCTCGTCCTGTCCTCGATTGTCGCGATTCCACCTCAGATACAGGATCGCGACATCATCGTCCAAACCACCCGACGCGCCGGCCAGCGCCTCGACCCGTCCGATCAGCTCGTCGACGAACCAGTCGGGATCGGCGGCTCGCACGGCCCGCGCGACCTCCATCAGGCCCTCTTCGCCGAGCCGTTCCCGGTCCGTGCCGACGCGTCCCTCGAACAGCCCGTCGGTGAACACCATCAGCCCGGAGCCCAGCGGCAGTTCGAGCTCGTGGACGGGCCACTCGGCGCGTCCGGGCAGGAAGCCGAGCGCGGGCCCGCCGGGCACCTCCACCCAGGTCAGCCCGGAGGTCGAGCGCAGCAGCATCCCAGGGTGTCCGGCCCGCAGTACCTGCGCGCGGCGGTCGCCGGGATGCAGCATCAGGCTCGTGACCGTCGCGAAGGTCTGCCTGCGGGTGCGTTCGGCCAGGAGGACCTGTTCGAGCAGCCGCAGTTGCCGGGCGCCGGTCACCCCGCTCAGTACCAGCGTTCGCCAGGCCAGGCGCAACGCCACACCGGTCGCCGCCTCGTCCGGGCCGTGTCCGGACACGTCGCCGATGACGGCGTGCACGGTGCCGTCCGCGTCCTGCACTACGTCGTAGAAATCGCCACCCAGCAGGGAATGCGCCCGGCCAGGACGGTAGCGCGCCACGACGTCGACCACCCGCTCTTCGCGCAGCAGGGGGGTGGGCAGCAGGCCGCGTTCCAGCCGCGCGTTCTCCTGCGCGCGCATGTTGCTCGCCTGTAACGCTGCGCTGGTGCGCTCGGCCTGCTTGCGCTGGATCGCGTAGCGCACGGCGCGCCCGAACAGCTCGGGCTCGACCCGCCCTTTGACCAGGTAGTCCTGGGCTCCCGCCGCGACCGCGGCCAACCCGGTCTGC
This sequence comes from Nocardia barduliensis, assembly GCF_013315795.1. Classification (GTDB taxonomy): domain Bacteria; phylum Actinomycetota; class Actinomycetes; order Mycobacteriales; family Mycobacteriaceae; genus Nocardia; species Nocardia barduliensis. The sequence continues at coordinate 101,992 of NZ_JABLTE010000006.1, forward strand.
TCCTGATCGAGGCCGGTCATCACCACGATCGCGACCTGATCGGTGTGCTGGCGGATGCGATCCACCGCCTCGAGCCCCTGCGCGTCGGGCAGGTGCAGGTCCAGCAGCACGCAGTCCGGTTCCGCCGTGGCCAGGTGCTCGGCGGCCTCCGCCAGCGACCGGACCCAGTCCAGCCGTAGGCCGGGCGCGCCGTCCAAGACCAGTTCCTCCACCAGCAGCGCGTCTCCGGGGTCGTCCTCGACCAGCAGGACCGAAGGTTGCTGCCACGGCCAATCCGCGTTGACGATCACCTCGGGATCGTCGTCAGTCCCGTCACGCCGCACGGGCACCACCGGTCGCGGGTCCCATTGTGGCGGTGCGAATGCCGGCACTACTGCCGACGTCGGCCGACACCGACAACCCGGTCTCCGATCACCAAGGGGCGGCACAAGCGCACGCCCGACTGTCTCAGCGGCCGTTTGCTGGACCGCGAGGCAGCCAAGATCGTATCGGATCTTTTATCCGATCGAGACATGACGGCCTTGACCTGCGTGGGAGAAGAGACCGGCGATCAGGCCACCGGGAGCGGCCTGCGCCGCCGTGATCAGACCGTGGTGCCCGTCAGCGGCGCGAGGTCCCGCTCGTCGTCCCGCACCGCGCCGTCCCGGCGCGGTGAGCGGAGTTCCGCCAGGCTGCGTGCGACGACCGTGGCATGGACCGCGATGACGGCAAGGGAAACCGAGCCGATCACAGCAAGAAGCACAACCACGACAGATACCGGTCCTTTCGGGTGCGAGCGGGCCTGTTGCCCGCTCGATCGGGTGCCGAGTTCGAGTCCGCCGATCCGGCGGGCGCGCGCTCCGTCTCCAAGGTGCCCCGGCGTCTCCGGACCAAACTCACCGATTTCGCCGCCGCCGACGGGGAGGGGGTCACGCCAGGACGACCTCGGCCGTCGCGCGACCGAAGATCTTGCGTCCGTCGTGCTCGGCGGTGATCGCGATGGTGGCGGTGCGGGTGTCCGCGTCCAGCTGTTTCACCCGGCCCGAGAACGCGATATCGCCGCCGGTCACGCCGACGTGGACGGGATTGGTCAGCCGCACGTTGTAGGAGCGCAGGCCGGCGGGGTCGCCCAACCACGACGTGATGAGGTCCACACTGAGGCCGATGGTGTACATCCCCTGGGCGACGACGGTCTCCAGCCCCATCCGAGCGGCCGTCTCGGTGCTCCAGTGAATGGGGTTGGGGTCGCCCGCGACACCGGCGTAATTCACCAGATCGCCCCGCGTGACCGTGAGGGTGCGCGGCGGAAGCTCCGCCCCGGGGGCCACCGTGTCGAACCGCCGCAGCCGCGGGCCCGCCGGTGCGGTGCGGGTCTCGCTCACCGGTGCGGTGCCGTTTCCGACGTATCGCGGCCGCGGCGCCCGGCGGGCTCGGTGCGCTTCCGGGCCCGCGCCGTGCATCACCACCGCGTCGAACCACGCAGGGAGAGCCTCGTCGGACCGCCCGACCAGGCTGGTCCGGGACGTGAGGACGGGCCGCTCGTGCTGGTCCAGCATGGTTTGGCGCAGCCCGATGAGATCGCCGCCGAACGCGTGCCGGAACGAGTCGAGGCACATCTCGAAGCCGATCCGGTCGCCGGCCAGCAGCGGGCGGTGGAATTCGATCATCTGATCGGTCTGAATGGTCCGGCTCAGGTCATAGCCGGGCAGGATCGTGTCGAACACTTCGGCATAGGCGAGATACCCGGGCACGGCTCCGAAGGTGGGGGGAGCGAGCAGGCCGTCGTAGCCGAAATCAGCGGCGGCGTCCTCCGACCAATGCGCGGGATGGTGATTGCGCACCGCGCGGGCGTACTCGCGGATCTTCTCGCGCCCGACCTCGTAGTGATCGCCGCTGCGATACCGGCGCCCGACCATCGAGGCGGGAAGCGCGGCATCGGTCACTTCGTTCGCACCGGTTGTGGGAGGGGTTCTGGACATCGCGGGGGAATCTACCCAACGAAAGCCGGAATTCCGGTCAGCCCGCAACGCACGCCGTTTCGCGGCCGACGGCCGTCGCGAACAGGTCGCGTTCGCCGCCGCGCCGAGGTACTCCGGGTGCTGGTCGTCGACGCCGCGATACTCGGAAGAATCGGTCATCGGTCCCGCTCGCTACTCGACTCCACCGGTGGCCGCCCCGGTCAGCGGCAGTTTGAGGAAGATGCCCCTGGGAAGTCGATCGACAGAACCGACGGAAGGGCGGCATGTCCGGTCGGCGTGGATCGCGTTCATCGACCGTCGGTCCGGCATCGCGGCGACCGGCGGCAGACCTGCCCGAAGCACGTCGCGGTCACACACAGTGATGTCCTGCCGCTCGTCCCGACGGTTCGTCGCCGGGCTTTCCGCCCGTGCTCGGAGGAGAGGAGAGAGATGTCCGTTCCGAACCACACCACCGACGATGCCGGGATCCCGGTTCCCAGCGACGAGCATTCACTGACCGTCGGGCCGAATGGGCCGATCCTGCTGCAGGACTGGTATCTGATCGAGAAGATGGCGGCGTTCAACCGGGAACGGGTGCCCGAGCGTCAGCCGCACGCGAAGGGCGGCGGCGCGTTCGGCGTCTTCGAGGTGACCCACGACGTGAGCGCCTACACGATGGCCGAGGTGTTCCAACCGGGCAAGAAGACCGAGATGCTGGCGCGCTTCTCCACCGTGGCCGGCGAGCGCGGCAGCCCGGACACCTGGCGGGATCCGCGCGGGTTCGCCCTGAAGTTCTATACCGAGCAGGGCAACTTCGACATGGTCGCCAACAACACGCCGATCTTCTTCGTCCGCGACCCGATGAAATTCCAGGACTTCATCCGTTCCCAGAAGCGCCGCGCCGACAACAACTTGCGCGACCACGATATGCAGTGGGACTTCTGGACGCTCTCGCCCGAATCCGCCCACCAGGTCACCTGGCTGATGGGTGACCGCGGCATCCCGCGCACCTGGCGGCACATGAACGGCTATTCCAGTCACACCTACATGTGGGTGAACGCTTCCGGCGAACGGTTCTGGGTCAAGTACCACTTCAAGACCGATCAAGGCATCGAGTTCTTCACCCAGCACGAGGGCGATCAGATGGCCTCGATGGACACCGACTACCACACTCGCGATCTGTGGGAGTCGATCGAAGGCGGCGACTACCCGAGTTGGACGCTGAAGATGCAGATCATGCCGTTCGACGAGGCCAAGAACTACCGGTTCAATCCCTTCGACCTCACCAAGGTGTGGCCGCACGGCGACTATCCGCTGATCGACGTCGGCAAGATGACGCTCGACCGAAACCCGGCGGACTACCACACCGAGATCGAGCAAGCGGCCTTCGAGCCGAGCAATTCGGTGCCCGGCACCGGCCCGAGCCCGGACAAGATGCTGATGGCGCGCTGGTTCTCCTACCCCGACGCCCACCGGTATCGCATCGGCGCGAACTACAAAGAGCTTCCGGCCAATACGCCGCACGCCACCACCGTCCGGTCCTACAGCAAGGACGGTGCGCTGCGTCATCACAACCCGGGCGACCCGGTCTACGTGCCGAACTCGAAAGGCGGCCCGCACGCCGATCCCGCCGCCGCCGGTCCGACCGCGACCTGGTACGCCGACGGTGAACTCGTGCGCTCGGCTTACACCCTCCATCGGGACGACGACGATTGGGGTCAAGCGGGAACCATGGTCCGTGACGTCCTCGACGACGCGGCGCGCGAGCGGTTGGTGGACAACATTGTCGGGCACCTGCTCAACGGCGTCTCCGCGCCCGTGCTGGAGCGAGCGTTCGAGTATTGGCGCAACGTCGACAAGAATCTCGGCGACCGCGTCGAAGCCGGGGTGCGTGCGAAGCAGGGGGAACGCGATCCCAAGGCGGCCGCGCAAGCCAATCCGGCGCGTTCGTCGGCGCAGGCCAAAGCCTGAACGGGAGCGTCTGCCTCGCGTGCCCGCCGGCCACACGGGCAGGCGGGCACGCCCGCGCGCTGCGGCGGGGTTTTGTGATCCTTCTGTAACCACTCGTTGGCGTGTCCCGCTCGGGCCCTCCGATTTCCCTGCGCAACCATGACTGCCGGATGCAGTAAGCCGACAGCACCGTGGGGTATCGAATCGTTTCGAGGCTCGGTGATGTCCCTGTGGCATCGAATGGGTCGCACCGGGCCTGCCGACGGAGATCGGAGGACCGCTATGGCGTTCGACGCCGATGCTCGACCTGATCGCCCCTCGCACCGAGGTTCGTGGCATGTCATCGCGGCCGGGATCGTGGGTGCGACCGCCGCGGCGCTGCTCGGCGCCGTGCCCGCGGCCGCGCAGCCCGCATCGAGCAGGCCGTCCGATAGTCCGGTGGAGGTTCCCATACCCGGCGGATTCGAGGGTTTCTCCGGAATCCTGCGCTTCCTGCCGCCCGCGCCTCCACAGCCGCAGATGCCGCTCGGTCGGCCATTGCCCGATCGCGGGCCTCGGACCACGCAGACGACATACGGGTAGCACGAGTTCCGGTGGCTGGCCACCGGTCGCGGGCACCCGCGCCCGCCGCACGAGCGACGCCGCGTCCGCGCGTCGCCAGCACCCGGCCCGCGTCGCGCCGGTCACGAAACGTTGTGGCCACCATATTTTCGAGCTGCCCACAACACGCGCCGGGTAACTCGGTTCGGCGGGCTGGTCTCCAGCCGCTGCCACCACTTCGGCAGCATCCGGCGACTGCTCAGGCCGTGTTGTCGCTGCGGAGACAGCACGGTCGGCCGAGCGGGTTCGCGCCGTGGAACGGCGCGGAGGACGAGGCCGATCGCGCAGCCGACCGCGATGGCGAATGCCGCCCAACCCGAACCGGAGGCCACGGTGACGGGACCCCAGTCACCGAGGTACCGCGGCGGAACCATCGTCCAGTCGAAGGATTCGGTGCGGACCGGCGCCACGGTCGACGGCCGCCACAGCACCGCGATCGCCAGGATGCTGCCCGCGGTTCGTGGCTGGACGAAGGCCGAGCAGTACCCCGCGACGACGGCGAGCGCGGCCGTGGTGAAGTTGCGCATGTCCTCGGCCGCGGCGACGGTGGCGAGCAGTGCGACAGCCGCGAGCAACCCGGCGCCGACGAGAGGATTCGAGGATCGGGGCCGGGCCGACGGATTCCATGTCCGGGTTCCGGCCAGATACCCCAGCACGATCAGCCCTAGCAGCAGCGGCACGCTCCAGGCCGGTCGCGGCCCGCTGCCCACCGCGCTGCCGGTGGCGCTGAGCGCGACCGCGAGGTAGATCGTGATCCCGTCCCGGCGCGGCAGCAACCATGCCGCGACGGTCGTGGCCAGCAGGGTGCACAGTGCCGTCACCAGAAGCTCGATGCCGCCGTCGCCGTGCCGGACGCGCCACTGCGCGACGGCCAGTTCGGTCATCACGAGCACGATCGCGGCGATCACGGGGCTGAGCGGCAGTTCCGGGTAGATCGGTTCCGGCGTGAACCGCTGCCGCGTGACCAGCTGACACGTCAGAATCAGCACGACGACCGCCGCGAGCAACCAGACCGGCTGCGTCCCGAACACCGACCACACGTGCGGTTCGGACGTCGCCCGATGCGGATTGCCCAGCAGACCCGAGGCCTGTGAGAGCGTGATGACGACGAAACAGCCCACACCGCCGAGGACGAAACCGGTCGCGGGCACGCGTCTGCCGAGTACCGCCACGCCCGTCGCGCCGAGCAGGATTCCGCTGCCGATCGCATCGAGGTATGCCGCGGTCGTCAAGATGTCCGGTGAGGCGCTGTGCGCCTCGATGGTGTGGGTGATCAACAGCAGCAGTGTGGCCGCCAGCGCGATCCACCACGCGGTACGCGAACGGGCCAGACTCACCGCCACCACGGCTGTGACCGCCGCCACCAGCACCCCGATCGTCGCCTCGCGTGGCACGCTGAGGACCAACCGGTTCACCTGATAGGGCGTGCAAAGGCAGGTCCGGCCGTAGCTGAGCGGCACCACCAGCAGCAGCCCGGCCACCGCGGTAGCCAGGAACGCCGTGCCGCCCTCCAGTGCTTCACTTCGTCGCACCACTTCACAGTCGTACCCAACTGGGACGAACCGAACATCGCGCCATCGCCTGCCGCCGAAACTGGCCGATGGTGAGGTCGCGGACCCGCACGAAGAACGGAATCGTGGGGTGACAAGCCCCACCGAAAAGGTCTGCGACCGCGCAGTACTGTGATTCGTTCAGCTACTGGACGGGTGTCCGGGCTGGACGGGAGATCTGACTACACATGAGCGACGAGCAACACATCCTCACCCCCGGCGAAACTTGCTGGCAGATCGCCCGGGCCGATCGGCTGGCGTGCATCGTGGATGCGGCGGACTACTTCCGCCATGCCAAGTCCGCGATGTTGCAGGCCCGCAAGCGCATCGTGCTGATCGGCTGGGACTTCGATACCCGGATCAAGTTCGAACCGCAGGAGAAGACCCTCGAAGGACCCAATCGTCTGGGGAGGTTCCTGTCCTGGCTGCCGAAACAGCGACCGGATCTCGACATCTATCTGCTGAAGTGGAATGTCGGTGCGCTCGCGGCGATCGGCCGTGGGATGACACCGATCTTCATCGTCAATTGGCTGACCGATCGGCGGTTGCACTTGGAAATGGACGGCGCGCACCCGATCGGTTCGGCGCACCATCAGAAGATCGTGGTGATCGATGACGCGCTCGCGTTCTGCGGTGGTATCGACATGACCGTCGATCGCTGGGACACCAGCGACCATCGGGACGACAACCACTACCGAACCGAGCCGAATGGCAACCGGTACGGACCGTGGCACGACGCGACCACCGCCGTCGACGGCGCCGCGGCGAGGGCGATCGGCGAATTGGCCTGTGCACGGTGGAAGGCGGCGACGGGACAGCAATTGGCCCCGCTCGACGAGATCGCCGGTGACGCGCCGTGGCCGGAGGGGCTGGAGCCGACGATGCGGTCTGTGGATGTGGGTATCGCGCGGACATTCCCCGAACTCGCCGACCGCGCCGAGGTCCGGGAGATCGAGGCGTTGTATCTGGCGGCGATCGCGGGCGCCAGGCGGTCGCTGTACATCGAGAGCCAGTACCTGGCCTCGCGCACGCTCGCCGAGGCGATCGCCGCGCGGTTGCGCGAGCCGAACGGTCCGGAGGTCGTGCTGGTGCTGCCACGCCACGCCGACGGCTGGCTCGAGCAACAGGCGATGGATGGGGCCCGCCGCCGCTTACTGCATCTGTTGTGGAAGGCCGATACCGAGAATCGGCTCGGCGTCTACTACCCGGTCACCGAGGCCGGTGCGCCGATCTATGTCCACGCCAAGGTGCTGGTGATGGATGATCGGCTGCTGCGGGTGGGATCGTCGAACCTGAACAACCGTTCGATGGGCTTCGACACCGAATGCGATCTGGCCGTCGAGGTCACCCCCGCCACCGCGGACGGTGACCTGCTGCGGGACACCATCCTCGGTATCCGGCGCCAGCTGATCTGCGAACATCTCGATGCCGAACCCGCGAGATTCGACGCCGCACTCGCCGAGACGTCGTCGCTTCTGCGCACCGTGGAGACGTTGCGCGGCAACGGCCGGACCCTGGTGCGGTTCGAGCCGGAGACCGTCGAGGACGAGGACAGCCCGCTCGCGGAGAACGAACTGATGGATCCCGAACGCACGCCGCCGAGCCTGTGGGATAACCGATTGCTCAGCCGGGGTATCCGCAGACTGAAGACAGCGGGGGCGGTGCGCTGATACGTAGCCGACCGCATAGCCGTAGGAAGCAGCCAACCTGAATGCGGCACCCCGGGTGCTTCGCCATGGATCTCCATGGTCGCGTTCGATTTCGGATTGTGGCAACCTTGCCCGGAATGCGTTGCGCTCCATTTGTCCTGAACTCCGCGTGCCGAACCGGCATGGATGCCGAAAAGGGCCACATCTGCTCTGATAGATTCCGGCGGCATGGGGTACAAGATCGGCTCCGCGCGAGTCGCTGCGGCCGACCGGAGCCCGGCATCACGTCGGACCGTCTCGGGGACGATTTATGTTGCCGTCGCGGCTCTGCTCACGCTGGTGATCCTCGTCCCCCAGGTGCGTCTGTATCAGGATGAGCAGCCACGCACCGATGTCATCGCCCAATTACGGTTTCTGCGTGACGAATTGGGATCGGGGCTCGGCGAGGAGATGCAGGGCATGTTCCCCGAGGGATATTTCTTTTCGTACGCCTTGTACGGGTTGGCGTGGGCTGATGTCGCGCGCGGCGACACGACGTATCGGGACGAGGCGCTCCGGGAGGCACGCTGGGCTCTGGATCGCTTGAGTTCGCCTTCTGGCCGTGCGGTTTTCGATGCGCGGCTGCGTCCGGCATACGGGGTGTTCTATGTCGGATGGTCCAGCCGGCTGCGCGGGGCCGTGATCGAACTCGCCGGCGCCGGCGCGCCGGAGACGGCGCAATTCATCGCGGATTGCGAGGCACTCGCGTCGGCATTCGGCACGGAGGGACCGTTTCTCGCGGCGTATCCGGGTCAGGCATGGCCGGTCGACAATGTGGTGGCTGTGTCCGCGTTGCGGTTGCACGATCGGATCGTCGGGTCGCGTTTCGAGCCGGTGATCGCCGAATGGCTCACCTCGGCTCGCGCGCAGCTGGACCCGGCGACCGGCCTACTGCCGCATCGAGCGACACCCGTGCTGGAAGGCGCGCGCGGCTCGTCACAATCGATGATCCAGCGGTTCCTGCCCGAGATCGACCCCGTGTGGGCCGCTCAGCAGTACAGCACATTCCGTCGACTCTTCGTCGACACCCCGCTCGGCCTGCCAGGGGTGCGAGAGTATCCGCACGGCCGCAGCGGCGCGGGCGATGTGGATTCCGGGCCGCTCATTCTCGGTGTCAGCGCCTCGGCTACGGTGGTCACGATCGGCGCCGCTCGGGTGCACGGCGATCGCCTCCTCGCCGGTCCACTCACCGGACTCGGCGAGAGCCTGGGCATTCCAGTCACTCTGGGCAACGCCAAACGCTACGGCTTAGGCGCCCTCCCCATCGGAGACGCCTTCCTGGCCTGGTCCTTCGCCGTACCGCTCGCATCCACCGCCACGTCGTTCCCGCCGGTGGTCCCATGGTGGTGGCGGACACCCTGGCATGCGCTCGCGCTGACGGTCCTCACCCTGCTCTGGTACCCGCTAGCCCGCGGGCTCGTTCGGCGAGTGCGCGCGGGTCAGCGGGGCCCTCGGCCATTCGCCAGCTGCCGGTCTGATCCGAGCGGTGATCTGGAAGCCGACGGTCCACACGTATAGCGCCTCGTCACGCTTGCCGCCACTTTCCGGCACAACGACCTGACGGATCGCCGGGCAGCGGTTATTCGAAGCAACGCGAAAAATGCGAAGGGACGCAATGCGTCTGGGATCGTAGTGTCATGGCTCTTTCGCCGTTCATCAACACCGGATTGCCCAGCACCGAGCGCATGTCGGTGGACGCGGAGTACACCATCGAGCGACTCGTGGTGTGGGCGGTGCTGGGGTGGGCCTTCGCGGCGGCGTATCAGGACGCTATGTCCACCGGTGGTAGGCGCGCCTGGATCCTCGCGGTGCTGATCGGTGTCACTTTGGGATGGTTGGGTAGCCTCAGCGCGGGAGTGGCTGGTGGCGGTGCGATGCTCGTGGCTGGAGCGGAAGCTTCGGCCGTAGCCACATGGTGTATTCCCCTGGTGGTCGCGTGGCTGGCGCGGTGGATGAACATCTACGGCCGCGCCTTGTTCCTGTACCGCAGCTATGACGAGCGCCGGTCCGGGATGCCCGGCGGGTTTCCGGCAGAGCCGAGCATCGGGCTGACGTCGGCCGCCGGGGTGGTCGGTGTCGTGGCGCTCACGCTCCCGCCCGGTCCGCCGCTGGGCACTTTTGTGCTCGCGGTCGGATGCGCGGCCATGTGGGTGTTCTTCTCAGGGTGGTTCTCCGTGCTCGGCTACCTCTCGTCTCCCACGATCGGCCGAGGGCGTGTGCGGCGGTTCGGGGGAATCATCGGGTGGCGCGCGCTGTTGGTCGCGGCTGCCGTACAGGTCGCTGCCTTGTTGCCAGAGGCGGTGTCGCCGCATGTCTCCGTACTCGCGATGTGCTGGGTGCATGTGTATTTCAGCGGCCGATTCCGTGCGCAATTGACCCGATATCGGCGGCACGAGGCCGATCTGTCGGCTATAGCGACGGTTCTGGTCGCGGGTCTGCTCGCAAGTGGGCCCGTTGGCCGCGGCATCACCGACTTCTTCGAGCGAGCATCGGCGATAGCTGTGGCGTCTGTGTTCGCGGTGTGTGTTGTCGCGGTCCTGATCTGGCTGCGTGCCGCGCATGTCTCCGGCATGCGGTACCGCGATCACGTCATTCCCGCGCGCTTTCGGCTGCGGGTCGTGTTCGCCAGTGGGTATCCGGTCGCGTGGTTTCTGCCGTGGCTGGTTGTCCTGGCGGCGGACCAGCGGCAACTGGATGGCACCGCCCTGCGCGCGGTTGCCGCTGTCGCCCTGCTGGCGGTCGCCTTCCGCGTCCAGTGCGGGCAGTCGCTGCTGCTGGCGATGTCGCGCTTCGACGCGGTCGTCTTCGGTCGGACACACGCACCATGGTGGGATGCGGGCCGCCGAGAGGCGGCATGGCGCCGGGACGCGGCCTCGCAGAACCCCCGGCTACATCTGGTCTTGTCCATGGGGCAAGAGTGCAGGCAGATCTCTCGGGGCCTTCCCACGCTTCCCGGCTTCCCGGCGACCAGGTCATTGCTCCGCGGTGAGCTGACCGCGGGACACGTGGGCATCGACTGGTCCGACCATGCCCTCTCGCTGCTGGCGTCGGCGGCCGAGGACCACCCCGGCATCGAGCGGCGGTGGCAGTATCAATTCGCGGCCGCTATCTGCCATCTTGCCGCAGCGGAGATGTTCGACGCTCTGGGCTATCACGAGAACGCCACCCTGGAATACGGTCAAGCTGCTGACGCATGCGCCGCAGGAGAGTTGGTGAATCTGGAGGCGTACTGCCGTATTCACGAAAGCGCGTCTCTCGTGGATCGGACGCCTCGGTGCGCAGAGCGGATGGAGCGGCTCGACCACGATCCGACTGTGGCGCCGATTCTTCGCAAAGAACTGGCCGCCGAACTCATTCGCGACGACCTCGAGGCTGGACGTCGGGACGAAGCCGCGCAGTCGCTCGCGTCACTGGCGCCGGTGGCGACTGCGCCGATATCGCGTGCACGGCGTCGCGACAACCACGAGATGGTCTATCAGTACAACGACCGTGTAGTTATCACGATCGATGTCGGGTATCGGCCGATCACTTTCGAATGGGACGAGCGCCGCAGCACACGGCTATTGTTCCGCGGCGACCTGTCCGCTCCCGAGGAGGACGCGTTCAGCCGGCTGCCACCGAGATATCTGCCCGACATCTTCAACGGTGCTGATCAATTCTTCTCTTTCACGCCTTTGATCCGCAGAGCATTCACCGCTCTGCGGCAGGATCGTATCGATGACGGTATCGCTACGTTGCAGCGGTGTGTAGCCCTGGCCGAGGCCGGGCAACTGCTGCCACTGGCAGCGGAGTTGTGGGTCGAGATCGCCGAGTTGGAACGAGATCGAGCACCGGAGTCGAGTGTCATCGCTCTGTACGAGGCGTGTGAGAATTGGGGACTGATTCGAAGCCGATACTCCGGTGTCGAGCAACGTATGGCCTTGGCTCGAGCGCTGGAGAAATTGCACGCCAATCTGATTCGCTCGGCCGCGCGGGTGGGCGCGATCGAGATCGCTGATTCCGGGATGGATGGCGCCGCCTTCGCTCTCGAGGCCATGGAGCGCACACGGAGCCGGTCGCTGGTCGACCAGCTCGGCACAGGTTTCCCCATGCCGCCGCACGATGCCTCATCATCCGCATCGCCAGGCGATGAGGCCGCGCAGGTCGATCTGGCGGAGGCTTTCCGGACCCACCTGCAAGCCGAGCGGAAGCTGGCGCGGTTGCGAGATGGTCTGCGCGAGTTCGACTTGTTCGATCCCCGCCGCCGTGCCGAAGCGCTGCGCGAGCTGCCCAAGGCTCAGCTCGACCTCGACGCGGCACGGGCGGCGCTGTTCACCTTCGGCGGCGCCGCGGCGGAGTACGTCGCGCTCCGTCGCGGCGACACGCTTCGCTTCGAGCAGGTCAAAGAACTCCTACGGTGAATCGCCCTCGGGTGAGGAAGCCTCGGGCTCGCCGGGAGAGCCCTGACGTTGGCCGCGTCCCAGGATCTTGATGACCTCGGTGACAATGGGTTTCAAAGTGGGACCACGTGACGGGTCGTAGGTAACCTTCCAGCTCTTGCCCCGCAAAGTGATCGTGGTGTTCGACACGATCTGCACCACCACCCAGCACGCCATCACGATGAGCGCCGTGGTCGGCTGGTCGGGCAGTGCGGCCGCCTCTTGCGTAGGCGGGTCGGCGAGCCAGTCGTCGATCACCGGCCGGGCCTGGGGTTGCGCCGACAGCAGCGTCAGCAGCTCACGTGCGGACGCGGCGGCTGTCTCGGTGTCCCATGAGCCGGAGGACGGAACGGTCTCGCCGAACTCCGCGGCCAGCGTGGTCAGTGCCGCGAGCTGGTCACTGGTGCGCTGCGGGATCGTGGGGTCGGCGAGCTCGCCGACGACCGCGGCCAGCACACGTATCGCCTGACGATCGGTCAGATCGTCTACACGGGTGGGCACTATCGGAACTCCTTCTCAGATCCAATCGCCTACGAGTACGAACGATGCCCAGTGATAGGGATGGTCGTACTCTCCTGAATCGCGCAGCCGGCACTGCGCATGCCACAGGGCCCGCCACTTGTCGGTTCCCGAGCCGAGCCACTCGGCGTAGAACATGTCCAGCAACGCCCTGGAACTACGCTTATTGACATTCCACAAACTTGCGAGCAGACATGGCGCCCCCGCGTACAAAAACGCACGTGCCAATCCGAACAGCTCGTCGGCCCCGCGTATCGCGGTTCGGCCGCTGGAACACGCACGTAACGTCACCAGGGCCGCGGCGTCGAGGTTCATTCCCAGAATGTCGTGTGCGCTGATGAACGCCCCCGCCGCTGCTGTGGCCGTGGAATCGAGGACCGGGCGTTTGCCTTCCGCGGCCACCAGCAGCCCGGAACCTTTCATCGGGTCCAGGGCATCGTCGAAGACGCCGTGAAACGCGAGATGGATCAGCTCGGCGCCGCGCATGCCCTCGATCACCGGGCGCCGGTTCGCTGCCGTGTCGCCGCTGGGACCGGACAGCTCCTCCGTTCGGATCCTGGCCCGCAGCAGATCACCGTCGGATTCCATATCCTCGGCGACCTCGTCTCGAGCGGCGGCCACTCCCGCCACGAACGCTCGCCGCGGCGGCCGTCGCTCGTACCGAGCAGGGTTCTTGCCCTGGCAGTACTTCAGCACAGTCGCGCTGGGCACCATGCATACCCCGAACCTGTCCGCGACCACCTCGTCATCGCCCCACGCCAACGCCGCGAACGGCAGCCCGTGCAGCGGACCGTGGGGGACCACGCACAACAGCTCGATACCCGTCAATCCTGTTCGTATCGGCGGCGGTAGCAGCGCTGATCCCAGTCGGCTCCAATATGTCATCGCATATCGGAACCGCGGGTTGGCGAGCTTCTTCTCCAAGATCTCCCCGGCGCGCTGGAAGGCGGTGACAGCCGGGGTGAGCCGCAACGCCGCCTCGTTGCGTTCGGCCGCGTCCTCGGTCGCGTCCCAGTCGGAGGGTAATCCGTGGAAGTCGATGATCAGGCGCCGTGCGCAGAGTGCGAGCGTCGCACGCGTAACAGCCCGGCCGTCGGGACCGGTCCCCGCGGAGGTGACGATCGGACGCGAGAGTCCCGGATGCACGAGCGCGATCTCCACCCCCTCGCCGTGCGTGAAGTACTCGATGAGCGCCACCGCAGTCAACGACCTGACCTCCCCCGTGGGCACAACACGCCAGCGCACAACCTTAACCCGGCATTATCGGCCCACGTAGCGAAAATGACCGGCAGGGTGCAGCTTTCGCTGATCGACCGGCATTCTCCGTCCGAGGCTTCGTTGAGCGCGCAGCACTTATACGCGTTGTCGATAGCTCACCTTGGCGGCGATAACGGCGGGGACCAGCCCAGGCGTCGAGCGCATCCGGCCGGACCGGTAGTCAGCCGGTTGCCCCGCTCACACCCGCCCGGCAGTGGCGACTCGGCAACGAATTTCACACCGGCGACCCGACCGACACGGCGATACGCTATGTCAGCAATCATTCGGCATGCGGTCGGTTCGAGCAGGAGCTACGGCGGTGGACAAGCCTCACCTGACGGTGGAGACCTCTACGACCCACAGTGTCGAATCGGGCGAACGCGCGGACTACTGGGCGGAACTCATCACCTCCTACCACCGGCGCATGGGATACGAATTTCCTGGCGGAAGCGACTTCGACGGGCGTACGAAGCTGTGTCGCACCGGCAAGTACCAGCTGGTGGGGTGGAAGTCCGACGGCGTGACCTACGTCCGGACGCCCAACCACGTACGCAGCGACAGCGACGAGGACTTCCGGCTCCTGCTCACCTTCACCGGTCGCACGGAACTCTGGGACGACGGCGGACGGGCACATCTGCCCAATCGCACCGGCTGTCTGCTGGCGCTCGATCGGCCGTTCGGGTTCCGGTACGGGCACGGCACGAGCGGTGTGCTGATGACGATCCCGCGACACGAGATCGAGCATCGCCTCGACCTCGAGAATTCCCTCCTCGCGCGACCGCTGGACTTGACCTCGGGGCTGGGCCGGGTAGTGACCGATATGCTCACCGGACTGCTCGAAGAGAGCGATGCGCTCGACGGATATCAGTTCGACTCCGCGTCCTCCCATATCGTGGATCTGCTCTGCATGCATGCCCGTGCCGGGCAGCCGAGCGGCGACCAGCTGGACAAATTGGACGCGGCGATTCGACATTACGTCCGATCGCACGCCACAGATCCCGACCTTTCCAGCGCCACCATCGCGCACTCGCTCGGCTGGTCGATCAGACAGATCCAGCTTGCTCTGCGCCGTTCCGGAACCACACCGCGCGAATTGATTCGAGAGGAACGACTGCAATCGGCACACAGGCGGTTGAGCGATCCCTCGTCTCGGCACCAGAGCATCGCCTCGATAGCCGGCGAACTGGGTTTCGGCTCGGCCAGCGCGTTCAGCACGGTATTCCGGCGGCGTTTCGGAGCAAGCCCTCGCGATGTTCGCCACTCGGTCCTGTCGGACCGTGACCGCTGACGGTGAGAACGGCGTCGAGCGGCACATCGTAGGAGCCGGTCACCGCGGGCCGATCCCGGCGAGATGCTGATCGGCCCAACTCGCGCGAAAGCTGGTACCGGCACGACCCGTCGGCTACGCGAGGTAGAGCCGGTACCCACGGCGGGCACCGTATCCGTCACACGGTCGAGGTGCCCGCGCAGCGTAACGACGGGACTCTGCGCGGGAGAGCAATATCTGTTCGCGGGGGAGCAACTGACGCCGGACGGAGAGGACTACCGTCCGCAGTGCCCACCAGATGGCGGCGTACCCATGGTGATCGCAAGGAGGATCAGGTGCGCGAAGCTATTGTCACCACCTTCGAGAAGGCCCGATGAATCGCGTTCGCGCAGTGCGCGTTCCCGTCGAGGTGAAGCGGTGCACGCTTTGACCATCGCGGAAATCGACAGACGAAAGCCGGTATCGTTCCCCGCCGAAGTATGGATCGTTTCGGTCACCACCGTTCTCAGTCGATCGGTGGGATTCCTCGCGCTCTACTCCACGGTGTTCTACAAATCGATCGGGCTGAGTCCGGCCGCCCTGTCGCTGGCTTTGTTCGCGGCCGGGTTCGCCGGCGTGCTCGGGTCGCTGGCCGGCGGGTGGTTCGCCAGCCGGTTCGGATCGGCCGACGTACTGATCGCCGGCTCACTTCTCAATGTTCCGCTGTTGTTTCTGCTCGGGCTGGTGTCGACGGAGCCCGTCTGGGCGATCGTCTCGGCATCCCTGAGCGTTGCGGTGACGCAGTCGTTCGCCGGGCCTGCGTCGGCTTTGGTCACCGGCTCCAGTTACCAGGGCGACACCGTGACCGTGGTGGCCTTTCACCGAATATTTCTCAGCAGTGGCGTCACGGTTGCTCCGATCGTGGTGGCGGTAGTCGGCGACCACAACTTCTCGACGCTGTTCATGTTGTCCTCGCTCGGATCGCTGCTGACTGCGGTGTTGCTGCTGAGTGAACGCACCCGGCTGAGGGCGGCGGACAACCGCGCGCAGACACGGGTGCGTGCAAGCGAATTCGATGCACATGTTGCGGCGGATGCCGCTTACGACACTTTCCGGGCGGCGCGAGTGTGGGCGGTTGTGGGGGTGTTCGGAACGGCCATGGCTCTCTACGCCCAGAGCATGAGCGGCACACCGCTCTCCCTCGACCGGATATCCGGCGGTGGGCAACTGTACGGCGTTCTGATAGCGGTGAATTCGATTTTCATCATTGCTTTCGAGTTGCCGCTCACTTTCGTGACGTCCAGAATTCGATGGAACTACGCGCTCGGGCTCGGAATATTCGTCACTGGGCTCGGACTCGCCATCTGCGGGCTCGGCACCAGCTGGACCGTCTGCATTGCCGGATTCGTCCTGTTCTCTCTCGGTGAGGCAATCTTCATTCCACAGGCGAGCGCAGCGATCGCAAGGCTCTCATCCCCGTCGGAAAACCCCAGATATCAGGGATACCTTTCGGCTGCCCAGTCGATCGGGTTCGCGGTCGGGCCGGGGATCGGCGCCTTCGGAGTCCTGCACGATCTCTCGCTGTACTGGGCCCTGGTCGTCCAGATCTCATTTGTCACGGGGGCGGTAGCGGTAGTAGCGGGGGTAAACAAGAACAGGAGTCCGGAGTATGTCCGATAAGTCGGTCTTGATCGTCGATCCAGTGAGTTCGGGAACGCTGTACCCGTCCCTGCTCGAAGAATATGGAATCGACACGATACTCCTGGATACCGACCAGGCGCTGGTCTCGGGGTTCCGCACCGCGCCCACCCCGGGAGCGTTGAACTTCGAAGCGGACTTCCGGTCGAGCTACCGTCTGCTTCTCCAGATGTGTCTGGAACGGTCGGTGAGATACGTGATCGCCGGGTCGGAGCCCGGAGTCGAGCTGTGCGATCGTTTGCGCACGGATCTTCCGGATTGCTTCGGCAACGATCCGACTGTGCCGACGCGGCGTTGGGACAAGCAGCGCATGTTCGAAGCATTGGCGGCCGCGGGCGTTCCGAGCCTGACGACATGGTCTGTCGAAGCGCACCGCAACGCCGTTCCACCCGAAGCGATCGCGGAATTGCACGGCGGCCGGAAGCTGGTGGTGAAACCGGCCCGGGGGGCCGCCTCCGTGGATGTTCGCTTGGTGGAGACTCCGGACCAATTGGCTGCCGCGGTATCCGCGGTCACCGGCAACGCCGGACTCTTCGGGGCAGGCTCGGCCGCGCTGATCCAAGAGATGTATCCCGCGCCCAGGGTCGAATACGCCGTGGATACCTTCTCCACTCCGGACGGGCACGAACTTCTCTGTGTCAGCGTGTACGACAAATGGGTGTCGGCTTCCGGCGACTTCGTCTACGAGCGGGGAAGGTGGCTCGAGGGCGATGACCCGGTGGTGGGCGAACTGACGGATTACGCGCGGCGCGTGCTCGACGCGCTGGGCGTGCGTATCGGTCCCGCGCACATGGAGATCATGTCGGGTGCGCTGGGTCCCCGCCTGATCGATTTCGGTGCACGAGCACACGGGATCGGCCACCCTCGGCAGACCTATCTGCTCACCGGGAACTCCCAGATCCATCGCGAATGCGAGTACATCGCGGAACTCTTCGGGATTCGCGCTCCGGCACCGGAACGAAATGCCGGTTACGTGCTGTCCCAGCGCGGCGCGCTCGTGCTCTTCAGCATTGATCACCGGGCTCGGTATCTGGGTGGGGCGGATGCCGAACTCGTGGGACTTCCCGGCGTGGTGGAGGTTCGGATAGCGGCCGAGCCGGGCAAGATATACCCGGCGACCAGGTCCATGATGGATTCGGTGGCGCTGGGACTCGCCTTCGTCGTCGGTGACGACGGGGACGAACTGGATTTCCGGTGCGCCGAAGTCCGTAAGCGAGTCCGAGACTTCTTCACGGCCGCCTGAGAGGCCAGGTGCGGATCACGTGGCCCGGATGGGCGAGATATGGGGCCGGCAAACGAAATTGCCAGTGTTCACCCGGCGTGGCTACTCCGGCACGTCGAGTGAACAGTTCGATCCTGGCAAATTCACTGCAATAGGGCGCTCGCTGCATGAAATCGCGGCGAGAAGGGCTCCGGCCATGCGGGGTGACACGGACGAAGCGGTGATCTATCGAGACCCGATCAGGCGGCGGGCTGGGGCTGGCTCAGGTCCCTCGCGCCGGTGATCGCATCGATGATGTTGACGATGGCGGAGGTGCCGCCGTCGAGAGCCGAGCTGCCGGAGTCGAGCATGGCGGAACCCGAGGACGAGCCGGCGGAGCCCGTGGACGAGCCACCGTCGGCAGAACCCGAGGCCAGGCCCGCGGAGCCGGTGGCGGCGGAGCCGGTGGCGGCCGATTCGGCGGATGCCACCGCGACCGGACCGAAGAACAGGGCTGCGGCGGAGACGGCGCCTGCGGCGGCGAGGGCCTTGCGAGAGAACATGGGCAGAGCTTCCTTTCACAGATGGATAACGACGCCGTCGTGGCGCACCAGCAACGTTAGGAAAAAGAAATCTTCGAAGCCACTTCTCTTCTTGTGTGAATAATCACCGTTAATAATGGGCTAACAAGATACTGTGTCGAGGTAACACAATTTGATCTTCACCTCGGATCGAATTCATGATCGAATTCTCTCGAGTTCGGCCGGTGCTGTCGCGTATCGGCTTGCGGTGGAATGGACTTGCCGCGAACCGCCGATCCTCGCATGGCATTGCCCGAGCCGTGGACGCGCTCGGGAGCCGCTGGCATGACGGTTGAACCGGGTACAGGTCGCCGCAAGAGACAGCGCGCCGCGCGCGACGTCGCCGCACTCGAGACCCGATGTCGTTCCGCGTCGACCGCGGCGACGGGAGGCGACCTCTACGCGCCGAGGCAGGCGTAGGCAACGCCTCGGCGACCGGGCTTGACCGAAGGATCCCCTCGGGGTACTGCGCGGGGCGACTCGAGGCGGCGTGCAGTCGCCCACCGGTCGGTCACCACCGGAAGTAGGTCTAGGGATTTCCCTACTTGTCTCCGGCCGCCCGCTATCGAAAGATGAGAATACTTCACATTCGAGAACCCCCGAGGTCGGTGCGCCGAGTCAGGCGCCGTATACCGCAGCCCGAAGGAATGTCTCATGAGGCTGGCCGCCCTGATGCGCGAAGCGGCGTGGCGATTGGAAAGAAGCCTTTCCGAGGCGGGGTCGGAGATTCGAGGAGAATTCAGAGAATTCGGCACCCGTATACGGCAGACAGTCGATGTCCTGGAGAATGCCGATATTCGCGGCGGCCGATTTCTCGATACTATTCCCCTCGTCGGTTCGGCATCGAATGGGGAGGTGGTGCGATTCCGGCCGAGCGACGTACTCAGCATCCCGTTGCGCGATAGACAGGGCCGCGTCATCGGCGTGGCTTTCCCTAGTCAACGGGGTGATATTCGGGCTGATCAGGCATGGGCGAGCGTCCCTGTCCGCGAAAGCGACGTGGCCTACCGCCGGGTGACGTTGGATGCCCGCGGCGCACCCGAGTGGGCACACCGCGCTCTCCCGCCGCCCTGGTTCGATCGCGGCGATATGCAGCGGAACCCCGTGTACGCGCATGCTCACGCCGGCCCCGATACCTTCGAAGTCAAGGTCCGTACCGGACTATTTTGCTGGCGGACCGTCGGCGTGGACGGGGCGACCTACGGGTATCTGATGGCCGCGGACCGGAATTTCAAGCGCGCCGTCAAACAGAACCCCACAGGACAGCTTGTCATGCTGTCCTGTAGCCCGGGTGCGGGCAGTGCCGGTCGAACGGCCGCCGAATTCGTCCATGCAGCGGGTATAGATTTCGACGTCCACGCGGCTAACCGCACAGTGGCGAGAGGTTATACCGAAAACCTACGTTCGGCCCTCGGCGTCGAAGTCGATACGAGAGACGGGGGCGGTACCGACGTCGGGGACTGGTCGACATATCCCGCACAGCGCCGGGGCAGGCCGTCCAGCAACGATAACGAAGCTCCGTGAGCGTGTTCATCCGCGCAATCGATCGGTGCGCAAGCGGAAGGGCGCGGAGCTCGCCGGGTTGAGCAGAATATCGACGCCGTCGGGTATCACTTCGGGTAAGCGGTCGCCCGAAATCGGCCACCACCGCGATACCGGCACATTCCGTTTCTGCGCTTCGGCCGTTGCCACGACAACACAGGGCACACCGTCCGGAGAGCTTCCGATCGCGGGACGGTTTTCTTCGTCACAACCGAGAGAGACAACCGAGCCCCGGACCATCGGTACGAGGTCATCCGCCACGTTTTCCGCCGACACGAGCAACCGCAGCGTCGCGTCGATGGGGTCGGTCGGCGCGGTCTCGTCGCCCGGCCGGTAGTGCGGGTTGGGCTCGAACGGGCCGACGGCTCCGTCGTCGAGTATCCGCCAGCCACCGACGATTGCATCCGCGGGCAGCTCAACCGTGGTCGATATTTCGAAAGTGGGGTCCAGCAAGACGAACCAGTCGTCCAGGCGGACGGCTTCTGGAGGCGGTTCCTTCATTGACTCACTCCTCGCACCAGCGGTTCGCCCTATTCGATCATGGCCCGCCCCGCCGATCTATCCGATGACGCCGCGCGGGCTCGGCAAACTCGACGCCGCATGCTCGAAGATGACGAAGCGACCGGGCTGGTTATCGCGGCCGCTACCGACGGGCTATCCGTGCCGGATCGACCCGGTCCGGGGGCGGTGGCGCTGCTCACAGCGGGTCGCCTGAGTGCGCCGAAGTGTCGGTGGGGTGGAGTAGGCAGAAGCTATGACTCGATCCGCCGCAGCTCAGAAACCATTTCAGCCAGCCGAGGGCCCCCGCCTGCTGGACGTCCGTCGCCTGTGGGCCGAACCGGAGGCGCTGGCGAGCCCGCGTGGGCAGCAGGTACGCGCCCGCTTCCCCGACGCCGAAATCATCACCGTCGCCTCCCACTGGAAGATCGACCAGTTGCACGGCAACGCGGGCAACGTCGACCGCTGGATCCGGGTGAAGACCGAAGACCTGGTGCTCGGGGTCAAGAAGTCGCTGACGGCCCGGGAGAACGGTCGCTCGGCGGACTGGATCGCACCCTCGACGTCCAACGGCTGCGCGATGGCCTGCGCCTACTGCTACGTCCCACGCCGCAAGGGCTACGCCAACCCGATCACGGTGTTCACGAACATCGACAAGATCGTCGGCTACCTCGAACGTCACGTGCGCAGGCAGGGGCCCAAGACCGTGCCCAACCAGTGCGACCCGCACGCGTGGGTCTACGACCTGGGTGAGAACAGCGACTGCTCGGTCGACGCCCTGGTCAGCGACAACGTCGCGGACCTGATCACCGCGTTCGGCGCGTGGCCGACCGCGAAAGCCTCGTTCGCCACCAAGTACGTCAACCGTGCTCTGCTCGACCTCGACCCGCGGGGGCGCACCCGCATCCGGTTCTCGCTCATGCCCGAGGCCGACTCCCGGCTGCTCGACCTGCGCACCACGCCGATCCAGCAGCGCATCGCCGCGATCGACGACTTCGTGGCAGCGGGCTACGAGGTGCACGTCAATTTCTCGCCGGTCGTCGTCCGCCCCGGGTGGGAGCAGGACTGGGCGGAGCTGCTGGAGCAGCTTTCGGACGGCACAGGCTCCGCCTTCAAGGCCCAGGCAGCCGCGGAGATCATCATGCTCACCCACAACGAGCAACTGCACGAGCTCAATCTCGGCTGGCACCCGAAATCCGAGGACCTGTTGTGGCAGCCGCCGATCCAGCAGGCCAAGCGCTCCCAGTCGGGCATGTGGAACGTGCGCTACCGCAACGACGTCAAGGCGGCCGGTGTCGCGACTTTGACCGATCTCATCGCTCAGCGGACGCCCTGGTTGAGGGTGCGCTACGCGTTCTGAGCCGCGGAGCTTCAGAGCCTTCTCCGCCGTAGAGTCGCCCGTCGCCGAACTTCGTTCGACGCAGCCCAGCCGACCCCCCTCGGCCATCACCTCGACCTGTCCGGGCGATCAACCGTTGGTGGAAGCGCGCTCGACCAGGCTGGGGCGGTAGCGGATGTGTTCCGGGTTCCCGCCTTCGCGGTCCGCCGCCGCGACCAGCAAATCGATGGCGGAGAAGCCGATCTCCGCCCGCGGCTGGCGGATCGAGGTGAGGGGGACGATGGCGGACTGGGCGAAATCGATGTCGTCGTAACCGACCAGCGCCACGTCCGCGGGCACGGCGACGCCGTGCAGGGTGAGAGCCTGCAGAACGCCGATGGCGAGCAGATCGTTGAGGCAGAAGACGGCATCGGGGCGCTCGCCTGCGGGCAGGTCGACGATGTGCTGACCTGCGTCACGGCCGGCCAGGACGGTGGGAGCCGGGGTATCGATCACGGTGAGGGTGACGCCGGGGTGCTCGGCGGCGGCGCGGCGCGCACCGGCGCGACGATCGGCGACCTGAGAGAGCGAGGCCGGGCCGCCGATGACGGCGATGTGGCGGCGACCGGTGGCGCACAGGTGCCGCACGGCCATGTCGCCGCCGGCGACATCGTCCACCGCCACCGAGGAGAACGGGGTGCCGTGTCCGTCGCGGTCGACCAGCACCACCGGGACGCCACGACTGTGCAGCGCGGTCAGCCGGTCCTCGCCCTGTCCCGACGGGGAGATCATCAGCCCGAAAACGCGCTGCTCGTCGAAAGTTTCGAGGTAGCGGCGCTCGCGGCGGGGATCGTCGTCGCTGGAGCCGAGCAGCACGACGAGATCGTGTTCGGCGGCGCGCTGCTGGGCGGCGCGGGCGACATCGGAGAAGAACGGGTTGCCGATGTCGAGCACCACGAGGCCGACGCAGCGGGAGCGGCCCGCCTTGAGCTGACGGGCCGCGTCGTTGCGGACGAAACCGAGGCGGTCGATGGCGGCGAGCACGCGTTCCACCGTGGCGGGGGCGACCTTGTCGGGTGCGTTGAGCACGTTGGAGACGGTGCCGACCGACACCGAGGCCGCGACGGCGACCTCCCGCATGCTCACCACCGTTACCCGCACCTCCTCGGTTCCCGCGCGGGCGCCTCGCCCGCAACGCTCACCCCTGATCTTGGCCAGGCACGGGGCGCGGGGCAAGTCTGGTCAGCTGGGTGACGTGCCGCGGCGTGAGCTCTTCCAGACAGGTGACGCCGAGCAGCCGCATGGTGCGTTCCACCTGCCCGGTCAGGATTTCCACCACCCGGTTCACCCCTGCCTCGCCACCGGCCATGAGGCCGTAGAGGTAGGCGCGGCCGATGAGGGTGAACCGGGCGCCGAGCGCGATCGAGGCCACGATGTCGGCGCCGGACATGATGCCGGTGTCCAGCACGATCTCGGTGTCACGGCCCAGTTCGGCCGCCACCTCGGGTAGCAGGTGGAACGGCACCGGCGCCCGATCGAGCTGCCGCCCACCGTGATTGGAGAGCACGATACCGTCCACGCCGACGTCTACCACCGCGCGGGCGTCTGCCAGGGTCTGAATGCCCTTGACCACCACCTTGCCCGGCCACTGGTCCCGGATCCAGGCCAGGTCCTCGAAGCCCACCGTGGGATCGAACATGGCGTCGAGCAGTTCGGCGACCGTGCCGGACCAGCGGTCCAGGGAAGCGAAGGCCAGCGGTTCGGTGGTGAGGAAGTCGATCCACCAGCGCGGCCGGGGCAGCGCGTCCAGCACCGTGGCCGGTGTGAGCGCGGGTGGGATGGACATGCCGTTGCGCGTGTCGCGCAACCGGGCGCCGGCCACTGGAACGTCCACGGTCACCAGCAGGGTATCGAACCCCGCGGCCGCGGCGCGCTCCACCAGCGCCATGGAGCGATCCCGGTCCTTCCACATGTAGAGCTGGAACCAGTTGCGCCCGTGCGGGTTCGCGGCGGCGACGTCCTCGATGGAGGCGGTTCCCATGGTGGACAGCGAGAACGGGATACCCGCGCGACCGGCCACCCGGGCGCCCGCGTACTCGCCCTCGGTCTGCATCATCCGCGTGAACCCGGTGGGCGCGATGCCGAAGGGCAGCGACACCGGCCCGCCGAGTACCTCCCAGCCGGTGCTGACCTCGGCGACATCGCGCAGGATCGCGGGGTGGAATTCGATGTCCCGGAACGCCTGCCGGGCCCGGTCCAGGGAGATCTCCGCCTCGGCGGCTCCGTCGGTGTAGTCGAACGCGGCGCGCGGAGTGCGGCGCTTGGCGATTCGGCGTAGGTCCTCGATGGTGAGCGCGGCGTTGAGGCGGCGCTCGGTCGCGTTCAGACTCGGCTTCCGGAATCGCAGCAGCGGCGCGAGATCGCGGGGCTTGGGTACTTGCCGTTTCATCAGCCTGCCTTCCTGGCGGTTTCGGTGCGCGGCAGGTACCGCTGCGGCGGGAACGCGGTGGCGACCTCGGTCCGCAGCGCGTCCACGTCACCGTGTAGCAGACCGTGTGTGCGGGCCTGCACCAATATGTTTCCGAGCGAGGTCGCCTCTACGGGGCCGGCCAGCACCGGTATGCAGGCATGGTCGGCCAGCAACCGGCACAGCAACCGGTTTCGCGCGCCGCCACCGACGAGGTGAATGGTGCGCACGGGAACGCCGCTGAGTTCGGCGGCGGTGCGCACGCAGGCGGCGAAGGCGGCGGCGAGGCTTTCCACGATGGCGCGCACCATGGGGACCGGGCCGTCCGGCACCGGCAGGTCGCGTGCGGTGTACCAGTCCGCGATGCGGCCGGGGATGTCACCGGGGGCGAGGAACACCGGATCGTCCACGTCGAACGTCGCGACCGGAGCGGGTGCTTCGGCCGCTGCGGCGAGCAGCTGTGCCAGGTCGGCGGTGGCGTCCTCGCGCTGCCAGTGCCGCACGGACTCGGTGAGCAGCCACAGCCCCATCACATTGCGCAGGAAACGGGTACGCCCGTCCAGGGCGGCCTCATTGGTGAAGTTGGCGGCCCGGCTCGCCGGACTGATCAGCGGCGTGGGTATTTCCACGCCCGCCAGCGCCCAGGTGCCGCAAGAGATATAGGCGGCGGACTCCGGCGCCATCGGCACCGCGGCGACCGCGGACGCGGTGTCGTGTGAGGCAACGGTGCTCAGGGTGAGCTTGTCGCCCAGTCCGAACCCGGACGCGATGCTGGGCAGCAGCGGTCCCAGTGTGGTGCCGGGATCGGCCAGGGCCGGGAAGAGGTCGGGGAGTCCGAGCCGGGCCCGCAGGTCGGCGTCCCAGCTGCCGTCGACGCCGAGCAGTCCGGTGGTAGAGGCGTTGGTCCGCTCGGTGACCCGGGTTCCGGTGAACCAGAAGCCCAGCAGATCCGGGATCAGCAGGGCGGAGTCGGCGGCGTCGAGAGTGCCCGCCAGCCGTTCGGCGGCCAGCTGGTACACGGTGGTGAAGGGGAGGAATTGCAGGCCGTTGCGGTCGTAGAGATCCGCTCGGGCGACGGTGGCGTGCACGGCGGTGACGCCCTCGGCGGTGCGGTCGTCGCGGTAGTGGTAGGGCAGGCCGAGCATCCTGCCGTTTCGGAGCAGGCCGTAGTCGACCGCCCACGAGTCGATGCC
Source organism: Nocardia barduliensis (assembly GCF_013315795.1). Taxonomy (GTDB): domain Bacteria; phylum Actinomycetota; class Actinomycetes; order Mycobacteriales; family Mycobacteriaceae; genus Nocardia; species Nocardia barduliensis. The sequence continues at coordinate 127,655 of NZ_JABLTE010000006.1, forward strand.
GGCGCCGAGGAGGTCCGGCGCCAGCCGGGCCGCCGCTGCCAGCCCGCGCCCGACCTGCCGGTAGAGCCCGGGCAGATCCCAATGCAGCGCCTCGCGGGTGCCGTTCCACAGCGGCAGCGGGTCGTTGGCGAACCGGGCGACCTGCCGCATGGTGATCCGGCCGGGGCCGACCCTGGCCAGCATCACTCGTCCGCTGGTGGCGCCGAGGTCGACGGCGGCCACCGCGCCGGTGCCGGTCATCGCAGGAACGCCGCGGCGACCCCGGCGTCGACCGGCACGTGCAGGCCGGTGGTGTGCGAGAAGTCCGCGCTGCACAGCGCGAAAGCGGCATTGGCGATGTGCTCGGGCAGCACCTCTCGCTTGAGCAGCGTGCGCTGAGCGTAGAAGCGGCCCAGATCCGCCTCCTCCACCCCGTACACCGCGGCCCGCTGCGCGCCCCAGCCGCCGGCGAAGATGCCGGAACCGCGCACCACCCCGTCCGGGTTGATGCCGTTGACCTTCACACCGTGCTCGCCGAGTTCAGCGGCCAGCAGCCGCACCTGGTGCGCCTGGTCCGCCTTCGCCGCCGAGTACGCGATGTTGTTCGGGCCGGCGAAGACCGAGTTCTTGGACGAGATGTAGAGGATGTCGCCGCCCATCCGCTGATCGATCAGCGCGCGGGCGGCGGCCTTGGACACCAGGAACGAGCCCTTGGCCATGACGTCGTGCTGCAGGTCCCAGTCGGCTGCGGTGGTCTCCAGCAACGACTTCGACAGCGAGAGCCCGGCGTTGTTGACCACCAGGTCCAGGCCGCCGAACGCGAGCACCGCCGCGTCCACGGCGGCCTGGACCTGCCCCTCATCGGTGACGTCGGCGCTGATGCCGACCGCCACGTCGGCCGAGCCGATCTCGGCCGCGACCTCGATGGCCTTCGCGCCGTCCCGGTCGGCGACCACCACGCAGGCGCCCTCGGCGGCGAGCCGGTGCGCGATGGCCTTGCCGATGCCGGACGCCGCGCCGGTGACCAAGGCGATCCGGGTGGCCAGCGGCTTGGGCTTCGGCCTGCGGGCCAGCTTGGCCTCCTCCAGCGCCCAGTACTCGATCCGGAACTTCTCCGCCTCGTCGATCGGCTGGTACCGGGACACCGATTCGGCGCCACGCATGACATTGACGGCGTTGAGGTAGAACTCGCCCGCCACCCGCGCGGTCTGCTTGTCCGCGCCGTAACTGAACATGCCGACACCCGGGATCAACACGATGGCCGGGTCGGCGCCACGCATGGCCGGAGAGTCCGGGGTGGCGTGCCGCGCGTAGTAGGCGCGGTACTCCGCCCGGTACGCCTCGTGCAGTTCGGTGAGCCGCTGCTTGCACTGGTCGACCGGAGCGTCGGCGGGCAGGTCCAATACCAGCGGCGCGACCTTGGTGCGCAGGAAATGATCCGGGCAGCTGGTGCCGAGCGCCGCCAGGCGCGGATGCTCGGCACGGGAGAGGAATTCGAGCACCGGCGCGGTGTCGGTGAAGTGCCCGACCTGGCGCCGGTCGGTGGAGGCGAGCCCGCGCAGGAAGGGTGCCAGCGCGGCCGCCTTGGCCCGCCGCCGCGCCGCGGGCAGAGCTTCGTAACCCGGCAGCACGGCTCCGAACGGTTCAGGTTTGCCGTTGGCTTCCAGGAAGCGTTCGATGGTCTCGATGATCTCCCGGGAATGCGCCTCGGCGTCGTCCGAGGTGTCGCCCCAGGCGGTGATGCCGTGCCCGCCGAGGATGGTGCCGATCGCCTGCGGGTTGCCCCTGCGGATCTCGGCGATGTCGAGGCCCAGTTGGAACCCTGGCCGCCGCCACGGCACCCAGACCACCCGGTCGCCGAAGATTTTCCGGGTCAGCTCCGGGCCGTCCACGGCGGTGGCCAGCGCGATCCCGGAGTCCGGATGCAGATGGTCGACATGCGCGGCCTCCACGAGGCCGTGCATTGCGGTGTCGATGGAAGGCGCCGCGCCGCCGCGGCCGTGCAGTGTGTAGTCGAACGCGGCGACCATCTCGTCCTCCCGGTCGACACCGGGGTAGACGCCGACGAGGGCGCGCAGCCGGTCCAGCCGCAGCACGGCCAAGCCCTGCTCGGTGAGCGTACCGAGATCGCCGCCCGAACCCTTGACCCACAGCAGCTCGACGGGTTCGCCGGTCACCGGATCGGTGTCGGTGCCCTTGGCCGAGGTGTTGCCACCGGCGTAGTTGGTGTTCTTCGGGTCGGCGCCGAGCCGGTTGGACCGGGCGATGAGTTCCGCGACCGTGGGATGGGTCATGACTGGTGATTCCTCGTTTCGAGTGGTCGGCATGATCAGGCGCCCCAGGAGGCGGCACCGCCGCTCGCGCGCTCGGCGGCGAGTCGCTGCTGCCGGCCGGAGCGGGCGTAGGCGGCCATCGGGTCTTCGGGCAGGCCCCGGGCGGCGCGCCACTGTGCCAGCCGCGGCCGGACGTCGGTGTAGAAGGCGTCCATGAAGACGGCGTTGGCGGTGAGCACGTCACCGGACTCCTGGGCGGCGGCGAGCGCGTCGAGGTCCACCAGCGCGGCGCGGGTCGTCATCTCCTGCACGTTGAGCACCGAGCGGATCTGGCCGGGAATCTTGTCCTCGATGTTGTGGCACTGGTCGAGCATCAGCGCGACCCCGGACTCCGCGGCGAGGCCGCCGCCGCGCAGCACCTCGAACAGGATGCGGAACAGCTGGAACGGGTCGGCCGCGCCGACGATCAGGTCGTCGTCGGCGTAGAAGCGGGAGTTGAAGTCGAACGACCCCAGCTTCCGCAGCCGCAGCAACTGCGCCACGATGAACTCGATATTGGTGCCGGGCGCGTGGTGCCCGGTGTCCAAGCACACCACCGCTCGTTCCCCGAGCGCGCTGACCTGGGCGTAGGCGGTGCCCCAGTCGGGCACGTCGGTCATGTACATGGCCGGTTCGAAGAACTTGTACTCCAGTACCAGCCGCTTGTCCGCGCCGACGTGCTGATAGATGGCGGCCAGCGATTCGGCCAGCCGGTCCTGGCGGCCCCGGATGTCGCCCTGGCCCGGATAGTTGGTGCCGTCGGCGAGCCAGATCTTCAGGTCCCGCGAGCCGATCGATTCCAGGATCTCCAGGCAGGTCAGGTGATGGTCGATCGCCTTCTGGCGGATCCGCTTGTCGGTGTGGGTCAGGCTGCCGAACTTGTAGTCGTCGTCCTGGAAGGTGTTGGAGTTGACTGTGCCCAGCCGGACTCCGAGGTCTTCGGCGTAGCGGCCGAGTTCGCGGTAGTCCGGGACGGTGTCCCACGGAATGTGCAGGGCGACGCTGGGGGCCAGGCCGGTGAGCCGGTGCACCGTGGCCGCGTCGGCGATCTTCTCCTCGACGGTGCGGGCCGTACCAGGGGTGCCGAACACCTTGAACCGGGTGCCGGAATTGCCGAATGCCCAGGACGGCAGCTCGATGGCGAGGGACTCCAGGATGGCTTCGACGGACACGGGGGATGCACCTTTCGGGGACGGGGAAGTAACCGGTGCCGCCATTTCAGTGCCCTCCCACGGGAGCGCCCTCGGCCCTGCCTTCGGGCTCGCTGATGACGGCACGCCCGCGCGTCTTGTCGACCGGACTCCCGTAGCGTTCGACCTCGATCTCGTGCAGGGTCTTGCCCTGCGTCCGCGGCGCGAACACCGCGCCGAACGCGAGCGCGACGGTGAGCAGGGCGATCAGCAGCAGGCCGACGGCGGTGAGCCCGGTGGCGGCGAGCATGGTCGGGAAGAAGTAGCTGAGCAGCCCGGTCGCCGAGCGGACCACGAAGAACATGAAGCCCTGGGCGCTGGCCCGGTAGGGGGTGGCGAAGAGTTCGCTGGTCCACAGACTGTAGAAGGCTTGCGCGCCGATACCGCTGGAGACGCCCCACAGCACCGCGAACAGCAGCAGGGTCGGCATGCCCGCGTCGGTGAAGAACACCAGCACGCACCAGGCCAGCACGCCCAGCGCCGCGCCGATCACGTACAGCAGTCGCTGCGAGACCCGGTCGGCGTAGGCCATGAAACCGAAGTACGTGGCGGCGACGGTGCAACCCCACACCAGCACCTGCAACAGGTTCTGCTGCACCGCGCTGTGCACGCCCGCGCTGTCGTAGACCCGCGGCATGAAGATGCCCGCCTGCCCGGCAACGGTGTTCCAGAAGCCGTAGATACCCATCAGCACGAACAGGGCGGTGATGTTGATCCGGCGCGAGAAGAGCCCGCCAAGCCCTTGCCCCCCGGTGCTGGACCGCACGGACGTGCCTGCATTGGACCCCGCCTCGTCCTGCCAGATCTTGGATTCCGTCAAGCCCTGCCGGATCCACCAGACGACGGCCGCCACCACGAACAGGTGCAGGAAGATCAGCCGCGAGCCGAGCAGTTCCAGCGGCGCCAGCGCCGCGGCCAGCGCGAAACCGACCAGCGGCCCGACCGACCAGGCCAGCTGCGCGGTGCCGACGTGGCGAGCCCGCTCGGTGGTCGGCGCCTGCTCGGCGATGTAGGTCCAGGACGCGGGCACGCCGGCGCCGACCGCGATGCCGGTGATCACGAAAGCGGCCAGCAACATCGCGAAGTTCACCGCGAACGCCGCGAGCAGCACGCCCGCCATGTATACGAGCAGGTCGTAGGTGTAGATCGCCTTGCGGCCGTAGCGGTCGCACAGCGGCCCGCCGATGCCTGCGCCGATCGCCGCGCCGAACGCGTTGGCGCTGAGCGCGGCCAGCAGGCCGACGGCGAAGTTGCTGATGCCGAACGCGTCCTGCCAGAAGGTCAGGCTGGTGGCGATGGCGATGATGGAGCCCGCCTCGATGTAGTTGGACATCGCGACGGAAATCGTCGCTTTCCACCCGGTCGTGGTTCGTGCGCCTACCTTCATGGTCTTCCTCGGGGTCTAGCAGGGGTGTCGGAGCGGAGCCGGGGCGAGCCGTGGGCTCAGTCGAGGTGGAAATACTCGGTGAGGCGGTGCACGGACTCGTCCGGCCGCGCGCCCGGCTGAACCCGGGAGAACGGGGACGCCTGGAAATACTGCGCCATGCTCGACTGCCAGCGCGCATTGACCTCGGTCGCGGCCATCGCCGCCTGGGCCGCGGCGAAGTCGGCGGTCTCCAGGTAGCCCACCACGAGGCCGTCCTCGGGACGCAGGAAGAGCGAATAGTTCGTCCACCCCGCTCCCCGCAACGCGTCCAGCATGTCGGGCCATACCGTGGCGTGCGCGGCGAGATAGTCATCGATCCGGTCCGGGCGCAGGGCCAGCAGGAAGCAGACGCGTTCGGTGGTGTCGGGCATTCGGTTCCGCCTCATCGTTGAAACGTTTCAATTTGTGAGTGCAGTCACCGTACGCCCCGATGAGTGATTCGGTCAACAGGGGTGCGCCGCCTACCCGGGCAACGCCGAGACCCGGCAGGTGAACCCATCGGCAGGTTCGGGCGCGGCGCACACTGCGACTCAGGCGGCGTCTCAGCCGCGCCAGGTCTCGAGGACGTGGTCGACGGTGGGGCGGATTCGGGCCCTGGCTTCCGAGCGGGAAACGCCGGTCATGAGGAGTTCGTCGTAGTCGGTGTCGCGGTGGCGGATAGAGGCTATGACGGCGAGGGTGAGCGCTTCGGGGGAGAGGAGTTTGGCCGCGGCGGTGCGGCCGACGCGGCCGCTGCCGCGCGCGGCGGCGTGTTCGGCGATCTCCGTGGCGCGGTCGCCGGGGCAGCCGGGGAACAGCCTGCGGATCTCCTCGGACATGCGGGCGCAATATTCGACGTCTTGGGCGTCGCGTCGGACGCGGTCGCGCTCCCGGCGGCGGGCACGGGCCTCGTCGTCGGCCAGGCATTGCTGTTCGGCGCGGACCAGGGCGGCCTCCTCGACGAGGATGCCGAGCCGTTCGTAGCGCTTGCGTCGCCGGTTGAAGCGGACCACGACGGCGGCGAGGGTGCTCTCCTTCTTGGCGCGCCGGCTCAGCGCCGCGTTCCCGGCGGGCAGGAACTCCAGATGGTCCAGGTCCGCACAGGTCGGGCACAGCGGTCCGGCCGTGGAGGTGATCAGGTACGGGCCGGTTTCGGCGCATTCGGCGCACGTCCACGGCTCCGCGGCCTCGACCACCGTCAGATCCGGCGCCCGGTTCTGGCGTTCGACGACCTGTTCGCGCCGCGCCGGGCTGAGTTCCGCCGAGAGCCAGTGCACCCGGAACATCTCGTCTTCGCCGTCGTCCACGAACCGCAGCGTCTCGCGATCGCGTCCGCCCGACAGATACGCCGCTGTGCTCGCGGTGAGTCCCTGCTCGCGGGCCCACTCGCCCAGCAGTTCCGCCGCATCGCGCATCCGCCGCCCGTCCACCGCGGTGACCTGCTCCAGTGACCGCACCTGCCCCTGCCGCCAGCGCTCGACCTGACCGGATCGCACCCATCCCAGAACGGCGAATACATCGACCGCCGACACGTATTCGCGTTGGGCCAGAGCGGCTTCCGCAGCCTCGACCACTCGCCGCCGCAGCTTGGACACGGGTTCGAACCCTAGCGCACGCCGCGGGTGAACTCGGCGATCGCCCGGCGACGGATGCGGCAGGGTGTTTCAGCACGGTTGCTTCGGGCACCACTCGTTCAGCGCGGGAGTATCGGCACCCGCGTGATCGAGAGACGTGTTTGAGCGAGGCGAACCGATATGGCTACAGATCGCGGCAGATCCAACCGGCACGAGGACGAGGCTGTCGACTCGGCGAGTACCCGAGACGATCTCGAGGTGCGAGGTCGCGCGACCGATACGGGAGCCCGGCCCGATCTCGACCCCAACGAGCCGAGCAGCCCGGCCGAATTGTCGAAACCGTCGTTGCTCGCGGTGGTCAAACGCGCGGGGGCGGAATTCCAGCGCGACAACTTGACCGACCTGGCGGCCGCACTCACCTATTACGCGGTGTTGGCGATCGTACCGGGCCTCATCGTCCTGGTTTCGCTGCTCGGGCTGTTGGGGCCGAACGCTGCCGAGGAACTCGTGAACCAGGCTCAGCAGATCGCGCCGGGCTCGAGCGCCGATTTCGTGCGCACGCTCATCACCCAGGCGCAGGCCAACAAGCAGGGGGCGGGCCTGGGCGCGATTCTCGGTCTCGCTGTCGCGTTGTGGTCGGCGTCGGGTTATGTCGCGGCGTTCATGCGGGCCTCGAACGTCGTCTACGGCATCGGGGAGGGGCGACCGATCTGGAAGACCACGCCCATTCGGCTCGGTGTCACCCTCGTCGCGGTGATCCTCCTGGTGATCAGCGCCGCCATCGTGGTGGCCAGCGGGCCGGTCGCCCGTCAGATCGGCGACTTCCTCGGTCTCGGGAACACCACGGTGACGATCTGGAACATCGCCAAATGGCCGGTGCTGTTCGTCCTGCTGTCGGTCCTGCTCGCCATCCTGTTCTGGGCCAGCCCGAACGCCAGACAAGGCGGGGTGAAATGGATCAGCCCCGGCGGAGTCGTCGCGGTCCTGGTCTGGCTGATCGTGTCGGTGTTGTTCGCTGTCTACATCGCCAACTTCTCGTCCTACGACAAGACCTACGGGTCGCTGGCGGGCGTGGTGATCTTCCTCGTGTGGCTGTGGCTGACCAATATCGCGTTGTTGTTGGGGGCTGAGATCAACGCCGAACTCGATCACGGCAAGGCCATCGCCCAGGGATTGCCAGAGGACGTGCAGCCCTTCGCCGAACCGCGGGACACCCGCAAGCTCGACGCGGCGGAGAAGGAAGCGGTTCAGGCCGCGAAGTCCGCTCGGCGCGAGTGACGAGAGTCCCGGAAAGGTCGCCGATCGTTAACTAGAGCTCCCGCCTTGTCGATCTACTACTGTGACCGACATCAGATTCTCGAGCTTTGGGGGTTCTACATGCTGATCTGGGGCTGGCAGAGACGTGTTCACACACTCGCCATGATCACCTTGATCTGCGGCCGCTGCGGCAATCCCGCCGCGCACGCGCTGCGCAAACTCGTCACCAAGTTCACGCTCTTCTTCATCCCGCTCTTCCCACTCAGCACCAAGCACTATTCGGAATGCACCTGGTGCGGCGCCTCGTCACCGTTGGCCGCACCGCAGATTCCTGGCCTGCTCGCCCGCGGCAACGCCGCGAACATGGGCCCTGCCCAGCAGCCGGCCGCAGGCAGTCCCCCTGCGCAGTGGCCCGCCCCCCACC
>NZ_JABLTE010000070.1 GCF_013315795.1 Nocardia barduliensis
CCCCCCGACGTGGACGAATCGAACGTCGCATCGTGTGTATTGAACGCACTATTGGTAGCGACTGCGCGCCCGTCAAGGCAAACTCTGTGACATTTGTCCACAACGTGGAACCGATTTAGCAGCAGTGCTTTTCGATTGTCGGTAGTCGAATGGTGGTTGCCCCGAACGCATGAGCCGCCATTTCACTACCGTCGATCTGGAAGCGGGTGGTGTGTGCGGCTGTGACTTCCGCTGTCACCGCGCCTGAGGTGCCTTGGCGCTTGGACGTTCGCTGGTAGGGGGGCAGAGGCTTGGCGGGGGAAGGGCCATCACTGTCGGTTGATACCGACGAAGTCGAAGCGTTGGGTCGCTTGGCGTTCGATGTCGCCACTCAGTGCCGGGAACGGTACTCGGCGCTGGAAACCGATGTGCGAGACATGCTGGAGAGCTGGACCGGCAGCAACTCCGGCGCATTCTCGGTCGGCTGGGAGGAGTTCCACCAGGGGGCAGTGCAGGTGTGGGACGCCCTGTTCGAGTTGGCGGAGAAGCTGGGGATCACTGCCGACACCGTTCGTGGCACCGATCAAAATTTCGCCGCCGAGGTCAGCTCGCTCGATCTGCCCTGAGAAAGGATGGCCGCATCATGTCAGCAGACGCCGAAGCCTTCTCGGTCGATCTCGACAAACTCGATAATCTGGCTGCCCGGATCCGGGGATTCGCTGGATTGCTCTCCGATCAGTTGGCTGCCATCGATCAGAAAGCGAAAGAAGTCGATGCGGCGTCGGCGGGGGCGGTGATGGTGGCCTACCGCGAAGCGCACGACGAGTGGATGTCCGGCGTCACAGACGTCCGGGAAGGACTCACGGCTTTGGAAGAGGCGGTGCGGCTGGCCCACGCGGGTTACACCGGCGCTGTCGCCGAGGGCCTGCGGATTCTGGGTATATGACGGCCCTGGCTGTCGAGCCGAGGGCTTACTACCAAGCGGCCACCAACTGTTTCGACGCCGCATCCGCGCTGCGTGACAGCTTTCTGTACATCTTCGCGGAACTGTCCGGATGCGGATCTATGGCCGGTGTGGACGAGAACGGCCAGGAGTGGGCACGCTCCTACAACGCGGCCGCGTACGAGGCGGTGGGCTTTTTCCAGGACGTCCACTCCACGTTGTACGCATATGGCTGCGCGCTCAACGACATCGGCTTCTTGCATGCCCAAGCCAATGCCACCATGAAGGGCGCGCCGCAGCCGGAGCGGCCGACGAATCCGGACATGCCCGTGTTCGGACCGTTCTCGGTCCCGGCCTCGGCGGGCGGTCCCGGGCAGGGCATCGTCGACAAGGGCATCAATATCGCCAGTCATATCGGCATACCGGTCCCCGACGGGGACACCGGCAAACTCGCCAAGGCAGCCGACGCCTGGGACCGACTCGGCACGATCTACCAGAACACGAACGCCCGCGACAAGATCACGATCGCGGCGGGACTGTTCGACAACATCACCGCCGACGACGCGGGCTACATCCGAGACGACCTCAAATCCCTCGCCAACGCCATCGACCAACTGCTGACCGCCTGCATCCAGATCAGCCAGTCGTGCCTGGCCTACAAGGACGCGTTGACCGAACTCCGTGGCGAGATCGAGGGCTTCTTGAAGTCTCTCGCCGCCGATCTCGCGATCGACGCCGCGATCACCGTGGGCCTCGCGCTGATCAGCTTCGGCGCAGGCGCGGTCACCGCAGGCAAGGCGTTGATCACGGTGCAGAAATGGGCCGGAAAGATCAAGGATGGCATCATCGCCTGGCGAGCCCGCAAGGCGCTGCAGATCGCGGGCGTCAAACAGGAAGCGAAGGATGCCGCGGTCAAGGCCAGAAAGGTGGTCACCGACCTGCGTGATCGGCTGCGTAAGAAGGCGGACGACGCCCCTAAGCCACCGAAAAAGTCTCTCAAGGAAGAGTTGGACAACGCCCAGGTATGGACCGGGCGGAACTTGCCAACTCAGGGCGGTCCCCCGAACGGATACCTTGTCAAACGGGATGCTCAGGGAAACATCACACATTACTCGCATTTCGATGCTGACGGGGTGGCGACCAGCCGAGTAGACGTTGTCGGAAAGCCGCACATGGACAAGGCGACGGGGCAATATATTCCGACACCGCACGTTGTGGAAATTCAGAAAAATATCGACCCCGCTACAGGTCGGATTTTCGCGCGTACCATCAATGACAGTGTCAGACCCGCCTTACCTGAGGAGATCCCATAGTGAACACGGCGGATGGGCAAGTCGGTCTGCGGGCAGCTCTGGAGCATTCCCGCAGCGATGAGGGACTGGTGAGGCTTCGCGCCATCTCCGAGTTGAGTGCCCTGATCTTCGATGCTCAGGCGCGCAAGCGTCTTGTGGAGATGCTGGACGATGACGTGGTCACGATGCAGATCGAAGCCGCCGAGGCTCTGGTGCGGTATGGCGGGCAGGAGGGCCTGCTGTCGGTTCTGGAAGAACTTGGTCGGCGAGACGACGGTGATGTCGATTACATCGCATACCGACTGAGCGACCTGGACAACTTGGGTGAGTTTCCGGTTTTGCAGAACGCAGCCTCCATTGCTGAATCGGACATATCGCCCGATGCGCGACGCGGTCTGAAAGATCTGCATGATGTCATGGGGAGATGAGAGGATGTGGGGCCGCCCGAGGTGCGCTACTCGAGGGGATTCCATAGTGGACACCGGTGAATCCGATACTGATCTGTCGTCGGTATTGGCGCGCTCCCGGAGTAGTGATAATGCTATGAGGATCGAAGCGATACCTGACCTCGGGCGAAACATTCGCTTCAGCAGTGCGCGACAACGGCTGCAAGAGGCGATGCTCGATGACGAGATCGTGACCATCCGAGTCGACGCGGCTGAGCAACTCGTCCGCACCGGAGGGGAAGACGGCTTGCTGGCGGTTTTGCCGAACTGGGTCGGCGACGAAACGATCCTGACATCGACTACATCGCTTATATGCTGAGCGAGCTCGAAAACTTCGGGGAGTTTCCGGTCCTTCGCAATGCTCTGGCTATCGATCAGTCCAGATTGTCCGAAGTCGGGTTTTCCCTCGAAGCGGTGCTGACGCCGGAGCATTCGATGTATCACGCCCCCGAAGGTGAGGAGCAGTACTGCATCTGCGTTGGTTGCTATGGGATCTGCGGGTCACAGGCGGGTCAGTGATGGTTCATCTGCCGTGATCGAGAAGTTGGAGAACTTCCTTTTATGCAACGTCTCGGACGACTGGGCTCCGATCGGCGAGTTCGACGGGACGATCGAGAAAATTGCTGCGGAAGAATACTCGCGCACTTACGTCCTCGATGTCATCCGAGAATTAGCGAACGAAGGACACATCGAGTTCGGGGCTTTTCCTGGGGGTGGCAAGGGGTGGGAACCCTGGAATGTTGGTATCGAGGAAGCAATCAGGCAGATTTCGGACGGATATGATGGGGTGCCCGGATACCTGAGAATTCCTGATGACGAGATCGGCTCCAGCGAGATCTTCAGGGCGAAGATAACCGAAAGTGGCAGGCGGCGGTTGCGGGAGCTGGGCGATCCGTACGAGAACTATGGTGATCCTTGGGCGGACGATCCCTACTTGCATGCGTGAGAAGTGGGTTGTGCCACTCCTCATTCGCCGCGAGTGGCACACCAGCGAGGGGTCTACTCGCGTTTCGCCGCAGCCGTGTGCCACTCGTGGGGGATCGGCCGGGTGGGCGGCGGGGCGGTTAAGTGTTGAGCCCGGCAGCGGGGTGCGGCCGGGCTCGATAGGTTCTCAGCTGTGGTGGAAATCGCCGTCTTTGGTTGCGGACAGGAAGGTGTCCCAGGCGGTGGGGGTGAACGTCAGGGCCGGGCCGGTCGGGTTCTTGGAGTCGCGCATGCCGACCGTGCCGTCGTGCAGGTGGGCGATCTCTACGCACTGGCCATTGGATTCGCTGAAGCTGCTCTTGAACCAGCTTGCTCCGGATAGGTCAGCGGTCACCGTCAAAACTCCTTGCTACCCGGCGGAGCAGGTCTCGCGTGGTTCTTTCATCCAGGGCCGTCTCTCGGATGGCGTCGGCCATTTCAGTGTAACGCTGCACCAATTCGGGCCTTTCCAAGTAGAGATCACTGCTCATCCCGCCGTCGAGGTAGACGACCGGCGGTTCGATCGGCCTTCCCCTGCTGTCGGTACCGAAGTTCAGGAGCACGAACGAGCCGTGCAAAATGCCGCGCGTGTATCCGGCTGAGTACGGGTGGATGCGCAGAGTGACGTTCGGCTGTGTGCCGACATCGGCCAGGTATCGGTGTTGCGCGGCCATCACTTTCGGGCCGCCGACGACCCGGTAGAGCGCTGATTCATCGAGAAGCACGTGAAGTTCGACCGGGCGTGTCTTGCGAGTGACGGCGACCTGCCTGTTGAGACGAAGACGTACTCGTTGCTCGATCTCCTCCTTGGGACCGTCGTGTAGAAAAGCGCCGATCAGCGCGCGGGCATAGTCGGCGGTTTGCAGCAATCCAGGCACCTGCACCGCATATGACGTGAGCCGCTGAGCCGACCGCTCCATCCCGACGTACATGTTGAAGGCATCCGAGAACAATCCGCCGAGCGGAGTGATGCCGTCCTCGTCTCGCGCCGTAGCCGCACGCGACGCCAGCCCCACCGCCTGTTCGGTCTGCTCGGCGTTCACCTCGTAGAGCATGCACAGCTCCCGCACGTCCTGGCGGCGCGGCTTCACCGCCCGTCCGGTTTCCAGGCGTTGTAGCCCGTTGAAGCTGAGTTGAACTTCAGTCGCGGCGACGGCGATCGTCAGGCCGCAGCCTTCACGCGCCTCGCGCAGAAATCTGCCGAGCTGGCGGCGCAGCAGCGTCGGCGACTCGACTTCGGTCATCGGCTTTCCCCCAGGTGAATGAATCCAGCACACGGTCTGAACTGCATCCATTGATACCCCAGAGTTCAATGCTGTCCAGGGCTTTCGGAGAAGTTGTCGGGAATACGCGAATCAGGTCGAAGTGGGCGATGTCCGGCTGGTGTGCTGTGCCTGCGCCGGCCCGCTGAACAGGGCTTTGTCAGTTCGAAGCGGCAAGAAATCCGCGATCGGGCGCACTTCCGATTCATCCGACGGCAGGGGAACACCATGCAGGAAAGCTCCTTTCGTGACACTCCCACCACCAGGTGCGCGTTCTACCGCCGTATCGGCGGACTCGCCGCTGGCGTGGACCCGCACACCGGACGCATCACGGTCCCGGCTGGGAGCGTATGGGGCTTGGGGATGGCGGCGTATCTCGGCCACGAGGTCCGCGAAGAACTCCGGCGGCGAGGCAGCGCTACCGGGCCGATCGTGTCGTACCCGAGATCGCGCAGCTGGGTCTTTCTCGTGCGTCCCGATCTCCCGGACTCGGCCGCTGTGTTCGCCCAGTTGTATCGGGCTGGTGTCACGGTTTACGGCCACGGGCGGGCGATCGCGTTGCCGTCGCCGTCCGATCGCCCTCCTGCGGTACGGCATTGGGTCGAGCCGCCTCGCGACGGTTTCCGGCCCTCGGCGATGGTGGTGGTCGCGGCGATGAGCCGATGCCTTCCGCCGCGAGCGATCAACCTGTCCGCTCTCGGTTCTCCCGAATCTTCCACGCGGGCCAGGGGAGTTCGGTGACAACCGATCCAGGAATTCCTCTGAGCAAAAAGCACGTTCGTGCGTTGCGCTTGCCGGGCACACGTGCCTTCTTCGATATCTTCAACGCCCGCATCGAGCCGGCGGACGCGCTGATGGTGTCGGCTGTGGGGCTGCTCGGCGTGTGGGTCCGGCACTACGCGACCCGCAAGCCTGGCCGTCCGATGAGCCAGCGGCTCGCCTACCTGATGGACCTGCATATCTGGGCGATCGACCGATATGTGGAAGACATGCTCGAATCGGCGAGCCGAGAGGGCTACGAGCCTGCTGCGGACGTCGAGGAGATGCGTTACTCCTACGGCGAGATGGTCAGCCTGCTCACCGCAGATTTCGTGCGCTGCCGTCGCGAGGAACGGCAACCCGGCGGAATCACCGAGGACCAAGTGCTCCACCACGTGCGGCACTGGGATGGGTTCAACGCGATGGTGGACGCCGTGGCCGCCGGGCAGGTGCGATTTAGGATTCCGCGCACCACGCAGCCCGCATCGGCTGCTGAACCGTGCGACCCGGCGACGTGACCACCCCGCGCCCGGAGGAGCCCGATGTCCGCCTGCGCGTCCTGCTAGACGGCATGAGCCTGGACTTCGCCGCTTGCCACGCCGCAGCCGTGCGATTCATTCGAGAGTGGTGCGCCGTACGCGCTGCTGCCGACCTCATCGTTGTTCCCGGCGAAACCGCCGGACTGCCGCGTTTGCCGTGCGAGCGCCTCTACTTACAACCGTGAAGACTCTCGCATCAACAAGCTGCGAACCAATCCTCGACTCAGGCAGAACACCCGTGCGAATGGGGCCGCGAGTGGCACACCATCGAGAGGCTTACTCGGCCGATGGCGCAGTGGTGTGCCACTTGCGATTCAAAAACTGTGGGCGTCGAAGGCACGGGGGGTGAGTTTGGGGGGCGTGGTCTGTGTAGCTATAGGTCGTCCGGTAGTACTCGGAAGGATTTGTGCTCGGTGAGCGGGGTCACCGCGCGGAAGTCCCTCCGGTCGAGTGTGAGGACTTCGTTGGTCTCGTAGTCGGCGGCCAGGGCGGCTGTCACGGCGTCCGCGAGATTCAGGCGCAGATCGGGATAGAGCCTGCGGACGGCGTTGGCCTGCTCGAGAACGTCGGCAGTTACCACAGCGACTTCGAAGTGCTTGGTACGCGCCTGAGCGGTGAGGTCTTCGATCATCTCCGTGGAGACGCGCGAGCCGAGTTCCCGACGCGCGACGTGGTCGACCTCGGCGAGAACCAGGGGCGACAGGACCACGAGCCCAGCCTGTTCCAGTACCCGAAAGGCGCCGTCGCTGTCCGGTGACGAGGTGTCGAATGCGGCGATGAGGCCGGAAGTGTCGGCGATGACAATTCCTGGGCGCTCGAAGTCCGATGTCACTCGCGGTCCGCGTCGTCGCCGAAGTTGTCGGCGAGGATGTCGTCGACGCGTTCGGCCAGAGTGGGATCGCCGCTCGCGAAACGCCTCAACCGCAAGGGTTCGGAGCGGCGGCGCACCCGCATCGCGGCCAGATGGATCGCATTGCGGATGATCTCCGCCTCGCTGACGTCGCTCCGTGCAGCCGCTTCTTTGATGACGGCAAGGTCTTCGGCGTCGGCGTAGACCATGGTGCGCTTGAGGGGCATATGAGTATTGTGGCATATATGCCAGTGCGGGCGATCTGGAACTGAGGCGGCGTCGTCTGTATCAGAATTCCAACTCCGACCACGGGATGTGGATCGGGAACGGGAAGTCGATGGTGATCGCGTCGGAATCGTTCGGTGCCCACTTGCCGATCAGGAGGTAGTTCGTCGGATGCAGCGGGCGTACGCCGGGTGGGAGCTTGCCGGGGGCGGTTTCCAGGGCGTATGCGCGAACCATCGCGATGGTGCTCTGTTTACGCGCGAGCGTCACTTCCCAATACCAGGGAACGCCTGCATCGGCGTAGCGCCTCTGCTCGTCGTGAGGATCGGTAGCGGTGCTCCACGGAGCATGAATTCGGCTCACGAGTAGCACGTCTTGGGCGCGAATGTCCTGGTAGGGGGCGTCGAGGCGGCGATAGACGAGGACGTCGGGGGTGGCGAAGTCGGACTTGCCGGTCTTGCCGAAGAACACGTTGGTTTCGAAGTCGACGCGCCACCAGCTTTGTGGCTGCTCGGCCATGCCATCACGTGCGCAGCGCTTGAGTGCGCTGGTCAGCGCGAACGCGAGCGCTTGATGTTCGGCAGGTTCTCGCTGTCGCCAGACGACGCGCCCGTTCCGCAGCTCGATCTGTCCGGCGATCTCCTCGGGTAGCTGCTCGAACTCCTCCCAGGTCATGAACTCCGGGAGGTCGGGTCGCTCGACGCCTGAGCTCGACATAGCCTCATGTTAGACCGGCGGCGGGTCATTTCCGCTGGTCACAAACTGGATAAGACGACGGGCTCACACACCCCGATTTTGCCCTGGTGAACCCCTTGCCTACACTAGAGCGGTTGCCTGGGCACCTCCATGTCCGCATGCGTGCGCTCGGGCGATCGAACCTCCTCCGGTCGGCAAGTGCCGGCCGGACCATCCGAATTGTCGTAGGCCCACCGCTGGGCGTGCCGATGTGCACGGCGGCGCTGTATGGGAACCGCGGCGAGAAAGGTGTCTAGGTCGAACCATGACCATGACTGATCCGATCGCAGACTTCCTGACACGTCTGCGCAACGCCAACTCGGCGTACCACGATCAGGTGAAGGCTCCGCACTCGAAGCTCAAGGCGAACATCGCCGAGATCCTCAAGCGCGAGGGCTACATCGCCGATTACCGGACCGAGGACGCACAGGTGGGCAAGACGCTCATCGTCGACCTCAAGTACGGCCCGAGCCGTGAGCGCAGCCTCGCCGGCGTGCGCCGTGTCTCCAAGCCCGGTCTGCGCGTGTACGCGAAATCCACCAACCTGCCCAAGGTGCTCGGCGGCCTCGGCGTGGCGATCATCTCCACGTCCTCCGGCCTGTTGACCGACAAGCAGGCGGCCAAGCAGGGCGTGGGCGGCGAAGTCCTCGCTTACGTCTGGTAAGGGGAGCAGGACAATGTCGCGTATTGGTAAGAAGCCCATCGCCCTTCCGGCCGGTGTGGATGTGACCATCGACGGCCAGGACATCTCGGTGAAGGGGCCCAAGGGCACCCTGTCGCTCACCGTCGCCGAGCCGATCACCGTCGTCAAGGGCGAGGACGGCCAGCTCGAGGTCGCCCGTCCGGACGACGAGCGCCGCAGCCGCGCGCTGCACGGCCTGACCCGCACCCTCGTGTCGAACATGATCGTCGGTGTGACCCAGGGCTACGAGAAGAAGATGGAAATCTTCGGCGTCGGTTACCGCGTCGCGCTCAAGGGCCAGAACCTCGAGTTCGCCCTCGGCTACAGCCACCCGGTGCCGATCGAGGCGCCCGAGGGCATCACCTTCGCGGTGGAATCGCCCACCAAGTTCTCCGTGTCCGGAATCGACAAGCAGAAGGTCGGCCAGATTTCGGCGGTCATCCACGGCCTGCGCAAGCCCGACCCGTACAAGGGCAAGGGCATCCGCTACGCCGGCGAGGTCGTTCGCCGCAAGGTCGGAAAGACGGGTAAGTGATCATGGCGCAAACCGAAAACCAGAAGGCCAAGCGCATCCCCCTGGGCAAGGACGTGTCGACGCAGCGTCGCCTGTCGAAGACGCGCCGTCACTTCCGCCTGCGCAAGAAGGTGGAAGGCACCACCGAGCGTCCGCGTCTGGTGGTCAACCGCTCCTCGCGGCACCTGCACGCGCAGCTGGTGGACGACTCGGTCGGCAAGACCGTCGCCGCCGCCTCGACCATCGAGGCCGACGTCCGCGCGCTGGACGGCGACAAGTCCGCCAAGAGCAAGAAGGTCGGCGCTCTGCTCGCCGAGCGGGCCAAGGCCGCCGGTGTCGAGGCCGTCGTGTTCGACCGTGGTGGGCACGACTACCACGGCCGGATCGCCGCACTGGCCGATGCCGCTCGCGAAGGTGGGTTGAAATTCTGATGATCGACAACAAGAACGGAAGGAACGTCTGATGCCGGGACGTCAGAGGCGTGACGGCGGAAACGGGCCCGCCGGACAGAATGGCAGCGCCCCCGAGGGCGGCCGCGGCGACCGTCGCGGTGGTGGCGACCGTCGGGGCGGCGGCGACCGTCGCGACAGCGCCGCCGAGAAGAACCAACTCGAGCGCGTCGTCGCGATCAACCGCGTCTCCAAGGTCGTGAAGGGTGGTCGGCGCTTCAGCTTCACCGCCCTGGTGATCGTCGGTGACGGCAACGGTCTGGTCGGCGTCGGCTACGGCAAGGCCAAGGAAGTTCCCGCGGCCATCCAGAAGGGTGTCGAAGAGGCTCGCAAGAACTTCTTCCGCGTCCCGATGATCGGCTCCACCATCACCCACCCCGTTCAGGGTGAGGCGGCCGCCGGTGTGGTCATGCTGCGTCCGGCCTCGCCCGGTACCGGTGTGATCGCCGGTGGCGCGGCGCGTGCCGTGCTGGAATGCGCCGGTATCCACGACATTCTGGCGAAGTCGCTCGGTAGCGACAACGCCATCAACGTCGTGCATGCGACTGTCACTGCCCTCAAGCTGCTGCAGCGTCCGGAAGAGGTCGCGGCCCGTCGTGGCCTGCCGCTCGAGGACGTCGCTCCTGCGGGCATGCTGCGTGCGCGCGCTCAGGCTGCCGGAGGTGTCAAGTAATGGCAGATCTCAAGGTGACCCAG
Source organism: Nocardia barduliensis (assembly GCF_013315795.1). Lineage (GTDB taxonomy): Bacteria > Actinomycetota > Actinomycetes > Mycobacteriales > Mycobacteriaceae > Nocardia > Nocardia barduliensis. The sequence continues at coordinate 10,335 of NZ_JABLTE010000070.1, forward strand.
ATCAAGAGCTCGATCGGCGCCAAGAAGAATCAGCGGGACAGCCTTCGGACCCTGGGTCTGCGCGGTATCCGCAAGACCGTGGTCCGCGAGGACAACCCCCAGAACCGCGGGCTGATCAACGTCGTGCGCCACCTCGTGACCGTTGAGGAGGTCTGACATGACCATCAAGTTGCACCACCTGCGTCCGGCTCCCGGCGCCAAGACCGAGAAGACCCGTGTGGGTCGCGGTGAGGGCTCCAAGGGCAAGACCGCGGGCCGTGGTACCAAGGGCACCAAGGCGCGCAAGAACGTGCCTGCCGCCTTCGAGGGCGGGCAGATGCCGCTGCACATGCGGCTGCCCAAGCTCAAGGGCTTCACGAACCCGTTCCGCACGGAATACCAGGTCGTGAACGTCGGCGCCATCGCGAAGCTGTTCCCCGAGGGCGGCGAGGTCGGCAAGGCCGAGCTCGTGGCGGCCGGCGCGGTTCGCAAGAACCAGCTGGTCAAGGTCCTCGGCGACGGGGAGATCGGCGTCGCGGTCCAGGTGACCGTGGACAAGGTCACCGGCGCGGCGAAGGAGAAGATCACCGCCGCCGGTGGCACCGTCACCGAGCTGGGCTGACGGTACTCTGCATAACAGCGGCACCGGACGAGTGAAGGCTCGTCCGGTGCCACTGTTAGAGTTCAATAGTTGTCTGCCAAGCCTCGTCGTGGTTTTCGGCGTCCCTTCTGTGTCGAGCAGGGACATCGCTGAACATCCATGTCATGACCATGTCGTTCGCCAGGAGGATCAGTGCTTTCCGCCTTCGTATCGGCCTTCCGGACTCCGGACTTACGGCGGAAGATTCTCTTCACGCTGGGGTTGATCGCGTTGTACCGGCTGGGTGCTTCGCTGCCGTCCCCCGGTGTGGACTACAAGGCGGTCCAGGAGTGTATCGACCTGGTTTCCGGCGGTGAGTCCGGCGGCATCTACCAGCTGATCAACCTGTTCTCCGGTGGTGCGCTGCTGCAGCTGTCGGTCTTCGCGATCGGCATCATGCCCTACATCACCGCGAGCATCATCATCCAGCTGCTCACGGTCGTCATCCCGCGGTTCGAGGAACTGCGCAAGGAAGGCCAATCCGGCCAGACCAAGATGACGCAGTACACCAGATACCTGTCGATCGCCCTGGCGATCCTGCAGGCCACCGGCCTGGTCGCCCTGGCGGCCCGCGATCAGCTGTTGCAGGGCTGCCAGGAGGACATCCTGGCCGACACCAGCATCTTCGGCATGATCATCATCGTGCTCGTGATGACCGCGGGCGCGGCGCTGGTGATGTGGTTCGGCGAGCAGATCACCGAGCGCGGCATCGGCAACGGCATGTCCCTGCTGATCTTCGCCGGCATCGCCGCCCGCATCCCGACCGAGGGCAAGGCCATCCTGGACAGCCGGGGCGGTCTGGTGTTCGCCCTGGTCTGTGTCGCCGCGCTGGCGATCGTCACGGCCGTGATCTTCGTCGAGCAGGGCCAGCGCCGGATCCCGGTCCAGTACGCCAAGCGCGTGGTCGGCCGGAAGATGTACGGCGGCTCCTCGACCTACCTGCCGCTGAAGGTGAACCAGGCGGGCGTCATCCCGGTCATCTTCGCCTCGTCGCTGCTGTACCTGCCGAACCTGGTGGCGCAGCTGACGGGATCGCAGAACAACCCGGACCCGAGCTGGTGGCAGGAGATCATCCAGAAGTACCTGGTGAACCCCAGCAACCCGGTGTACATCGCGATCTACTTCGGTCTGATCGTGTTCTTCACCTACTTCTACGTCGCGATCACCTTCAACCCGGAGGAGCGCGCCGACGAGATGAAGAAGTTCGGCGGCTTCATCCCGGGCTACCGGCCCGGTAAGCCGACCGCCGACTACCTCAACTTCGTCCTGAGCCGTATCACCCTCCCCGGCTCGATCTATCTCGGTCTGGTCGCCGTACTGCCGAACGTGTTCCTCGATATCGGTTCTTCCGGTGGCGTCCAGAACCTCCCGTTCGGCGGTACCGCGGTGCTGATCATGGTGAGCGTCGGTTTGGACACGGTGAAGCAGATCGAGAGCCAGCTGATGAATCGAAATTACGAAGGGTTCCTCAAGTGAGAGTTGTACTGCTCGGTCCGCCGGGCGCCGGTAAAGGCACCCAGGCTGTCCTGCTGTCGGAGAAGCTGGGCGTTCCGCACATCTCCACCGGGGACCTGTTCCGTGCGAATATCAGCCAGCAGACCCCGCTGGGCCGCGAGGCGCAGAAGTACATGGACGCGGGCGACTTGGTGCCCAGCGACGTGACCAATCGGATGGTGGAGGCGCGGGTCAACGAGCCCGACGCCGCCAACGGGTTCGTACTCGACGGATACCCGCGCACGGTCGACCAGGCCGACGCGCTGGAGAAGATCCTCAAGGACATGAACGCCAAGCTCGATGCCGTGCTGCGCTTCGTCGTGCCGGAGGACACCGTGGTGGAGCGGATGCTGGCCCGCGGTCGCACCGACGACAACGAGGGCGTGATCCGCAACCGGCTGCGGGTGTACCGCGAGGAGACCGAGCCGCTGCTCGACCACTACGACGGTCTGGTCGTCTCGGTGGACGGTGTCGGCGAGGTCGACGACGTCAACGCGCGGGCACTGCGCGCGCTGGGCCACTGAGCAAGTTCGCGATGGAGCGCTGAGGCCGGATGGTCTTCAATCGCAAGAAGAAGGTCGTGCCGTTCCGGACGGCAGGCGAACTGGATGCCATGGCGGCGGCCGGCGCGATCGTCGGCCGCGCTTTGGTGGCCGTGCGCACGGCCGCCAAACCGGGGGTGTCCACCCTGGAACTGGACGAGGTCGCCGAGCAGGTGATCCGGGACGCGGGCGCGGTGCCGTCGTTCAAGGGCTACCACGGCTTTCCCGCGTCCATCTGCGCGTCGGTGAACGATCGCGTGGTGCACGGGATCCCGACCGCCGAGGAGATCCTCGCCGAGGGCGACCTGGTCTCCATCGACTGCGGGGCGATCCTCGACGGCTGGCACGGTGATTCCGCGTGGACCTTCGGCGTCGGCACGATCATCGAGGCCGACCGGCTGCTCAGCGTGGCGACCGAGCTGTCGATGGAGGCGGGTATCGCGGCGATGTTGCCGGGCAACCGGCTCACCGACGTCTCGCATGCCATCGAGCTGGGCACCCGGGCCGCCGAGAAGGAGCACGGGCGCGCCTACGGCATCGTCGACGGCTACGGTGGGCACGGCATCGGCCGCGAGATGCACCTCGACCCGTTCCTCGCCAACGAGGGCGAACCGGGCAAGGGGCCGAAACTCGTGGTGGGCTCGGTGCTCGCGATCGAGCCGATGCTCACGCTCGGCACCACCCAGACCAAGGTGCTCGACGACGACTGGACCGTGGTCACCGTGGACGGCAGTCGCGCGGCACATTGGGAGCACACCGTCGCGGTCACCGAGGACGGACCGCGGATCCTGACGCTGCGTCCGGAGTAGCGCACGGCGGGCGCGGCCATCGAGCCGTCCGATCCGGCAACACTGCGCGGCGAGGAAACGAGCCGCACCGACGCCAGGAGTCCTGGTCGATCTCGCCGCGCGTTCGCGTGTCGACACCATGCGCCGACACGACCACCGGGCGATACCCAGCTCGCGCTGGATCGGTGACGTCGTTCCTTGCACCCGCGTCCTGCGTGTTCAGCCGAAGCGGTGAGCCCGGGGCGGTGCCCGTGCGGGGCGGAACGGTTACTTTCTCCTTGGTTCGACATTGTTTTGAACGATGCCGTCAGCGTATGGCCGGGCGGGTGGTGCGGACGTGAGTAGCTTGCTACTCGAATTGCGCTGGCCCGCGGCGCAGTTCGCTGCGATCAGGCCGGTCCGCCGCCTCGGTCCGGGTGGGGGGAAACGTCGTGGCCTGGGTGTTTCGTCTGCGTAAGTAGCCGTTCAGTCCGGGGCGCGCAGCGTGGATCGCAGTGCCGAAGTCAGGATGGGCAGGTCGAATTCGCCTTCGGATGTCTCCGGCCTACCGCGCAGATAGTCCATGATCCGGCCGAGCACCTCGGCCCGCTCCTCGGGCGGGATCACCAGCGTGTGCGATTGCGTGCCGATGGTCGCCGTCAGGGACTCGGCGGTGCGTCGATGCCGGTGCGGGAAAGTCGACCGTTCGAACTCGTGCGCACCGAACAGCGGGTGGTCGGGAAGGTGGACCTGTCCGCTCGGTGGCGGAGCGGTGGACACGCTGGACCCGGCAACCTGCTTCAACCCGGCGACCCATTCCACCGAGGTGTCGTCGGTGTTCCACAGGGCGGCGAGAACGCCGCCGGGCCGCAGCACCCTGAGGAACTCCGGATAGGCGCGGTCCAGGTCGAACCAGTGGAACGCCTGCCCGGCGACGATCGCGTCCACCGAAGCGTCCGCGAGCGGAATGGCCTCTGCGGCACCGCCATGCGCGGCGACGCTCGGGAACCGGCGGATCAGTTCGGCGCGCATGTGCTCGTCCGGTTCGACGGCGATCACCGTCGCGCCGACTTCGAGCAGCCCCTCGGTCAGCTTGCCGGTGCCTGCGCCCAGGTCGAGAACGGTCAGCGGCCGCCGGTCGGCGACGGCGGCCAGCGCCCATCGGAGGGCCTCGACCGGGTAGTCGGGGCGGTGTTCGGCGTACGCGGCGGCGTGCGCGCCGAACGAACGCGCTCTTGTGGCGTGCAGGGCGAACTTCGCGTCGTCTCGGTCGGCCGGACTCCCCATGCGTCCAATCTACGGATGGGGAGCCGCGACGGAACCTACGATGCGCCGGGAAGTCTCCGCACGCCCGCGCAGACTTCGGCGGCGAGGTCGTCGTAGCCGACGGCCAGTTCGGCCAAGCGCTGCCAGGCGTCCCACAGATCCCATTCCGAAGCGCTGGCCAGCGCCGCGTAGGCGTTCGCGGTGAACTGGGCCAGACGGTCGATCACCGCGCCTACCGTTTCGGTGTGTATGTGCGCCGCGCCGTGCGCGGGTGGCAGCTGCACCGTGATCCAGCGATCGATGTCGCGAATCAGGCTCGCACGCAACGCATCGATCTCGTCGAGTGAATCCTGACCGGCGCTGAGCCTGCGTTCGTGCAATGTGGTGAGTTCGTGTGCACCGCGCAGCAGCGGGTTGCTTTCTTGCAGTTCACCTCGGCAGGCTTGCAGTACTTGATGTTTCGCGGGCAGGGCGGCCCCGGTGGTCATCGCCTACCCGTTCTCGTGCAGGAGCGGACGGTTTCGACGATGGACGAGCCGGAGGGCCGGAAGCCGTTCTGGGGAGCCACGATCCAGTTCCGGTAGCCCGCGTCGGCGTCGGCGGGGGACGGCAGGGCGATCTCGCCGCCGCTGGGCACGATCGAGACGTTCAGACGGAACAGTTCGGCGAACAGCCGGACGTCGTCGGGTAGATCGGGGCGGGTCAGGAAGGTCCACCGTTTGGATCTGACGTGAGAGACTATCGGACCCAGCGCTATTCGACGCTCGGTGAGATCTTCGCGAACCTTCTGCCCCAACGCGGCGGGCATCGTGATCGCGCCGACGAATCCGGCGCGGACGACTATTCGGCCGAGTTCCGGATGAACTCCGGCAGGCAGGTCGCAAGTGTGTCGATAGTAGGCGCATCGGGCGGTCGGAGTGTCCGCCAACGCCAGTTGGTCCATGGGGCCCTCGGGTAACTTCGTTCGACTTTTTCCAAGCCGCCCGGCCGGTGCTGCGGCATCAATGCTGTGATCCAGTACACGGTGCGGGCGTTGTCTCAGTAGAGCACTCCATGGAACAGATCAAACATTCCGTGCAATTAGTTCTCGAGAAATTCGTTTGCCTGCTGGTTACCGGTGGGTGCGGTAACCAGCGCGGGTCGGCGGACCGCTCCGCGTTCACTTCGGCAGACGTATTTCCTGGTCAAATGACCTATGGGAATGCGGAGGCGGGAGCAGGGTGCATTTTGTTCACCGTCGCTGCTGCGATGTGTGCTACCTCGCCGCAAATCGCCGCTGCGGCAGGGACGTCCCGGCCGGGCCTCAGGGCGTCGTACGGAAGAACAGGACGCGGTCGCCGTGCTCGGACAACGGCGTGTCGACACTGATCTGGCGCAGGCCGCAGTCCGGCAGATAGGTCAGGTTGGCGAACACCTTCGTGTTGCCGAAGGCCGCGCGCAGTTTGGTCTCGGTCGCCCGGTCGGGGTTGTACAGCGCCAGGGTCTCGAAATCCAGTGGCGCCAGGGGCTTGTCCAGCGGAGCCTGCCCGGCCGGACGGCCGAGCGCGGCGTACTGGGTGGCCGCGCCGTGCTCGTACCAGCACAGCTCGTAGGCCACGTTCTCGGTCACCGTGATGGCCGCGACCGGCCAGTCCTGGGACAGGCGCAGCGCCAGCGGGTTTTTCGCCACCGGCGTGAGTTCCCAGTTCAGGCTCATGACCGTCACCCAGCCGCCGTAGGGCTGATCGATCAGCACGATGTCGTCGCCGAGGGTGCTGGAGGTGTTCAGTTCGGGCTCGCGGATCTTCCACTTCGACTCGTTGGTGCCGAGGTAGCTCTCGCGGTCGAGGGGGTAGGCGTCGTCGACGGCATAGGCCGCGATGATCGCGGCGCGCACCTGGGCGATGGCGTCCCGCGCGGGCAAGTACACGCTCAGCGCCCCGAAAGTGGAGCCGATCTGCACGGGCGTCGCGGGCTGGTCCTGCTCGGCGCCCGGCGCGAGCGGTCGCAGGCCGACGAGGGCCAGCTTCCAGTTGATCTCCTCGACGGTCGACAGGTCGCCGGAGGATTTGAACATCACCTGCTGCTGGGTGAGCCGTCCCGCCTGTTCCAGCGTGCGACAGCCCAGTTCGACCAACGCCCGGTGCGACTTCGGGGTGAGGTCGAGGTCCTGGATGCCGCACGCGCGCAGGCGGATCGACATGCTGGTCGAGGTGAACGCGGCGTACCGCTCCCGGTACATGGCGATGGCCTGCTTGCGCGAACGGCCGACCATGAGTGTCCGCAGCAGCGTGCTCAGGCTGGCCAAGTATTTTCCGGACAGTTCCGGATTGGCCGCCGCCAGTCCCGCGCGGATGCGGGCGGCCGACTCGGTCGCTGCGACTGCGGCGTCCTGATCCAGCCTGCCCAGCCATACGCCGCACTTGGACAGACCGTCGGCGCACGGCCCCGCTACCTCGGGATGGTCCCGCGCGACCTGACGGTAGACGTCGCAGGCGCGGCGGATCGTGGTGGTGGCCAGTTCCCGGCGGCCGCTGTGCCGCGCGGCCTGCTCGAACGAGCGCAGCGCGTCGTTCAACTCGCCCGCCAAGCGGGCGGTCAGCACCTGGCCCCTGGACAGCAAGCGCAAGCGGATCGCCACCGCCTCCTCGGCGGGCGCCAGTGCCTCCCTGGTGCGGTCGCGCGTCGCGCTGTTGGTCTTGGTGGCGATCAGCCCCTTGGCGAGTTCACCGAGCGAGGTGGCCAAGCGCAGTTCGGATTCGACCGTACGGTCGAGCGCCGCATACCGATCCGCCGCGATCTGACGCTCCATCGCGTCCAGATCCATCGCGCTCCTCGTTTCCAGCATGATCCTCCGCCACCGCGCGGCAACCGCGCAACACAACCTTCTGCGCACCGAGTTTGTCATGGTTGCCGTCCGCGCGCACCTGTATCCGGCCAGGCTGACCGGGCTGTGCGGCGGGTGGCCACCCGACCGGCCGCCCGTGCTCGACCGGAAGGCATGATCAGGGGTTGTGCGAGCCCTCTTGCAACGCGTGAGTTCGGCGCAGGTCACCGTCGAAGGCCAGGTCGTCGGCCGGATCGATCCGGCGGCCCGCGGGGTCCCGCACGGCCTGCTCGCGCTGGTCGGCGTGACCCACTCCGACACCGAGGCGATCGCGAAGGCGCTGGCCGACAAGGTATGGCGGCTACGCATATTGGACGGCGAGCGCTCGGCAGCGGATTTGGGCGCCCCGATCCTGGTGATCAGTCAGTTCACCCTCTACGCCGACACCCGGAAGGGCAGGCGCCCGTCCTGGTCCGCGGCCGCGCCCGGCGCGATAGCCGAACCCCTTGTCGAGGTCTTCGCGGAGGCATTGCGCGAACTCGGCGCAACCGTCGCCACCGGCCGGTTCGGCGCGCACATGCGAATCGACTCGGTGAACGACGGCCCGGTCACCCTCATGCTGGAATTGTGAACCGCTGTCTTGCCCCGAAAACTCGGGGCATCGGCGCGATCCGGTGATTGCGACCCGGCCCCACCTGGGGTGGCGTCTGCCCGCAAGCGCCGAGGAAGTTCCCGTTCACGTTGGTGTCACTGGTGATTAGTCATCCGGTGTTACCGTGGCTGGGAAGGACTCGAGGGTGGAGGAGCGGACGCGATGGCGGACAATGTCGAATTCGATGAGCATCTGTTCCGCAAGGCGGCCCGGAAGACGGGGCATGTCCAGGACCGGGTCAACGGCATCATCGACAGATTGAGCACGTCGATCGCCGCGCGCGGAAACTGCTGGGGCGACGACACCATCGGTCGCAATTTCGCCAACGGCCCCGACGGGCAGGGCGGTTACACCACCACGCGGGACAACCTGATCCAGGGCGGGCGCAACGTCGCGGGCACCTTCGGGAACTTCAGCGAAGGACAGACCGAGACCGCCGACCTGCTGCACGACATGGAGCACGGCAACCGCGACGGCATCCGCTGAGGCCGGGGTCACCGACCATGACGAACGAGCAAGCCAAGGCGGACTTGGCCGACATCCTCGACGGCGTCCAGGAACAGATGCGGATCATCGCCCGGTTGCAGCAGGAGCGCGCCGAGCTCACCGGCCGCGCGACGGTGCGCGGTAAGCGGGTCACAGTGGTCGTGAACGCCGACAACACGGTCATCGATACCCAGTTCGGGGCGAACATCGAGGACCTGAGCTATGCCGAGATCGCCAAGGCCATCACCGAGGCCGCGCAGCAGGCCAGCGCGGATGTGGCGCGTAAGACACGGGATCTGATGGCGCCGTTGGATACTCATCGGGCGCGGATGCCGAAGCTGTCGGACCTGGTCGAGGGTATGCCCGACCTGCGTGCACCGGAACCGGTGCCCGCCCCCACCGCGCCGCCGAACGCGCGGGAGCGCAGGGAGTTCTCCGACGGCAGCGGCATGCGCTTCACCGATACCGAGACCGTAGAACGCGATCGTGGTGGATCGGTCACCGACTCCAGCTGGTGAACTCGGTAGCCGGACCGGGCGATCGGGGTAGCTGCCCATGGCCATCGAGCTGCCCGCCGCACTGAAGTACCTCGAGCCGATCGTCGGCATGGAGTGGCCCGAGGGCAACGAGGACCAGATGTGGGGTCTGGGCGGGGACTGGCGCACCGCCGCTGCCGAGTTGCGTTCGGTCATCCCCGATATCGAGGCGGCCAAGAGCGCGTCGATGACCGCCTATCCCTCGGGCGACGGCTACGAGGAGATGGTCAAGGCCTTCGACAGCTTCCTGTCCTTCAGCGGCGGCAACCCGCAAGAGGACCAGACGCTGGCGAAGCTGGCCGACTATTTCAAAGAGGTCGGCGACGGCGCCTACGACGTCGGCACCGAGATCGAGTACGGCAAGCTGATGTACTGGTCTTCGCTGGCGTTGCTGGCGGCCGAGCTGGCGGCGTCGTTCTTCTCCGGTCCGTTCAAGCCCGCGGTGGACGCGGCGGCGATCGCGCTCACCCGGATCGCGGTCCGCCTCATCGGTCAGCGGTTGGTGCAGGCGGTGATCCAGCGGGTCGGGCGGATCGTCGCGAACCGGTTCGTGAACTTCGTGCTCCGGCATATGGCGATCGACACGATCCTCGGCACCATGCAGGAACTGGGCGTGCAGGCCTACCAGGTGGATCAGGGGCACCGCCAGAACATCAACGTCGAACAGGTCATCGTGACCGCCGTCAGCTCCGCGGCGGGCGGCGCCGCGGCCGGGCCGCTCGGCGAGCGGGTCGGCGATGCGCTGACCCGGAGGTTCGGCCCTGATTTCAATCCGTTCCTGCGCGGCGCGATCACCGGCACGACAGCGGGACTGGCCGGGGCGGGCGCGGGCTTCGTCGCCGCGACCGCGACGCAGTTCGGCTTCGACGTGGCAACCGACGGGTTGGACAAGGCGCTGCAGAACCTGGGGAACACGCCGGTCGACTGGCGGATGTTCACCGCAGGCGCCTCCAACGGCGCGATGACCAGCGTCGCCAAGGTCGGTTCCGCGCAAATGTGGAACAAGATCATGCCGACCACGATGAGCCGTCCCGATCTGGGCACTCGCCTGGATAGTCTCTTCGCCGACGTGGGCGGGCCGCGAGTGGGTTTCCGGCCCGACGGGGCGGGCACGCCCGGTGTGGGTGACGGCAGCGGGCTGGCTCCCGGTGCCGGGGCGCAGAACACGGGGACGTCGAACGGTTCCGGGGCATCGAACGGTGCGGGCGCTCCCCGTGCCGGAATGCCCGCCTCGGCCGGGAACGGCACGAATACGTCGACCAGTGCGGCGAGTTCGGACACGTCGCGTTCCGGCGTTGCTGATGAGACCACTTCCGTTGATGGAAACCAGGTTTCGAATGACGGGGCGCGGTCGGACGGGAATCAGGCCGCGCAGAACGGCGAGTCCGATTCGGCGCAAGCGTCCGGTGAGCGTGCGTCGTCGGGTGAGCAGTCTGCGTCGGGGGAACGTTCCACGTCGGGTGAGCAGTCGTCGGCGGAGCGCGCGTCGTCCGGGGAGCAGCCCTCCTCCGGTGAGCGCTCCGCGTCCGACACCGGCGCTGGACTCGCCGACGAAGGTAGGAACGACCAGCAGACCCGCGCCGAGGAACCGAATATCGCCGCGGGACAGCAGGACAGCGCTGTGGCGGGTGATCCGGCAGGCACGCAGCGCGGCACCGTCGACGGCGTGCAGAACCCGGAGACCCGGTCGGTGTCGGACGCGCCGCCGTCAGGAGCGACGCCGGTGGCGGGCGCCCCGCTGACCGGCTCGGCGGCGACACCACCTGCCGGGCCGACCACCACGAGTGCGCCGGCGTCCACCGGTGTGACGCCGGGTGCGACATCCACGTCGGCCGCGACGCCCGCATCGAGCGATGCGCGGCCCGCGTCGTCCGCGGATGCGCGCCCCCAAACTGCCACGCCGGACGGTGATGCGGCTCGCAAGACGCCCGTCGACAGGGCGCGGGCCGGGGTCGCGGATCGCGCCGCCGCAACCGGCGACAAGCCCGCGGTGCAGGCGGGCAAGGCCGACTCCGAAGCACCGCGTGCCCAGTCCAGGCGCGAAACCGGTGAGATTCGGCAGGTTGATAGTCGGCCGGCGGGTGAGACGCGGCCGACGGGTGAGACGCGGCCGACGGGTGAGACGCGGCCGACGGGTGAGACGCGGCCGACGGGTGAGACGCGGCCGACGGGTGAGACCCGGCCGACGGGTGAGACCCGGCCGACGGGCGAGACGCGGCCGACCGGTGAGACGCGGCCGACCGGTGAGACGCGGCCGACGGGCGAGACCCGGCCGACGGGCGAGACGCGGCCGACCGGTGAGACCCGCCCGACGGGCGAGACCCGCCCGACCGGTGAGACCCGCCCGACGGGCGAGACCCGGCCGACCGGTGAGACCCGGCCGACGGGCGAGACGCGGCAGGTTGGCGATAGCCGGCTGACGGGTGACGCCCCGCCAACTGGTGAGGCACGCCCGGCTGGTGCGGATCGTTCCGAGGGTGAGACATCGCGCTCGCGCGACACGCCGGAATCCGACGACGGCCGACGCGACACATCGGAACCGGTTCTGTTGCCGCTCGCCGGGGACTCCGGCGAGCCGAGGACAGCGCGCCGACCAGGTCCCGACTCCGCTGCCCAGAATCGCAGGGATACCGACGAGACCTCCCGCAACGACGCGGAACCTGATGAACCACAACAGGATCCGGTAAACCGCGGGGAATGCGCCCGGCTCTCGCTCGAGGAGATTCGGCAGGCCACCGGGAGCGACACCATCCGGCCGCCGGACGAACCGGTCGGCGCGCGCGGCATGTCGCTGCGTGACATCCAGCAGGCCGCGGGTGGCCGCCTGTGGGACTACCCGGACGGTGGACCGGACGCGTCCCGTCATCAGGGCGTCGCCGACGAATTGCTGCGGATGGCGGCGGGGATGGATCCGCGCGATGTCGCCGAAGGCCGTGGACCGCGCGCTCTCGTGGTGGACGAGTACGCGGCCCCGGTGGACGAGCACGGCGTCGGCGCCCACGCCTACACGCTGACTGTGCGGATGAACCCGGACACCGGCGAATTCCGGATCGAGGTGTCCGATCCGGGTGCGGAGATCCGCAGAGGATTCCCGCCGGACGTGCCCGCGGACCTGCGTGCGGTGTCGGCGATGCTGTTCGACGGTCAGGGCAAGGTGGTGCCGCCCAGCGGATCCGACCCGCGCGTGCGACCGACCGACGACCGCCCGATCTACACCCGTGACGGCGAGATCGCCGGTCGGCGCGGTGACGAGACACCGAAGCAGTTCCGGGCGCGGATGCGGGCCGAGATGGCCGACCTGCACTCCCGGAGGGAAGCCGAGCAGGCGCGTCGCCTGCGCGACCTGGCGGACCGCATCGATGACGCGGACCTGCCGGAAGGAGTGACCAAACGGTCGCTGCGGCTGCGGGCGTCGCAGGCGGAATGGCATGCCCGCGAGCACCGCAAGAATGCCGACACCTGGTGGCGGGTCGCGGGTGGGCGGCCCGCGGACGATGCTCCGATACCGCCGCGTTCGCCGTCCGACCCGGCGCCGGATCCGGCGCGGACGCGCGACGGCTCCCACCCGCAGGACCCGGCGCGGATTCCGCCGGGCGACCCCGATCCGGGCGTTCAGGACGAGACGCGGCGGCCGTCCGATCCGGCGACCCGGCCGCGCGACGCCGACGACGTGCCGGACCCGGCGCGGAGTCTGCCCGGCGACCGCGACCCGGGCGTTCAGGACGAGACGCGGCGGCCGTCCGATCCGGCGACCCGGCCGCGCGACGCCGACGACGTGCCGGACCTGGGCGATCGGAGGGTGGCGCCGCTGGACCGCGACGGTCGGGAGGGCCTGGACACGGGGCAGACCAGGCGTGACCGGACTCTCGACGAGACACCGGACTTCCTCGGTGAATCCGACGAGGTCGAGGACCGGTTGGAGGGCGGAGCAGGGGACGACGTTCCGGCCGGCATGTACCGCGATCCCGACGGCGTGCTGCACCGGCTGGGTGATCGCCCTGACTCCTACCGTGATCCGGACGGCACGTGGCATCACCGGGACGACGACCCGGGCACCTACCGAGACGACACCTTCCGGTTGCGCGACGAGCTGAACAACGAATTCCTCCAGGATCATCTGACGAAGCGGCCCTACCGATTCTTGGCCGATCCCGGACCGGAGCAGCCGTACACGGTGGTCGATCGAGTGATCGCCGACCGGATCACCAAGACGGTCGCCGAGCGAGCGACGTTGCAGGCCCAGCGCGACAAGGCCAATGCCGCCGTCAAACGGCATATGGCGGAATTCGGGATCGACAAGATCAGCGATCTGGCCGAGGAGAAGCTCAAGCCGCGGGTGCAGAAGCTGGAGACCGCGATCCTGGAGTCGTCGCTGAGCGATGCGGAGAAGTTGGCCAAACTGGAACGACTCGCCGAGATGCGCAACAACGCGAAGGAGTTCAACCGGCTGGGTCCGTTGCTGGTGAACGCCTCCAAGACGCTCGGCGAACTCGGCGGAAGGGCGTTCGGGCTCGACGCCGACCAGCGGCCGGGCGCGGTGCTGCTGGCGCCGTTCGAGGGCGCGATCGACGGCGCCGACACCGTCGACATCGCGGTGCTCGTCCCCGGTGCGGACGGTGGGCCGCCGAAGCTGGTGGTGATCGAGGCCAAGGGTGTCGGTTCGCAGCTCGGTGGCTCCAAAGTAGCCGAGGCACAGCAGGGTTCGCCGGAGTATCTACGCCGCACGGCCGCGATCGATAAGAATCTGCGGCGGATTCTGACCGAGACGCCGGAGCAGATGGCAACGCGCGGCGTCGACCCGGACAGCGCCGCGGGACGGGCGCTACAGCGGGCGCGTGAACAACTGCTCGCGGCGCATCGGGACGGCACGCTGGAGGTCGAATACCACCTGGTGCACGTATCCAAGGACGGGGATGTCACCGCGAGCGAGTTCAACCTCGAACGCGATGGTGTGCTCGTGCGAATCGATGTCATCGGCGGCATCGAATCGCCCGCGCTGGTGCGAACGCCGAATCAGGCGCCCCCCGCCGCTCCGGGTGGTGAGGTTGCACCGGGACGTGAGGCTGCTCCGGGTGATGAGGCTGCGCCGGGACGTGAGGCTGCGCCGGGACGGGAGGCCGACGCCCTTGGCGGCGAGGCTGCCGCTTCACCGCGCGACGCTGCCGCCCCGGCGCGCAACGCCGATGAATCGGCGCTCGACGCGGATCGATTGACACTCGACGTCCCCGAATCGGTGCTCGACGCTGACGAATCGGCACGCGAGGCAAACGAATCGGCCCTCCCTCCGCAGGACGGCGACAGCGACGCGGCGGCGGCTCGCGACGCCGAGCTGCTCGGCGTGCCGGGACAGGACGAGTGGTCGCGTTTGAGCCCGGAAGAGGTCGGCGCGCGGCTGCAAGAGCACCTGCGCGCGGAGCTGCGCGCTCCCGACTTCGAGGTCTTCGGTTTCGACCTGCCCGGCCTCAACCCCGAGGTGGTGCGGGAATACGCCAGGGCGATGGTCGATCTGGTCGACCAGTTTCCCACCGTCGACCTGCGCAGCGTCGGGATAGGCGGATTGCCGCCCAAGGTGATCGGCATGGCTCAGCCGCGGCTGGACGCGTCCGGCCGCATGTTCACCGAATCGATCGTCCTCAGCTACGACCATGCGACCGGCGCGCAGACCTTCCGCGACCGGATGCGGCTCGGTGTCGACAACGGTCGCTTCTCCGAGGAGGTGCTGCGCCGTCCGGTGCGGGCCGTCATCGCGCACGAGTACGGGCACGCGCTCGACTACGCGAGTCAGCAGAGCGCGCGCCATCAGGCCGAGGAACACCTGTACGAGCGCTACCGGAACGACGAAACCCGCCCGCCCGAACTTGGATTCGAGGATTGGCTGCACCAGCTCAGCGGCCACAGCTTCGACCGGGATGGCGACCTGCGGCCGGAGGAGGCGCTTCCCGAGGCGTTCGCCGAGCACGTGCTCCGTGGCGACGACGACGCCCCCGCGAGCGCTCCCGCCCGTGCGCTGCACGATCTGCTGACCCAGCTGGCCGCCGAACCGCCGGACCGCGGTGACGCGCCGCTGTCGCTCGAGCCCGACCACGTCGACCTGCCGGGTGAGGGTCCGCCGCGGGCCACTCCCGAGCCGGACGGTGGTCCGGAACCGGGCGACCGGGAAGTCGCGCCATTGGGTCGTGACGAAGCGGCCGATCCTACGCCGGAGTCACCGGATGAGTCCGGCACGCAGCGGGATTCGGATGCGGAGCCGGTAGCGCGCGATACGCGGTCGGAGGCGGTGCCCGGAAATCGCGAGGCGACCGTGGAGCGGATGCGCCGGACAGACGCGGAACTGGAGGCCACCGAGGCGCAGGCGATGCGGGACGAGCCCGGGAAGGACGGCCCCGAAGCCGAAGGGGTGCGGCCGAGCGGGCCGGTCGCGGATCGGCCCGGCTTCCTCGGCGACCCCGACGACTCGCTGGGGCGCCACGGCGATGTCCTGTTCGAGGGCAATCTGCCGGAGGGCGGGACACCGCTGTATCGCGGCATTCCCCGCCTGCTGTCCGACGGATCGGTCAATCCGGCCTACACCGAGGCGGTCTCGGGTCGAGCGGTGCCGCGGGGAACGACGGACCTGTCCGCCGAGGAGCACATCGGTCAGCGTCGCGCCGCCGAGAGCGACACCACGTCGTGGTCGCGCACCCGCGCCGCGGCGGAGGCTTTCGCCAATGGCGACGGCGTGATTCTGGAATGGCGCACAGGGCTGCCGCCGGAGGGCGCGTCGTGGAAGTTCAAGCCTATTCTCGACCTGCCGGATCAGTTTGCCCAAGTGCTCATCCAGGGGACACTGCCCGACGCGCGGGCGACCCGGTTCCTCGCCGAGGACGCGATACCCGAGCCCGAGCAGCCGCAGAGTGCGGACGAACCGCAACGCGATACAGGTCTCGAGCCCGCGGCCCCCGAGCCCGGCCCGCATGATCTCGTTCGCCCCGACGAGGGCCAACCGGCCGGTTGGCAGCATCGGCCGATCGACGTCGCTGCGGCGGAAGTGCGAGAAGTGCTGGCGCGCAGCGAGATCGGCAGGCAGGCGCTCACCCTGCTGCGCGATCTGGGCGCCGCGATCCGCTTCGAGGAACCGGGCGACGGCCCGGGGCAGCCGGACGGGTTCGACGGGCGGACGATGGAAGTGTTCATCGGCACCCGTGGGCGCGACCAGCTGGCGCAGGCGGCGGCGGTCGTCCGGGCCGCGGAGCTGGCCCGCGCGGTCGTCGAAGGCAGGCTGGAGGTGACCCCGGCCCGCATCCGCGCGCTGGACCGGGCCGATCACATCGCCGCGCGCGTGCGGGTGGAGGCCGAGGCGCTCGGCCGCCAAGCCGAATTCCACCGCGAGATGCGCGAAGCCGGTTACGACCCGCACGGCGGACCGGTGCGCGATCTGGTCGATGCCGCGCAGCGCAGCGCGCTGGAATCGGCCTACCTGAATGCTTTCGACGCGGGCGGGGGCGTCGACCGGCCGGATGGCCCGCCGGCGGACGAGCTGTCGCGCCAGGCGATCCGGGACGCGGAGGCGGCCCGGTTGACCGCTCGGCGAGACACGGTGGCCGCGGAGGTCGATGCGGCGCGTGCCCTACGCGCGGAGGCAGCGCGCGGCCTGGCCGCCGAAGCGGAAGTGCGCGACCGTGCCGCGCTGGCCGACACGCTGGAGCGCCTGCACGGCCGGACCACGCGGGTCGACCAGTTGGGCGCGTGGCAAACCCGGCTCTCGGAGCTGGAGCGCGCGGCGCTGCGGGTCATCGACCTCGAGGAGGTGCTGGCCGGGGCGGACGCGCAACTGCGTCACGTGCTCGACGCGGGGTCGGTGGCACGTCGACCGGATGTGGCCCAACGGCGCGCGGCGGGCGTGGACGAGCTGCTGGCCGATCCGCGGTTCGATGCGCGGGAGGACCCACGCGACGGGTTGAGCGGTCGGCGCGAAGCGGGCGAGGAGTGGGACGCGGCGCAGCGCGCGCGCACACCCGAGGGCACGCTGGAATACATTCCGTCCGATCTGGCCACGGCCCGCGAAGTGGCCCGACTACAGCGGGCGGTGTCGGCCGCCAGCCGCGAGGTGACGCGCGTCGAGGCGGACTGGGATCGCGCGTTCCGGCGGCTGAAGAACGCCTACAACCTGCCCGACGACGAGATCCCGTCCACCCGGCAGGAAATTCTCGACCTGTTCCGGGAACGGTCCGAGCGCATCGACATCTGGAACGGCACCAGCTACGTGCTGCTGCTCGCGGAGCTGACCGCGCAGCACGCGCGGGCTACCGCGGACCGGACGCGGCTGCTCGGCGAGATCACGGACGTCGTCGTTCGGGACCTGTCGGATCGTGCCGCCCGCGCCGGTGACCGGCCGCCCACCGGAATCCGGGTACAGCTCGACGCCTCCGGCGTCGTACTGCGGGATTCCGCCGAAGCGCCCGCGCCGGACGCGCCGGCCGATCCGCCTCGACGCCGCACCGAGCAGACACACCCGCCGACCATCACCGAGCACGCGGGCACGCTGCTGGACCGGGCATTGCGCGCACTGCACGGCAGCGATCAGGGCAAATGGGCGGCGGACACGCTCGGGCGGCTCGGCGTGGACATCCGGTTCACCACCGAGCCCGACGCGAGCATCGTGCGGCTGGACAGCGGTCGATACGGCCTGCGCCCAGCCGCGGGCTACGACCCGGTCACCAACACCGTCGTGCTGGAATCCGACGGCGGAGCCGACCGGCACGCCGCGGAACTGATCCGCGCGGCGCGACTGGCCGAGCAGGTGAGCGCGGCCGAGGGCGAACCGCTCGCCCGGCTGACCATGTCCCGCGACGAGTACGTCGATCTGATGCTGGATCGGATGGCCGAGGCGTACGCCCTGATGTACGCGGGCAACGCGGACTTCACCGGCAAGATCGATCTGAACCGGATCGGCGTAGACGACCTGGAACGCGCCTACGCCAAGGCATACGACGACGCGCTGAAGTACGCGGAGAAGACGTACTGGAAGTCCGGCGTCGTCCGGTCCTACCCGCTCTACCACCGGGCCGCTTTCCGCGCCGGTGTGCGCGCCGTGCGCGAGCAGCTGAACAACCTCGGCCCGATGGTCGACTGGCGCAGCTACGGCGACCACTTCGGCGCAGCGTGGGACCGCGCGCGTGGCATCGTGCCGACCGATCGTGCCGCCGATACCGGCACCCCGGCGCAACGCCAGGACACCCGCGCCCGCGCCGAGGACATCGCGCTGGAGCTCGAAGTGCTCCGTGAGCTGCGGGATCTGGGCGAGTACGTGCCGGTGAGCCCGGCCGAACGCGCGTACACCGAGGCGTACGACAAGGCCTACCCCAAGGCCGACAAGGCGCACCGGCGCAATCCGGCGACGCCGCCGCCGGAGGAGGTCGCCTACCGGGCGGGCCGCGAGGCGATACGCCGCTATCTCGACCGGGTCGGACTCGACAAGGCCGAGATAGCGCTCGACGTCGTCCGTGCCGCGGGCAACCACGGGGAGTCCCGATGGGGCCATCCCAAGGTGCCCGAGGACGGGATCGCGCGCGACGCCGACGATTTCGGCACGCCGGACCGCGAGATCGGCCGCCCCGAGGACGCCGATCTCGCGCGCCGCGTCCTCGACCGGGAATTCGACAGCGAGCCGCGGCCGGAACGGCTCACCGACCGCGTCGCGCGGTATCCGGCCGACTCGGAGCCAGGGCGGCGACCGCGCCTGGTGGTGGTCGCCGAGCCCGGTCGACATCTGGACGCCCTGCGCGAATTGGCGGCGAGTCATCCGGAACTCGCCGACGTGCTGTGGGACCGGTCGCACTACCTTGACTACCGGAACGCCGTGCGCGGGGCCGGTGGCATGCCGACCATGCACCACATCACCGTTACGGCGGCGGAGGGGCAGTATCGCCACCCGAGCACCGACGAGGCGCGCACGCAGATGCTGGCGCACTATCTGCGCTACCGGGCGGAGGGCCGGACCCGCCTCGGCTTCGACGAGTGGCTGAAACAACTCGGCCCGGAGGCGTTCTACACCTCCGATGACGCCGCGAAGGCCCGCGGCACCCGTCGCCAGGGGTGGCATGTGCCGGGCAGGCTGATCGAGGGCTTCCACGAGGCGGGCTTCCGCACGGCGGCCGCCGCCGACCCGCCGCCGGCGCCACCGCATCCGGCCGAGGTCGCCCACCGGCTGTACACCCGCCGGATCCCGCTGCCCAGCGACCCGGGCATCCGGCGCCCGGCGCACCATCAGCTGGAGATCCTCCAGGTCGGGTCGACGCATCTGAGCATCCACCTGGAACCCGACGGCAACGGCGGCTGGCGGGTGCCCGCACCGGTGTCGACCGGATCGAACTCCGACGTCCTGGCCACGCATTTGCAGGGGTTGGCGGCGCCGGATCGGAAGAAGCTGGTTGCCAGGATCGTCGAGCTGCTCAACGACGGCTCGGCGGACCTGTCGGATCGGGGTCGACCGCGCAGCAGGTTCGGCCGGTTCATCGATCGGCTCACACCGGGCAGACCGGGGCCTGCGGCAGGCGATCGGCTCCCCGGCGACGACCGGTCGGCCGACGGCGACCACCCGAGGGTCGACCGGGACCGGATGGCCGACGAGTCCTCGCGCGCTGCTCATCCGCCCGAGGACATCGCCGCGGACCTCACCGACGCCGAGGTGCTCGGCGCTCCGGCCGCGGACGAGTGGTCGCGGCTGAATCCGGGGGAGGTCGGCGAGCGCCTGCAAGACCTGCTGCGCGAAGCCATGAACCGGCCCGAATTCGAGGTGTTCGGCTTCGACCTGCCCGGTCTCGACCCCGAGGTGGTGCGGGAATACGCCAGGGCCGTGGTCGACATGTACCAGCGGTTCCCGCACGTCGACCTGCGCGGTGTCGGCATCGGCCCGCTGAAGAAGGGCGAACTCGGCTGGGCCGACGGGCAGATCGATGACGTCACGAAGGCGGTGTACACCAGAGCGATCGTCTTCAGCTACGAGCATGCGACGAGCGCGCGGAGCTTCCGCGCCGCGGTGCACAACGCCGTGCGCAACGACCAGATCAAGCCGATGATGCTGCGGCGGCCGGCCTATGCGGTGGCGGTACACGAATACGGTCACGCGCTCGATCACGCGGGCGGTCTGGCCGCCCGGATGCGGGCGGAGGGTCTGCTGCTCGAGCGGGCAGCCGAGGACCCCGACGCCGATTTCGGCCGATGGCTGCGGGAGCTCAGCGGATACAGTCTGGACGACGAGGGCCTGCTCAACGATCACGAGGCAGTGGCCGAAGCGTTCGCCGAGGTCGTGATGCGCGATCAGCTGGGCGAGGGTCCGGCAGGCAAACCGGTGCGCGTGCTGCACGACCTGCTGCTGCACCACGCGCGGAATCCGGCGGAGGCGAGCGGAGACGCCGACGCGCCTGTCAACGACCGGCTGGTGCTGGACACCCCCGAGGATCAGGTCCGTGACCTGCTGCGGCAGACGGACTTCGGCGCACAGATCTTGGCGAGCCTGGACAACGGCCCGATCCGCACCCGCTTCGAGGACACCGCGCTGGACGGCCGGACCGGCGAGTTCCGCCGTCGCGAGCTGGCGGCGCTGGCCTTCACCTCGGGCAACTCCCACCTGCGGCAGGCGCTGACCCTGGCGCACGAATCGCTGCACGCGCAACGTCATCTGCAGCGCACGACGGCGAATACGCCCGAGCGCATCCGCGCGATGACGCGCGCGGAGTTCATCGACGCGATGGTGGACGAGGAAGCCGCCGCCAGCGGACGGCATTTCCGGCTCGCGGCCGAACTGCGGGCGCTCGGCTACGAGATCGCGCAGCATCCGCTCGAGCAGCACTACCGGGAGGCGTTCGACCGGGAGATGAGCGACCGGCGCTGGGACAATGCGGGGACCCGCGCCGAGGCCCATGACCTCGGCGTCGCGGCGCTGCGCGAGCCGCTCGGCCGTACCGAATGGAACAACGGGCAGACCTACGCCGACTACTACGGAACCATCTGGGACGAGGCGAATATCGGCCGCGACGGTGCGGCGAACGCGGGTAGGCACCATTCGTTCTCACCGGTCACCGCGGACGAACTGTGGCAGGGCGCGCTGCACCGGCAGGACGCCCGGCTGCGGGCGGGGGAGGCTGCCGCGGAGTTCGCCCGCCAGGTCGAGGCGGTCTTCGGCGACGGCGACGTCTCCCGCTCGGAGATCGAGCGGGCACTACGGGAAGCCGAGGGCGCGCTCGACCAGGCCCGGGCCGACCACAGCGCGGACCTGCGGCGCAGGCAACACGACCTGCGCGTCCTCGCCGACCTGGCGGATCTGCGGGATCAGACCCGGACCCGGCTCGAAGCGCAGCAGCACAGTCTGGCCGCGCTGGCCGCGCGTGGCGTGCTCGGTGCTGCGGTCCGCGGCGAGCCGGGCGCTCGGGTGCTCACCGACCATGTCGCCTACGTGCCGGGCGAACCGGACCGGCTGGTCATCGCGGCGGAAGCCGGTGACCATCAGCGCGTCGTCCGGGAGGCCGGACGCGACCCGTTCGCCGCCGCGCTGCTCGGCCGCGACGGCGTCGACCGCCGGTTCCTCGCGGTGGAGATCGACGACTACGGCCGCGTGCTGGTCCGATCGGCCGAAGATCCAGGGCGGATCGCGCCGAACGATCCGAACGGCGAGGTCGCGCCGCGCGACCTGGTCGGCGACGTCACGCCACGCGACCTGGCCGGGACCGCGGCCGCCGAGCGGACCGCACGACTGCGCGCCGAGTTGGCCAGGACCGAGATCGGCAGACAGATCGATCAGGCGCTGACCGAGTACAAGGTGCGCATCGAATACCGGTCCGGAGCCCCGGATCGCTACTATCCGGCGCAACGGCGACTGGTCCTCGATCCCGGACTGACCGACGCCGAGCAGCTGCTCGCGCTGGTGCGCGGTGGCACACTGGCCGACCTGGCCCACGCGCCGGACATGCCCGACGCCGCCCGAGTTCGGACGCAGGCTTCGCGCCGCGAGTACATCGGCGCGATGCTCGACCTGGAGACCGTGGCGCGTCTCATGGAATTCGCCGTGATCGGGGAATTGCGGGCGCGGCACGACATTCCGGAAACCGAGCTCGAGCGGGTGTACACCGAGGCGTACGACGCCGCGCACGCGGCCGCCGAAGCCGCCGCGCCGAACGCCTGGCCGGAGGATCTCCAGGATCGCGCGCGCGAGGCCGCGTTCGAGGCGCTGCGCCCGCTGATGGACGCCCAGCTCGTCGGCCCGGAGCAGACCTACGCCGATTTCTACGGCGACGCCTGGGATGCCGCGCACGGTGCGCGCTCGCTCGACCAAGTCGTCGCGGAGGCGCTGGCCTCCGGCGAGGTCGCAGTGACCGTGCTGCGCGAGGGCGATTCGGCGCACAGCGCCCGGCGCGTCGAGCTGGTCCGGTTCGGCAACGGCACCGAACTGATCCGCAAGATCGTGGTCAATCCACGGCACGCCGTGGCCGAGGTGCTGACCGGCGTACTCGGCCGCGCCGTCGACGCTCCGGTGCCCGAGTCCGTGCTGCACGAGCCGACCGTCGTCTACCAGCAGGTGATGGCGGGCGAACCGGCCGGAGACCGGCATCGCGACTTCGCCGACCCGCACGAACTCGGTTACGCCGATTCGCTTCCCGGCCGCGCTCTCGGGCTGCTGGACACGCTCGTGCGCCTCCCGGATCGGGATCGTCTCGGCTGGCTCGCCGGGCCGGACCGTCAGCTCGCCGGTATCGACCACAGCCGTTCCTTCGAGAACAGCGCCGAGGCGCGCGATGCAGTGAGCCCGTTCGCCGAGGGATTCCTCGGCCGCGACGACCACGGAAACGTCCGTTACCGAGACCACGCGCTGACCCGCGAGGCTGTCGACGTCCTCGTCGAACGGGTCGCCGCGCTGCGGCCGGAGTTCGAGCGCTACGGCCGCGCCGGATGGCACGACCTGGTCATGGAACGGCTGGCGCAGGTGCGCGAGCACGCGCGCGACCTCGCTCCCGTACCGCCGCCGTCCGAGCCGCCCGACTTCACCAGGCCCCCTGGCGGCGACGGCCACACGGTGGTCCGCGAGTTCACCAAGGTGTACTTCTGGCGCGGTTCCGACGAGTACGGCATCTACGCCACCGTCGACAGCGAGGGCGTGCTGCGCTTGCGCATGCACCCGAAGACCGAGCCGGCCGACCGCGCCACCATGTTCCGCGACGCGATGGACGAACTCGGGCACTTGGTGACCGAGATCCGGGGCGAGTGGCACCGCGACGGCGATGTCGCCGCCGAAGGATCGGACCTCTACCGCACCCCCGAGGAAGCGGTGCTCGATACCTTCCTCGGCGAGCTGGCCGCCGAGCACGGCTTCACCGAGGTCCGCGTGGAGGCGGGCGAACCCGGCGAGAACACCGCGCCCACAGTGCGTTTCACCGAGCCCGAGTTCTCCGGTGCGGACACTCGCTCGACGCCGGACGATCCGGAATCCCCACGCACCGACGAGCACGGGGCGGAACCGGCGGACGACGCGGCCGACCAGGACCGCGCGGCCGGTCGGCCGGAGCGCGCGGATACCGACGTCCGTACCGAAGACTTGTGGCAGCTGGCGCCGATCGACACCGCCGCGACGGAGGTGTGGCAGCTGCTCGAACACTCCGCCGTCGGCCGGGAGGCGGCCCAGGTGCTGCGCGAGCAGGGCGCTCGCGTGCGCTTCGCCGACCTCGGCGACGAGATCGGCGCGGCCGACTCCTTCGACCGCCGCACCATGGACATCCTGGTCGACACCCATGACCGCGGGCAGGTGGAGCTGGCGAGCGAACTCGTGCGCTTGGCCGCGCTGACCGAGGCGATCCGCGCCGGAGAGGTGGAGGTCACGCCCTCCCGCATCCGCGGAACAACCCGCGAGGACTACGTCGCGGCCCAGTTGCGGGCCGATGCCGTGGCGACCGGCAGGCAGGCGGAATTCCTCCGTCAGCTGGAGGACGCCGGGTACCCCGGACGGCCGACCGCGCTGGCACCGGTCGAAGTGAACTACCAGCGTGCGGTGCGCGAGCAGTACCTCGATGCCTACGACGCGGCGGTGGCCAGGGCGGTAGCTTCCGATCCGGCGCTGGACGCCGAGCGGTCGCGCGAGCTGGGCCGGGCGGCGGGTGTCGACGCGCTGCTCGACGGCGACCTGTTCGACGCGCCGTGGTCGGCCGAGGAGAGCACCAGCGCGCGCAGCAGGCACGGGCGCGACTGGGACGCCGCCCAGCAGCACGACCGCGCGGCCGAGAAGTACCGGCCCGCGACCGCGGAGGCCGCGCGGGACACGCAGGAACTCGTGCGCAGGCACGCGGCCCACACCAGGGAGATCGGCCGCATCGACGCGGCGTGGGACCGAATGATCCGCGGTCTCGACGGATTCGATCCCGAGCACAACGTCTTCGACCGCCGGGCGCTCGGGCGGGATCGTCCAGGAGTGCTCGCGCACCTGCGCGACCTCGCCCGCGTGCGTAGTGAGCTCGGCGAGCAGCGGCGGTCCTTGTTCGACACGCAGGTTCGGGTGCTGCGCGAACTCGCCGCGGATCGCGGTCGCGCGGTCGCGGCGCGCGACCGGGTCGCCCTCGAGCTGGCCGCGCGCGTCGGGCACGACCTGATGGACCGGCAGGTCCGCGAGGCCGGCGGCAGCTGGCTCACCGACCGGGTGGCGTGGCTGCCCGGATCGCCGCCGAAGGTGTTCGTCGCCGAGACCGGTGACCGGTTCACGCGGGTGACCGGCGACGAAGCGCCCGAAACCTCACTGCGGCACACCCTGGCGGTCGAGGACGTCGTCGCCGACCGGGTCTGGGTGGATGTCGAGGACTCCGGCGCGGTGCGGCTGCGGCACGAACAGACCGATCCGTCCGACGTCTGGTCCGAGGAAGACGGCGGCTGGATGCGCGAGCGGAGTCCGGGGCAGCTCGACGCCGAGCGTGCGCCGGACCGTTCCGTCGGCGACGAGCCGATACCGGCCGACCAGGCGGTCGACCGGTTGGACCGGGTCATGCGCGAGCTGGACGGCGACAACCTGCGCGTGTACATGAACATGCGCGGCGAGCGGGTGCGCGGCGACGGCAATCCCGTGGGCCGGTGGGCGATGAGCACGATCGACCGGCTCGGCGTCGCGGTCCGGTTCACGTTCGACGACCTGCCGTCCGCCCGCGACGGCAGGCAAATGCTGCGGTCGGACACCGGATACGTGCCCTCCGCCGACAGCATCGTGCTGCATCTCGACTCGTCGACGCTCGACTTCGCGGAAGCGATGGTCCACGCGGCGGCCATGGCCGAGTCGACGCGGGCGGGTGACGGCCCGCTGGAACGGCTCACGCTCTCGCGTGACGAGTACGTCAGCGCGATGCTCGATCGCCAGGCCGAGGCGCACGCCAGGGCGTTCGAGTTCACCCGTCTGCGCGAGGAGCGCGCGAAATATCAGAGCGAGCAGGAACGCACCGCCGACGAGCCGCGCGGCGTCGAGCACGACGATCGGCTGCGTCAGGTCTTCCACGAGGCGCGCGAGCAGGCGCGCAAGATCGCCGCGCGCGCGTATCGCGGCAATTCCTCGATCCGGCGGTCGATGTTCGACGCCGCGGCGTTCCGGGCCGCGGTGCGTGCGGTGCGCGCCGCGCTGGTCGAGCAGGGGCCGCTGATCGACGGCGTCGATTACGCCACCCACTACGCCGCGGTATGGGACCGAGCCAACGGATTCACCGCCGCGGAGTTGGACCACGCCCCCAACCCGCACAAGGCGGACTCGCCCGAACTGCGGCGGATGCGCACCAGCGACTTCGCGGTCGAGATCGAAACCCTCCGCGTGCTGCGGGAATCGGGGCGTTTCGTCCCCGTTGGCCCTGCCGAGGCCGCCTACACCCAGGCATACGACCGGGCATACCGTAAGGCGTCGCGGGCCGGCGACGGTGTGCCGCCCGAGCGTCGCGCGATGGACGCCGGGCTGGCGGCGCTGCGCAAATACGTGGACAAGGTGGGCCTGCCCGAGGCCGAGATCGCGATGGAAGTCGCTCGCTCCGGCGCGGACAACCTCGGCCGGTACCAACCGTGGCCGATGGCCGACGATCCGGTGGCGTCCACCCGCACCGAGCCCGCCGAGTTCGACGACCTGGCGGCCGCGCGGCGGGCGGTCAACGCCCTGCTCGACCGGGATCCCGCGGGTGTCCGCCTGACCGAACGCATCGCGCTGTTCCCCGGCGAGCGGGGTGGACATCGGCTCGTCATCGTGGCGCAGCGTGGCGGGCACGTCGACGCGCTGCGCGAACTGGCCGTCCGGGATTCGGCATACGCCGACGTGCTGTGGAGCGGAACGCACGAACTCGAGTACCTGGCCATCGAGCCGGGCAACACAGACGGCAGCACGCGCTGGATGCATCGCGAGGTAGCGGAGGGGCCGTATCGCGCGCCGGACCGCTACGAAACGATGAAACAGTTCCTGGCGCACTATCTGCGCTATCGGCTGGCCGGCTCGACCCAGCTCGGCTTCGAGGCGTGGCTGCGCCAGCTCGGTCCCGAGATGTTCCACACCAAGAAGGACCAGCGCGAAGCGGACGCGCACGAGGCATACGAGGGCCGCCGGAACAAGGGCACGCTCCGGTACGACGCGCTGTCGCATTTCCGCACGGAGCCGGAGGTCGGTGAACCCCATCCGGCGGTGGTCGCCCACCGGCTGGCCACCCGGCAGGTGCCCCTGCCCGATCCGCGCGGCGGACGGGGCGTGTCCTGGCCGCAGACCACGCTGGGCAGGATCGAGATCGCCGATTACTCGTTCGGCATCGTGCTGGAGGCCGATGGCAACGGCGGGTGGCGCGTGCCCGCTCCGACCGGCGACGGCGGCCTCGATGACGCTTTGGCCAGGCTGTTCCAAGGCATGTCCGACGCGAGCGAGAAGAAGCTGATGAAGCGGATCGCCCAGCTGCTCGATGACGGCGGGGCCGATCTGATCCGGCGCGAACCACGGGGACGGCTGCGGCGGATGGCCGACCGGCTGTCCTTCGGGTCGCGCGATGGCCAGGACGCCGCGCGCGCGATCGATGCGGGCGAGACAGAGCACAACGCACCGCAATTCGGTCCGCCGCGTCCCCCCGACCCCGACGAAGACCGCCGCGCCGAGGCCGTCCGGCGCCGAGCGGTGCTGGACCGGCTGGCCGCGGAGAACCGGGACGCCGTGCGCGAACGCGACGCCGCCCGGATGGCGGGCGATCCGGAGCGGCTCGCGAGCGCCGAGGAGCGAGTCGAGCGCTTGGACCGTGCGATGGCGACTGCCCTCGAACGCGACGCGTTGTTGCGCGCTGATGCCCGGCCGATCACCGATCGTGTCGGCATACTCGCGGGCGAGCCCCCGATGGTGCTGGTGGTGAATCTCGGCGGCACGGATTCCGCTCGCGCGCTGGCCGATGTCGCCGCGCGATATCCGGAGGTGGCGCAGGCGCTGGCCCGAGGGGCGCGACCGCGCGAGTTGCGCGTCGACGAGGACGGCACCATCAGGGTCGTGCCGATCGCCCCGCGCGCCTCCACCGACTCCGGGAGCGCGGCGGACCCCACCGCGCGCGGTCCGCGCGGGACCGAGCACGCGGCCGACACCGCGCAGCCGGCCTCCGGCGACGGTGGCGCCGAACAGCCGCCCACCACACCACCTTCGGCGGACGAACCCGGCGACGAGCCCGGCACGCCATCGGACTGGTACTTCCGGATGCGGATCGAACAGGCCGACTGGGAAGCGGACATGGCCGCCGACCACGCCGCCTGGTTGCGCGAGCTGGCCGACGCGCGCCCGGACGACCGGTGGGCACGGCTGCGCGCCGAACAGGCGGAATGGAACGCCCGCATGGCCGCCGACCGCGCGGCATGGCTGCGCCTGGAGCAGGCGGAGAACGAGGCGTGGTCGGCGGCCATGGAGGCGGATCGTTCGCGGCTCGCCGCCACCGCCGATCCGGACGATCCATGGGCCGAACTGCGTGCGCAACAGGCGGAATGGAACGCCAGGATGGCGCAGGACCGCGCGCAGTGGTTGCGCAGGCTGTACTCGCCGATCGGAACTGCGCCCCGCGCGGATTCGGGCCAGGGCACATCGGACTCGGCGTCCCCGGCGCGGTCGCACCCCGCGACATCGGTCGATTCGCCCGCTGCCACCCCGGAGCCGGATACACCGTCGCGTGGCACGGACGAGTCGCGGGTCGGTGACGACAATGGCTCCGACCGCACGCCGTCGGTCGCTGCCACTTCGGAGCCCGGCAGACCGCCGCGCGGTGCGGACGAATCGCGGACCGGTGAGGCAGATGGGTCCGACTTCGCGTCGTCGGCCGCAACCTCGGAACCGGGCACGCCGCCGCGTGGTGCGGATGACTCGACAGACGACGGCGCTGCGTCCCAGGACCCGCGCGACCGGATGTCGCCCGAGACCCGTGCCGAATACGACCGGCTCGCCGACGAACTCGAGCAGGCGCGAGCCCGGCGGGACGAGCTGCGCCGGCAGCGCGACGACCTTGCGCGACGGCTCCCGATCGACGACGCCGAGGATTGGGCGGCCCTGCGCCCCGGCCCGGACGGCCTGGATCGCACGCTGGAAGACCTGCGCGGCCGGACCGTGCCGGTCACTGAGATGCCGCAACGGCTCGCCCGGATCGACGCGCTGGAACAGGCCGCGCGCGACTTCGCCGCCGCCGACGCCGAAGCCGCCCGGCTCGAGACGGAACTGACGAACCTGGAGTTGTCCACCACCCCGCTGGGCGAATACGACCGGCTCGTCCAGCAGCGTCAGAAGCTGACCCGCGAACGCGAGTTCTGGCGGGCCAAGCGCGACGACCGGATCGCGCGGTGCGACTTCTGGGGTGACAACGTCACTCTGGACGAGTCGGCGCTGCGCGGGGATCAGTTGGAGATCACCGTCCTGCGGCTGTACGAGGCCGCGAACGTCCGGACGATCGATGACATCGGCGGCCTCGACGACGCACCGCACACCGACCGGGTAGCCCCCGAGCCGCTGGAACTGGCGCATCGCAGGCGGGTGATCGAAAAGCTCGCGGCGGCCGCCGAGCAGGTCAACCGGCTCGACGAGCAGATCGAGCAGGTGGACCGGCGGATCGACGAGTTGCGCAGGGCGGGCGTCGGCGTGGAACGATCCCGGCCGCAGGACGTGATCGACGCGCTGGAAGAGCTGGCCCAGCAGCGAGCCGACGCGCTGCGCGAGGTCAAGCCCCTGCGGCACGAGCGCGACGACCTCGCCACCCGGCTGGGCCTGCTGGATCCGGCGGGACGGGTCGATCAGGCGGCCGGTGAGCCGGACCGGCTGGACCGGACCGTGGCCGAGTTGCGCGCGGCGGTTCGCGACGGGCTCGCCGACGGAACGCTCTCCGCCGAGCAGGCCGCCGCCCGGCGCGGCGACATCGACGCGTTCGACGCCGTCGCACGCCAGGTGAACGACGCGCACAACGTCATCGGCCGCATCCAGGACGACATGGCCAGGGTGGCGGGCGCGTACCGCGACCTCATCGAGCGCGACGGCGGCCGGATGGTGACCGACCGAGTCGGCATCGTCGACGGTGAGCGCCCGCGTGTCATCGTGTTCGGTCCCCGTCCCGACCCGGCCGCGCCGCGCGCCGATCACGACGCCGCACTGGCCGACGCCTTGCGTCGCAGTTCCGATGCGGCACAGGCGATCGTGCGGCCGGAAACCACCGTCGAATACCGGCGCGTGCTCGCCGACCGTGAGGACAACGTGCGGGTGGAGGATATCGACCCGCCCGAGATCGAACGGTTGAGCACCGGATGGATCGGCGGCCGCCGCCTGGACATGACTTCCTGGCGCGATGCCGAGGGCGTCTGGCACCACGTCGATCCGACCCGTCCGGACTGGGAGTTCGGGCGCGACCGCAGCGAGCTGCCCAAGAAGTTCACGCCGAAGGACCCGCCGGACGGCGTCAGCGGGTGGGCGATGGAAGACGTGGTCAACGACATCACGCTGCCGACCGACGACGTTCCGCCGGGGAAGATCCCGGAGAGCACGCTCCCGGTGCACATGCCGCAGGCGCCTTCGCAGTACGACACCTCGGGCGTCGACCCCAAAGATCTGTTCGGGCAGCACTGGGGCGCGGATTCGTACAACGTGGTGCGTCTGCTGTTGATGGCGGCGCTGGTGCCCAAGCACCCCGCGGTGCGGGCGTGGATCCAGCGTCATCCGGAGATCGGCGAGTGGGTGCTGGCGCGGCCGTGGTTGCAGCACCTGCCGCCGTTCGGCACGGTGTTCCGCAATTACGAATGGTTCGCCCCGCCGCAGCGCAACATCCAGCCGATGCACCGGCCGTGGAACGCGGCCGACCATGTGCCGCCGGGTGACCGGGTCGACATCCCGGAGGGCCTGCGAAGCGAATGGGACCGCGACATCGCGGCCTGGCAGCGGGTCCAGGACTGGGCGAACGCGGAATACGAGCGCTTCCTCGCCGACGACACCGACTTGGACACAATAGCCGAGGGCATCGACCGTCATCGGCGCGCCGAGCAGGCGACCCGTGCGCGCGCGGTGGTGGACATCGTCGCGCGGCAGCTGGTCCAGCGGCAGCCTGGCATCGACCCGCTCGGCGACGTCGACGCCCAGTTGCGGCGCATCCACGACGAAATCGACCGTGTCGCGGATGAACTCGCCGACCGCTTCGCTGCCGACGATCCCGCCGCGATCCGCGACACGGTCGAGGACGTTCGCGAACTGCTCGCGGGCGGAAGCGATCCCGAGCGGATCACGGCCGTGCTCGCCGAGCACATGCGCGTCGACGCGCCGACGTTCACGCGCGAGGAACTGGCGCAGATCAAGAACCACTTGATGGTCGATGCGCATCGGGTGCGCGACCACGCCGACCCGCACGGCCGGTACGTGCACACACGAATGGATCGCCTCGCCGACGTCGCCGAGGCGTGGAACCGCCTGATCGACGGTGCTCCACTGCCGCAGGACTTCGTACTGCTCGCCGACATGCTCGCCGAGGCACGTTTCCTGGCCGACAACCCCGGCGCGAGCTGGCAACAGGCCAATGCCCACGCGATCGCTCTCGGCTTCCACTGGGACGCCGACCGCCCGCCGCTGACCGGATGGCGGGCGGGCATCCCCTACGCTCCGGCTCCCCTCCCGCCGAACCCAGTGGAAGCCGAGAGCGAT
>NZ_JABLTE010000071.1 GCF_013315795.1 Nocardia barduliensis
GGCGGGAAGGGTCTAGCTACGTAGCAAAATAGTAGATGTGTGGGCATGGCTTCGGCAATCGCCCCGAGGGCCAGCGGATCGGGACGCTGCGGGGATGGGTGGTCCGTCGATTCTGCGTCTGCTCGTCAGCCGGGCGTGACCTAATCGAGCGCGCTTCCTTGCCGCCACTGGTCCCAGGACAGGCTCCAGTCACCGTTCTGCCAGACTTCGAGGGGTTCACCGCCGGTGTTGCGGATTTCCACCACATCGCCCGGATTGGAGAAGTCGTAGAACCAGCGGGCGTTGTCGCCGCTGAGATTGAGGCAGCCGTGCGAGACGTTGGTGTTGCCTTGAGCCCAGCTGGTGGAGTCGAGTTGATGCAGATAGATTCCGTCGGTGCTGATGCGGGTGGCCCAGTTGATGGCTTCTTTGTAGCCGAGGCGGGAGTTGACCGGCAGGCCGTAGGTGGAGGAGTCCATGATGACGGGGTTGGCCTTGTCCATCACGGTGTAGATTCCGCGCTGGGTCCAGAAGGTGATCGTTTTGCCCGCGATGGTTTCGCTGCCGCCCATACCCATCGAGGTGGGCATGGTTCGTATCAGTTTTCCATTTTCGAAGACCTGCACTTGTTTGGTGTTGTCGTCGGCGATGGAAATGTGTGCGGGGCCGATGGTGAAGGAAGTCGTGCTGTCTTCTTGGCCGTAGAGGCCGGGGCCGAGTTGCGCGCCGTAGATGCCGGCCACGACGGTGATCCTGGTGCCGGGGGCGTAGTACTGCTGCGGCCGCCAGTGCACGTTTCGGTCGTCGAGCCAATACCAGGAGCCGACGACCGGCGGATCGGTGGTCACCGACAGGCGTTTCTCAGCGGCGGCTTTGTCGGGGATGTCCTCGTCGAAGTGTGCGACGATCACGGTGCCCACTCCGTAAGTGCCGCCCTCGGCGAGTGGCTGGCCGCCAGTGGTGGTCAGGTATGCCTTTGTCTGATTACGCGGAGTGACGGTGGAGAAGCTGGCGGTGGTCGGGCCGATGCGGCCGGTAACTGTGACGCCCGCGGCGGTCACGGTGTAGGTGCGTCCGTAGCCGAGCGGTTCGGCCGGTTTCCAGGCCGATTTGTCCGGCGTCAGGATGCCCTCGATCGACCTGCCCTCCTCGTTCTTCATGGTGACCGAGGTGAGGATGCCCTCTCGCGCGCTCACCTGCACTGTGCCGCGCGGGTCGACATCGCGCGAGCCCGCCGCCGGTGTCATCGTGATCGCCTCGCTGACCGGAGCAGCGGATATCCCAGCCGACGACTGGGATGGAGCTGACGGCGAACAAGCCGCCACCAGCAGGGCGATGACCGCGAGGAAGCCCGCTGCGCCAGACGCCTTCCCGCAGCAAACTGACATGGTGTGCCCTCCCTCATATCGGCCGTGTGCGGCGCTGCGACACGTCATCACGATTACTATCTCTCTTAGTAGTTTACCGGGAAGCTGGTGCGGTCTGCGGTCCCAGGTGTCGAGCGCCGATGCAGGGCGACCGGGTCTATCCGTCCCCGGTCCCGTTCATGGGGCAGCAGACGGTTGCGGCAACAGGCGCGCGATGGGGCGTCGGATACGTTCGGGCAGGGAGCACCACGCGGGGTTTCTCAGCCGAGCCGAACAACGCCCGCAGCGCGGCCGCGGCGCCCTCTTCCGGGCTGCGGAGGGCGGCGATACCGATAGGCGCATCCGAACGGCAATGCAACTCACTTGTTGCTCGGCGCAGCAAGACGCCCAGCCTTACTATTTACCTACGTATCTCGTATAGGGGCGGGCGCGGCCATGCTCCGACCTGCTTCCGTCGACCGAGCCGCGCCCTGCGGGGTGTGGTCGTTCGGTCGTTGTGTCATGCCGGAGAGCGCAACGACTGGGCACGGGATGCGCCGAAGATGAGGGAGGCGCCAGAGATGACCGCGCGAGGATTCGGTGATCTAGAAGCAGTAATCATGGATCGCATCTGGAACTATATGGATCAGACGACGGTTCGTGAAGTGTTCGAAGAACTTTCCGCCGAGCGGGATATCGCCTACACGACGGTCATGTCGACGATGGACAACCTCTATCGCAAAGGGTGGCTCGATCGCGAGCTGGTCGGCAAGGCCTTTCATTACTGGCCGACGCTGTCGCGTGAGCAGTACGGCGCCCGATTGATGCGTGAAGCGCTGATCGCCTGCGGCCGACCGGATTTGGTGCTGGCGTATTTCGTCGACGAGATCACCCCGGAGCAGTCCGAGGGCCTGCGTGCGGCGCTGCGGCGCCGCCGTGGGGGCCGTCATCCGTCATAGCGCCTCGGCGTCGACCGGACGCGATGACTGTCGCCGTTCGTGTCATCCCCTTGGTTGGGATCATGCCTATGGCTGCGAGCGCTGCGGTTGCCGTGCGCGGTGGCAGCGTGCCCGCTGCCGCGTGCCATTTCCCGCGGGAGCTCCGCGATGGGCCGGCCGGGAAGGCGCTGCGGCCGCAGGACATGCCAGCGCTCGATCCGCGCCAAAGTGTTCAGCCCCCGAACTATATTCAGTAGTGCTGTTCCGGCCCGCGGTCGGGTGGGGTGACCAAACGGGTGCGGGCACTGCCGGTGCGGGGTGTGCGGCTAGCCGATGCTGTCGGCACGTACTTGGCGGCGATCCCGGTGGCCAACACCCGCCGGGGCTACGCCGTCGCCCTTGATCATTGGTGCGCGATTTCGATGCCGACTCGGATGTGGGTCTGCTGGAGGCCGAGCGGGTGGGCGGCTGGTTCACCTTCAAGTGGGGCTGGCGCTCGGCGCAAACGTTCAACGTGCGCCTCGCCGCCCTGCGCGGTGCGTGCGAGTACGGGCGCAAACAGGATTGGCTGGTCGGGGACCCGCTGGTCCGGTTGGTGCCGCGGAAGGTGCCGCCGGATCATTCCCGGGCGATGACCCGTGACGAGGTGGACCAGCTGCTCGCTGCGGATGTACCTCTGGGGAACGGGTTCTTCTGTGGGCGATGCTCTACGAGACCGCCGCCCGTGCCGACGAGCTGCCGATGCTCGACATCCCGGACCTGGATATGGCGAACCGGTGCGCCAGGGTGACCCGCAAGGGCGGGGCGAGGGATGCGGTCGCGTGGCAGACCGGGACCGCGCGGCTGTTGCCGCGGTTGCTGGCCGGTAGGAGAAGGGGCCGGTGTCCCTGACCGACCGCAAAGGCCAAACCCGGTGTGGCGGTGGAGGATATCGACCCGTCGACGCTGCGGGCCCGGTTGTCGTACCGGCGGGCGGCCGAGCTGTTCGAGCACCATACTCGCGATTTCGATCGCGGACCGTTCACCTTGCATCAACTCCGTCACTCGAAGCTCACGCACGCCGCCGAGGACGGCGCGTCCACGCCGATGCTGATGCGGATGAGCGGGCACACCTCGGTCCGGTCCCTCGGGAAATATTCTCGTCCTTCCGCGGACGCCCTGATCCGGTGGCAGGCCCAGACCGATCCGCCCGCCCGACGAAGGCGATAACCCATGGATGGCAGTGGCGCCCATGTGCTGCATCATCACGGTCATCCACAGCAGCACCGCGCCCCCGAGGACGACCAGTAGTCCAATCCCGGCGATCACCACGACGAGCAGGGTGGTGATCGAGGAGCGCGCGCGGCCCGCGGGCTGCGGTGCGGGTGTCGGCAGGTCGCGGGTGAGAGCTTGCAGGTCGCCGACGGTTCGGGCGCGGTAGGCGCTGCCGGCGCGGTCGGAGAACTCGTCGAGGTGAGCCGGCCGCTGCCGACCTCGGCACGCAAGGTCTTGATTGTCCTCTCGCGGTCGGCATCGGATGCGCGTACGTCAGGGTCGGGGTCCATCGCCATCTCGGTTCTCATGGATAAGGGAATCGACGCCTACGATCGGTTTCCATGTCGTGGCCTGGCTGTTCAGCGCTGGACGGCCGGTGGCGTGGTTGGGGATGTCAGATTCGATGATCCAGCAGACGGTGGAGTCGTCGTGGCTGGTGGGTCGGTGGGCCAGGGCGGTGTCCAGCAGTGTTTGCAGGTGGGTTTCGAGGGTGATGAGTTCGGCGATCTGGGCGCGGACCTGGTCCAGGCGCTGGCGGAGCATGGCTTGGACGTGGCCGCAGGGTTGTTCGCCGCGGTCGTGGACCGACAGGATCTGACCGGCTTCGCGCAGGCTCAACCCGGCGGCTTGGGCGCGGCGGATGAACTGCAACCGGGCCAGGTGCTCGGGGCTGTAGTCGCGGTAGCCGGTGGGGGTGCGGTCCGGTTCGGGCATCAGGCCCTCGTCCTCGTAGAACCGGATCGTTTTCGCCGTGACCCCGCCCGCTGCGGCCAGTTCGCCGATCTTCATCCCGTTCTCCTCAACTGTCTCCTCTTGACATTCCATCGTACTGGAAGGTTCATGCTGGGGTTGTCACGCGGGAAGCGCGTGGGATCGACGGAGGTCGGGGTGAGCGAGTTCGTGTATACGGTGCGCGGGATGACGTGCGGGCATTGCGCCGATGCGGTCACCCGTGGTGTGCGGGGCATCGAGGGTGTCCACGGTGTCGCGGTGGATGTCGCGTCCGGTCGTGTGGTGGTCGGCAGCGCGCGAGTACTGACGTTCGAGGAGGTCGCGACGGTGGTCACCGAGGCGGGATACGAGCTGGTGGGATGAGGGTGGCGGCACGGTTGTCCGGCTACACGCTCGTGCTGGCCGTGGTGGCGGCGGCGGGTTGGGTCGGCGGTCGAACCATCGGACCGGTGGATGCGAATTCACCATCACAGGAGGCCGGAGGCCACCAGTCGTCCGAACACACCACGGTGGGCGCACCGGCACCGGCGACGGACAGTGCGCCGTCGTGGGCCGAGCCTGCGCCCGCGACGATGGGCCAGAGCGCCACCGCGCTCGCTGAGGCTGTGCCGGTACCGATATCCGCGGTGCCGGTGATGGCTGCGGTGGCAGGACCGCTGCCGGTCGAGAGCGCACGGGCCGACACGACACCGGACACCCGCTCAGCCGACCCACGTCGGCTGAGCGGGACCGGGATGCCGACGACACCGGGTGCGATGCCCGCGCAATTGGTCACCGCGGCGGACATGCCGAGCGGTGATGCGATGGGCCATCGGTCCGCTCCTGATGCCGCGGCCGCCGCAGGCTCGGGTGGTGACGGCGACGGCACTGCACATCCGGTGGGCGACGTGGTCGCTACCGCCAGTGCGGGCACCGACGACGATCAGCCCGGACCCGGTCGTCCGGGCGTACCGGGAGGTCGGGCCGGTCAGGCTGGTTTGCCTGGCGGAGGGGGCAACGCGGCGTCGAAGCCCCAGCACGGTCCGTCGACCGCTGCCGGAGATCACGCTGCGGACACACACGGTGCTGGTGACAAGCACGGCGGAAAGGGTGGCCGATGAGTGGCACCGTCGAGGGCGAGCAGCCGATCGCGCCGCGGCAGCTGGAGTTCGCGATCGGTGGGATGACGTGCGCGTCGTGTGCGGCCCGGATCGAACGCAAACTCAACAAGCTCGATGGTGTCGTCGCGACGGTCAATTTCGCCACGGAGAAGGCGCGCGTCGAGATCGTGTCCGATACTGCGGATTCCGACGTGATCCGGGTGATCGAGGACACCGGATACACCGCGCGGATACCGCAGTCGCAGCGGGCACCTGATACCGAAAGCCCCTCCGAGACTGAGGAATACGACGAGCCCACACGCTCGCTGCGTCAGCGCATGCGGGTGTCGGTGGCGTTGGCGGTTCCGGTGGTGTTGCTGGCGATGGTGCCGCCGTTGCAGTTCACGAACTGGCAGTGGCTGTCGCTGAGTCTGGCGGCGCCGGTGGTGGTGTGGGGTGCCTGGCCCTTCCACGTGGCGGCGTGGGCGAACCTGCGCCACGCCGCCGCCACCATGGACACCCTGATCTCGGTGGGTGTGGGCGCGGCGTTCGGGTGGTCGCTGTATGCGCTGTTCCTCGGTGACGCGGGCAAACCCGGTCTGCACCACGGTTTCTCGCTGACGGTCGAACGCGGTATGGCCGGGAGCAACATCTATCTCGAGGTCGCGGCGGTGCTGACCGCGGCAATCCTGACGGGACGGTTCTTCGAGGCTCGCGCCAAACGCCGTGCGGGCGCAGCCCTTCGGGCGCTGCTCGAACTCGGAGCCAAGGACGTCGCGGTGCTACGCGACGGCCGCGAGGAACGGATTCCGATCGGCGAATTGATGGTCGGTGATCTGTTCGTGGTGCGGCCGGGTGAGAAGATCGCCACCGACGGCGTTGTCGCCGAGGGTAGTTCGGCGGTCGATGCGAGCATGCTGACCGGCGAGTCGGTCCCGGTCGAGGTAAGTCCCGGCGATCCGGTGGTCGGTGCCACGGTCAACGCCGGTGGCCGCCTGGTGGTGCGTGCTAGCCGGGTCGGCGCGGACACCCAGTTGGCGCAGATGGCGCGCCTGGTCGAGGACGCGCAGACCGGCAAGGCCGAGATCCAGCGGCTCGCCGACCGGGTGTCGGCGGTGTTCGTGCCGGTGGTGATCGCGGTCGCGGTCGGCACCCTCGCGTTCTGGCTGGGCGCGAGCGCGGGAGCGGCGTTCGCGTTCAGCACCGCCGTCGCGGTGCTGATCATCGCCTGCCCGTGCGGGCTCGGATTGGCCACCCCGACAGCGCTTCTGGTCGGCACCGGCCGCGGCGCCCAGCTGGGCATCCTCATCAAGGGACCCGAAGTCCTCGAATCGACCCGCCGCATCGACACCGTTGTCCTGGACAAAACCGGCACGGTGACCACCGGCAAGATGACCCTGCTCGGTGTGCACACCGGCAGCGAGGCCGACGAACACATGGTGTTGCGGCTGGCCGGTGCGCTCGAGGACGCCTCCGAACATCCCATCGCCCGCGCGATCACGGTAGGTGCGATCGAACGGGTCGGTGACCTGCCCGCGGTGTCGGACTTCGCGAATCTGGAAGGTCTCGGGGTTCGTGGCGTAGTCGACGGACACACCGTGCTGGTGGGCCGTACCTCGCTGCTCACCGAACACGGCATCGACCTACCTACCGCACTACAGGGGCACAAACAGCGGGCCGAGGCTCTCGGCCGCACCGCTGTCGTGATCGCCTGGGACGGGGTGGCGCGAGCGGTGCTGGTGGTCGCCGACACCGTGAAACCCACCTCGGCGCAAGCGATCCGGCGCCTGCGGGAACTCGGCCTGCGGCCGGTGCTGCTGACCGGGGACAACGACACCGCCGCCCATGCCATCGCTGCGGAGGTCGGCATCGACGAGGTCATCGCCGAGGTGCTACCGAAGGACAAGGTCGAGGTCATCACCCGGTTGCAGGGCGATGGCCAGGTGGTGGCGATGGTCGGCGACGGCGTCAACGACGCCGCCGCACTAGCCCAGGCCGACCTCGGATTGGCGATGGGCACCGGCACCGACGTCGCTATCGAAGCCTCCGACCTGACCCTGGTCCGCGGGGACCTGATGGCCGCGGTCGACGCGATCCGATTGGCACGCCAGACATTGCGCACGATCAAGGGCAACCTGTTCTGGGCATTCGCCTACAACATCGCCGCCCTGCCCCTGGCCGCACTCGGGCTGCTGAACCCGCTCATCGCGGGAACCGCGATGGCATTCTCCAGTGTGTTCGTCGTCTCCAACAGTCTCCGGCTACGCGGATTCTCCTCGACGCCCGTCGAGGAACCGGCTACCGAGCCCGCCACGGTTGCAGCCGGCGCACGGTTGTCGGGCGTACCCGGCGGGAGTGGACTCGATGATGCCGAACGCGCCGAACTCGAACGCCTGCGGGTGGAGAACGCGGCGCTGGTAGAGGAACGCGACGTGCTCGAACGCAGCGTCGCGCACTGGGTACGCAAGGCCCAACGCCAATGAACCACACCGGTTTCTGGCACACCGAAAGCCTCGCCTCGCTGACATTGACCGCGGTGGCGCTGCTGGGGGCCGCGCTGCTCACCGTGCGGGCCGTGGCCGGACGGCCCACCGGCCGCTGGGTCACCTTCGCGGTGCCGCGCCGTGTCGCGGTGCCAGCCGCGGCGATCGGGTTGCTGGTGTTGGAGATCAACCAGCAGGCGCACGCCGAATTGCTCACCACCCCGTGGACCGGATGATGTGACCATGCGCGAAGGAGGCGGACGGTCATGAGCGAAGTGTCGGTGATGCTGCCCGCATACCTGGCCACCGGATTCCGGCACCGCGGCGGGGTCGTGCCGGCGACGCTGGTGTTCGGCGCCGGTGTCGCGACGCTGATCCTGCCCAATCGGCCGTCAGCAGCACTCCTCGGTCGCGGCGGCCGGGCAGCAGGTACTGGCTTTGTTGCTGTCCGGAGGACCACGGGGTGAAATTGGAGATCCTCGAGGTCCCCGCCTGCCCCGGCGCGGCGGTACTCGAACAGCGCCTTCGGCAGGTGGCCGCGGATGTGCCCATGGCACTGGAGATCGTCCATCGGATGATCGGCGACGCCGACGAAGCTGCTGCGGCCGGGATGAGCGGATCACCCACCCTGCTCATCGATGGCCGCGACCTGTTCGCGACCCCGGGACAGACCCCGAGCCTGTCGTGCCGCTTGTACCCGACCGGTACCGGGAGACTCGACGGCGTGCACTCGGCCGCGGCGCTGCGCGCCGTGCTGCGGGTCACCCCCGGACCGTCACACACCTGACCAATCCCGGCACCGCAAGGCCGATAACCTGCGTCGTTTCAAACCCTCACCCTCACCGGCGGGCCCCCGCGAGGCGTCGCCGATACGGACACGCCCACACCCGCACGGTCCATGATGTGACTAGTAGGATCGCGGTCGTGACCAGACCTACGCCCGCAGTGCGGCGAGCCGGAATTCTCCGGCTCGTCGTCGTGCTGGCGGCGCTGGTCGGGATCGCACTGATCCAGAGCGGGCACTGCCAGGCCAGTGCGCCGATGGACATGTCCATGACGGCCGCTGCCGCGGCGGCCGGTCACTGCGGTCCGGCACAAGCCGGCGCCGACCAGGGCATGAACCACGCCGATCACGATCACGGTGCGGTGATGTTCCAGACCGATGCCGCACCGGTGACGACCGGATCGGACCAATCACCGCCGGCAGTCCCGGCCGGGATTGTGATGGCCTGTCTGGCGGTGTTCCTGGCGTTGCTGG
Organism: Nocardia barduliensis; assembly: GCF_013315795.1. GTDB lineage: Bacteria > Actinomycetota > Actinomycetes > Mycobacteriales > Mycobacteriaceae > Nocardia > Nocardia barduliensis. Next base: position 9,070 of record NZ_JABLTE010000071.1, read on the forward strand.
CCGGTGTGGCGTTACTGCGCTCCCATTGGCGCGCCTGCGCGATTCGTCTTCCCCTTCCGCTGGCGGGGCCGGAGCCACGCGCGGTGCTGCCGCGCCCGCCCAGCCTCGCTGAACTCTGCGTGCTGCGGACATAAACCGCAGATGCCGCGGGTCCGTCGCTCTGCGACCGACCCATTCCCGTCGTGCGTTCGATCAACGCCGCGGGAGCGTCTGTGTCTGTTCGTACCTACCCTCACGCAGGAGTTCGTTTCGTGAATCTCGTCCCCGTCCTCGCCACCGGTCTGTTTGCCGGCGGCATCTCGTGTGCCGCCGTCCAGGGTGGTCTGTTGACCGGTGTCATCACCCGTCAACGCGCCACCTCCGCAGCGGCCACAGCCGAGAAGCCGGTCGCTGTCGAATCCCCACCGCGGATCTGGACCCGCCTTGGTGACGACCTGGCACCGGTCGGTGGTTTCCTCGCCGGAAAGCTGCTCTCCCACACCCTGCTCGGTGCCGCGCTCGGCGCCCTCGGCGGTGCCGTGCAGCTGTCGATCGGTACACGGACCTGGTTGCAGATCGGTGCCGGGCTGCTGATCATCGTGTTCGGCCTCGCGCAGCTCGGTGTGCCCGGCTTCCGCGGCATCGTCGTGGAACCACCCGCCTCCTGGATGCGGGTTGTGCGCAGCGGAGCTCGCCTGCATACCGCGTTCGCGCCCGCGGTGCTCGGTGTGCTGACGATCCTGCTCCCGTGCGGGATCACCCTGTCGGTGGAAGCCCTCGCCCTCGCGTCCGGGTCACCGCTGTGGGGTGCGGCGGCCATGGCGGTATTCGTGCTCGGCACCGGACCGTTGTTCGCCGTGCTGGGGTACGCGGCCCGGGTCGCGGCCACCGTGTGGCGTGGTCGGCTGGCGGTGGCGACCGGGCTGGTGGTGCTCGGGATGGGCTTCTACACCCTCAACGGCGGACTCGAACTCGCCGGCTCCCCGCTGGCCGCCGGACGCATCGCCGAGGCATTCGGCGCCAGCCAACCCACGGCTGACGCCTCCGCCGCGACCGTCACCGACGGCGCACAGATCGTGACGATCACCGCCCGCACCGGCGCCTACACCCCCGGCAATGTCGAAGCGAAGTCCGGTGTCCCGACCACCCTGGTGGTCAAGACCAACGGCACCCAGGGCTGCATCCGGTCGCTGGTCATCCCCAGCCTCGGCATCCAGAAGGTCCTGCCCAGCACCGGTGAGACCCGCATCGACCTCGGGATCCTGCAACCCGGCCGCCTGGACTACACCTGCGGCATGGGCATGTACTCCGGCCTGCTCACCATCGCCTGACAAAGGAGCTGAACCTATGGCCACACATGTTTTCCGGGTCGAGGGCATGCACTGCGGCAGCTGCGCGCTGCTCATCGACGACACCCTGCAAGACCTCCCCGGCGTGCGCAGCACGCAAACCTCCCGCAAGAACAACCGCACCACCGTCGACCTCGACACCGCCACCACCCCCGGCGATGTCATCGCGGCCATCGCCGAACTCGGCTACACCGCCACGGTCGACTCCTGACGACCGCCCAGCCCCCTGGGGTCGGCCGCCGCAGGCGCAGCCCAGCAACTGCTGCCGTGCACGGCCGACCCACCGGGGCGACCCCACCACGTTCGCTGAACCCGGACATCCGGGTTCACCTCGAGTCGGAAACGGAACGACAAATGGACTCCGTACTGCTCACCCTCGCCGTCCTCGCCTGCCCCATAGGCATGGGCGCGATGATGTTCATGATGATGCGCGGAAACCGCCACGACAGCGGCGACGACACCCGACAGATCGAACTCGACACGCTGCGCGCCGAAATCGAACACCTGAAAGCCGATCGGCAAGCCGAACACCGGCCTGGGAATTCCTCGTGACACCCACCTGGTATGCCGCGATCCTGGCCGCCGCGGCGGCGACGACCACCTACTTCACCTGTGTCCGGCCGATGCGCCACCGGCAGCGCGCCGCGACCGGCGTCGAGGAACAGATCACGGAACTGACCCGCGAACTGAACGCCCTCCGAGCAGGCGATGACAACGACAAACCCGCCGCCAGGGAAAACCACAGCCCGGGTCCGAGCCGGCGCAACACCGATGCAGACCCAGACAATCGTTGACTCCTCGGCATCCCCTCGCCCCGATCCAGCGATCGCTGGCAGTCGACGCGGTTTGACCTTCCATCCGAATGGAAGGTCTAGCATCACTGCGGTTCACCGGTCAGCCGAGGTTGCCTCGGCAGCTCCGGGGAACCAAGACCACGGCGTCGATATCACGCCGCCGAAGAGTCCGAACACTCGACCCAGGGAGGTGATACACGTGAACCCGCTCAAGATGATCTGCGACTGGATGTGCAGCATGATGGGCCCCTGCTGCCCGGGCATGTGACAGCAGGACAGATGCCGTGAGCCGGCGGGCGGATCGACCCGGGCCAGTCCCGGTGTCGATCAGCTCGCCCTCTCCAGACGGTTTCAGTCGTCATCGTCGGCGGCGTCGGGATCCCGCAGCGGCCGATGGCCCTCGCCGAGCTCGGGCAGGTGGAAACTACTACTTATCCCTGAACGATCGGGATTCAGTCTGGATGCCCAGTTCCTCCCAGGCCGCCCGAGGCCTTCCCATAGGCAGGCACCGGACTGCTGACCGACCGTTCGGGTTCGGTTGCGGCGACCTCTTCTGCACGTCGGTCAAACACCGCTAAGCGCGACTTTTCTCGTCGCTGCCAATCCCATATGCCGTGGCCAGATCGCCATGGGCAACCGTGGCGTTGCCACAGGAACTCACGTCCATTTCCAGGCGAGGCAGAGCGGGGTCGACAAGGTCGACCCCGCTCTGTGCCTCGACTCTCGTGGTATCAGCCTCGGCACCGCGCGGCTGAGTCGTCGCGACGGCTGCGGTGGGCCAGTGCATGCTGTCTCAGCCGGAACGCATTGGCCCCGCGGGCCGGAATCGGCTCGACTCCACACTCGATCGACGTCGCCGCCCGCATTTCCCCGGTGAATTGGCGTGATGGAGGTGCAGCAGTTCATGGCGGCGGCGTTGCTGCTGGTCAGTGCACGTACGATACGACGCTCATCATCCCTGCCTCGCCGTGATAGATGTTGTGGCAGTGCACCATCCACTGTCCGGGATTGTCGGTGTCGAAGTCGACCTCGAGGGTTTGCATGGGCAACACGATCGAGGTGTCCTTTCGGGGGCCGGTACCGGATCCGGTGACGACCTGGAAGGTGTGGCCGTGCAGGTGCATGGGGTGGAACATCATCGTCGTGTTGACGAACCGCAACCGAACCCGCTGCCCTTCGGTCACATCCAATGGGGAGTGGTCGGGGAACTCCTTGCCGTTGATCGTCCAGATGTACTTGTGCGTGTCCGATCCGAGGGTGACATCGAGCGTCTTGTCCGGTTTCTGGTTGGGCAGCCGCACGGATTCGACGGCGACGAGCCGATCCGCGGTGATCGGGCGCCCGGTGAGTTCGGCGGGGCGCACAGTGGCCGGGGGCGGGGTACCGCCACCGGTGCGAATCAGCGCGAAAGCGTGCCCGCTCTTGCCTTCCGGGGCGGCGACCAGTGGGAAGACGCCGTCGGTCAGGTCGATGATCGCGTCGTAGCGTTCGCCCATGCTGATCAGCAGGCTGGCACCGGTGACCGGCTGCACCGGATAGCCGTCGCTGTGGGTTATCCGGAGTTGGTGTCCGCCGACGGCGACGCGGAAGGCGGTATCGGAGGCGGCGTTGATGATGCGCAGCCGCATGCGCTGACCGGGGCGTCCGGTGAAGGTCACGGGGTCGGTACCGAGTCGGCCGTTGATCAGGTAGTGCGGGTAGGTCACGTCACCGGTGTCGGAGCCAAGGGGTGCGTTCGGGTCGGCGGGCATCGTCATCGTCGAGGAGCCGCCCATGTCCATGCCACCGTGGTTCATACCGCTGGAGCCGCCCATGTCCATCCCCGCCATGCCTTTGTCGCGCAGCTGCTGCAGCTCCTTGTCGGGGTCGCGGCCGTTGACGCCGTCGAGCCAGTCATCCAGGACGACAACGGCTTCCACGTCGTAGTCCTTGCCGTCTGCGGGATCCTCGATGATCAGTGGCGCGTACAGGCCGCGGTCGAGCTGAACTCCGACGTGGGGATGGAAGAAGTACGTGCCGGCGTCGGGCGCGGTGAACTCATAGCGGAAGGTGCCGCCGGGCTGGACGGCGGGCTGAGTGAGATCGGGCATGCCGTCCATGTCGTTGCGCAGGGCGATGCCGTGCCAATGAATGGTCGTCGGTGCGGGAAGTGCGTTGGTGAAGTCGGCCCGCAACACCTCGCCGCGCGAAAGCCGGATCTCCTGCCCGGGTAGCTTGCCGCCGAATGTCCAGGTCTGCACCTGGACGCCACCGAGATCAACGGTGGTCGGCTCGGCGCGCAGCGACACGTCCCGGACGTTGGCTCCAGCCGCTCGGCGATTGTTCTCCGCGGTGCGGACCGCGTCGGAATCGGGTTGGACGAGTGTGCGTGCGCCCGGCGTGTCCTTGGAGCATGCGGCGAGGACAGCGGCCGTGGCGGCACTGGCACCGAGAGCGAGAAACCCGCGCCGCGTCATCGGTGCGGAGTGCGGAAATTGCGTGGAGGACATGGATGCTCCCTATTTCGTAATGGTTCGGGTACCGCGCGCTGGCAGATCGGATTGTGGGTGAGCGGTGATCCCGGCCCGGGTACGGTGTCGCCTGGGTGATATCGAGTTGGGTGGTGCACCAGGTCGGCCGAATGCAACGGGGGATATCGTGCCGTGGCCGCTGCTGGTGTGCGGGTGGGACGCGGACCTGGGCGGGACCGGGCGCACCTGCGTTGACGAACAGACGTCGGGTCGTTCAGCGGCCGCCGAGTATTGCGCGCATCTGGTCGATTTCCGCTTGCTGGGCGCTGACGATGTCGTGTGCCAGTGCTTTGGCGTCGGGATTGGCGCCGCCGGTGATCTCGGTGTTGGCCATGGTGATCGCGCCGGTATGGTGGTCGATCATCATCCGCAGCCACGTGCGGTCGAAGTCCGGTCCGGACAGGCCTTCCAGTGCGGTCATGTCGGCGGATGGCATCATGCCGGGCATGTCGGTCATCTGATGTCCGCCGGTGGTGGGGGCGGGTTTTCCGAAATCCTGGAGTAGCGTGCTGATTCGCTGCATCTCAGGGCCCTGCGCCGTGATGACGGTGGAAGCCAGCGTGAGCAACTGCTGGCTCTGCGACCGGGACGCGACGAGCCGGGCCATGTCGACTGCCTGAGCGTGATGCGGATACATCATCTGCAGGAAGGTGACGTCGGTGTCGTTGAAATCGGTGCGCGCCGCTGATGCGCTGGACGGCCCGTTGCGGGAGGACGTGACCCCGTGATCCATTCCTGCCATCGAGCTGCCGCAGCCGGCGACAAGCAGCGTCAAGACGGCAGCGCCGACGGCGACGGCCGATCTGATTCGGTTACGTGTGCTGAACATGATCGAACTCCTGGTGAATTGCGAAAGAAGTGGATTCGGGCAGGCACCGGCGTGCCTCCGGGTCGCGGGGACCGCGGAAGCGGGATGCCTGTCAGATCCGCAGAATCGACAATTCGGCCAGGGAGGGCGCCGTCCAGGGCGGTGGACGTTCACGATGTATACGCCAGTGACGGGACTTCGGCAGGTGAACCTCGTCGAAGCCGACGCCGGAGCGGTAGAGCAACACGAGGCCGATCACGAGCGCCATCACCGAGAGGGTGAACACGCATGCGTGCATGGCCCGGTGCCCGATGGCATGGTCATCGTTGGTGATGACCATCGCGGACTCCTGATGGTCGCCCAGTGTCTCGGCCATCGCGTTGGTGTGTTCGCGATCGACATGGTTTACGCCGGGATGAATGCTGAGCAGACCCGTATGCATGGCGGCAATGCCGAGAACCAGCACCAGCAGACCGAGTATCCGGACGGGCCCGGATACTCGGGGCGGCGCGTGCTGGTCGACCACTCGGCCATCATAGTGCTTTGCGCGGGTCTGCCCCACTGCAACCTTCTGGAGACGTCTTTGGCTGCATCTGGCCGCGTACGGCTGGCACTGGTAACGGCCGTCATGTTCCCTGGACCCGGTCAGCGCGACCCAACGGCGGTGCCGGACCGCGAGCGCACCCCGGAGTCGGCCGACCAAGAAGCGGACCACCGCGACCGCAGCTGCCGGAATCCGCCGGTACTGGACGGTGAGGCCGGACTACGGTGAACCGACGGTGGCCGATCAACGTCGAACGTATAAAAGGATCTCACCACCAGGAGAGTGTCATGTTCACCGCACTGCTGCACCCACCCCGCCGCTTCGCCGCGACCGTGTGCCTGGCCATGGCCACGCTCTTCGCTGCCACCGCCTGCACGGCGTCGAACGGTGACGGCAAGCCGGCACCCACCGGCGCTTCGGGTGCTGTGACCATCACGATCGACGACTACCGATTCGACATGCCACCGACGGTGTCGCCCGGCGCGACGATCACCGTCCGCAACATCGACCGGGTGGAGCATTCCGTGACATCGGATGCGGTAGGACTTTTCGACGCGGAGGCGGAGCCCAACGGCACCGGCAGTTTCACCGCACCGTCGACGCCGGGCTCATTCCCTCTCTACTGCCGATACCACCCCAACATGCGTGCGACGCTGATTGTCGGGTGATGGAACCGCCCGGGGGCCGAACTGGCCGCGGAATTGTCGTCGCCAGGGGATCGTAGTGGGCGAGATCAGCCTCGGCCAGAGGGCACCGACGCTCGACCGCCCGCTGCATTCTCGCTGCATGCGGCGCTGTACCCGCCGCCTGGCACTGCCACCGACGGCACGGCCGGCGTTGGTGCCGCAGGGATGTGGTGGGCCGATGAGCACACGCCGGTCCGAATCGGTCCATTGGAACTGGCCTTCGCGCAGCGTTCAACCTGGTGGGAATCCTCGCCCGGCCACGGTCGATACTGAGGTTGGTCACCGGGCGGCTCGGGGTCTCAGCTGGTATCCCGCATCGACCGCGGCCCGCCCGGACGGCGTCGGCCGCAAGCTCATGGTCAGTGGGTTGACGTTCTCGCCGGTATCGCGAGGTGGTCCGTTCCCGGGGCGGCGACTGAAGAATGGGCGCCGCATCCGAGCCGTCGCAGTGCGTGTGAAAACGCCGCATCCGGAACACCTGTTTCGTACCCGTCGGCGAAGCGGTCGCTGGGACCGCAGATGGCAATGCCGAGTACGGACAGCAATGCCGCCACAAGCGGGGCGATGATCACGATCGCGGTCGCCACACTCAACTGCAGCCGGGCGCGGGTCCGCTGCTCAGGCCGCGCGGGCATGGTGAGGCGTTCGACGCGGGCAGCCAGACCGACGCCGGCTGCACCGAGCGCGTCGGCGGGGTCGGGGGCACCGGAGAGCATGAGCAGTGCCTGCCGCACAGTGTGGTGGCCGTGGATTCGGGCGGCCGCGTCGTCGGCGCACATCTCGATGAGGTGTGCCACCTCGATCGCCCCTACCCGAAATAGTTCACTTCGAGGGAAAACCGCTGCGAGTCCGCGGGTCAGCGCGAGCAGCACGTGGTGGCGGCCCGCGAGGTGTGCCCGTTCGTGGGCCAGTACGGCCTCGAGGTGGCGGCCGTCGAGCGAGGAAATGACACCTCGAGTGACCACGACGGCGTGTGGTCTTCCGGCTACGCAGTACGCCACCGGCTCGTCGAGATCGAGCACGACAGCGTCCAATTCGGCGTTGTGGCGGCCCGCGACTCGGACCATGCGGGCGTGTTCATGGGTGGTTCTGCGTGCCCGCAACAGTGCGCTGATCAACCGGGCCGCCAACACGACCCCCGCGACGGAGGCCAACGCGCTGAGGGTAAGGATTCCGGTCTGCACGACGACGCCGTATCGGCCCGCCGCAGCCTCGTGCAGTTCCAGCAGACAGTTGCCCACGACCCTCGAGCCTCCAGGCTGGAGCAGGTCTTGGGTCACGTCGACGAGCAGAATTGCGAGGCCGAATGCCCACGACGCTCCCACCGAAACGATCGCGCTCATCCACGCGGCTACTCCGAGCCGTGGCGCGGCACCGACGCGGATCGATCGCCGAAGTAGTTGTGGTGCCAGCACAGCCACTGTAAATCCGTACAACAGTAGGCATATCGCGATGCTCACCTGGCGGCGGTTCCTTCGAATAGTGGCGCGGGCACTGTGGCGAGCCGATCGCGGCTCCATCCGAATTGACCGGGGCCGGTGCGGCGAGGAATGCCGATATATCGGCGATGACAACGACAACAATGGGACCGAGTCGTATCGCGACCTTCGGTTCCCATTCTGTTGCGTTCCTCTCAGGAGGATTTCTGCTTGGGGCGAATTCCGACTTCGTCGTTACCGACCGATCGCGTCTCATGGAGGGGTCATCCGAACGATACAGCCTACTTACCAGGTACGTAGAAATTTCGACTGATCGGCATGGCGGCAAACAGGTCCACACCCGGCAGCCGGCCAGACGACGCAGCGCGAAACCCTTGACATCATACCCCTAGGGGGTACTATCGGTTTTGGCGGTGGCAAGAGGTGGTCGCCGCAGAAAGGAAGAGGAATCCATGAGCATCACGACCGTCACGGTGTCCGGGATGACCTGCAGCCATTGCGTCTCTTCGGTCAGCGAGGAGATCGGCGCGATAACTGGCGTGACCAGCGTGGACGTCGATCTGGCCAGTGGCCGGGTGACCATCGATAGCGAGGGCCCCGTGGAGCGCGGCGCGATCGCCGCCGCCGTCGATGAGGCCGGTTACAAGCTCGTCGACTGACGATTCCGTACTACCACAACTACGCATACGGGGTATTCGCCATGAACGCGCCTACCAAGTTCGCAGCCTTCGGCCTGGGTCTCGCCATGATGTTCACGGTCGCGTTCGCCGCCGGGGCGGTGATCGGCCCCGACCCGGCTACCGCGACGCCCGTGACAAATGCGGTTCACCCGGCCGAGGCGTCGACGTCTCAGCACGGCCGGGACCGCTGACCCGCTTGATCAGCGCCTTTTCCGCGGATTCATCGCCGCACAGATTGGAGTATCGATGGGCACCACGACGCAACCGCCCACCCAGCAGCGGATCGAGTTGGCGATCGGCGGCATGACCTGCGCATCGTGCGCCAATCGTATCGAGAAGAAATTGAACAAGCTCGATGGCGTCACCGCGACGGTCAACTATGCGACCGAAAAGGCTCGCGTGGAATATGCCGGGCAGATCACACCGGAAGACCTCGTCGCTACGGTGGAGCAGGCCGGATACACCGCCGCGCTGCCCGCTCCGAAGCCCACGGCGGCGCAGACGGCGGAAACTTCTGCGGTCGGCGAGGATCCGACGGCCTCGCTGCGGCAGCGGTTGCTGGTCGCGCTGGTGTTGACGGTGCCGGTGATCGCGATGGCGATGATTCCCGCCCTGCAGTTCACCAATTGGCAGTGGCTGTCGCTGGCCTTGGCGGGACCGGTGGTGGTGTGGGGAGCGCTGCCGTTCCACCGCGCGGCGTGGACCAACCTGCGCCACGCCACCGCGACCATGGACACCCTGATCTCGATGGGCACCCTCGCCGCGTTCGGCTGGTCGCTGTATGCGCTGTTCTGGGGCACTGCCGGAATGCCGGGGATGAAGCACCCGTTCGAGCTGACGATTGTCCGTGACGGCGGCACAGGAAATATCTATTTGGAGGTGGCGGCCGGGGTCACCACCGCTATCCTTGCCGGCCGGTTCTTCGAGGCACGTTCCAAGCGCCGGGCTGGTGCGGCGCTGCGCGCGCTGCTGGAACTGGGGGCCAAAGAGGTGTCGGTGTTGCGCGAGGGCCGCGAGCAGCGGATCCCGGTCGAGCAGCTCGCCGTCGGTGATCTGTTCGTGGTGCGGCCTGGTGAGAAGGTCGCTACCGATGGTGTCGTGGTCGAGGGCTCCTCTGCGATCGACGCCTCCATGCTGACCGGGGAATCGGTGCCGGTGGAGGTTGCGCTCGATGACACGGTGGTCGGTGCGACCGTGAACGTCGGTGGCCGAATCGTGGTGCGCGCCAGCCGGATCGGGTCCGACACCCAGTTGGCGCAGATGGCGGAACTGGTAGAGGAGGCGCAGAACGGGAAGGCGGCCGCGCAGCGGTTGGCCGACCGGATTTCCGGGATCTTCGTGCCGATCGTCATCGCGCTGTCGGTCGCCACGCTCGGATTCTGGCTCGGCACCGGCGGACCCGTAGCGGCCGCCTTCACCGCCGCGGTGGCCGTGCTGATCATCGCCTGCCCGTGCGCGCTCGGACTGGCGACGCCGACCGCGCTGATGGTCGGCACCGGACGCGGCGCACAGCTCGGCATTCTGATCAAGGGCCCGGAGGTGCTGGAATCGACCCGGCGGGTGGACACCGTGGTGTTGGACAAGACCGGCACCGTCACGACCGGCAAGATGACCCTCCTGCAGGTGCATGCCGGCGAGGGTGAGGACGAGACACGGATTCTGGAACTGGCCGGGGCGCTGGAGGATTCTTCGGAGCACCCGATCGCGCAGGCCATCGCCAAGGGTGCCCGCGAGCGGGTGGGCGAGCTGAAGCCGGTCGAAGGGTTCGCCAATGTCGAAGGTCTCGGGGTGCAAGGTGTCGTGGATGGCCACGCCGTGATCGTCGGCCGCCGCCGACTGCTGGCGGAGTGGGCCCAACACCTCGACGCCGACCTGGAACAAGTGATGCATACCGCCGAGACGGAGGGCAAGACCGCGGTCGCGGTCGGCTGGGACGGCACAGCGCGCGGCGTGCTGGTCGTCGCCGACGCGGTGAAACCCACTTCCGCAGAAGCGATTGCACAGTTGCGGGCGCTCGGGCTGACACCGATCATGCTGACCGGCGACAACTCCGCGGCCGCCGCCGCGATCGCCGCGCAGGTCGGCATCGAGGAGGTGATCTCCGAAGTCCTGCCACAAGACAAGGTCGATGTCGTCAAGAAGCTGCAGGATCAGGGCAAAGTCGTGGCGATGGTCGGCGACGGCGTCAACGATGCCGCGGCTTTGGCCCAAGCCGATCTCGGCCTGGCCATGGGTACCGGCACCGATGTCGCGATCGAGGCCAGCGACCTGACCCTGGTCCGTGGTGACCTGCGGGCGGCGCCGGACGCGATCCGCTTGTCCCGCAAGACGCTCGGCACCATCAAGGGCAACCTGTTCTGGGCCTTCGCCTACAACGTGGCCGCCCTGCCGCTGGCCATGGCGGGATTGCTGAACCCACTGCTGGCCGGCGCGGCGATGGCGTTCTCGTCGGTCTTCGTCGTCAGCAACAGCCTGCGGCTGCGCCGCTTCCGATCCAGCAACGGATAAGAACCGAAAACTCGACCGAAGCAACGGGAAAATCGGGCGGGACGGCCGAACTGCGCCGTCCCGCCCGACGCATTGTGGAGGACAACCATGTCGACGATCACGGAATCCGCGCTGCGGATGGCCCGGCATCCGGCAACTCGATCCGTCGCCCGCTGTGTCGCCGCCTGCGCCCTCGGCGCGATACAAACCGCGCTGCGCCCCAGGTCCGGCGAGCAACCGGGTCAGATGCGAAGTCCGCTGGCCGCCAAGTAGGACGTCCGCTACCGCCCTCCGGCCAACCCGACTGGGACGGTACGCGATGCCGTGCCGTCGTGGCACCGGCACGACACACTGTCGGCCGGGCGAGCGGGCAGCTCACGTGAGTTGACCGGCGCCTCCGACCTGGAGGCCGAAGTACTAACTATGTACAAAGGCCCGGACCTGGTCTCAGCGCTGGGAAGTCGAACAAGGCTGGCGATCATGCGTTCGGCGGGTCCCAGCTGGTCGTCTTCGGTGCCGTCGCAGCCTACCTCGTGCTCACCGCAGTCGACCGGTATCTGCGTGCCCGCCGTACACAGATCGGGGACACCGGCCCACACCCAGCCGAATCCCGGTGAGTTCCATGATTTCTCAGCGATCTGCACCCACCAGGGCTGCAGCGTCACCGACATCCGCGATGGCCTGATCGCCTGCCCCTGCCACGGCAGCCGCTTTCGCATCACCGATGGGGCCCCAGAACGTAGACCCGCCCGAGAACCCTTGGGCGGACGTGAAACTCGGGTCGAAGGCATCAGCATCCGCATCAGCTGACACCAACGGCAGTCGATCGGCGTGACCTTACCTGGCCCGGCGACAACACCGACAATGACGACCGTTATTGCTCCGCGGTGCACGGGCAGCGGAGCTGTGGCTGCATACCGCAACCACATCGCGATGCTCGCGGTCACCGATCGGGGAAGTATGAAGCCGTCAGCCAGATCGTGCCGACCGGCGCCGCCGCACCCAGGTCGCTGACCGGTCGATTCCCCGAAGGCAACAACACCGGCAATCCACCACCAACAGTGATTCCCGTGGCTGTTCTCCGAGATCTTCTACGTCATGGTGTGCCGAATGATGGGGGCTTCTGCTGACCGATGTGACCAGGACTCGGCGGCCGGTTTGCAGCGAACCGAATAGGCCGGGTTCGATGGTTGTTTCGCGCATCCGGGTGTAGTACGGGGCTTCGCCTCTGGGCGAGTCCACTATCGGTGGGGATGCCGCTGGGGTGTTTGCGCCGCGTCCGGGTGGTTACCCGCGAGGGCAGGAGGTCGAAATGGCGCGGCCATCCCGGCCAGCCCGGCCTCCGCCAGAGAAAGGAGGCGATCCGTGATGACCACGGTCAAGGACATGCTCGCCACGTATCCGGCCGACCTCGGCGGCGTCGACCCCAACAAGCTCACCAAGTGCATCGAGGAATGCATCGCCTGCGCACAGGCGTGTACGGCGTGCGCGGACGCCTGCCTGTCCGAGGGCATGGTCCGCGAACTCGCCAAGTGCATTCGCACCAACATGGACTGCGCGGACATCTGCAACGCCACCGCGTCCGTGTTGTCCCGTCACACCGGCTACGACGCCAAGATCACCCGTGCGATCCTCCAGGCATGCGCGACCGCCTGCACGGCCTGCGGCGACGAATGCGCCGCCCACGCGGACACCTACGAGCACTGCCGCGTATGCGCCGATGCCCTCCGCCGCTGCGAACAGGCGTGCAACGACCTGATTCAGGCTCTCGGCTGAACGGCCCCACCGCCGCGGACTCCCCGCTCCGGTGCCCGATCAAGTCCCGACATGTGACTGGAGCCGGTCGATGATACGCGGACTTCGAGAGGGCCCAGGCCCTCTGGGTCCTCTCATTAGTCGCAGCGCCAGCCGTTGTTCACTGTTAGCCGATGATTCCGACAGCGATGTCACAGACGACAGCGATGTCACAGACTTTGCCGCAACCGGCACGGTGGGGCTTGTTCCGGGGGCCTGTGGGCTTCGCTGGATGTCTTGTCCCTCGGCCACACGAACTGTCCGTCCTCGTTTGGATCGGACACCAGGAGCGATGTTTCCGACGCACGATGTCGACCTACATCAGGTTTCGAACGGCATCGGGAAGCGTGGCACCACTTCGGGGGTCGCGATGACCGCGTGGTCGGCGCTCAGGAACGGCAGCGATGCGTCTGGCTCGGTGGAGCGGTAATTGGAACCGCCGTCGCGTTCGGCGCGGCCCCGTGGTTTTTGCGAATGGGGGATCAGGCGGTCGAGGTAGGCGAATCCGATCGCAGCAACCAGGATGACGGCGGCAAGCCAGGTCGACATCACGCCCTCCCCGCCTCGATCACACCCGCGAGGCCGACGACTGTCAGGGCTGTGGTGTGCATACTTCCTCCTCGCAGGCCCGGTTGGAGGTCGGACCGGCGCCTACGTTCTATGTAGGAGAATAGTAAGTCGTTGATGCGGGCCGCGCACCTTCTATACGCCCTGCCGCGCTGTGCGGGTCGGGGAGGATCTCCATGACGGCCGGTTCGAGCGAGTCGATACGCCAGCGCTGGGCGGAGGCGTCGGTGATGTCGTCGCGTGACAGACGAGGTGGACCCCAGCCGCTGGGTCCGCGGTCGCTGAAGCCGAGCATGAAATTCGCATCCGGGTTCGCCGGCATCCTCGCCAGCCGAGACAACCGGCAGCTTGGGGCACTGCTCGCCGGCGCTGGGACGGTTGCACGGGAGTCCGGGGCGCAACGGCCGTTTCGGGTCGCCACGAAGCGCCGGTCTGGCTACTATTCAGATACGTAATATTGGGACGTGCTCGACTGGGCGCGCGTGACGCAGGGAGGCCGGTGTTGGGGGAGTGACGCAAGCTCGGCAGCTGGATCCGGCTCCCACCATATTCATCCGACTCGACCGAGCAGACCACGCCGGATGGTTGACTTGGAGTGCGCTGGTGCTGTTGGCGGCCGCGGTCGCCCTCGCGGTGGCCGGGGTCCCCACGGTTGATCTACACGGTCCCCTGCATCGGATCGGCATCATGGATCCGGCCTGTGGTGGAACACGCTCGGTGTATCTATTCCTGCACGGTCAGTTCGGCAGATCGTTGCGCTTCAACCCGGCGGGATGGCTGGTTGTGCTGGGCGCTGCTGTCGTGGCTCTGCGAGCCGTGGCCGGTTGGCTCACGGGCCGCTGGCTCGCGGTGCGTGCGCCGCGCCGTGTGATGCTCACTGCCGCGACCATTATGTTGGTGGGCTTGGAAATCAACCAGCAGGCGAATGCCGACCTGCTCACCAGTTCCTGGAACGGATAGGCTCCCTGCCTTCGGCAGGGGCCCACACCCAGGGAGATGGGTTTCATCCGATGGTGAGCCATCGACACCCGCAGGGTCAGGCCTTCTTCTTTCTCGTGCGCAGGCTGCGCAATACCGTTCGCAACGCGGTCGACTCGTCCTCGGTGATCTGTTCGACGAAATGGGCCAGCACCAAATCCGAGCGGCCACCCCCGCCGAGCGCCTCACGCATGAGCTTGGCGCTGTACTGCTCGCGGGTGAGGGTAGGCCAATAGGTATAGGCCCTGCCGTGCCGTTCCCGCTCCAGCCAGCCTTTGCGGTGCAGATTGTCCATGGTGGTCATCACGGTCGTATAGGCGATTTCCCGTTCGCGCAGCAGGTCCTCGTATACCTCCCGCACCGTGGTGGTGTCGTCGGCCGACCACACGCTGTCCATTACAACCGCTTCCAGATCCCCGAAGCGATGCCCCATCGAATGTCTCCTCGTCCAACTCTGTCTACGGTCGCGTCCTGGTCGTTCGCTGTTGGTGACGCCGGGGAGTCCGCGCATTCAAATACTATCTATGTACGTAAAGAGAAGACGACTCGGGTCTGACCGGCGATGGTGAACACAACTGACCCGGCGCAGCCCCAGTCGGTTCCGAGCGCGAATCGCTCCGCGCCTCGTCGTCTTGGGCGCGTCAACGCCCGTAGCTTCTGACAGCGGTGCGATTCGGTGCGCCGGTTGTGCTCGGCTGGTTGTATTCGCTCGCGCCTCGCGCAACGAGAGTATGACTCCAATATGTCCAGTGCACGACTGGCACAGCAGTTGAACATCCTGGACCACGACCGGCGACATCCGCGCACCCCCGACTCATGCCATCGGAGTGTCACACTGGCTTCGCGAAATGACCCCACAGTCGCAAGCCATCAACACCGCCTAGCTCGCTGTACGGTCGCCGTACTCGACTGGACCCGCATCCCCGAAACCTGGCCCTGGGCCACACAACTCGAAACAGCATTCCACCGTGTCCGCGCGCCACACCTGACCCACCAGCGACAACTCCAGCAAGAGCAGCGTCTCAACATCGGCTCCTGTTGTCATGGCGGGGCGTTTACGAGATTTTCTGTGAGTTGATCTCGTTGTCTGGCAGGGTGGCAGGGCGAAATGCCATGCTGCCCGCAAGGATCACAACGTTGACGCAGGAAACCAACGACCCGCACACCGAATGTGGACGCTCTGGCCGAGCAACTGCTGGATCGAGCCGATGCCGATTCCGCGCAGCTGCGGGCCTGGACGGCTGCTGACGCAGTTGACCCGGTGAGTGCTCAACCGGGCCCTGGATGCGGAACCGACCGAGCATCTGTTCTATGGGAAGGGCGATCCCGCTGGCCGCGGTTCGGGAAACACCGCAGGTGGCTCCACATCAAGACGGTGCTGACCGATATCGGTGCGGCGGGTCCGCCGCCTGCTAAGGCGCGGTCGCGTGGACGGCATATTTCCCGGCGCGCGCCCCGTTTCGTAACTGGTCGCGGCCTACCACAGGGGCGTGCACCGCGGGGCAGGTGAAATCGCGGGGCCCGGCCCCGCAGCCTGTGGTGCTACCCCCCTTTCGCGGCACACAATTCGACCGGATCTAGCATGGTCCACGTCCCGGCACCAAACGTAGGAACAGACCTCGGCCAGGCGTAGGCTCGGCTTCAGCAAAGCCGCGCGCGGCGTTGTCCGCTTATCGAGCACCATTACACATCGCGTCATACGCAGATAGGTAGTATGTTGCGCCTCCGTAAACGATCATGGTTCGCGCATCACCGCGACGCCCATGGACAGGAGCACCGCGTGCCGCGTATTCGCGCACTCGCCATCTCGACCCGGGGCAGCTCCGGCGGACCCGCAGCGGAACAGCAGGCAGTCCGATGAGCCTTGCGGTCTGTCTGTTCCTGTACGGCTTCGCGGTCACGACCTTGGCGCCGCGGCTCCTCGCGCAGCTCACGCGCGGCGGCATCGCTCCGGGGTTCGGTCTGGTCGCGTGGGTGAGCGCCATTTGCTCGGTAGCAGGATCCTGGGCGGCGGCGGTCATCATCCTGGCCGTCGATGTCGTCCGGGATTGGGCTGAGCCGAGCAGACCCGTGTGGAGCAGTTGCTATTCGCAACTGCACGACGCCGCGACCGGCAGCTATGGCGGTGTGGTGCAGGGCGGACTGATCGCTCTGGCTGCGTTCGTCACGCTTGCGGCCGCTGTTCTTCTGTTGCGAGTGATCCGGTCCTTGGTGCGGGCTCGAAGCTCCACCCATGAGCACGCGCGGATGGCGCGCGTAGCGGGCCGCCACGATTCCGGCTTGGACGCCGTCGTGCTCGATCTATCCGAGCCCGCCGCATACTGTGTCGCGGGCAAGCCGCATACTGTTGTCATCACCCGCGGGGCGCTCTCCGCCCTCGATGATCGGCACCTGGCCGCGGTGCTGGCACATGAGCGAGCCCACTTGGCGGGACGCCACCATCTGCTGCTGGCGTTGACTCGTGGTCTCGCCGCAACCTTTTCCCGAATCGAATTGTTCACCCTCGGCGCTGCCGAGGTCGCGCGACTGGTGGAAATGCGCGCCGACGATGTCGCGGCACGCGAACACGGACACCGCACCGTACTCCAGGCGTTGCTCGCTCTCTCGGGTGTCGCCGACAGCCCCACCGGGTCGCTCAGCGCTACCGCGGTCGGGCTCGCCACCCGGGTCGAACGGTTGACCGCGCCCTGCGAGACTGCACTGCGAACCCGAGCCCGTCGGCTGCTGATTGCCGCGACCACATTGGTGACCCTCGGTCCCCTCATCACAGTGCTGCTGGCCGCCATCGGTATCGCGATCTGCGCGCCGATAACCGCTTGACCCCGTTGTGTCACCCGGGGGAAGGACTCCGCATGCTTACACCCCCGAGGTGGTCGTGCTCACGCCGCCCGGTCGCCGCCGACGAACGACCATCACGGTGGCCCAGCCCAGCAGGATGAGCGCGAAGGCGTAGATCGCTGTTCCAGCGGCGATCTGGACAGGCCTGGTCGCAGCGGTGGCTGCCGCCGGTCGGTACAGGTCCCGGGTTTCGGTGCTGACTATGGCTTGATCGGCGGGCAACGGAAGCCACGCCTCGACGTTGTGCTCGCCGTCACGCAATTCCGCGTATACGAACCACCGGCCGGATCCGCTGACTTGGACGGTACCCGTGTACCGGCAGTCGCCGGCCGCACGTAGTGGCGCGGTCAGGGTGCTGCCTGCGCGGCGAGCAACCAAGCGGACCGGGCTGGTGCGCTCGCACGAACTCGTGGTTTCGACGGCGAGCGACAGCTCGCCCTTGCCGTCGGACGCGCCGGTGAGCCGCGCTCCGATTACGGGCTCACCCTGCCCCGGATCGTGCGCGGACGCGGTTGGCGCGGAACCGACCAGCAAGACACCACTCAGCACGACGGCAAACACAGCGGGGACGAGCAGGGCACCCCGCCGCGCGCTCACGAGGCCGGCCAGAACGAACACCGCGATCGCGGGGACGGCGACCGCCGCTACCGCGGACGCCGAGCGGTCGACCAGCCCTATGGCGGCGGCCAGCCAAGCGAGGGCCGCGACTGCCGCAGCGCCGGCCGAGTACCGCAGCAGTCGATTGCGCCACGGCAGATCCAGCACACACAATCCGAGCACGGCCAGCGGTAGCTCCGGCGTGCTGCGCCCCAGCAGCGCCAGCACCGCTGTGGTCACCAGCCGCAACGCGACATAAACGACGACCATCGCCGTGACCGGCATACGCAACGGCACGACGCGGCGTGCCACGGCGGCCGCCGGCAATCCGGCGCTGAGCAGAACCGGAAGGTAGAAGGCCTCGGAGAACTGCGGGACATCGGTTTCGTACTCCAGGACTGTCATGGCCAAGCCGCCCAGCAGCAAACCGGCGAGCAGCGCTTCCACCACACCCGATCGAGTCTGCCGAACCCCGGCGACGGCACCGAGAACCATTGCCGCCGAAGCCAACACGACCAGCATGTGCGGCGGGCTCCACAGCACCGCGTCACGCCCGAAGGAGGCGTGCCATATCGCGTCGAGCGGCGCGGCCGCCAACGTCGCCGCGCCGCCAGCCGCTGCTACGACCAGCGGCGACTGCCCCAGCACCGCAGGCAGCGAGCGCGTCTGGATGAGGAGTCGCACACCCCAGCCGACGACCACCACGCCTGCCACGGCCACCGAACCGTAGAGCAACAGGTGCGGGGGGATCGTCGCGTCATCACGACCGAGATCGGTATGCCACGCATCGTCCCAGTAGGTCGCCAGCAGCGACACCATGCCCGCAACGGCAATCACGGCACCCGACACCCGCCCCAGCTTGAGACGATTATCTCTCAAGAATGAGACATTCATGTCTCAAGTATGATGTGACTGTGTCACACGGTCAAGAGGTAACTATTGGTCCCGAACTGGTCGACGCCACCGAAGCCGCGGTAGCCCGGTGGGGTCTCACCGAGCTCACCCTCGATCGAGTCGCCGCCGAGGCCGGAATGTCGCGGGCGACCATCTATCGGCGGGGTGTAACCCGCGAGCATCTCGTCGCGGCACTCACCAAAAGAGCGGCCGACACCTTCCGCGATGAGATATGGCCCGCCCTCACCGCGGCCGGGACCGCCGCCGAACGGCTCCGGATTGCGCTGGAGGCCGTCTGCGCCACCGCGGACAAGCACCTGCCGCTGCTTTCGGGCATGTTCCTCGCGCATGGCGAGGTGTTTCACCAGCCCGGCCCGGAAGCGCTCGCGGTCGACGTGTTCGCCGAACCGTTCGAGCGACTGCTCCGGGATGGTGCTGCCGACGGCAGCCTGCGTGAGGTACCGCCGACGGTCACCGCCACCGTACTGTTCAATACCGTGGGGTGGGGATACATCCACCTGCGCGCCAGCCATCACTGGGATCCGGACCGGGCCCGCGAATCAGTACTGGATCTGGTCCTGCGCGGCCTGTTCACCGGAAGCTGAGCCGCGCAAAGCTTCGGCGCAACCCGGGTGACGGGCGATCCGCCCATCACCCGCAGCGATCACGGCCGCCGTTTCCCGACAAGCGCTGCCAGCCCCGCGGCGGCGCCGAGGACGCGCAGTAGAAGACCGATTCCGCCGAGCCAACGAGCGACAGCGTCCGGCTTGTCATCCACCACCGCGGCGGCAGATGGCTCAGCACCGTGCGAGGTTCACCGGCCCGCAAGAGTGAGAACCGGCAACGAATACTCCGGCTCTTGGCCGTCGGCAGGCATGGGCTGATGCCAGTGGACAACCTTTCCGTCGCTGTGGGTTTGCTCGGCTTCCGAAGGAAACCGTGCCTTGTTTCGGCAGCAGGCCGGCCGAGGGCACGAACCGCTGGATTGGCGGTCCACGTCACCGACGTCGCCATCTTCGATGCGTCCTTTCCACGACCGAGGTCCACCCGGGTAGCGGTTCGGCGCGGGCCGACTTCGAGCCGGGCAGTTGGACGGTGAGCTTGGTGGAGCTGGCGTTGTCGGATTCGGTGGACACCCTCGAGGGTGAGCACAGTGGAGGCGCCCTATTTCGCACCCGCTGCTTGGACAGTGAGGTGTGCGAAGGCGATACCGGTCGCCACGACCACGGCGTTGGCGGTGGCGGCAGCCGTGACAGCGGTCCGTCGGATCAAGCCGTTCATGATCTGTCACCGCCGGGCCGCCGGAGCGGGCGGCGTCGGCTTTCGATGACGTCCGGTGTACTCCGAGACCCGCACTGAAGGTGCCGCGTTGTCGGGCATTCGGTGGCGCCCTGGCTGGTCAGGATTTCGGCTGATCGGCATCCGTCCCGCCTTCGCCATGTGCTCAGGCAATCGGTGACGTCCGGTGCCGTTGCGGCGTGTCGGACGAACAGAACTGGTCGCCACCTGGCGAGCAGGCTCGGACCGGTCGAGGCGGTGCAGGGCGAAGGCCGCGACGGCGCCGATCACTGTGAGCCCGACCCACACCGCCCAATCCGCGCCGGCGGCGCGAGCTGCGCCGACGACAGCACCGGTGGCGAGGTTGCCCCCGAGAATGCCGACACCGACTACGGTGTTGTAGAACCCGTAGTGGGTGGCCACCAGCTTGCCGTCGGCCAACGAGACGACAGTGTCCATCTCGAACGGGAACACCGCCGCCGTGCCCACGGCCAGCAACGCAGCCGTTACCAGCAGCGCCGCGATCGCGGCACCGGTACCGAATCGGTTCGGGTCCGGGATCACCACCAGCGGCAGGAACGACGCGGCAAGGATTCCCATGCCGATGACCAAGCTGCGACCAGTGCCCCATCGCGCCTTGAACCATCCCGTGATGCGCAACTGCCCGGCGACCGCCACGACACCGGACACCACGAACAGCGCCGACACCAATGCCTGCGAGCGTGCTGCCGCGACGACGAATTCGGCCTGCAATGGCAGCGCGAGATACACCTGGAACGACAGCACATACGAGCCGATCATCGCGACCGAGAACGCCAGGAACCGCCGGTTGCCTGCCACTGCTCGCCAGTCTTCGAGCACCGAGGTCTTTCCGGTCGGCTCCTCGCCCCGCCGCGCGGGGAGCGCGAACAGTTGCGCCACCGTCAGTGCCGCAAATACCACTGCCGCGGCGCCCGCGGTCACCCGGAAGTCGAGGGCCATCAGCGCCAGGCCGACCAGAGGTCCGGTCAGGATGCCGGCTTGATAGAAGATGTTGAACACCGCGAACGCTTCTACCCGGCGTTCCCCGGTATCGGCCGCGAGGTAGGCGCGCACGGCCGGGTTGAACAGTGCACCGGCGAAACCTGTTGCCGCCGAGGCGATCAGCAAACCGGGCAGGGAGGTGGCGAACACCAGCAGCGCGAAGCCGCCGGTGCGCAGCAGGCAGCCCGCGACGATCAGCGGCTTGTAGCCGAGCCGGTCGGCGAGTGTGCCACCGATGAGGAACATGCCCTGCTGAGAGAAGTTCCGCACGCCCAGCACCAGACCCACCGCCCACGCTGCCAACCCGAGCGGGCCCGCCAGGTACCCGGCCAAATAGGGCATCAGCATGTAGAAACCGAGGTTGATGCCGAATTGGTTGACCATCAACAACCTGGCAGCGAGATCGAAGCTACGGAACTTCCTGAACACCGTCACGAGGCCGGCTCCCCGACCCCCGTCCAACCGCGCGGATCGACGACTGTGGTGCAGCGAGTCCAGGAACGCACCACCCGCTCAGCCGGATGCGCGACAGTATCCGGCTCGACCGGCGGTTCCAGATCCAGCAGGCCGTGCTCGGCGCAGTACTTGTCGCTGTAGATGGTGTCGAAGTAGCGATGCGGCCCATCGGGGAACACCGCCGCGATCCGGGTGTCGGCGTCGTAGGCACGGGCCGCCCAGCCCGCGACCAGCGCGACCGCACCGACACTCCAGCCGCCGGAAGCGTGATGCGTCGCGGCCAGCGTGCGGCACGCCCACACCGCCTCCGCCGGCGCGACCCAATGCACCTCGTCGAACGCGCCGTAGTCGACATTCGACGGGTAGATGCTCGATCCCAGGCCGCGCATCAGCCGGGGCCCCGCCGGTTGGCCGAAAATCGTCGAGGCCACCGTGTCCACGCCGATCAACTTCAAATCCGGGTTGAACCGGCGCAGCACCCGCGCCACACCCGCCGAGTGCCCACCGGTGCCCACCGCGCACACCAGCACGTTCACTGCGCCGAGCTGTTCGATCAGCTCGAGCGCCAACGACTCGTAACCGTCGGCATTGTCCGGATTGCTGTATTGATCCGGGCACCACGCATCGGGCTCACCATCGAGCAGCTCGGCGACTCGATCACGGCGCGCCTGCTGCCAGCCACCACTGGGATGCGGTTCGTCAACGAGATCAACCCGCGCCCCGTATGCCGCGAGCATCTGCGAGACGATCGGCTCCAGACCCGGATCAGTCACCACCGTGACCGGATGCCGGTAGACCATCCCGGCCAGCGCCAAACCCAACCCGAGGGTGCCGCTGCTGGATTCGATGATCCGCGCCCCCGGTCCCAGATCACCGCGCTCCTCGGCACGGCGCACCATGTGCAGCGCAGGGCGATCCTTCATACCCCCGGGATTGAATCCCTCGAGCTTCGCCCAGAACCCGCGTCCGACGGGCGCCAGTGGGGCACCGACCCACAGCACGGGGGTATTGCCGACCAAAACCCGCGGCTGGCGGGCGGCTTCAGGCACGGCAGCCAGACTCGCAGGCGTCTCTGCGGGCTTGTTGAGCACGACCTTGTTCATCATTGTCGCTTCCTGTATCCGAACCGCCGCGATGGACGGTTACGACGATGAGTGGGTAGCGGACACCGGCCGACGACACGAACAACGTCGGCCTGGTGCTGACCGATCAGCGTCGGGCGATACAGAACCGCATCAGAATGCCCCGCCCATCGATACAGGGCGGGGCCGAAGCAGGCGGGCCCCGCACCCCACGGCCCGCGGGCGGAAGGATGAACGCGACCACGATCGCTGCCACAAGCAAGGCCACGGCCAGCAGCTGCAGCGGAAGCATGTTCTGCGCACCCCCCGGGGGCACCGACTTCACGATGCAGTGGGCAATATGCGGGCCGCAGTCATCATCGATGACATCGACGGCCCCGTGAGCGTGAACATCGGACACCGAATGGAGGAACTGCTCCACGGTTGTGGCGACGGGCGGATGTCGGTGTGCATCGTCTCCGAGCAACGCGCAGTCGATCATCGGCGCTCCGAGCAGCACTGCAATCAGCAGGACCAGCACGGAGCCACCACGCCGCAACTGACCGAAGAGCCTCACAGTGGACCGACTATAGCAACAATTTCGTAACGAATACAGTATGCGCAGGTCGCCCGAATGTATCGGCAGGATCGTTGCACCAGCGGCACCTCCGACTCCCCGTCCACCGCCGCAGTCCGCCCGCTGTGGACAGTACCCGTGGCCAGCCTGCCGCCGCGATCATCAACCCTGTACACAGACGCGGCCTCCCTTCGCAGACAGTGCTGAAAGCCAACAACTTTCACCATCGAACGATGATCGCGACGACAGGCCGTTGACATCCCATACAAACAATCTACTATCTCTGTACGTATTTAGTTGTCAACTACGTGACCGAATCTCCCTACCCGGCGGAGACGGCCAGATTCCGGGAACGGGAGCACACTCGTAACCCGGCCGTTACCTGTTGTGGGAGCGATTGCGCCCGCTTTCCCGCACCCACCCCGACAGCTCACATTCAGCAAACATCAATGGAAGGGACTCCAGTCTCATGAAGCACACGCGTGGACTCCGCCGATTCGCCGCGGCAGGCATTGCCGCTTCCGCCACGCTCGGCGCCGCGGCACTGATGGCAGCACCCGCCACCGCGGCGCCATCACTTGCGAGCCCGCTGCTGGCCACATCGCACAGCGGAAGCCACAACAATGGTGATGGACACGGGCCGAGCGGCGGCGGTCGCAGCCACGGTCACGAAAGAAGCGTCGGACACGGGCAAGGCGCCGATGTCAGGGCCGGTGACACCCATCAGCTCCCGCGGACCTACACAGGGCCTCGCTAGCGGGGAATGCAGGCTGCCGTGCCCTACTGTGGCCTCAGCCGCCACGACCGCGCCGTCGCAGCGGGGCGCGCGGACCCTCGGACCGCTCCAGGCTGATTCCGCCGAGGAAGCACTGGCACCAGATGGAATCGGCTTCCCGCCCAGGGTTCACAGATCAACTTGCGCCCTGCTGTTCCCGCCGTCGTGGCCGGCCAATAGTGGAACGCCATGTCGAGGTGTGCCCGGTCGAGCTGGCCTTGTCATGCGGGTGGCCCACGATCAGGAGCACGCGGCGGCTGCGGTGCCCGCTCAGTTTTCGCGCTGCTGCTCGGCCTGGCCCGACATATCGTCGAGGCAACCGAGCGAACGCGGTGTCTCTTCCCAGTCCGGTCTGCGCGGATTCGAGCTGAACGGAAAGACCCTCGGCGTGATCGGCACCGGGCGGATCGGTCGGCGCGTTATCGGCATCGCTCACGGCTTCGGGATGAGTGTCATCGCCTGCGACCGCTACCGTGCCCAAGCGGCGGCAACTCGGATTCCGCTACGCCGACTTGGACGAGACGCTCGCCGCGGCCGACGTCGTCACCGTGCACGTTCCCGCCACTGCCGAGACAACGCATCTGATCTCCGACCGCGAGTTCGGGTTGAGGAAGCCCGGTGCGGTGCTCATCAATACCGCGCGGGGAAGAATCATCGACGTACCCGCGCTGATCAGGGCACTCGCCGATGGCAAGCTGAAAGCCGCCGGCTTGGACGTGCTTCCCGAGGAGCCGGTCATGCGCGAAGAAGCCGTGATCTTCCGCGGCCCGAAAACCGGAGAACATGACCTGACCGCGCTGATAGCCGACCATGTTCTGCTGCGCTTCCCCAACGTGCTCGTCACGCCGCACAACGCCTATAACACCGAGGAGGCGCTGCACCGGATCATCGAAACCACACTGCAGAACATCGAGGCATTCGCCCGTGGTGCCCCGCGCAACCTCGTCTGGGTGCCGCAGCCGCACGGTGGCGCAGCGACACCGGAGATCGCGCGCTGACGGCTGCGAATCCTGGGTCGATCGGCGAAGGGCGCCTGCCCCTGTTCGAGCCCGTGCGGGTAGCGCAAGCAAACCTGTCGGGCGCTTGGTGATCCGATGATGGTGCACAGTAGGCTCGGCCCGAATCCTTTGTCGGACAGGGTGGCGTTGACGCGCGCCTGCGCCCTCGACTTGCTTGAAGCACACCGCCCCGGCACCGGTCGGCGCGACGTCGAGCGCCGCCTCGTGGCAATTCCCGGGGCGCGGGGACGGGTTGAAGGAGAGAGCAGCGATGGATTTCGAATGGGGTTCTGCACACGATCATGATCTAGTTGCACCAGCAGGGCATCCCGGCACCGATGCCGCTGTGGTGTGACCGTCCGCTCGTGTGATACCCGAGACCTGGGGTTGGACCAACTCCGACACCCGACGTCTCTCCTAGGTGATGGCCGGGCCACAGCCTGTTCTTGGTTGAGTCCCGAGCCCGGCTGGCGTGTCCTACGCGATCAGCGGTGTCGCCTCGGAGGTTCCGGTGTGCGCGGGTTTCGGTGTGGGGAGCCGGAGTCGTTTGAGGGCGAGGGCGTTGACGGCGACGATGAGGCTTGATCCGGACATGGACAGGGCGGCGATCTCCGGGCGCAGCATCAGGCCGAAGGCGGGTTCGAAGACGCCGGCGGCGATGGGCAGGGCGATGGTGTTGTAGCCGATGGCCCAGGCCAGGTTCTGGCGCATTTTGCTCAGCGTGCCGCGGCCGATGTGCAGGGCGGTGGGCACGTCGAGCGGGTCGGAGCGCATGAGCACGACGTCGGCGGTTTCGATGGCGACGTCGGTGCCGGCGCCGATGGCGATGCCGAGGTCGGCTTGGGCGAGGGCGGGGGCGTCGTTGACGCCGTCGCCGACCATGGCGACCTGGCGGCCGCTGCTTTGTAGTTCGGCGATCTTGGCGGCTTTGTCGCCGGGCAGTACTTCGGCGATGACGGTGTCGATGCCGAGCCGCTCGGCGATGCGTTTCGCGGTGGCTTCGTTGTCGCCGGTGAGCATGACCACCTCGACGCCGAGATCGTGCAGCGCGGCGACGGCCGCCGGTGAGGTTTCGCGGGGCGCGTCGGCGATGCCGATGATCGCTGCGGCCTTGCCGTCCACGGCGGCGATCACCGCGGTGCGTCCGGTGGCGGCCAGTTCGTCGCGGCGTGCGGCCAGCGCGCCGAGGTCGATGCCCTCTCGTTCGGCCAGCCGCCGGTTGCCGACGACGACACGGTGGCCCTCGGCCTCGGCGATCGCACCGTGGCCGGGGACATTCTCGAACTTTTCGGCCCGAACCTGATCGATCCCTGCGTTTTCCGCGTAGCGGACGACGGCCTGGGCGAGGGGGTGTTCGGATTCGCGTTCCACCGCGGCGACCAGGCGCAGCACTTCGGCTTCGCCGATGCCGTCGGTGATGACGTCGGTGACCTCGGGTTCGCCCTTGGTGAGGGTTCCGGTCTTGTCCATCACCACCGTCTGGATTCGGGCCGAAGTTTCCAGTGCCATCGCGTTTTTGAACAACACACCGCGTTTCGCGCCGAGCCCGGTGCCGACCATGATCGCGGTGGGGGTGGCCAGCCCGAGGGCGTCCGGGCAGGTGATGACCACCACTGTGATCGCGAACAGGATCGCCGCCGAGAACGGGCGATCGGACAACAGCAGCCAGGCCGCCAGCGTGCCGCCACCACCGATCAGCGCGACGAACACCAGCCAGAACGCCGCCTTGTCGGCCAGACGCTGGCCCGGGGCCTTCGAATTCTGGGCTTCCTGCACCAGTTGCACGATCTGCGCCAGCGCGGTGTCCGCGCCGACCTTGGTCGCGCGCACCCGCAAGGTGCCGTTGGAGTTGATGGTGGCGCCGATGACCGCCGAGCCGGGGGCCTTGGTCACCGGCAGGCTCTCGCCGGTGACCATCGACTCGTCGACCTCGCTGTCACCGTCGGCCACGACCCCATCGACGGCGATCTTCGCGCCCGGGCGCACCAGCAGCAGATCACCGACCGCGACCTCGGCGGTGGGGATCTCGACAGGTCCGCCGTCGCGCAGCACCAGCGCCTTCGGCGGGGCGAGGTCGAGCAAGGTGCGGATGGCGTCGTTGGCGCCGCCGCGGGCGCGCATCTCGAACCAGTGCCCCAGCAGCACGAACGCGGCCAGCACGGTGGCAGCCTCATAGAACACTTCACCGCCGCCGGTCAACGTGATCACCAGTGAGTACAGCCAACCCGAGCCGATCGCGACCGCGACCAGCACCATCATGTCCAGCGTGCGGGCTCGCAGGGCCCGCACGGCGCCGTCGAAGAAGATCCACGACGAGTAGAAGATGACCGGCAAGCTCAGCAACAACGCCCAGATGTCCTCGCGCAGACCGAACGGAACCGGCACGTCCAGGCCCAGCACGTCGCGGCCGATGGGCGACCAGATCACGATCGGGATCGAGAACACCAACGCGACCAGGAACCGGTTGCGCATGTCGGCCACCATGGCTGCCATCGACATACCGGCATGCCCACCGTGGCCCATCGCCTCATGCGGGGAACGCAGGGCGCCGGCACCGGCCGGGTGCTCGGTGTGAGCAGGGGTCGTGATGGTGTGGCCGACATCGTCGATGGGCTCCGTGGTCGCCAGCCGACCGGCATGTCCGGCGTGGATGTGGTGCGCGTCGTCGGTGGGTGGGTCCGGTTCGGTCAGGGGGTCGCAGATGTGGACGGGCACCGACCGTCCGGCGCAGTGGTAACCGCATTCGATGACCCAATCCCGCAGCGCGGCAACCGAAGTGAGCGTCTGGTCATAGACCACGGTCGCGGTCTGGGCCACGGGGTTGACTTCTACGTGATGCACGCCAGAGCGACGAGCCAACCGGGCGGCCACGACGTTCTGCTCGGAGGCGAACAGCAGGCCACGCACATCGAGCACGGCGGTGGCGCGTTCCTTCGGCGGGTGTAGATGGCTATCAGAATGGGTTGTCACGGGGGTCACTCCTCCAGAGTCCGGTAGTCGACAGTATCGGTTGCGAACAGAGTTTCGGCGCGGGATGGGCGGGCGGCGCGGGCCACGACCGCCAGACCGGCCACCACGATGACGTCGCCGATCACGCCGGCGCGGGTGATCGGCTCATCGAGCACCACCACCGCGAGGATCACCCCGACGACGGGAACCAGCAGCGTCCACGTCGTGACCGTGGTGAGCGAGGCCCGGCGCAGCTCACCGAACCACAGCAGGTACGGCAGGGCGGTTGCCGCCAGCGCGAGTACTGCCAGGGTGAGCGTGAATCGACTGCTCCACGCGATCGTAGTGGGCGGTCCCTGGGCCACGCACGCGATTCCCGCCAGCACGGTGCCACCGAGCAAGAACTGCCAGGCACCCAACGCCAGCAAATCGATGCTGGACAACCGCCGCGCCAGCAGGGCACCCACCGCGATGCCAAACGCTGCCAACAGCGCCAGACCAGCACCACGACCACCACCCGACGGCGCCGCGACGATCACCAGGCCACCGAAACCGACAGCGACACCGGTGATCTCGACCAACCGCGGCCGCTCACCGAATAACCACCACGCGGGCAGCACCACCAACAGCGGTGCCGAGTTGCTCAGCACCGCCGCCACCCCGGTCGTGACGCCGGTGATGCTGGTGAACATCGCACCGAACGCCACCGTCACATTCAGCAACGCCAGCACCCCGATCAGCGACCACACGGTAGCGTCTCGCGGAACCAACAGCACCACACGCCCGGCCACCACGGAGGCGACCAGGGCCCGCAGCGCCGCGAACCACAACACGGGCGTATCGCCGACACCCTACATGATCAACGTGAAGCACGATCCCCACGTCACCACCACGATCAGCATCCGCGACGGTCGCGCGACGGCCCGACCGGCCGAGATCGGCAAGCCTGCCGTGGCGGTGCGATGATCTTCGCGCATCGATGCGTCCTTCCCGATGTGGAACACCGAGCAGTCGACCACGATCAAATGGGTGGGCTGCAGGTGCCGTTTCCGATGCCGAGGTCAGGGGGATCGAATCGCGCGCAGCGCTCGGTCGCCGGAAGCCACTCCGCGCAGGGCCGGGACCTCGTCGAATGCGTGAGCGCCTCCGTCTACGAGCAGTCAGCGGTGGCGTAGCCGCCATCGCCGGCGCGAAACTCTGCGCGCTGCCAGAGGGTTGGAGCGGAGCGGTCTGCGCCGGGTGGATTGTCATGGCGCCCTCCCAGTACTATTCGGCCCTTACTACGCGTCGCCGCCGCTCTTCGTACCTGGGCCGGAGCCGATATCGCCGCGCAGTGTAGCCAGTCGCTGGTGGTATTCGTCGGCATCGATCTCGCCGCGGGCGAATCGCTCGGCCAGCACCTGCTCCCCACTGGGCCGCACGATCGGCGCGCCGCCGACCGGAGCGGGCGGCTGGGCCAGGTAACGGACCGTGAGAATCACCCCGACGATCACCAGCGCCAGAACAACACCATCGCGACCGTCATGAGCCCGTATCCCACCCGCTCATCCCGTCGCCGCCATACCAGAACATCATCGTGCAGTCCTCGATCGATGCGAACTCACCGCTGTCGT
Organism: Nocardia barduliensis; assembly: GCF_013315795.1. GTDB lineage: Bacteria > Actinomycetota > Actinomycetes > Mycobacteriales > Mycobacteriaceae > Nocardia > Nocardia barduliensis. Next base: position 38,744 of record NZ_JABLTE010000071.1, read on the forward strand.
CGCGACATCCCCATGCCGCTGTCGTGTCGGCGGTGGCGAGCGATCCGTACTCCTTACGGTCCGCATCGCTGAGCGCGGCCGGTAGAGACAAGATGCCCTTCCGGCGCCTCCGAAGGTCGCTACCCCCGGCGGGTAGCACGGAGCAGACTATCCCACCGCTTGTCGATAGGCGACAGTCCGCCGCGCAAGCGACGTTCTGTCGCATGGAGAAACGCGGGTATGGCCTGGATATACTCCGATCGTGCCCAAGCTGTGGAACGACACGATAATCGCGCATCGCCAGGCTGTGCGAGACGCGTTGCTGGATACCACAGCGGAGCTTGTCCGCGAGCACGGGCTCGCGGCGGTGACTATGACCCAGGTCGCGGAGGCTACCGGCATCGGCCGGGCGACGTTGTACAAGTACTTCCCGGATGTCGAGTCGATGCTGACGGCCTGGCATGAACGCCGTATCGCTGGACATCTGCAGCAGCTGGCGGAGATCGCCGCGCGGGGCGGCGACGCCGGCCAGCGGCTCGAGAAAGTACTGAGCGCCTACGCCATGATCGATTACACCCATCATCACGGGGATTTGGCGCCCGCGTTGCATCAGGGTGGGCACGCGGTCCGAGCGCAGCGCCATCTGCACGAGTTGGTGCGAGATTTGCTGGTGGAGGCTGCGACCGCGGGTGTCGTCCGGCGCGACGTGCCTGCCGAAGAGCTCGCACAGTACTGCCTCTCGGCGTTGTCGGCTGCCGGCTCACTTCGGTCGAAGGCCGCAGTGCGCCGTCTGGTCATGGTCACGCTGACGGGTCTGCCATCCAGGGGCGCTGGTTAGCTCGCGATAACCGGAACGCGGTGTCGTCGGGTGAGGACGATCCTCCTGATGGGCGCCACGGGCTGTGCTGCGCACTTCATCACCTCGCACGGGAGTGGGAGCCGAGCTGACGGTGTTCGCCGGTGCGCATCGGGCGTCGAATGACCAAGTGGCGTGGACGCAACACTTATCGCGGATGCAAGCCCCACTGCGGGCGCCTGCGGCGCCCTATGGCCCGGTTGATGTCCACCTGAGGGTGGAACATGACTGCTGTCTGGATTCCTCCCGCCGGGCATATGCCTTTCCGGGCCGTGCCGGCCACCACCGGCGAGCATCATCACGACGCTGGCGATCGCCAGGACCGCAACGGCGATCGCACTGATGATCACCTATCGTGGTATATCACCACGGCCGCTTGCCGTGGTCGATGACGTGGGTATTTTGTTCGTACCTCCCTCCGAGCCGGACAATAATGCGTCTGCACCGATTCTCTTTTCTATACATAGTGTCCTGTGCAAGGCAGCTCGTATTGTCGTTGTTAACTGCTGATGTGCCGAAGCTGTGGCGTGAGACTGTGACTGCCCACCGCCACGGGGTAGGCGAGGAATCCTCGATGCAACGTGGGCGCTGGCGAACAAGCGCGGATCCACTTGGTGATGATGTCCGACATCGCCGACCAGTCGGCTTGTCGTCCCGCCTGTCGTTCGGGTCGGGAAGCGTGGATCCCTAGGCTGTGACCGCGGTGTGCAACTGCCGCTTCGACCGTGTCGGCCACCGGCGGTGGTCGGCGTCGATGACGTAAGCGTGGGTGTGTCGGTAGAAGCGGTCGTCCACGCGTACGGCGTCGGTCATCCGGGCTGGGTCGATGGTGCCGACCTCGTGCAGGTGAGTCAGCACCTCGGGATCGTGGCGCGGCCACAAGCGCAGCGCCACAGTGATTCCCGCTGCGGCAACCACAGCTGATATGTAGGCGTGTTCTGTCAAGTGGCAGGTGAAAGCGGCGACGGTGGTGAGCCATCCGGTGATCGGGTGGGTGAGCAACCAGGCCAGATGCGAGAGCGAGAACTGTGCGCCGAAGAGGGCGGGGCGGTCGGCCGGCTGAGACGAGCGCAGTGCGCGACCGTCGCTCGTGATCTGCAGGACGCCATCCGCGCTGGCAGCGACGACGCCGTGCGGGTCGGGGTGACCGGGTACTCGGCGGTGCAGAACGCGGCCACCGAATTACAGAACGCCGACTTGTCCCGCGCCGAGATGATCGGTATCCCCGTCGCCCTGGTCCTGCTCGTGGCCGCGCTCGGCGCCCTGGCTGCCGCGGCGGTGCCGATCGGTGTCGCCATCGCGGGCCTGCTGGCCGCGGTCGGGGCGTTGTTCGCGCTCACCGCGATCACCGCGTTCGATTCGCTGACCGTGGCCACGGCGACCATGATCGGCCTGGGGGTCGGCATCGACTACGCGATGTTCATCGTCAGCCGCTTCCGCGAAGAACTCACCCATCACGGCGTCGCCAGCCGTGGCGACCACGACGCCATCGCCGCCGCCGTCGGCCGGTCCCTGGCTACCGCGGGTAAGACGATCCCGTCTCGGGGCTGGTGGTGATGATCTCGCTGTGCGCGCTGATCGTCATGCAAGCACCCATCTTCCGCGGCATCGCCATCGGTGTGGCCACCGCCGTCACCAGCATGCTCCTCGTCGGCATCACCCTGCTACCCGCTCTGCTCGCCGCCCTCGGCCCCGCCATCAACCGCGGCGCGCTCCCGAAACGCTGGCGGCCCGCCGACACCAACCCCGTCGCCGCCGACACCCGGCCGGGACGATGGGCGCGCTGGGCCTATCTCGTCATGCGCCGGCCCGTCCTGTTCGGCACGGCCGCGATCGCGGTGCTCATCGTGGCCGCGCTGCCGGTCTTCGGGATCCGCTACGGCCTGGACATGGGTACCACCGCCCTCGACGACACCCCCACCGGCCGCGCCACCAC
>NZ_JABLTE010000072.1 GCF_013315795.1 Nocardia barduliensis
GTTCCCGGAGGGGTCAGGGGTGGATCACGTGCTCGGCTCACTTGTGGCCCCGGCGGGTGCCGGGATCGGCTGAGACACGGGGCCGTTGGCGATGTCCTCGGTGAGCCGGGCCAGGACGTCGGAGATCGCCCAGTGTGCGGTGCTGCGGTGGTCGCCGTCGTACTCGCGCCAGTCGACATGGGTGCCGCGCTGCCGGTAGGCAATCAGAGCCTTTCGTCCGGCGCGGACGGGCACGATCAGATCGAGTTCCCCGTGGTAGAGATGCAGGGGCACATCAATTTTCCCGTGTGCGAGGGTCTCCAGGGCGAGGACCCTTCTCCACCAGTGGTCGTTCCACGGGTCGGGTTCGCGGCACCAGTGCGCGAGGGGCTCTGGGAACCGTTGCAGCAGTTCCAGGGCGGTGAGGTGGCGGGCCTCGGCGGCAGCGACGAGACCGTCCTCGTTGAGCACGTGCCGCAGGGGCAGGTGGTCGTAGGCGCGAGCCAGGCCGATCAGCCCGGCGAACGCGAGCCCCGCGAGACCGGTGTGGGTGCCCCGGCTGACCAGCGGAGCCAGTACCGCGAGGTCGGAGGCGACTGCTCCGGCCGCGACGCCACGCAGGTCGATCTCGGGGGCGTACCAGGGCTGCAGCTCCCCCGCCACCGCCGCGACACGGCCACCGTCGGCGTATCCCCAGGCCACCACCGGCGCGACCGCGACCCCGAGGTCCGCGCCCCGATACACCGCTCGCGCGAGGTCCAGCACGCTCCGGGCTCCGGCGCGGGCGGCGAGGAAGGTGTGCGGGCCGCCTCCGGTGATGCCCAGGCCCTCTCCGTCGGGGATTGCCACCACCCACCCTCGCCGCAACGCGGCCTCGATACCGGTGGTGTCGGGTTCGGCGCCGATTGCCAGCAGTTGCGACGGCGCGCAGACCCCGCCGAGGCCGCGAAATTCCGGGCAGTACACCAGGATCGCGGTCGCGCCGGGGGCTGCGATGGTCTCGGGGATCAGCACGATCCCCGAGGCCGCGATGGTTTCGGAGTGGGCGTTGGCCGTGGCGTAGACGACCTGCCACGCCCCCCGCGCCTCCCTCAGCTGCGCGACGAACACCGGTCGTGTGCGCACGAGGTCTCCGGGGCGGTAGCCGTCGAGGGTCGTGACGTGGTAGAAGTCGTTGCTGCTGGTGGTCATTGGTAGCTCCCGGCGAGGTCGTGGGCGAGTGCGGTCAGCCATGCGATGCCGCTGGCGAGTTGCCCGGCTGCGGCGTAGCCGGTGTGGCGGCCGTGTATGTCGGCGTAGCGAAGCCACACCGCCGGATCGAGCAGGTCGGCGTTGTCGCCGACCAGCTGGCCCCATGCGGCGGACAACTGCCCGGCCAGCTTCGGCAACTGCCCGACCGGGTCGGAGGCCACCACCCCGGTGATCTGTCCCCACCGCGCCGTCGCGGCAGCCGTCTGGTCCGGACCGGGTCGTGGAGTACGGGGGTCGGAGGCGTCGGTAAGCCGGTCGGCCAAGCTCGCCGCGGGCACGTAATCGACGACGCCGGGCCCGATTCGGAAGTCGTTGTTCACCACGGTGGTCCACGCGTCACCAAGCACACCCGACAGCAGCGCCTGGATTGAGCCGAGCGCGGCCACCGGATCACGCAGATCCGCCTGGGCAGCGACCTGCGCGGCCACCCGCAACAGGGCGGCGCGATCGGGTGCCGAGCAACTCAAGTCACCCTCGACACAGATATCGGCGACCCGCCCGGTCAACGCCCCGTACTCGACACCCTCGCCGGTGGCGATGCCGCCGCCGGAGGCGGGCGCGGTGGTGATCGCCACACCCGACACCGCCGCCCCAGAAGTGCCGGGAGCGGGGTCAGGGGTGAGTTGGCCGGGGCGGCCGGGGATCACCGGCGATCCCGGGGCGCGATCGGGGTCGGAGTACAAGGCGATGCCTGCCACCCGCTCGGCCGCGACGGGTCCCTCGCCCGCGCCGACAGCTCGCGCGAACTCCGATACCACCTGCGCACCTTGGGAATATCCGACCACGGCCAGGGCGGTGCCGGGGCAGTCGGCGGCGATCCGGTCGGCGGTGGCCGTGAGTGCGGCCAGGCCCTCGCCCACGGAGACCGCGTAGGAGTCGGGGCCGCCGCCGGTGCCCACCGCGCCACCGAACCCGGCGGGATAGGCGATGTAGGTGCGCTGCACCAGATCCGGGACAGTGGCCGCTACCGGGCCGAGCAGGAATCCGAGCATGCCGGTGTCGGCGGTCTCGGAGGCTTCCGGCGAGGACTCGCCGGTGCCTTGTACCCCGAGGACCCACAGCACGGGGCAGCCCGGCCCGGACGGGGACGGTTGCGCCGACACCGAGCCGGGCGTGCTCAGCGCGCTCGTGCAGGCTGCCAGGACGGTGGCGGTGAGGAGACGGAGACCGGTCACGGCTGGCCCACCCCCACTCCGGCACCGAAGCCCGCGCCCACCGTGCCACCGACCAGCGCGCCGACCACGGCGGCGGGAACTCCGGCCACGATCGCGCCCGCGACAGCGCCCGCTGCCGCGCCCAGCGCGGTACCGGCCACACCGGAGGTGATCGTGCCGATGACCGGCACGGTCACCACGGTGCCCAGTGCGGCCCCGGCGATACCGCCGATCGTGCCACCGGCCAGCCCGCCCGCGACCGCGCCCGCTGCCGCCGCCGGGGTCCCCGCCAGCGCGCCTCCGATCGCACCACCGGCTCCCGCCCGGCGATCGTTGAACCGGCCACCCGATCAGAGCGTCCCGCCGGGATCCCGATCGAGTCCAGGAACGTCGCGGCCTGCGCTTCGGCGTTCGCGGCGGTGGTGTTGATGCCGTCGCGGATCTCCGGGGGCAGCCAGTCCGGTGACGGGGTCTCCCACTGGCCGACGCGGATCGTGTCCGGCGGCGGCTGGATCGGCGCGACTGGAGGCACTGGTTCGGGTGAGTGCAGCTCGATCACCTGCACCGGCGGTGCGGGAGCAGGTGGAGGCGCCGGGCGCCGGGCCGGGCCGTTGCGGATCTCGGGCGCCTGTTGCGGATACACAGCGGCCTCGGGCGGCGGTTCCGGGCTGGACCGGGGCGGTGACTCCGGGCTGGTCGGCGATCGGATCCAGCGTCACAGCACTGGCTTGCGGCGCGACCAGCATCATCACCACCGGCACAGCGCCGACAGTCAATATGTGGCGACCCCACAGCAGCCGACTCCCGTACGCGAGGGATGTATTCCCGTTTTCGGGCACGACAAATAACCCTTTCGATCGAATGAGAAAGGAGAGGAAAAGGATCAGAAAATGCGCGTGACAACGCGCGAGAAGCGACGGATTCCCCGGCTGCCGACCGCAGCCGGGGACCCGTCGCCGTATTCCTCATTTCAGAGGAATGGCATGGCTGATCAGACGAACGACAGGACCAGGCTCAACGCCTGCGAGGCGACCGACAGGACATTCGAGACCAGCGAAGCGCCTGCGTCGAGCAGCGACAGGATGGTGTAAGGGTCCACAGTTATTCCTTTACCGGAGGAGGTGCAGTTGCCCCACCATCACAGCCCCGAAAACCACTGCCGCGCCACCCCTTCGAGAGGTAAAGAATGTGCTACCACAACCATTACCCCTCCAGCCGCACATAGCGACCTGCGTCGATGCAAGAAAGGGGTAACGCGAGTATCAGTAGAGAAACTAGAGAGATGTCCCGAACGCGCGGATCATCCCGGCACGCGAGCACAGCAATACGCCGCGCCTGCCGCGCGGATGCCTATGGCTATCTGTCGGCTAGCTCACGGAGAATAATATTTGCCGGGGATGATCTTTCTCTGGTAGGAACGAATCGAGTCGGGGGAAGTGAACCCTTCAACGTACCCCACGTGGAAGGAAGTACGAAAGACCGTAGTAGGAGGGGCTTTACGTGACCCGGACAACGAACCCGGCCCGCCATCCACGACGACGCCGCCAGCAGGACCGCACCTGCTCGTCTTGTTCGGAGATACCCGACCTCGGTGGCTGGGCACGCCGGATCCGCGAGCGCCACAAGCTCCCGCGCCCGCGCGCCGCCGACCGCCTCCACATCAGCAAACACATGCTCAAAAAGATCGAACACAACCAGGCGACGCCCTCGCCAGCGGTTTTGAGCCACCTCGTCACCGCCTACGACCTCGATCGCGCGCAGGAACGCTACATCCGCGACCTCGCCCGGCCCCCGGTCACTCTGCCGCCGATCGCGGAACTACGCACCCGCACCGACACTCCCGAGCACCGGGCGACACTGATCAATCTCGACCGCCGCGAGGTCGCCGGCGCCTACCTCGATCCGCTGTGGAATGTGGTCCTCGCCAACGAACGGTTCACCGCGAGCTTGCCCGGCATCGAAGGATTCCGCGACAACGTCGCCTTGTGGTTCTTTCACCCCGGCTCCACCACGCCCACCGCCGAACCCGTCCTCGTGCACTGGGACAGCGCCGCCGCCTACCTGGTCGCGACCCTGCGAGGCGCCCTCGGACGCCACCGCGACACCCCGCACGCCCTCACCCTCATCCACGACCTTCGCGGCGCGGCCACCTTCCGCGAGAGGTGGGACACCAGCGACGCGGTCGCCTACGGCCGCCGCCCCGAGGAACCAATCCACCTGCGCGACCCCACCACCGGCGAGCCGTACTCCGCACACATTCACCTCGGCTACGCCTCGAGTTCCCACGACATCCGATTCTGCGTGTACTACCGCCAGCCCTACAGCGGACCAGCACTGCTCTGACCGACCCCCGAACAGGAGTACCGAATGACAGGCAATTCCCCCGACCGCCACCAGCACGCCGAATCGGCACCTCGTCGTTCGCGCACCAGGGAAACCGCCCACCCGCTACCCCCGCACAGACAGGAAAGATGAAATGCACCAAGCCCCGCCACTCGACGGGATGCCCGACTTCCACGACTCGCTGGAATGGCTGCGCCACCGCGATCACCTGACCCGCGAGTCCGCCGCCCAACAAGCCGGTTTCAGCAGCTCCTACCTCAACAAGCTCATCCGGGATCGGACCTACCCCGGCCCTGGCGTCTTCGCCAAACTGGCCGACGCCTTCGACCTCGACCCCGCACAGCGACGACACCTACACGAACTGTGGAAACCCTCCGACAACCTGCCACCCGCCCAGCAGCTACGCCAGCACCTCACCGTCCTAGGCATCCAAACCCACCTCGACCACCTCGATAACCGCCAAGCCCTCGCCGTCTACCTCGACCCCCTCCGAACCGTGCTGCACGGCAACCGGACATTCCACCGCATGGTGCCCAGCATCGCCGAGGCCGACAACAACTACTTCCAATGGATGTTCTCCCCCTCCGCCCGCAACCGCATTCACAACTGGGACAACGAAGCCCGCTACACCGCCACCATCCTGCGCGGAACCCTCGGTCGATACCGCGACCTCCCCCGAGCACGAACCCTGTTCCGGAAACTGCGGACCACCCCCGAATTCCCCCGCATCTGGGAAGCCACACCCATGCAAGTCACCTACGACCGCCCCCGCCCGACACCGATCCACATACGTACACCCGGCACCGACAAGCCCCTCTCCCTCAACCTCGAGATCAGCGACTACCCCGACTGCCCCCACGTCCTCCTCGCCTACGGCCTCTACGACACCTCAGCCATCGCCCGCTAACGGCTGCACCATCTGTCAGGCACCGGTGGCGGCGAGATATTCATCGAGTTCTCGTACTACCGGCGCGTCTGGTGCGACCGTTTTGAGGGCGAGCCGGGTTGTTTGGACCTCGGTCGCCAGGCGGGGTGATCCGTAGGCTGTGGCGACGGTGCTGGTGGCGCGGGTGATGCGTGCGGACTCCTCGATCTCCCCGGCCTGGCACAGTGCGGCGGCGAGCCCGATATCGGCGAATCCTCGCGAGAGGGCGTAGGCCGGGTCGATGAGGTCGACACAGTGACGCGCCGCGGTGACCGCTGGCTGTCGATCACCCAGTTTGACCAGGCATTCCGACCGGAATCCGTGGTGTATCGCCGGATCGAACACATAGGCCGGCAGAGTCGCCTCTGCGCTGTCGATGAGGTCGTTGGCTTCATCCAGTGCGCTGCGGCATTGGCGGGCGTCGCCTCGTTCGGCGTGGGCCTCGGCGGCCATGTCCAGCGCGTAGGCGGTCAGCAGTCGGTCTCGGGATTGAGTGGCCCACCAGCGGGCGGCGGCGGCGTGGTCGACTCCGAGCCCGGGTTGCCCGTCTCGGGTCGCAGCGAGGGAGGCGTTGCACAGTACGAGCGCGGTGAGCGCCGGGTCGGCGGCGGCGTCGGCCGCTGTCCGGGCGACCTCGTAGTGGGCGGCTGCTGCGCGCGTGTCGCCGGAGTCGTATGCCTGCCAGCCGATCACGCGCGCCAGCGAGGCGCGGACGGCGTGGAGGCGGGGTTTGAGTTTGGAGGGACAGTCCGGGAGCAGGGTTTCGACAAGTTCGGCCTGTCCGCGCCGGATCGCGGCCACAGCGCGGGGGCCGAAGGACTCGTACTGCTGGGCGGTGACCTCGCAGACGGCTTCGAGTTGTTCGATGGCGGCTTGGTCGACCTTGCCACCGAGGGCGTATCCGAGGCGGCTTCGTGATGCTTCGTCGAGTCCGGCCAGCACGGCGGCGGCGGGCAACGTCCCGGCCGCGCCGAGGAAGGCCAGCAGTTCACGTCGGTTCATATCGATCCACGCCTTCAGGTCGAGGGGAAGCTGGTGCAGGTCGACCGCCGCCGAGAAGGCGGGATCGACCGCGAACTGGTGAGCGGTATGGGCGTCGAAGGCGGTCAGTAGTGCTCCACCGGCTCGGACTGCCGCGTCGGCGGCGATCCAGAACCGGCGCTCGGGTACTGCCCGACCGGCTTCGACATGCGCGATATAGGAGCGGTCGACCCGGCATTGCTTGGCCACGACCAGCTGGGTCAGTCCCGCGTCACGGCGGGCTTGGGCCAGCATCGCACCTAACGTCGGTCGCCCTGTCTCGAGCATGTCCCCACCCAGCTCTCAACCTTGTCTTGTTGTTTCGTCCACGATAGGCGCGATGGTCCCCGATGGTGAGGCTTTGTGACAGCGGCCTGTGATCACTGTGGTCACACACGAATTCACCGATGACATGGGTGGTGCCCACTCCCACCCGATGAAGGAGGACTCGTGAGTACCGTCCTTGTCACCGGAGCCGCCGGATATGTCGGCTCCGTCCTGGTTCCCGAACTACTCGAGCACGGACACACCGTGATCGCGCTCGACACGTTCCCGCACGGCCCCGTCCTCGACCCGCACCCCGGTCTGCACGTCGAAACCGGCGACATGCGCAGCATTGCAGCGGATCTGCTCACCGGGGTCGACACCGTTATCGCGCTGGCGGCGGTGTCCAACGATCCCGCCGGACAACTCGACCCGTCCTGGACGGGCGCGGTCAACCGCGACGGCACAGTGCGCCTGGCGATGCTGGCGCGCGAACAGGGGGTGCGTCGCTTCGTCCACGCCTCCACGGCTGCGGTGTATGGTGCGGCCGACGTTGTCCTGGACGAGGATTCGCCGCTGGCACCGCAGTCGGAGTACTCGCGCAGCAAGCAGGCTGCCGAGCAGGCACTGTCGCAGCTGGCGACCGATGGGTTCCGGCCGATCTCGCTGCGGATCAGCACGCTGTTCGGTGTATCGCCGAGGATGCGGATCGATCTGGCCGTACACGCAATGGTGCACCGGGGCCTCACCGAGGGTGTGGTGCGGGTGGATGGGGACGGCGCCCAATGGCGGCCGATGCTGCATGTGCGTGACGCAGCGCAGGCGTACCTGCGTTGTGTCGAGCAGTCGGATACCGGGTGGCCTGCCGCACCGGTGTGGAACGTGGTCGGGGAGAACATCCGCGTTCGCACGCTGGCTCGTACGGTGGCCGGTGAACTCAGCGGCGTGAGTGTCGAGTTCACCGGTGGCCCACCCGACACCCGCAACTACCGCCTCGACGGGGAGGCTTTCGCCGCCGCGACCGGATTCGTGGCCACGCAGTCGATCGTGGCCGGGATACGGGAGGTCCGCGACTGGTTCCGCACCGACCCGGCCCGCTTGGATCACGCGGCCACCGACAGTTCGTTCTCCACCGCGGCGAGTCTGCGCCGCCAGCTCGTCGTCCCGGCCATCGACGGCGGTATGCCGATCCGGCTGCGCCCCCTGCCGTTCGCTCTGCCCTCGTTCGGTCCCGACGAGGAACACGAAGTGCTGGCGACGCTACGTTCGGGGTGGCTTGCGACCGGGCCTCGCGCCAAGCGCTTCGAGGAGATGGTGGCCGAGTACGTCGGCGCCCGCCACGCTGTGGCGACCAACTCCTGCACCGGCGCATTGCACACCGCGCTCGTCGCCGCGGGCATCGGTGCGGGCGATGAGGTGATCACTTCCCCGATCACCTGGCCCGCGACCGGCAACGTCATCGTCCACGCCGGGGCGGTGCCGGTGTTCGCCGACATCGACCCCGACACGCTGATGGTGACCCCGGAGACGATCGCGACAGCGATCACACCCCGTACGCGGGCGATCATGCCGGTACACATCGGCGGTCAACCCTGCGACATCGCCGGAATCTCCGCGCTAGCAGCAGAACACGGGCTACTGGTGATCGAGGACGCCGCCCACGCCCTGGGCGCGGAACAGGACGGTCGGCGTATCGGATCGTGGTCGCCGATGACCTGCTTCAGCTTCTACGCGACAAAGAACGTCTCTTGCGGCGAGGGCGGAATGCTGGTCACCGATGACGACGATCTGGCCGAGAAAGCCAGGATGCTGGTCATGCACGGCATCTCCCGTGATGCGTGGAAACGGTACTCGGTCAACGGTTCTCCGCATTGGCAGCAGTACATGGCCGGATTCAAGTACCACATGCCCGACCTGTCGGCGGCGCTTGGTATCCACCAGCTGCCGAAGCTCGATGAGTTCATTCGGACCCGTGCGGCGTATGCCGACCGCTACGACGCGATGTTCGCCGGACTGGAGTCGGTGCGGCCGCTGCGCCGCCGCACGGGTGTGCGGCATGCGCACCATCTCTACATCGTGGATCTGGATCTGGATCGGTTGAGCATCGACCGGGACGAGTTCGTCGCGGCGTTGCGTGAGGAGGGCATCAGCACCGGCATTCACTTCATCGCGCTCAACCAGCAGCCGTACTATCGGCGCGAGCACGGGATGGCGGCCGAGACAGCATCCCTGGCCAGCCAGGTGTCCGACCGTATTCTGAGTCTGCCGCTCTATCCCGCGATGAGCGAGACCGACGTCGATGATGTCGCCACGGCGGTCCGCAAGCTCGCTATCGCCTACCAGCGCTGAAAGGAACCTGATGGCGAAGAAGGAAGGCACGCAGATCATCTTGGTCAACCCGCGTAACGAGGTCTTGATGTACCTGCGCGACGACAAACCCGACATTCTCTACCCGAACCAGTGGAGTCTGCTCGGCGGGATGATCGAGCCGGGAGAAACACCCGAAGAGACCATTGTCCGCGAGATCGAGGAGGAAATCGGTATCCAGCTCGACCCGTCGGCCGTGCACTACCTGTGCACACGAGACCTCGACTTCGGGATCGAGCACACCTTCACAACGGACGTCGATTTCGAGATCGAGGACGTGACGCTCACCGAGGGCCAGGGCCTGCGGTGGTTCAGCGAAGCCGATGTCGCGACGACCGAGTTGGCGTACGCCGACAACGCGATCCTGGAAACCTTCTTCGGGTCACTGGAGACAAGCTCGCGGTAGCCTCTGTCGTCCGGATCGAGGGTTGAGCCCTCGATCCGGACGGACCCGGAGAAGTGGCGTGTCTGGACTTCGGCCGTCCGTCAGACCAGCAAAGCTGTGGTTCGTAGGCCGCGACCTCGTCCATAGCTACGCGGCCAGGAGGTTGAACTCTCCAGCGTGAACTCCCCGGATGAACGCGGTCCATTCATCCGGGGTGAAATCCAATTCGGCAGCTGTGTCGGGGATAGGGGCTACCTCAACGCCACAGGATTGACTGCATGTGGAACCGCCACGCAGGCGCCGGTACATCATAAGCTTTGCAGGGTGGCGATTCGTGCGGCGATAACTGGAAGGATTCCTGGGAGTCGCGGATCGACGCCATCACCTTCGTGGAGGATTCGGTGTATCTCTCGGTTAACTTTGGAGAGCGCTTCAATGAGTGAGTGCAACAGATATCCGGCGTGCGGTTCGAGTTCGATAAGATTCTGGAGCTTTGCGAGGCCGTCATCGATGCTTCCTGTGCGAAGTTGGACGACGATATCGAGCGAGTCGAGGCCAATGCGGGTATCGGGATCGGCGTCGGCACGCAGCGATGGTATGAGTCTGCCGAGATCCTCGAATTTTCGCGCGTTATAGAGTTCATTGATAAGAGCATTCCGCGCGGCTGGGCGTGTATCTGGCCAAGGGTCTGCGTCGATGATCCTTTGCAGGATTTCGTTCGGTACGCGCAGCACTTCGGCCGACTGATAATCAGCCGTACGGGTCAACCAAATTCGAAGCTCTCCAGCGTAGGTATAGCCGAGATCTTGGTAGGCTCGGCGTGAATCGGCGATCACGGCTTCGATCCCCCGCACCGCCAGGACTGCCACAGCGGCAAGGACGTCGGGTGACACCTGCATGAACGACAGATCGTGAATTATGTTGGTGAGAATCGGAACGGCCATTGCGTTCGCCGCCGGTTCGGCACCGACGACGCTCAAGGTGGCGGCAGCCGCGCGCGCGAAGTGGATGGAGCGGTCGTAGCGTCTTCTGCTCGCATGGCAAGTGCTGAGTTCGGCTTGCAGTAACGCCTTGGTGTAGGAGTAAGACCGTTGTCCCTGTGGGCCGTAGGAGTGAAGCGGCTCGTGCGCATCAACGATGGCGAGGAGCGCTTCCGCATGAATGCGAATTTGGTCTGTGCCGAGAAAATCACTGCCAACGCGCAGCGACCCCAGCCATCCTCTCAAGAAATGCATCAACACAGTCGAGTCCGCCTGTAGCTGTCCCGGCGGAAGGGATCGCAATCGTGATGTCTGCAAGATCTGGTGGATCAGCGGGTGGACGGCAATGGTCTCATCCGTGGGGCTCTGGTTTTCACCGGTGCGCAGTGTCCGTCGCGCGATTGACTGCGTTCGGAGGGTCGCGACGACCCCTCGCCGAAGTACCGGATCCGCCTCGGATGGCATCGGAGCCTCGGCGACGTCCATCTTGATCGTCGGCACCGACGCCTGCAACATGAGGTTCAGGGGGATCTGTTCCGGGGCGAGCAATGATCCCATCTCGAGTACCGCGCGGGCACTTGTGCCGTGTCCGGTCGGGCCGTCAGTTGCCAGCGTAGCGACGGCATGCTGCACCGCTTTGAAGGCCGTCCGATTGAAGCCAGGCGGAATCGACAAGGTGTCGTCGAGCGCGGCGAGATCTGCGAAGTATTGCGGCGCTAGTTCACCAACCGAACCTTGAGCATTCTTGAAATATATTCCGGCCATACTTACGGCAAGCGGAATATTCCCGAGGGACTCGACTATCCCGGCTACGACATGATCATCCACTTCGTTCTCTCGGAGACCAGCGTACGCTCGGAAACAAAATTCGGCCTCCACCGATGTGAAGCCCTTGATCTCGATAACCGTCGAGTCAGGCCACCATCCGGTTTCATTGACGCTGGCGATCAGGATGACACCGTGGCCTCGCGTCGGAAGATACCTTTCGATGTCGCCCCTACCAGCAGCTCCATCGAACACAAGAAGCCACGGCCCTGGATGCCGGCCTAAAAGGCCGGTGAAGACCGGAGCGATATCGCCATCAGACACCGGGGCACCATTGGTCAATTGGAGCACAAGATCGCGGATCTGAGTCTCGAGATAGGCGGAGTCTCGGCAGTCGAGCCAGCACATAAATGCGAAAGACACTGCGTCGAGGTGACAGTAGTCGGACGCAACGACCGATTTCCCAGATCCGGTGTGACCAGCCAAAACAATCCGAGACGGCAGACGAGAAGAGTCCTCGGGAAATTCACTCTTGATCTCGGCAAGGTAGGCAAGACGCGGAACTGTGGAGGCGTAGTGGGGAACCCCGGACAGCGGCAGTCCCCAATCGAAGCCGCCCGCGATCTTGGCAATCCGCGCATCAGGCAGCGCGAGCAGCTCTACGACTTCGAGTGCGTCGATACGATACGGTGAATCCGATGCCGCCGCGTCGAAAATTCTCTCCAAAAGTATCGGCACCAGCAAATCACACGTAATCTCTCCTAGGCTGAGCTGGCGGTCTCTGCGAAACTCTCGGATCAGCGCGCTGATCGACTCTCTAACCTCACGGCGACTCCTGCAGTCCACCGTAATTGTGGGATGGAGATCAGGCTCCGACACGCCGATGAGTGCCGCCGACCATTCGTAGGACACGACACCAGCACGCGGTGATCGACGGTTGTCTACCGTGACGTCGTCGGCCAGCGTCGGTGACAGTGGTTTGTTCGTATACAGCGCGAAATCCTGCGCATTGTGGACAGCGAGTCTCTGCAAGACTTCCCGTGCCGCAGCGGGCGTGAGCGGATTCTCGGCCGGATTCAAAGACGATTTCACCTGATAGTGGTGGGTAGCGATTCCATCGGTCAGGAATCCGAAGTCGACAATGTCGTCGACCGCACCACTCGCAGCGACCACCAGAGGTTCTACCTCGAGCGCCACCCGCGGCAAGAGGTCCAGGTTGTCCCGCAAGTACAGCAGGAACTGCTCGATGGTCGCCATGTATTGATACTTCAGGCCGAACGCAGCGATTGTGCCCCCACCAGCAGCCATCGACACCACCTACTCCAGCTCTCGCCCCAACGTTCGGACTCAACCGCCAAGCTCGGACAGCGGACGCCCCACGCTTTGTTGCTAAGGAGTACATTCTGCCTCGGATTCGCTGTCCACCTGCCCTTCTCACGAACATCCGGTACAACCACATCGACTGGATGCGCCCGTTCTCTGCCGAGACCGCCCGAAATGCGACAATCGGCCGAACGCTACCCATCCCAGCGTTGCACGCCCACCACGGACAGACATGACGGACAGGCAGTTCCTCGACTCGTCCGTGTGCCATCTACCCCTACGGCCCCAAACACGTAGGCCACCGCACCACGTCCCCCTCACCCAAGGGCAAAATCCGCTTCTATCACCAACTGACCGCAGCAAGTCCCCAGTTCGCGTGCGTTCCCATCTTCGATGCGCCCCGCCGAAGACACAGCATGCACGCGGGTTAGGCATTGTCTCCTTTCGAGTCGTTGTCCGCCGGCCCCGGTCGGGTACGCACGCATACTCGTAGGGTTACCCGGTAGGGGTACAGTGAACCGACAAGGAGACCAAGGAGGCCGTCGATGACCGTGGACAGTTACTTCGACCGAGCAGGCGCTCGAATTGCGTACCAGTTCAGCGGTTTCGGTTCGCCGGTCGGCTACGCCCACGGGGTCCCCCTCAGCCGCGCGGCGGTCCGTCGGCTCGGTTTGTTCGACTTCGATGCGTTGGGTGCGGGGCGGCGTCTGCTTGCCTACGATCAGCGCGGGCACGGCAAATCCACGGGACGACCGATCGCCGAGGACTATCGGTTCGAGAACTTCACGGCGGATCTGATCGCATTGCTGGACGCAGTCGGAGTAAGCGAGCCGATGGACTTCGCGGGGTCTTCGCTGGGATCCGACTGCGCTCTCCGCGCGGCCATCCTCGCGCCACAGCGGTTTCGTCGACTTGCGCTGCTGATTCCGCCAGTCTCCTGGGAGCGTGGGCCCGAACGCGCAACTCAGTGGTACTTCGACACGGCAGAGGACATCGAGAGGCTGGGCGCTCCAGCGTGGCGGCAGAAGTTGGCCCACGCTGATCCGCTGCCGATCTTCGCCGGATACCCTCGGTTCGATCTCACCCCTGATGTACCCGATGAGTTGTTACCCGCGATCCTGTGCGGCGTCGGTATGTCCGAGCTGCCTGCGCCCGAGGAGATAGCTACAGTTCAGCAGCCCACCATAATCCTTGCCTGGGATACCGATCCGTTGCATCCGGTGTCTACCTCGGAGCGGCTGCATGAGTTGATACCCAACTCGTCACTGCATGTGGCGCGGTCGGTGGACGACATTCAAACCTGGACCGACCGCGTCGTCGAGTTCTTCGCAGGCTGAGACACAGGTCAACTGCGCGGGCGCGCGTCGGCGATCAGCGGTGCAGTGAACCGCGAGACCTTCGGCAACGACCGTTACGACGCCGGTTCGCGCACCATGGCAGTCCAGGGCGTATTCCATCGCCGACCGGGCCCGCTGCCGCCCGATACGCGGCCGCGTGCGGTGGTTACAGCCGGGCTGGGAGTTCGTCCGCAGCCCGAGCGGACCCGTATCCGACTGGTGCCACGAATTCCCGAGGATCGGGCTGGCCTGAATCGGTCCGTCAGATTCTTTAGGAGTGCCGAGAATTCGGTCTCGCGAGGACACGGATCAACAGACTGCGGATCGGCGTGCGGTCACGCCGTCGACGGGCGAGACGCGCTGCCGACCGGTCTCCGAGCGCGAGACCGGTCGGCAGCGCAGGTGAGGATCAGCCCTGGGTCAACAGGGTCTGCATCTGTTGAATCTCAGCTTGCTGGTCGGCGATGATGCGCTGGGCCAGCGCTTTGGCGTCAGGGTTGGCGCCCTGGGCCAGTTCGGTCTGAGCCATCTGGATCGCGCCTTGGTGATGTTCGATCATCATGGTCAACCACATCCGGTCGAACTCGGCACCGGTGGCTGCCTGCAGCTGCGCCATCTGCTCGGCGGTCATCATGCCGGGCATCGGGGTCAAGCCGTGATCCATACCGGGCATCGAGGTAGAACCGTGATCCATACCGGGCATCGAGGTGGTGGACGTACTGGCCGCGGCGCCCCAGGCCCGCAGCCAGCTGTTCATGGTGTCGATCTCCGGGCCTTGCGCCTGCTGGATGCGGGCGGCGAGGTCGCGGATCGCGGAATTGGCGGCGCGGCCTTGCGCCAGCTCGGCCATCTCCACGGCCTGAGTGTGATGAGGGATCATGTCCTGGGCGAAGCGAATGTCGGCCTCGTTGCGCTGACCTGTGGCCGCTGTGCCGCTGGGGCCGGCGGGCGCTGTGGTCGGTGAGGCGCTCGCAGACATCGAGGACATGTCGTGGTCGCCGGAGTCGTCGCTACAGCCGGTCAGCACGACGGCCGCGGCCAGGATCGCCAACGCGGTTCCGGTCGAAGTTCGGGTGGTCATGGTGCGCTCCTAGTGAGTCTGGAAGTGATGGGTGTGGTCGGGCAGCGCCGCGACCCGGATCGGTCCGGGTCCGGCGGGCGTCGATCACAGCCGCAACACGCACAAACAGGCCAGGCGTCTCGATGTCGGCAGAGGAGGCGGACGGGCGAAGGCCATTGGGTACTCGGTACTGCCACCGACTCTTGCCCGGCGCAACGGGTGGCTGCCCAGCGCGATCAGCATCAACGCGAACCCGGCCGCGGCCAGGAGCACAGCCAGGCACAAATGCAGCAGGTGCCCGCTATCGTGGCCGACCGGGGTGTCGTGACCATCAGGGGCGATCAGCAGCTGCGGACAGCGTTGATGGCAGGATCGGTGCGTCGCTACAACCGCTTCGTCAACGGCGCGAGCAGCGTGGGAGATGGGGGCAGCATGATCGTTGCGGTGGATGTGTGCCGATGGCCCCGCGAGGTGGTGCATGCCTGCAACGGCCACCGCCAGTATGGCCAGCAGCAGCGAACGCCGGAGCGTCCGAGCAGATGCGAGCTGCACGAACGCCAATCTAGCAGCCGCGCCGGTTGCGGTGGGACCCATCTCGCTCGCCACGAGCCGGCCCCGCATGCGAAATGACCCACCCTTCGGGGCGGGCCATTCCGCATGCGGGGCCGAATTGAAACTTCTACACGGTCTCGGGCACGGATTCCGGCGCGGGGCTGCGCATCGTGAGCGCGGTTAGACCGGCCCCCGCCAGGGCGATGAAGGCCGCGCCTTGGAATGCCGCAGCGAAACCGTCGGTGAGTTCAGGCAGGTCTCCGGTCTGGTCCGCGCCGAATGCCGTGGCGACGGCGGTCATCGCGGCCAGTCCGATGGCTGATCCCACCTGGTAACTGACGTTGACGATGCCGGAGGCCACTCCGCCTTCTTCGGGACGTGCCGCGGAGATGGCGGTACCCAAGGACGGTATGAAGGCCAGTGACATGCCGCCAGCGGCCACCAGCGACGCGGGAAGCACGTCGACCCAGAAGTTGCCTGTGGGTCGGACCAGCGACATGATCCCCAGGCCGAGGCCGAGTACTGCCAGGCCGGTGACGATCATCGGCTTGGCGCCGAAGCGCTGCATCGCCCGCGGCGCGAGCACCACCATGCCGAGCATGATCAGCGTGGTCATCGGCAGCAGCGCCGCGCCGGAGGGGAACGCGCTGTAGCCGAGCACCTGCTGCAGGTACAGGTTGAGGAAGAACCACATCGGCACCCACGCCGCCCCGAGCAGCAGCTGAGCCGCGTTGGCGGCGGCGAGATTCGGCGCACGGAAGATCCCGAGCCGCATCAGTGGTTCGCGACGGCGCGATTGGACGACGACGAAGCCGATGAGCAGCCCGGCCGCGGCGGCCAGCGCCGCCCAGGTCTGGCCCGAGCCCCAACCGACCTCCGGCGCGCGCACGATCGCGTACACGGCGGCACCGAGACCCGCGGTGACAGTCACCGCGCCGAGAAGATCCATCGACCCCGACCGGCCCGGAGCGCTGGGCATCAGGGCAGGGACCGCGATCAGGGCGAGGACGGCAATCGGGATGTTGATGTAGAAGACCCACGGCCAGTCGAGGTACTCGGTGATGACTCCACCGAGGAATACGCCTGCTGTGCCACCTGCCGGAGCCGCGGCGCCGTAGATGGCCAGCGCCTTGGTCAATTCGCGGGGTGTGGAGCCGAACAGCATCATCAGCAGCGTCAGAGCGGAGGGCGCGATCAGTGCGGCACCTGCGCCTTGGACGGCTCGGCCCGCGAGTTCGGTGCCGACATTGCCCGCGGCGCCGGCGAGCACGGAGCCGATCAGCAGCACCAGCCAGCCCGCACCGAAGACCCGGCGGGCACCGAGTAGGTCAGACAAGCGCCCACCCAGCAGCAGCAAGCCGCCGAAGGCGACCACATAGGCGTTGAACACCCACGTCAGATTCTCCGGAGAGAACCCGAGATCGGCCTGCATCTTCGGCAGCGCGATGCCGATGATCGAGGTGTCCATGATGACCATGAACTGGGCGGCGGCAATAACCGCCAGCGCCGACCACTTGCGCGTGGCCGGCGACGTCTGTGTCGACATTTCGAATCCCGTCCTTACCTATATCGGTGATCTGGCGGCATACCATACCCCCCTAGGGTATATATCCGTCAAGCCCTCGGGCGAACGGAGTTCGAAGCCACGCGGGGCGGGGGTGACAGCCGGGAAAGGCTGGGCATGCGCGAAGGCTGGATTGATACCAGACCTGAGCACCCCCTCGGGCCGAGTCGTTCCACCTACCCAGGGCCACCGACTCCGACAGGGACGCCGTCGATCGAGAGTCGGCGGCCGAGCGGCGAAATGATGCGATCGCGGTCGCTGACACGAAGGCAGGGCCCTTGCCGCGGAATCCTCCCGGCGTGACCCACCCCATAAGGCGAGGACTTGCCACATACCCCCATGGGGTATATGTTTCGAGTCGTCCGAACGAACAAGGCCCAGAGAGGTTCGAACGATGAGCATCGAGACGCACGCCGCGCATCACACCCACCATCACGCACCTGCCCACCACGCGGGGCACAGCGAGCGGACCGGCCACAGCGAACACGGGGGCGGCGCGCCGGGCGGGCTACAGATCACCCAGGACGGATACACCCTGGACCTCGACACCGAGATCGTCCGCCCCGGCGAATTCGACTTCACCTTCCGGATCCTCGGTCCGGATCAGCGTGCGGTCACAGATTTCGACGAGATCCACGACAAGAAGCTGCACTTGATCGTCGCGCGGCGGGAGCTGACCGGCTTCTGGCACGTTCATCCCGAACTCGCGGCGGACGGCACCTGGTCGGTGCGGCTGAATCTTCCCGACGCGGGCGCCTACCGCGTCTTCACCGACATCGCGCCGAGCGCCTTCGGCCGGACCATCACCCTCGGCGCCGACCTCGCCGTCACGGGGGCCTACGAGCCACAGCCGGTCCCGCAGCCGACCCGGCTGGTCACGGTGGACGACTATGACATCGCGCTGGCGGGCGAACTCGCCCCCGGCGAGGGGCGGCTGCTCACCCTCACCGTGCGCAAGAACGGTGAACCCGTCACCGACCTCCAGCCCTATCTCGCCGCTTTCGGACATCTCGTGGTGCTGCGCGCGGGCGATCTGGCCTACGTGCACGTGCACCCCAACGGCGCCCCCGGCGACGGAGTGACCGCCCCCGGACCCGACATCACCTTCCACACCGTCGTCCCCGGCCCCGGAACCTACCGGCTGTTCCTCGACTTCAAGCACGGCGATGCGGTCCGCACCGCGGCCTTCACCCTGCCCGCCACCGCCCACCGGCACTGAACGACCACCGCGAAGGAGAAGTCATGTGTGCCCGCTGGTGTCCCAGAACCCGTGACCCCCCGTACGACTCCACTCCTTGGAAGGAAGTGTTCGGCGATGCGACAGTCGATGATCACCTCACTGTTCACCCACCGCGACTACCTGCGCCTGTTCACCGCCCAGGTCTCAGCCCTGTTCGGCACCGGATTGACCACCGTGGCGCTGGGACTGCTCGCCTATGAACTCGCCGGTGCCGACGCGGCCGCAGTGCTCGGCACCGCACTGACCATCAAGATGATGGTTTACGTCACGGTAGCGCCGATCGTGGCCGCCTACGCCCACCGTTTCCCGCGTAGGGGCTTCATGGTAAGCCTCAACGTGATTCGCGCCGCAGTGGTGCTGGCGCTGCCGTTCATCGATCAGGTCTGGCAGATTTACGTGCTGATCGCGGTCCTGCAGACCGCCTCCGCCGCGTACACCCCGACCTACCAGGCGGTGATTCCCGACATCCTGCCCGACGAACGCCAATACACCCGCGCCCTGTCAGCCGCGCAACTCGCCGCGACGATGGAAACTCTGCTCAGCCCGATGCTCGCCGCAGCGGCACTGACCCTGATCAGCTTCCACTGGCTGTTCGTCGGCACCGCCATCGGATTCGCGGTCTCGGCCGTCCTGGTGCTCACCACCCGCATCCCCGACACCGGCGCGACCGCCCAAGGCTCGTTCCGGGATCGCATCGTGATCGGTATGCGGATTTTCGCAGCCACTCCCCGGCTGCGCGGACTACTCGGTCTCAACCTGGTGATCGCGGCAGCAGGTTCGGTGATCATGGTGAACACCGTCAACTACGTGCGTGACACCCTCGGCGGCACTCAGTCCGGAGTTGCGATGCTGTTAGCCGCCAACGGGTTGGGCACCATGATCGTCGCACTGGCGCTGCCGCGGGTCCTCGACGGCCTCGACGCCCGGCCGGTGATGTTGGCCGGCGCCGCCACCCTCATCGCCGGACTCGCGGGGGCCATCGCACTGTCGACCGCTGACACGGGGCAATGGCGATGGGCCGCCGCGATCGCGGTGTGGAGCCTCGTCGGTGCGGGCACCGCGGCGGTGCTCACACCGACCGGCCAGGTCCTGCGGCGCTCGTCGCAGCCGGCCGACCGGCCCGCCCTCTTCGCTGCCCAGTTCTCGCTGTCGCACGTCGCCTGGTTGATCACCTACCCCATCGCTGGGTGGCTGACCACCGCCGCCGGTCTCACCACCACCTGGGTGACGCTGGCTGTGCTCGCCGTCGCTGGAATCATCGTGGCAGTACGGATGTGGCCGCGTAACGATCCGGCAGAGCTGACGCACCTGCACGAACTCGGCACCATCGACCCCGCCCGCCTGGTCGGCGCCGTCCAGGTGAGCGAGCGCCTCTACCAGCACACCCATCCTTTCGTCATCGATGCCGAGCACCGGCGCTGGCCTACCCAGACGACACGGCAACCCGCCATGGCAGGACGGTGAAATGGCATAGCCCGCTCTCTTATTGCGAGCTCGGGCATCGATCAACTCTCCAGGCCGCCATCCTTTGCATACATAGCGTATCGTGAATAGACACTATGTCTCCAAAAATCGCGAAGGTGACACTACAGAGGACACGACGATGTTCACTTCCACGCCCGACTCACACCTCCCGTACCCCGGCTCGCGACGCCCGACCGGACCCGACGACCTGTACTCCACTCCTCCGCCCTGGGATATCGGGCGGCCTCAGCCCGCCTTCCTCACCCTTGCCGATGCAGGCGAGATCCGAGGGCGGGTGCTCGATATCGGATGCGGTACCGGCGAACACGCCTTGTTGGCAGCAGCTCGCGGGCACGAGGCGGTCGGTGTCGACCAATCAGCTCAGGCCATCGCACTGGCGGAGCAGAAGGCCCGTGACCGCGGCCTGAGCGCACAGTTCGTGCGTCATGACGCCTTCCGGCTCACCGAACTCGGGGAAACCTTCGACACCGTGCTCGACTGCGGATTGTTCCACCTCTTCGCCCCCGAGGCCCGCGCCGACTACGTTGCCGGCCTCGCCAGCGCCCTCCGTGCCGGCGGGCGCTACTTCATGCTCGGCTTCAGCGATCGCCAACCCGGCGACTGGGGCCCCCACCGGCTGAGCCGCAGCGACATCCAGGCCGCATTTCGCGAGGGCTGGCGGGTCGAATCGATCGAGCAGTCCACGATCGAGATCCTGCCGGATCCACATGGCGTCCGGGCATGGCTGGCTACGATCACCAGGATGGACATCGAGGGCGCCGATCGAGACCCGCATTCGGACTGACAACGGACAGATACCTCCGAAGTGATCCCGCAACATACCGCTGGGCATGTTCGGAAAGAGACCATCGGCCGCACATGCGCGGCGGGAGCCCTGCCCTGCGCCGTACGGTGTCGTGGCGGGCCCGACTGGTCCCTGCAGATAGTTCTCCTTGCAGAGACGGATGGCTATAGTCGTGATGTGACACGCCACGGAGTGCGAGGGCGGACTGTTCGCGCGGTCCTCGCGGTACTCATTGTCGGCGGTCTGCTGGGACTGGGCTCCAGCCATTGCCAAATTCTCAAAGCCAGGCATCTAGCCCAGGCACATTCCGCATCGGCGGGCACAGCGTCCTCTTCCGACATGGTCATCGTCGCGGCGTCGACGGTTGAGATCGCTACCGGCTCTCTTGCGCATTCACACCCCCGCGACAGTGAAGCGAAGCATGTCGCTGGACATCTCAAGGTCAAGTCGGTGACACCGCGGACGGAGAAGTCGGCAACAGCTCCATCCGCAACGGTCCCGATTCTGACTGACTTGGTAGCAGTAGTGGCCGCGACGATACGAGCTCCGCCACCACCAGAATCGGCTATCGCCGATAGCCGCGACATTCTGACCCGATTCTGCATTTCCCGACGCTGACAGGTCAGCGACAAGCCGACGAATCACGTCGGCCGGTGTCCGCTGCCCTGATCATCGTCCGCCGCCCAGCTCCGGCGGCCCACCCAGAATCGAATTCACATGAAACGGTCGACGATAAATGACGCCGAGGTAATCCATCCCATCTTTGCCCGCTCCCCGGTGAAGCTGCTCCACCGGGCGAACTTCGCCCCTGCGGGCCTGGTCGGAAACACCCCGATGCTGTGGGTAGCCGAACCGCTCGCCGCCTCCAGACGGGGGTTCTGGACCGAACTCGAAGGCGCCGACCCAGGTGGCAACAAGACCCGTTCCGTCTTGCATCTGATCGAGCAAGCCGAGATCCGCGAGGATTTGCGCCACTCCTGGACGCGCCCCACGGTCGTCGCCCCTGGCGGTGAGGTCGCCATTCCGTTCGGCGCTGGCTTCCGCAGCTCCGACCGGCCCGCCGGACAGGAGTCCGCAGAATGAGTATCGCGGCGTGTCTGCTGCTCTACGGATTCACCGTCGCGGTCCTGGCACCGCAAGTCTTCGAGCATCTCACCGACGGACGCCTTACCCCGCGGCAGGCGTTGTTCGCCTGGTTGACCGCGATCGGCTCGGTAGCGGCTTCCTTGGCGCTGGCGCTTGTCGTCCTGATCATCGATCTGCTGAGCGACCTCGCCCACCCCGGGCACATGCAGATGCTGCATACTTGCTTCTCTCAACTGCACGACGCGGCCACCGGCCGATACGGCGTGCTCGTGCAGGGTGGGTTGCTGACGCTGACCGTGTTCGCAGCGACAGCCGCCGCCGTAGGTGGCGGGCGGTTGGTGTGGACATTGCTGCGAGCACGCAGCACCACGCACGACCATGCGCGCAAGGTGCGCATGGTGGGCCGCCACAACGCGGAGTTGGACGCGGTCGTGCTCGACCTTGCCGAACCAGCCGCCTACTGCGCGGCAGGTAAGCCCCACACGGTCGTCGTCACCACTGCACTGGTGGCAGCACTCGAGGAGCGCCATCTCGCGGCCGTACTGGCACACGAACGCGCCCACCTCGCGGGGCGGCACCACCTACTACTGGCGGTGACGCGAGGGCTGGCAACCGGCTTTCCCTGGTTTCGTATCTTCACCGTCGGCGCCACCGAGGTCGCTCGTCTGCTCGAGATGTGTGCCGACGACAGCGCGGCCCGCGCCTACGGCCCCGACACAGTGCGGGAGGCTTTGCAGATGTTGGCCGCATCCGCTACCGAGCCGACGGGAGCGCTCGCGGCGACCGGCGACAGCCTGGCCAGACGGGTGGCACGGCTCACGGCGCCCGCCCGAGACACGCAGCGCTCCCGCCGCCGATTTGGGGCTGCGGCCGCCCTCGTCACGATCGTCCCTTTGATGGCAACCATCGTGGCCGCCGTAGGTATCGCCATGTGCGCCCAGATGCCGATTTGATGGGCGGTTCGGACGGCGGGCGCACAGCCTGTCGGACTGGCCGCCGCATGGTCGCCGGTACTTCTGTTCACATGATCAACGACGGCTTGTCGAAGTCTTGGTTGGCCAATGGCCTCGTCCGGTGTAAACCAATTCCTGGTTCTCCGGTGCCGAGCCGGTTCGCCTCGAGTCCTGGGTCGTTCGGTGCCGCCCCGCGGACTCGCTGGGACTCGCCTGGTCGTGGGGTGGTCGGTCGAGGCGGTGCAGGGCGAAGGCCGCGATAAGGCCGATTACGCTGAGCCCGGCCCAGACTGCCCAGTCCGCGCCGGCATCGCGTGCGGCGCCGACGACCGTGCCGGTGGCGAGGTTGCCGATCAGGATTCCGACGCCCACCACGGTGTTGTAGAAGCCGTAGTGGGTCGCCACGAGTTTTCCGTCGGCCAGTGACACCACGGTATCCATTTCGAACGGGAATACCGCCGCCGTGCCGACTGCCAGCAGTGCGGCCGCGACCAGCAGCGCGGCGGCGGCGGGCGCGGTACCGAACCGAACCGGGTCCGGGATCACCACCAACGGCAGGAATGACACGGCGAGAATCCCCATCCCGACGACCAGGCTGCGACCGGTGCCCCAGCGGGCGCGGAACCATGCGGTGATGCGCAGTTGACCGGCGACCGCCACAATCCCGGACACTACGAACAGCGCCGACACCAGCACCTGCGATTGGGCCCCTGCGACGAACTCCGCCTGCAGCGGCAGCGCGAGGTACACCTGGAACGACAGCACGTAAGAGCCGATCATCGCCAGCGCGAACCACACGAACCGCCGATTGCCGACTACGGTCCGCCAATCATCGAGCACGGAGGCCTTCGCGGCGGGTGCCTCGGCGCGGCGTGCCGGTAGCGCGAACAGCTGCGCCACGGTGAGCGCCGCGAACACCACTGCCGCCGCCCCTGCGGTCACCCGGAAGTCGAGGGCCATCAATGCCAGCCCGACCAACGGACCGGCGAGGATGCCCGCTTGATAGAAGATGTTGAACACCGCGAATGCCTCGACCCGCCGCTCGCCGGTGTCGGCGGCCAGGTAGGCGCGCACGGCCGGGTTGAACAAGGCCCCGGCGAAGCCGGTGGCGGCCGATGCCACCAGAAGGCCTGGCAGCGAGGTCGCGAACACCAGCAGGGCGAACCCGCCGGTGCGCAGCAGACAGCCCGCGACAATCAGTGGCTTGTAGCCGAGCCGGTCGGCGAGGGTACCGCCGATCAGGAACATGCCCTGCTGGGAGAAGTTGCGCACACCCAGTACCAGCCCCACCGCCCACGCTGCCAGGCCCAGCGGCCCGGCCAGGTATCCGGCCAGGTACGGCATCAGCATGTAGAAGCCGAGATTGATGCCGAACTGGTTGACCATCAACAGCCGAGCGGCCAGGTCGAAGCTACCGAACTTCCGTAACACGATCACGCCAGCGGCTCCCGGTCGCGCGCCAGGTTTCGCGGGTCCACCACCGTGGCACACCGAGTCCAGGACCGCACCACCCGTTCGGCCGGATGCGCGATCGTGTCCGGCTCGACGGGAGGAGTGGCGTCGAGCAGGCCGTGCTCCTCGCAATAGGCGTCGTTGTAGATGGTGTCGAAGTAACGGTGCGGACCGTCGGGGAAGACCGCCGCGATCCGGGTATCGGTGTCATACACGCGGGCCGCCCAGCCCGCGACCAGCGCGACCGCACCCACGCTCCAGCCACCAGTCGCGTGGTGGGTAGCGGCCAGGGTGCGGCAGGCCCACACCGCCTCCGACGGCGCCACCCAGTGCACTTCGTCGAACGCGTCGTAGTCCACATTGACCGGGTAGATGCTCGACCCGAGACCTCGCATCAATCGTGTCCCAGCCGGCTGGCCGAAGATCGTGGAAGCGACGGTGTCGACTCCGATCAGCTTCATGTCCGGATTGAATCGCCGCAGCACCCGCGCGACCCCGGCGGAGTGGCCTCCTGTGCCGACCGCGCACACCAGCACATCCACCATTCCCAGCTGCTCCACCAGCTCCAGAGCCAACGATTCGTAACCATCGACGTTGTCCGGGTTGCTGTACTGGTCCGGGCACCACGCATCGGGCTCACCCGCGAGCAACTCGGCCACGCGATCGCGGCGGGCTTGCTGCCAGCCACCGGTCGGATGTGGTTCGCTGACCAGGTCCACTTTTGTTCCGTAGGCGGCGAGCATGCGGGCTACGATCGGCTCGAGACCCGGATCGGTGACCACCGTGACCGGATGGCGGGACACCATCCCCGCCAGCGCCAAACCCAGACCCAACGTGCCGCTCGTGGATTCGACGATCCGTGCCCCCGGAGCCAAGTCGCCACGCTCTTCGGCCCGGCGCACCATATGCAGGGCGGGGCGGTCCTTCATCCCACCGGGATTGAACCCTTCGAGCTTGGCCCAGAACCCGCGGCCAGCAGGTGCCAAGGGAGAACCGACCCACAACACCGGAGTGTTGCCGACCAGCGCCTGAGGCGACCGGGCAGCCAGCGGCGCGCCGACCAAGGCCGCCGAGGACTGCGGAAACCCGTCGAGCACGATCTTGTCCATGACTGTCGCTTTCTGTATCGAAACCGCCCCACAGGCGGCGAAGACGTGAGCAGGCAGCAGACACCGGCCGACTTCACACAACGTCGGCCTGGCGCTGACCGATCAGCGTCGGGCGATACAGAACTTCGTCAACGTAGCCCGGCCACCGGCGACGGGCACATACACTCTCGGCGGGCCCCGCACCCCGCTAACCGCCGACAGGCCGATGGCCGCGGCAACGAATGCCACCGCGAAGGCAAAGGCGAGAATATTCAGCGGCGGGACATGCACGACTGCACTGGGCAATACCGACTCCACAATGCAGTGAGTCAGATGCGGTGCGCAGTCATCAGCAGGAGGAAAGACGAAATCATGCGCGATATGTTCCACCGCCGACGGCGCAAGATGCCCGGGATGCGAGACGAACGACGTATGCCGATGCGCATCATTGCCATGCAACGCACAGTCGAGCATCGGCACAACGAGCAGCACCGCGATGAGCAGCGCCACCACGGAGCCACCGAGCCGCAACCGATCGCCGAACCGCATAGTGCGCTCGACTATAGCAACTAATCCGTAACGAGGCCGGTCCAGGCAGGTCACGGTAGTACCTCGGCCGAAGCCCGCCACGATTCCACATCAGCGATCCCCACCACTATCAGAGTCCCTTTTTCTCTGCCCGAGCCCGCAGGCTCAGCGCGCCACGGCCGTTCGAGCGCACTGCGGCGAGTTGCCGAATCGTCCGAATTGCCAGGCACTTCCAACCACACCCCCTTCGATGTAGGCAACAACCGATTGACATCCCGCACCAACAACCTACTATCTATGTACATAAATAGTAGGCGCGAGGTGACCGGAAACACGACTAGGAGCAGTCTCGGATGATCGAAGTCGTTCCGGGTCCGGAACGTGATCTCTACCTCTGCGATCTCCATCGCTGCCCCGAGTAGGGCGCTGTTTCGCGCGTCCACCAAGGCGGCAGTTCATCCTCAGCAACACCAACTCGGAAGACATCGGGAACCATGACAAACAACTCGGCTGGTCCCACTCGCCGACCCACCACCCGACTGGCCATCGCCTCCGCCGCAGCTCTCGGCTCCGCGGCAATACTGGCCACACCCGCGACCGCGGCGCCCACAACCATCGCCTCGATCATGCCGACCGTGGGGCACGGGGGAACCCACTCCGGTGGCGGCAGCGGCGGCGGCGACCACCCCGGCAACCGAAGTGCACAACACACCCATTCCGGTCTGGGCGAAGGCAGTCGTCCCGCACCGCCGCCGCTTCACGAGCACGAGTAGATACCAGGTCAGCAAGCTGCTGCGTGCACTACTGCCGGGTCCAGCCGGCCATGCGGCAACCACCTTCACCAGTTACCACCGCCCGGCACCAGGAGAATTGATGTCGTTCGAGCGAAGTTCCCGCTCGGCGCCGATGACTCGGCGCGGATTCCTCGCCATCGGCGTCGGCGCGACGACCGCTGCCGTGCTGACCGCATGCTCCAACCGATCGCAGGACTCGCGCACACTCGTCATGCCGGACTCCGACGCGGTCCGCGCCGCCGAGAACCAGCGCAGGGCAACGGCCGCGCCGATCCGTGAGGTCGCACTGCGCGCCGAGCCGACAACCGTCGACCTCGGCGGCGTGCAGGTGGCGACCTGGACCTACGGCGGCCGCCTACCAGGCCGGGAGATCCGACTCGCCCGAGGCGAGGTGCTGCGAGCTGAAGTCACCAACGGACTGCCCGCACCCTCGACCATCCACTGGCACGGCGTTGCCCTACGCAACGACATGGACGGCGTGCACGGCCTCACCCAGGCGCCGATCGCGCCAGCGTCCACTTTCCGGTACGAGTTCACCGTGCCCGATCCGGGCACCTACTGGTTCCACCCGCACATGGGCGTCCAGCTGGACCGCGGCCTGTACGCGCCGCTGATCATCGAGGACCCCACCGACGGCAAGGACTACGACGTAGAGGCCGTGGTGGTACTCGACGACTGGCTCGACGGCGTGGACGGCCGCGATCCCGACAAGCAGCTCCAGCAGCTGCGTGATCGAGGCATGGCCGGCATGGACATGGGTGGCACCAGTGGCATGGACCACGGCGGGATGAACATGGGCTCCTCAACGATGTCGATGCCAACCGACCCGAACGCGCCGCTGGGCGCCGACGCCGGCGACGTGACCTACCCCTTCTATCTCGTCAACGGGCGACTTGGCACCGACCCGGTCACCTTGCCCGCCAAGCCCGGCCAGCGCATGCGGCTACGCATTATCAACGCCGCCTCCGACACCGCCTTTCGAGTTGCGGTTGGCGGCCACCTCATGCGCATCACCCACAGCGACGGATTCCCTGTTCAACCGGTTACCGCAGCAAACCTGCTCATCAGCATGGGTGAACGGTACGACGCGATCATCGAACTGGGCGACGGCGTCTTCCCGCTGGTCGCTGCGGCCGAAGGCAAGACGGGTCAAGGTTTCGCGCTCATCCGCACCAGCGGCGGCAGCCCACCGCCCGCCGACACGCGACCGACCGAACTGGCCACCCCGCCAGTCACCGCAGACCATCTCGCGGCGCTCGAGTCCGTGCGGCTGACGAAACGCGGCCCGGACCGCACGCTCGATGTCGTCCTCGACTCGGACAAGTCCCGCTACATCTGGACGATCAACGGAAAGGTTTTCGAAGAACGAACCCCCTTGGAAGTGACCGAGGGGCAGCGGGTGCGGCTGCGATTCGTCAACAAGACGATGATGTTCCATCCCATGCACCTGCACGGCCACACCTTCGAAGTCGTCAACCCCTCCGGCACCGGCCCGCGCAAGGACACCTCGATCGTGCTGCCCATGCAAACTCTCGAGGTCGACCTCGATACCGACAACCCCGGCCAATGGCTGGTGCACTGCCACAACGTCTACCATGGCGAAGCCGGGATGATGAGTGTGATGTCCTACGTCCACTGATCCCCGTCCCGCACGTCGGCCGCTCCGTGCAAGTAGAGACCGGGCGCACAATAGTGATTCCAAGGGGCCGCCGCCCTACCGCCGAGCAGTATCACCAGCAGGCACTGCCTTATTTTCCATAACCCCACCGGCCAGGTCCCGGCAACAAGTTCGGAAAGCTCCAGGGTCGGTGCACGCTCGAGTTCGCCCATAGGGAACAAAACCGGCATCAATACCTCGCGGTGTTGATAAGCCGCTTCAAGCCCGTAAGCGCCAACCATCAGGATGGGGGCCGACCACCGCATCTGCGCCCAGCGGCGCTGCGCTACCGGCGCGCAACTCCGCAGCAGATTCCCGCCAGTCGCCGCGCCTATGCCGACGGCTCCACTGGCAGGCAGGCGCAACTACGGTCCCCGCAGCGACGACGCCCGGGCCGATGGCCGTGGAACACCTGGGGCCCACCGAGCCTCTCACTCATCTTCCGTAGGAGCCGACCGTAAGCCCGTCCCAACACGAACGCCGAGCCGTAGCCGGCCTCCCACAGCTGCTGTCCGGCTCCGGCCAGTTCGCGACGAACCGGACAGCGCCCCGTGGAAAGCATCAGCAGCGTCGCAACCAAAATCTCCGCACGCAATGCCTTGCGAAATCTGCGACAGTCATTCCCTACCATTTCCTACTACCTTTGTACACAGATGGTAAGTGATAGCCTCGGTGACATGCGCAAACGCGGATTCGGGGATCTGGAAGCGACTCTGATGGACCAGCTATGGAGCCGCGAGACCCCGACCACGGTCCGTGAAATCTTCGACGATCTCATCACCGACCGCGATATCGCCTACACCACAGTGATGACGACACTGGACAACCTGCATCGCAAAGGCTGGCTGACCCGCAAACGCGACGGCAAGGCCTACCGCTATCAGGCCAAAATGACCCGTGAGCAGTACAGCGCCCAGCTCATGCGGGAAGTCTATGAAAGCGGCGGACGCAGCGACCTCGTGCTCGCCCACTTCCTCGAGCAAATGAGCCCCGATGAGTCCATGCGACTGCGGCAGGCGCTGCGGCAACTGGACACCGCCGAGGGTGTCGAATGAGCATTTCGGCAAGCCTGCTCCTCTAGCGGAGTTCGTTGGCGAGCCGTCGGGCCCGATCGCAGTTTTCCCCATCGGTCAGGATGCTGACAGTGGGGACATCGACGTATACCACCTTGTCGCCGAAACGCACCAGCACGCCGTGAGCGGGGTGGTGGGCGTCCTTGGTGACAGTGCAGAACGCTTCGTCGCCGAACCGGGTGTCGTTCAGGAAGAAGGTTCTCAGCGTTACTGTGTCCTGGGGGTCGCGGGTGCGGGCCTTTCCCGCTCACGCCGGAATACAGCTGTCGCATCGCTCCCCGAGTGCGTCCTCGCGAACACCATGCTGATGCGCACGCGGTCGCCGCCCTCCCATCCGCTGACATCCCGAGCGCAGACGTCCCCTTCCGCCAGCACGTTCCTGGCCATGCCCGGGGTCGGAGCGGCGGAAGGCGCGGGCTCGTAATCGAACCTGCCAACCGTCGTTCCGGCCCCGAGCACACGAACGACGTCCCTTTCCGACAACTTCTTGCACCCATCGCTGAATTCGGAGAGCAGGGGGAGAGCGTAGGCAATAGCTACTATCGACCCGGCTAGCGCGACCGCCGCTGCCAGCATGAGCGCCACTATCGCTGCTGCTGTCCGCAGCGTCATCCCACGTTCGCGGACGACCGGGGTCTGGATACGGCCCAGCAGCCACTGATGCGACTGCTGGGAGGTCGGCCGCTTCAGTGTGTCCGGATCGAAGCGACCGGGGTCAACTACCTTGCGGCCAGTGCGTTTTACGCTCATTTCTTTCGCCCGATCACGAGTAGGTAGGGGTCGATCAGCGTGCGGCCGCTGGTCTCGACGGTGGTGGCGCGTCGGGCGAGGTGGTCGTGCAGCCGGGTTCTGGCCTGCGGCCATCGGCCCTGCTCTTCTAGCCTCGGCCAATCACGCTTATTGAGCTGATGATCGTTTTGAAATGGCGAAAGGTGCTCTGAGCTGCGATGATTCGACTTGTCGAAGGTTGAATCAGCAGTATCGAGGAGCACCTTTCTGGTGTGGGAGTCTATGTCGTGGTACCCGTCGCTGAAAATTGACGGGGACGGATCGCAGGTGGTGTCGCAGGCCGGGGCGGTGGCGCTGCTGCGGACTGCGGCGAGGGTGGGGTTGGATCGGGCGTTGTCGCAGGTGCTGGCGCCGTGGCGGAAACCCCTCGCGATTCATGATCCGGGGAAGATCCTGCTGGATTTGGCCGTGACGGTCGCCGTCGGCGGCGACTGCGCCGCCGACCTGGCGTTGCTACGCGGTGAACCGGGCGTGTTCGGTGCCGTGGCGTCGGACCCGACGGTGTCCCGGCTGATCACGACACTGGCCGCCGACGCGCCGCAGGTGTTGGCCGCCATCGCATCTGCCCGTGCCACCGCCCGCTCGGCGGCCTGGCGGGCTGCTGGCGACCAGGCACCGGATTACGCGATCACCGCCGAGAACCCACTGACCATCGATCTGGATGCGACGTTGCTCGATGCGCACTCCGAGAAGGAATGCGCGGCACCGACATTCAAGAAGGGATATGGTTTCCACCCGCTGCTGGCGTTCGCCGATCACGGCCCGGACGGCACCGGTGAACCGGTCGCCGAACTGCTGCGGGCGGGCAACGCTGGCGCCAATACCGCCGCCGACCACAAGCAGGTCCTGGCCGCCGCGATCGCGCAGCTGCCGTGGCAGCCGGGCTACCGGATCGGCCGCAAAGTACTGGTGCGCACCGATTCCGGTGGCGGCACCCACGATTTCGTCGACTACTGCACCGCGCGGCGGGTCCAGTATTCGCTGGGTTTCACCCTCACCGACACCATTGTCGAGGCGGTCGACCGGATCCCGAAACACGTATGGACTCCCGCCTACGACGCCGACGGCGAGGTCCGTGAAGGAGCCTGGGTCGCCGAGCTCACCGGCATGCTCGACCTGACCGGCTGGCCGGACAGTATGCGCCTTATCGTGCGGAAAGAACGTCCGCATCCCGGCGCTCAGCTGCGGTTCACCGACGTCGCCGGCCTCAGGTTGACCGCGTTCGTCACCAACACTCGCCGCGGTCAGCTCCCTGACCTGGAACTAGTCACCGCCGCCGCGCCCGCGCCGAGGACCGCATCCGAGCCGCGAAAGACACCGGACTGCGCAACCTGCCGTTCAAAGGGTTCAACGCCAACCGGATCTGGGTCGCGATCGTCGCGCTCGCGCTCGATCTGACCGCTTGGCTGCAGACCCTCGGCCTGCACAACCATCCAGCCCGCCGCTGGGAACCGAAAACACTTCGCCTGCAACTATTCTCGATCCCAGCCCGGGTCGCACGCCACGCCCGCCGTGTCCATCTGCGCTTATCCCGTCACCACCGCGGCACCGGCCTGTTACTCACCGCACTGAACCGCCTGAACCCAGGCTGACCAGCCAAAACCACACCTACGACTGAAAGGACCATCATCCGGGCCCGTGGAACCCGGCAGCCACCCCGCTGACCGGGCTACCCCGCATTGCCCACCCGTCGCTGATCAGCGACCGGAAACCAATCCGAACCCGATCACGCCGGGCCGAAGGCCCGGCGAAAGGTCGAGGCTAGCTGCGATCGTAGCGCGGCAAGTACAGTCATCCTTTCGGTCTCTTGATCGGCGAAATTATCGGAGGGGGTGGATTTGCAGTCCGCTGTGGCTACCTCGTTGTCCGACTGCTCTCCATCCGGCGAGCGTGTTACTCGATTGGCGAGCGCCTGCCCGGCCGTGGCGGCGAACCTGGCCGCGATATCGCTGTGAGCCTGTGTGATCAGGATCAGAGGCTGGAGTAAATCCGTCTGCCTGAACCTTGTCCGACCGGTTCGAATGCCTCGCTGATGTAGCCGGAGATCTCAATGACCTGTCCGGGTTGGGCCGTGCTGGCGCAGCGCGGAATTCTTGTGCTCGGTGATGATGTCGCTGAGCCGGAACACCGACGCCGGTCCGGAAATACGTGCCGCGCGGCGAACACCGCGACACGGGTCAGTCGGCGCACTGTACGGCTGAATACGGACGGTGGCAACGGGATTCGCAAGGTCGTTATGACGTGGTCCTCCGACAGTGCCAGTACCAGCCAGCGGCCGAACCAGTGCAGTGGCCGGGGGAACCATCGTGTTGCGAACTGATTGATGAGCGCGTTCGCCAGCCGTTGTCCGGCTTCTGAGTACGCGAAGTCCGCGCCGTGCTCGTAGGACTCGAGAAATGCTTCCATGTCCTGCCAGGTGTGCGGGATGTCGGTGACGCCGAGGCTGCGTGACACCGCGCGCCAGTGGATGAGCTGGGCGTTCCGCTCGTTGTCGCTCAGCCCTGGTGCCCCCACATGCCGCAGGAGCCGGTCGTAGATAAGCGTGAATACCGCGGCACTGTGCTGAAAGGTGTGCTGTGGCATCGGCCAGTTGCGGGCGACGCCCGAATGCCAGTTCCGCACGAATTCCAGGCTCTTGGTGGTTTTCGGGCTGGAGATGCCGTCATCGATCCACGAGAACAGATAAAACATGGTCTCATCGGCACGCTGGATTCCCTGGTCGTAGAGCATCCCGGTGCCGTTGCGGTCGACCGACACCGCCGACTCGGGTGGCCCTGCGAAG
This sequence comes from Nocardia barduliensis, assembly GCF_013315795.1. GTDB lineage: Bacteria > Actinomycetota > Actinomycetes > Mycobacteriales > Mycobacteriaceae > Nocardia > Nocardia barduliensis. The sequence continues at coordinate 32,981 of NZ_JABLTE010000072.1, forward strand.
CGGACGAAGCCGACGGTATAGAACAGGTGCACGGCCAGCAGGCTCTTCGGCAGCAGTTGGCAACTGGTCAATCTCACGATTTGTTCACTATCCGTTGCCGGATCGAGTCGTTCGACTTCCGAGCGAATCCACTTGTAGCCACGCCTATTGCTTGGCATGAGGGTCTCCCTAAGGTTGTTTCACTCGGGCTGGCTGATCGAGTCCGGGACCGCCGGTTCTGGGGCTGGAGTCGGGCGGGTGCGCAACAGGGCGAGGGTCAAGAGCGCGCCCAGCGCGGCCAGTGTGGCCGCCGCCGCGAATGCGGCGTTCAGTCCGGTCCGATACGCCTCGGCGGTCGTGGAACGGTTCGCCACCAACTCGGCGAGTAGCAGAAGGGCGGTGACGCCGAGCCCGGATCCGACCCGTTGCGTGGTGTTGACGATGCCCGCCGCGATTCCGGCATCGGCCTTGTCGACGGAGGTCACCGCGGGTGCGGTGACCCCGACGAAGGCCGCAGGCAGCCCGATGCCCAACAGCACCGCGCCGGGCAGCACATCGATCAGGTAGCTGCCGTGCTCCGGTAGCCGGGCGAACCACGCCATGGCCAAAGCCTGTAGCGCCAGGCCCGTGGCCAGGACCCGCCAGGAGCCCAGCCGATCCAGTGCGTAGGGAATCAGGCTGCGCGAGATGACGATGTTCACCACGGCCACCGGGAGCACCGCGAGGCCGGACTCGGTCGGACTGTAGTGCTGGGTGTTCTGCAGATACAGCGCGAGCAGCGCGAAGGTGGGCACGTGCGAAGCTCCGACGAGCGCGTTAACCACGGCCGCACCGCTGACCTGCCGAATCCTGAACAGCCGCAATGGCATCAGCGGATGTGGGCTTCGTGCTTCGAGAAGCACGAAGCCGGCGAGCAAGGCCATCCCGATGCCGAGTTCGAGGCCCGCCACCGTGCGAGTCGACTCGTCGCCGAGTGCGCCGACGGCGTAACCGATGATCAGCAGCGCGGCGGTGCCGGTGATGGCGCCGGGCACGTCGAGGCGGTTTGCTCCCCGACTGGACGCTGCTCGGTCGGCGGGCAGCAGCCGGAGGAATGCCAGCGCAAGCAACCCGACGGGCAGGTTGATCAGGAAGATCGATGGCCAGTCGAACAGATCGGTGAGCGGGCCGCCGACCGCAGTCCCGATGGCTGCACCCGCCGCCCCCATCGCGCTCCACACCCCGAAGGCGCGGTTGCGCGCGGACGGTTCGGTGAATGTAGCGGTGAGCAGTGCGAGCTGCGCCGGAATGATCACCGCCGCACCGAGACCCTGTAGTGCCCGCGCGGCGATCAGGACCGCGGGCACTGCAGCGAATCCGGCCAGTGCAGACGCCACCGTGAACACCGCGAGCCCGCTTGCGAACACCCGACGCGGTCCCAGCAGGTCGACGGCGCGCCCGCCGAGAAGCATGAATCCGCCGAAGGCCAGCAGGTATGCGTTCGTCACCCAGCCCAGCCCCGATTCATCGAGGCCCAGATCCTCGCCGATCCTGGGCAGCGCCACATTCAGCACGGTCGTGTCCAGGAAGACCACGAGTTCGATGGCCGTGATCAAGAGCAGGATCATTCGGTCTCTCACGCCGAATACTCCTCGATCCGTCATGACCCAACCTTTCACTAGAGTGGCACTACAGTCACTGTTTCACTAGAGTCGTGGTCTAGTCAAGTACGATCTGTGACATGACTGGGAAAGGAACCGGTGTGCGGGCAGCCAAAACCATGGCAAATCGAGCCAAGATGCTCGCTGTGGCGCGGGAGCTGTTCACCACCCGCGGATACACGGCCACGACAATGAAGGCCATCGCCGAGGAGGCGGGCATGGCAGTGCAGACGCTGTACTTCACCTTCGCCACCAAACGCGCGATCCTGTCCGAGCTGCTGGATGTCGAGATCGCGGGCGATACCGAACCGGTCGCCACCATGGACCGGCCCTGGTTCGCCGAGGCGATGGCGGCCGCGCCCGCCGACCAACTCCGGCTCCAGGTCGCCGCAGCAGCAACGATTTACGCCCGGGTCTGCGCTCTGCTCGAAGTCATTCGATCTGCCGCGGCGACCGAACCCGAGCTGGCCGAACTCTGGCAGACCAATATCACTCAGCGCCACCTCGTCCAGCTCCGCCTCGCCGAGGCGCTCGCCACCAAGACCCCGTTGCGCGCGGGCATCGATGCCACGCGCGCGGCCGATATCGCCCTGGCGATCCTCGCCCCCGAGGCCTATCACCTGCTGGTACACGAACGGGGATGGACGTCGGAGGAATGGGCGTCATGGGCCACCGATGCACTGACCAGGCAATTGCTGCCATAACGGCGGCGTGAAAGGAGACACCCCGCGATGAGAGTTCTCGTTCTCGGTGGATACGGCGCGGTCGGAAAGCATCTGGTCGCCGAACTGCGGCGCACCGGTGACACTGTCGTGGTGGCTGGACGTGACCGGACCCGTGCCGATGTCACGATCGACCTCAGCGAGCCGAGATTGCGGTCGTATCGGGAGGCGCTGGACGGCATCGATGTTGTTGCCAACACGACCGGGGCCGAGAATCCGCTCTTGGCCCAACACGCCGCCGATCACGGATCGGCGTTCGTGGACGTCACCGCGTCGACCGAGTATGTTGCGCAGCTGGAACAGCTGCCGCCGGACGGTCCGGCGATAGTCAGCGTCGGACTGGCGCCGGGGCTGACAAATTTGCTGGCCGCTGCCATTCATGCACAATCGTCGGGCCCTATAGATATCGCTGTCCTGCTAGGCGCAGGAGAACGGCACGGCGCCGCCGCGACCGAATGGTCATATAGTCTGCTGGGCAGGAAATTTCGAGCCGAGAACGAGTTCGTTCGCAACTACACCCGGCCGAAGGTGTTCGTGCTACCCGCCCATGGACGGCGCCGACTGCTGCGGACCGACTTCTCTGACCAGCACACCCTCACCCGTGATCTGGATGTCCGCGTGCGGACATACTTCGCCCTCGACTCGCGCATCGCGACCGCCGGACTGAGCCTGGCCACGTGGATTCCCGGCGCCGCCAAGATGCCGCGCGGTCTGCATTTCCCCGGAACCGACGGGTGGACGGTGCTGGCACGTGCGCAATCCGGCAGCGCCCTCTGGGCTCGCGGCCACAGCCAGTCCCGGGCCACCGCACTGCTGGCCGTTCCAGCCATCCATGCCGCCGTCGGCCTGACACCGGGCGTACACCACCTTCACAACGTGCTGACGCTCGCCGACGTGCCCACAGACTCCGGCATCGACATCGGGACGGCAAAACCGACCACACGTCAATGAGGCACGTGCTGACACATTGGATAGACCTCTTCAAGCCCCATCCTCACCGCTCGAGCGGGCCGAAGACTACCGCCGCCGGCCGCGAACGGATGTGGGTCGACAAAGCGTCGAGGAGATCCACCGCCGTTGACGATCCGCTCCAGCGCGATCTACTATATACTAACGTAGATAGTAGATAGAGGTGCTGTCGGCGACGACTGCGGCTTCGACGGCCCGACCGCAGCCCCAGTTCTTGACTGTCAGTGGGATCTCCAGCCCTCGAGGCGTCAGCGAGGCGAAACATGAGCTACTCCACATCGCGAAGGACCCGCAGGGTCACAACGCGCACCGCCGCCGCGATCGCGATAGCCGGAAGTTTTACGCTCCTTGCCATACCCGCCGTCGCATCATCCACGCCTAGAACGACCGCCTCGCCGGTCGCGAGTTCGCACGGTGATTACGACGATGGCATTGGTTACGGTCATGGCCATAGCCGCCGCGACGGCCACAATTACAGTTACGGCTCCGGCTACGGCCACCTTTACGGCCACGGCTACCAACCTCCCCTCGGTGTGCCGCGCACCGGTAGCCGGTAAATCGTTCACCAGGTACACGCCATGTCGCCGTCGATCCCAAGTTCGCGAAGCAGGGCTGCCATTGAGCGGTGTCGACGATCGCGAGCCCGACTGCCCTGCCGACTGCAGCGGTCGTGTTCAACCCGGGACAGCGCCCTGATTCGTTAGCGCGACACGCTACGCAGGCCGCCTGTGGCGACTGCCAAGCCACCCAGACCGTATCGAGCAGCGCCAGGCCGCCGCGCGGCGATGTCGGCCGCCGTCCGCCGCCTGCTCACGCCCGTCCGCCCGACTGAGGTCTCGAGGAATCCGAATCCAACCAACGAACGCTCATTCTGCGGTAAACGAAAAAGGGGCGGTGTGTGCGTACGAATCGATGGGTACTCACAATACGAGCAGTTCCGGTTCAGTGCCGCTCACGATTCGGAGCGGGAACCTTTGGCAGTGTCGAGAGTCCGGCGAACACCCGCAGGCACGTGGCGGGCGCTTTCAGGCGCAGATCCGTTGCCGCTTGGCTTCCGTCCGCTGGCGCAGCTGGTGGAGAACCCGCCCCGTTCGGCGCGATCAAGGCGGTTATGAAGACACTTTGTTCTTGTCGAGACAGGTTGTAATGTAAAGTGCAGGCCTTTGGTCGGCCTCCGTAGGGGACGGATAGGAGGGTGGCAGGCAATGGGCACTGCGATCGATGCCAAGGAAGTCGTCAAGTCCTACTCCTTGGGCGCTGGCAGGGTGGTCGCGGTAGACCGCCTGAGCCTGGAGGTTCAAGAGGGGGATTTCGTGGCCGTCAGTGGCCGCTCCGGCAGCGGCAAGACCACCCTGCTGAACATGCTCGCCGGCTTGGACCGGCCGACATCCGGGAGGGTTCGCGCAGGTGGAGCCGATTTGGGTTCACTGTCGGAATCTGGTCTCGCAGCGTGGCGTGTGCGTAACGTCGGGCACGTGTTTCAGCTCTGCACGCTTTTGAGGAGCCGCACAGTTATCGACAATGTCCTGTTGCCAATGGATTTCGTTGAGATCGTCGACGCCCACCAACGCCATGAACGCGCCCGGCAACTGCTCGACCGTGTCGGCATCGCCAATCTCGCTGATCGGCTTCCCGACACGCTATCGGGCGGTGAATTGCGACGCGCCGTGATCGCACGAGCATTGGCGAACGATCCCCCTTTGATCTTGGCCGATGAACCGACCGGCGACCTCGACTGCGCAAGCGGCGACGAGGTATTGAACCTGCTCACGGATCTGAACTACGAGGGCCGCACTGTCGTGCTGGTATCCCATGAGCGGGATCTTCGAGCGGTCGTCAAACGCGAGGTCACTCTCGCCGAGGGCCGAATCGTCAGTGACGAGCGGGTCGCCTCGATCGCACTGTGACCGCTGTCGCCAGTATGTAGCAGCGTGCCGAACGGCACTTAGACCGTGTCTTACGTGGTTGTAATTCGTTTGCGGCGTGTCGTATCCCGGTTGTGCCGCATGATGTTCGACTGGTGACCGACGAGTTGTCGAAACGCTTTGTGCCGGACGAGTTGTGGACCTTGGCCCAGCCGTTACTGCTGAGTTCACGCCGCGTCCGCAGGGTGGCGGCCTCGCGCCGATCGACGAGCGGGCGGTGTTCACCGCTTGTCGGAAGGGTTTTCTGCTACTGGACCGCTCTCAGATGTGGGGCCCCATGTCCAGATGCAAGTATCGCTTGGTGATTCGGTGATCGGTGTGGCTGGCGCCGGATATGCGCAGACCACCATTCTGTAGGACCGTGTCCACTGGGCGCGAACACAGGCAGGGCGGCAGTCAGCGCATCACCAACCTGGATGGTGCTTCGAAAGTTGTTGCGGTGTATAGAGTGACAGCGTGGCTTTGGAGTGGGTGGCTGTCGTGGGGACGTTGGGCGGCGCAGTCCTTGGGGCAGGTTCCACGATGTTCATCGAGGCACTCCGAGCTCGGCGGGAGCGGTCAGCACGCCTCGAAGACACGCGACGCCAAGCCTACGTAAAGTATCTGACGGCCCTGACCCAGACTGACAATGCGATGCAAGCCCTCGCAATTGGACGGTCGCGTCCGCTGGATCGCGCCGAAACTACCGCGGCGTTTCGGTCGAACCACCTGGTCGCGGCGATATACGAACTCGAATTGTTCGCGCCGAAATCCGTATGTGACAACGCCTGGCTGGCATACGACAGGCTGAGAGACATCCGGGAAACGCTGATCACTCAGAGCGTGACGATCGAACATGCCGGCGCTGGCTCACCGGAGTGGCGGGCGGTCCACGAGCCGTTCTTGGTTGCGCTGAAGCAGCTGCGCGGATCGATGCGGGGGCAGTCGGGTGGTCTCGACAGGGCATAGCCCTAAGACTGGGTCTTACGTTGTTGTAGTTCGTTCGATGTGTGTCGTAACCGGTTGTGCCGCATGATGTCTGGTCGTGGCCGATTGTCTGTCGCAACGTCTGGTCCCGGATGGGTTGTGGGCGCTGGTCGAGCCTTTGTTGCCGAAGTTCGAGGGTCGCCCGCAGGGTGGTGGCACGGCGCCGGTCGATGAGCGGGCCGTGTTCACCGCGGTGGTGTTCGTGCTGACCAGCGGTTGTGCGTGGCGGATGCTGTCGCCATCGTTCGGGGTCACTGTCCCGACGGCGCATCGCCGATTCACCGTCTGGACCGAGGCCGGTCTCTGGCGGCGGTTACACCGCGCGGTGTTGGACGAGCTGGGTAGTCAGGGCTTGATCGACTGGTCGCGGGCGGTGATCGACGCGGCGTCGGTGCGAGCGAAAAAAGGGGCGATATGACCGGCCCGAGCCCGGTCGATCGAGGCAAGTCCGGTTCGAAGATCCACGTGCTGTCCGCCCGCGCGGGAATTCCTCTGGCCGTGGGTATTTCGGCAGCCAATACCAACGACGCCGAAGCGCTGCGCCCGCTCGTGCGGGCGATCCCGGCAGTGCGGTCGCGGCGCGGGCCACGCCGACGCCGACCGGCAAAGCTGCACGCCGACAAGGCATACGATCACACCGAGCTGCGCCGATGGGTCCGTGACCGGGGCATCGGCGTCCGGATCGCCCGCAAGGGCATCGAATCCAGCGACCACCTCGGCCTTCACCGCTGGGTCATCGAACGAACAATCTCCTGGCTGAGCGGCTACCACCGGCTCAACTTCGCTACGACCGCAAGGCCACGCACTTCCTGGGCTTCCTCACCCTCGCCGCAGCATTGACCGCCTACAAGAAACTCGCGAAGGCGAAATCAGCGACATGAGACACGGTCTTAGGGTGTCGCCGTTATCTCCACGACCGCGCACGCAGCCTCCATACCCGGTCCGCCGCTGAAGAGCATGACGTGGTCTCCTGTGCTGACCGCGCCGGTGCGCAACAGATACTCGAGTCCACGAATCTGATCCACCGGCCCCGCATGACCGACCGTCCGAGTGAACTCCCAAATGCCACGGTCCTCCTCGATACCCAACGGATCCAGGAAAATCGCATGCAGCCCCTCATGGGTGAACCCATCGTGCACCACCCGCACGATATCGTCCAAACCCACCCCCGCATCCTTCAACGCCCGCTCCACCGTATCGATCAGCACGGCACCGAAATCACCGAGCGACCGCTCGCCGGCCACCGGCTCGCGCCGACAATAGTCCATGCGCTCATCGAAGTTCAGTGTGCCACCAGCAGTCAGTCCCGGCGGAAAGAGCTGCTCACCCCCACGGTGCTGGCGTTCCAGTTCTGGGTCGGAGACCGAATCGATCGACAACAACCGAGCAAAACCCCCACGCTTCGACAACACCACCGCCCCACCACCATCAGCCAACACGAACAACCGCGACGCCGACCACCGATTCACCGCAGGCGTCCCAAAGTTATCCGCCGCCGTCAACAACGCCGCCACACGCCCCTGCTCCGCACCCAGAAAACACGCCGCCAAATGCACCGCCGAAAAGAACCCGATACACCCATTCCGGATCTCCACCGACGTCACCGGCCGATTCACCGTATTCCGATTCACATAATGCTGCGCCGACCACCCATCCGGCCCCTGCGGATGCACATTCGTATGAAACACCGCATCGATCTCACCCACATCCACCCCCGACCCCGCCAAAGC
>NZ_JABLTE010000073.1 GCF_013315795.1 Nocardia barduliensis
CCCACCCGCACCGGAGACCGGACTCCCCGCCCACACCCGCACACCGCCGGTGCGGGCGGACCTCCAGTGCACCCTGATCTCGAGGAACCCCATGAACACACCCGATCCAGTCAGCGCCTCGATCAGGCTGGCCGAATCCGCCGCACCGCCCCCGGCAAGCGGTCGTTCCGATGATCCGGTGATCACGGTGGCGCGCTCCTTCGCCGCGTGGCTGACCATCTGGGCGTCGCGAATCTTCGTGCGGCCCACACTGTGGCTACTGCCGCTGCATACCCCGCTCGGTGTGCTCGGCTACCGCTTCACGCAGGTCGTGGCCTGTCGGATGTGGTTCGCTCCGACGCTGCCACCCATGAGAGTCGATGCCGCAGGCCCCAACGGCCGGACCATCGGAGAATGGGTCGGCGGGCCGGCGGAGCCCGGCACCCGGATGATCTATTACATCCACGGCAGCGGATACATCAGTTGCAGCCCCTGGACCCACCGCGGCCTGGTGTCGGAACTGACACGCCGACTGCGCCGACCCGCCTACGCCGTGCGCTATCGGCGAGCACCGAAATACCGCTTCCCCGCCGCCCACGACGACATTCTCAACGGCTACCTGTGGTTGATCGACCAAGGGCACACAGCGAGCGACATCATCGTGATGGGCGACTCGGCCGGCGGCCACCTCGCTCTGAGCCTGTGCGTCCAACTCCGCGAACTCGGTGTCGACCAGCCTGCGGCGGTGATCGGATTCTCCAGCGTCGTCGACCCGACCTGGCAGCTCGCGGCGGCCCACAGCGCACACGTGTGGGACCAGTTCGTCTCCGCCCGCACCGGTCGACGGATCACCCAAACCTATTTCGTGGACACAGATTTCAGTGATCCGCGCCTGGATGTCCTCGCCGCGGTCGGACCCGACCTGCCGCCGATGCTGTTGCAGGCCGGCGGCAGCGAGGTTCTCGCCTCGGACTCCCAACACTTTGCCGCGGCACTGCGCGCGGCGGGCGGGCGGTGCGAACTCGAGCTGTGGCCGGGAATGTTCCATGTGTTCCAGATGGGATACCCGCGGCTGTCGGAGGCACGGAGCGCACTCGACAGCGTCGAACGGTTCGTCGATAGCATCGACGCGAACAACGGCCCGACCGGCCCCCACCACACGCAACCACAGCCAGCACCCAGGGACCCGCCCCTGAGATCGCTGATCCGCCCCGCCGCGAGCTCCTAGGGACCAGGCGGTCCGCGCCCAGTCCGCGCAGGAACGCCAGCTTGTCGACCTCGGCGCGCACCGCGGCCGCCGACGCCTCCACCGGACCGGTCGACAGCCACCGCAACCGCGAAACCCCCAGCGAGGCATCGGTGACAAGCAGCGCGTCCAGCTCGGCGCAGCGGGCCGGGGTGAACTCGTGGGCCAGCCGGTCGTAGGTTTCGCGCTGGGCCTGCTCACGGGCGTGGGCGATACGCTCGACCATGCTCACCGGCCCGGGGCGGATCACCCGCGCCGAGATCAGATACTCACACCCCCAACCGGAACAACAAGGTCGGGGAATCGTGCTCCATCGCCCGCGCGAGCAGGAACTCGTCGAGCTCCTCGAGCTCGAGCGCACCGGCCGCCCGCCATCCCAAATACTGCGCGACCAGCCGCAGGTGATCAGTGCGGGTCTGGGCGCGGCGGCCGTAGGAACGGATCTCGGTGCCGTCGACCTGCAGCTGCTCGGCCAACCTGGCTACCGCGACCGGCGGGGCGGTGACCACGCGATCGGGCACGAACCCCAGCCACGGCAACGTGCACAACGCGATCGCGATACCGAGCCGATCAGCCGGACCACGACCGCGACCGGGATCGACGAACGCCAGATCCGCCGGCGAGAGCGTGAAGAACCGGAACAACTCCTCACGCCCGATCTCCGGGAACTCCCGCAGACGCGCCAACTCCTCATCCGCGAACACCCGCGTCGCCACGAACCAACCTCCCACACCAACCAACAGCGTTGGGAGACAAGCCAACCAGCATCCGACCATCACCGCAGGCCGAACCCGGACTCACCGGCGATCAGCTACGGCTACGCCGTATCCGTTGATTTTTCGGCGGTTACTACCGGAACCCCGAATACTCGGCGGGATCGAAAGCGCAACGAGAATCGTCGACGACCCGGGGTCCTGCGCTGGAATGTGGTTGGCCGGTGGGCTACCAGCTACCACGGCTAGCGGAGACTTACGTCCCGGCAGGCCGAACCAGGGTACGAAGGCGACTTTCCGCGCGCCGGAGACACGAGCGACGGAGACCTCGTACGGGTGCCCGGTTCGGGCCGTGGTCGTCGTCATGGCCCGGGCACCACCGGCCCGGCGGGCGGCGAATCCAGGAGTGGTGGCCGCGGTGATGATGGCAGCCAGCAGCTCGGTTGCGCGTCCCGGCCGGGGCGGTTCGGTCAGGACGGGACCACTGAAGGCGTGACCGTCGACGCTGATGATGGGGCTGCCGATCATGGAGGCGTGGTAGCCATCGACATCGACGCCGTCGACCGGACCAGGGCCGCGCTGAGCGAGCGAAGGATTCGGCCGAGATCGACGTCCGGGCCACCCTGAAGGCCAGCAAACGTCGTCGTGCGCCAGAACCCCGGCTCCGATTCCGCGGTCATCGTCGAAGCAATGAATCCGCAGCTCATGGTGCAGGTTACGGATGAACCAGATCTACAGCCCGTAGCCAGTCGGGCCGCTGCCAAGCTGCAGGCCGCCATTGATTCCCTGAGCACCGCGGATCGCGTGCTCTGACACGCCCTGGGCGATAAGCGTTCGCGTGTTGGTTCAGCGGGAGACGGTGAAGATGTCGGTGACCGGTCGGCGGGGGGTCGGGGGGGCCATGTTCGTGTCGTCGGGTGCGGTGCCGACACGGATCAGCACTTGAGGTGCCGCGGGATGCGGAACGAGACCGCCGAGCAGTCCGCGGGTTGTCGGCAGTTCGGTGATGTGGGTCAGCGCGCAGGTCGCCAGCCCCGCGGCGGTGCATTCCAGCAGCACGGCCGACAAAGCCTCGCCGGTGCGCAGCCACTGGGTCACCGAGTCGCCTTCGCTGCTGAGTACCACCAGTCGCGCCTGATCATCGAGTCGAGCACGTCGCATCGAATGCGGGGCTGGAGGGAACGCGCGTCCGACTCCGACCCGAGCGTTTTCGGCGTCGGAGACCAGAGCGGAGGCGGGCACGCCCTCGAGGGACTCCGAATGTCCTGCCCACCATTCCAATTCGGTTTGGTACAGCAGGTCGTGTCGGCGCAGAGCCCCGGCCTCCTCGGAGGCTGTGGCCAGCCGAGGGCGTGCGTTGTCATCCAGGACGGTGAGTTCCACCTCGTGGGGGGAGGCGAGCATCCGCAGTCGGGGGAGGATATCGGCGAAGCCCTCCGGTGCGGTCATCGGCAGCCGGTCGGTGCGTCGCTGGTCGATGGCGAGCGCTCGGGTGTGAATGCCCTCGGGTGGGTCCGGCCACGGCCGGAATCCGACTACCGCGAGGTGGTCGGGTCGCTGCCGGTCGGGTACCCGCATCGTGTCGGTGTGCCAGCCCTGGTCGGCGAAAGCGGTCCGCGCGTGATGCAGCATGGCACCGCAGCTGATCACCAGCTGGCGCCCGTGCGGGTCGGTCGAAGGCAGCAGCCGGTCGGCGTCGGTGTATAGGTGCAAGCGTGTGCCGTCGAACACCCAGCGCCACGGCTGGGTGTTGTGGACCGAAGGCGCGCGGGTGGCCAGCCGCAACGCGGCCAGGATCGTCCGATGATCGGGCACCGAGATGGCGGGTGCTTCGTCGTTCGCGGTCATAGCTCGAGTGTTCTCGGTACACGACGCTGCGGATACGGGCCATGCGTCCGCGGCGCAGGGTCTTTTGTCATTTCGGGTGGCCGGCGCTCCCGTCCGAGCCTCTCCGCGCGCTGTTTGATGCCCCGCAGCATCTTCCGCTCCATCACCAGGCTGCCCGGTTCCATCACGACCACGGTGAATACGCGCGTGAACGCGGACGCGCCCGTCAGTGCGATCCGATTGCGGCTCACCAGCCGGGTGGCCGCGCCCATCGGATAGAGCCCGAATGCCCAAACCCATCGGCCGTCTTCGGAAGCGAAGACCAAGTTGTGCTCGGGTTCCAGCACCGCGACGCGCATACGCGGACCGGACTTGCCGAGCGCGAAGCTGTCCCCGACCGCGAGGTCCTGGAACTGCGGGAGGATTTCATCGGCGCTGTGCATATCGAGGCCGAGCAGGTTCTCGACCCAGTCGTAGGTGTACGCGCCGCCGCGGCCGGGACCCAGTTGAACCAGCCACGGCCAAATAGCGTCGGCGCCTGCGCAGATCGTGATAGCCCGAGTCGAGACGATATCGGTGTCTACCAGTAGATCGTCACCCGGCATAACCCGCGCGATTTCTTCCCCCGTGGCTCCCCAGGTCAACCATTTGGTGCGCAACCGGTCTCCGGTCAGCCTTTCTATTGCTGATCGAACGGTTGCGGCAAGCCTCATCGTGTTCATGAAGTCCGATTTCTCCTCGAATTCAGGACGTGCACATGCAGTGGTGACCAGCGAGGGCACTGGTTTCTGCGGGATCGGTTGGAGCGTGGGGTATGGACGAGCTCAATCCGGTTTGCGGACGGATTCAGGCATTTCGAGGACCTCGCTGAGCGGGCGGCGTGAAGTCGCCGGAGCGTTCGGCTCCGATTCGGGCGCGATACCGACGCGGATCAAGACCTGGGGGAGGCCGGAGTGTGCGGTCAATTCGCGGACCACGGCACGGCTGCTCGGCACCTCGGTTAGGTGAGTCAACGGACAGGTCGCGAACCCGGCGAGTGTGCACTCCAGTAACACCGTGGACAGCACCTCACCGCAGCGCACCAGGTCCTCGGGTGTGTCGCGGTCGGTGGACAGCACGAGGATTACCGAATGGTCCTCGGTGATCTCGCCGCGCCGGTCGCCGGTAGTGGTGGGAAACTTACGGCCCACGCTCACTCGCTGCCGTTCCTCCTGGGAGATCAGCGCGTCGCTGGGCACCCCCGCGGCGCCGATCGTGTGGCCGGTCCACCATTGCAATTCGGCGTGGTAGCCGGCGTCGTAGCGGCGCAGCGCAGCGCTCATCTCCGAGGCGCGGGCGAGGCTGGAGCGGCAGTCGTCACCCAGCACGTCGAGTGTTGCGTCGAAGGGATCGAAGGTCGACCGGAGGACCTCTTCGAAGTCGGGCCATCCGGTGGGCGCTTGGAACGGCAGCCGGTCGGTGTGCCGCCGGAGGATGGCGTCGGCGCGAGCACGCTCGGCTTCGGTGACGATCGGAGCGGGTTCGAAGGTGATGTTGGCCAGGTGTTCGCGGCGGTTCGGATCGGGGAAGCGGGCGACGTGGATACGCCAGCCGGCCGCGGCCATCGCGGCGCGCAGATGGTCCAGAGCGATACCGCAGCTGATCAGCATCTGCCTGCCGGATGTGTCCGTCGCCGGAAGCATGCGTTCGGGCGCAGCGAACAGACGCAGGGTCTGGCCGTCGAATTTCCAGTGCCAGGGTTGGCTGTTGTGCAGTGACGGCGCCCGGCCGGCGAGCAGGACGGCCTTCTCGATGGTTTCTCCGGACGGTAGCTGGTTCATACCGTCACGGTAGGGATCGAGAGGCGATGTCCGGAGGAGTCGTAGGTCCCGAATCCCACCGCAGGTGGTCCCCTGTCGGCCACGTCTCCCGGTACCTCGGCCCCTAGACGGGAGGCATCGGTCCGTTCAGGCTGTATGTGTGGGAAAAGGTGCCACGGCGGTACCGCCGATCGACGCGCGCCGACACGACGCGGTGATCTTCGATATGGACGGGGTGGTCACCGACAGCGCGTCGATACATGCCGCGGCCTGGACGGAATTGTTCGATGCCTTCTTGAACCAACGCCCCGCGGGTGGCGGGCAGGATCGCTCACCATTCACCGAGGACGACTATCTGCGTTTCGTGGACGGTAAACCGCGTTATCGGGGCGTTGCCGATTTTCTGGCCGCACGAGGGATCGCACTGCCTTGGGGGAGACCGTCCGATTCGGACAGTGCTGAGACGATCTGCGGGCTGGGCAACCGAAAAGATCACCTGTTCCTGGAGCGGGTCGCGCGCGAGGGAGTACAAGCATTCGAATCGACCGTCACACTGGTGCGGCGGCTCGACGATGCGGGCATCCGCACGGGGGTGTTCTCAGCCAGCCGTCACTGTGCGGAGGTGCTCACGGCTGCCGGTGTCGCCGACTTGTTCACCGTGCGGGTGGACGGTATCGACGCCGAGACGCTGGGCTTGCCGGGTAAGCCCGATCCGTCGATGCTGCTCGAGGCGACCCGGCGGCTGGGTGCCGAACCGGATCGAACGGTGGTCGTGGAGGACGCCGAGGCGGGGGTGGCGGCCGGACGCAGCGGTGGGTTCGCACTGATCATCGGAGTCGACCGGCACGCGGGCACCGATCGCCTACTGGCGCAGGGGGCGGACATCGTTGTTGCCGACCTGGCGCAGGTGCGGTTGCGTGGCGGCTTCCGGCGAATCTCGGAGGTACCCGACGCTATGGAGTGCTGGTCACGCATCGTGGATCTGCTCAGCACCGAAAAGCCGGCTGTCCTGCTGGATTTCGATGGCACGGTGGCCGACATCGTCGCCGATCCCGCCGGCGCCGAACCTATCGACGGCGTGGCGGCAGTCCTGACAGCGCTTGCCACGCAATGCCCGGTCGCGGTCATCAGCGGACGCGATCTGACCGATCTCAGAGACCACGTGGGTGTCGATGGAATCTGGTATGCGGGTAGCCACGGCTTCGAACTGATGGCCCCGGACGGTAACCGGCACGTCCACGACGCCGCGCCGGGAGCCGAGCGTGCACTCGCCGAGGCCGCGCGCGAACTAGGGCAGAGGTTGAACGACATCGCGGGAGTGCTGGTCGAGCACAAGCGCTTCGCGGTCGCGGTTCATCATCGCAATGTCGCGGTAGAGGACGTCGGGCGGGTGGTTGCCGCGGTACACGAGGTCGGACATGCGGCAGGCTTGCGTGTCACGCACGGCCGTCGCGTCACCGAGTTACGACCGGATGTGGCCTGGGACAAGGGCACCGCGCTGCGGTGGATTCTCGACCATCTCACGGTCCCGGTACTGCCGATCTATCTCGGGGACGATCTGACCGACGAAGACGCCTTCGATGCCGTCGAAGCCGACGGCCTCGCCATCGTGGTGCGTGCCGAAGAGACCGGCGACAGGCACACCGCCGCCCGCTTCTCGGTCGCCGGACCACGGCAGGTTCGCGCCTTCCTCGAGCGGCTGGCGGAATTGTCGCGCACCGAATCGATTGCCGTCGTGCCGGAATCGTGGATGCTCATCTTCGACGGGTACGACCCGGCTCAGGAGAAGCTTCGTGAGGCACTGTGCACAATCGGAAATGGCTACTTCGCCACCCGGGGGGCAGCACCGGAAAGCGTGGCGGGGGCGGTCCATTATCCGGGTACTTATGTCGCCGGGGTGTACAACCGGCTCTCTGACGAGATCGCTGGGCACGTCATCGACAACGAGAGTCTGGTGAATCTGCCGAACTGGCTTCCGCTGACCTTCCAGATCGGCGGCGGAGAGTGGTTCGACCTCGATGCCGCCGAATTGGTTTCCTACCAGCAGCAATTGGATCTCCGCTGCGGCGAACTCGTGCGGCGGTTCCGTTTCCGCGACGTCTCGGGGCGGATCACTGCGGTGTCGCAACGCCGCTTCCTCGCTATGCACCGCCCGCACCTGGGCGCGTTGGAAGCGACGATCACCGCCGAGAATTGGTCGGGTGCTCTGCGAATCCGGTCGGCGATCGACGGAGGGGTGCGCAATCACCTGGTGGAGCGCTACAGCGCCCTGTCGGGCACGCACCTGACCGCCGAGCACGCGATAGCCCTGTCCGACGATTCGGTGCTGCTCGCGGTGCGGACCAACACCTCCGGCAGATCAGTGGCTATCGCGACGCGCAGCACCCTGCGGCGCGGCCGGGAACCGGTCGACCCGCCGCGGGAGTTGATCGATCGAGATGGTCTGATCGGCCACGAGTGCGCCGTCGACATCACAGCCGGAGGGTCGGTGACCCTGGAGAAGATTGTCGCCGTGTTCACCGGACGTGACAACGCGGCAGCGGGTCCAGAGGAAGAGGCCGCCCGGACGATCGCCGTCGCCGGCGGGTACGCGGATCTGTTCGAAGGTCATGCCGTGGCGTGGGAGCATCTGTGGGCGCGGCTGCGCATCGACCTGGATGGAGCGCAGGACGCGACGCGGATCGTGCGCCTGCATCTTTTGCACCTGGTGCAGACGTTGTCGCCGAACACCACCGATCTCGATGTGGGTGTGCCCGCGCGCGGGTTGCACGGTGAGGCCTATCGCGGTCACGTGTTCTGGGACGAGCTGTTCGTCTTCCCGGTGCTGAATCCGCGTTTCCCCACCTTGACCCGAGCACTGCTGCGGTACCGCTATCGACGGTTGCCCGAGGCGCGCCGGGCGGCCGCGGCAGTGGGACTGGCCGGGGCGATGTTTCCGTGGCAGTCCGGCAGCGACGGCCGTGAAGAGAGCCAGAGAATGCACCTGAATCCGCTGTCGGGACGGTGGAAGCCCGATCCCAGCCGCCGTGCGCACCACATCGGGGTCGCGATCGCCTACAACGTCTGGCAGTACTACCAGGCTACCGGCGACCTCGAGTTCCTCGTCGAAGGCGGCGCGGAACTGCTGGTGGATATCGCCCGTTTCTGGTCGAGCCTGGCCGGTTACGACGCCGAGCGCGACCGCTACACCATCCGTGGCGTCATCGGCCCCGACGAGTTCCATTCCGGTTACCCGGACGCGCCTGACGCCGGGATCGACAACAACGCGTACACCAATGTGATGGCGGCCTGGGTGATTCGGCGTGCGATCGACACGCTGGCCCTGCTGGCCCCGCGCGAACGAACGGAATTGCTGGAGACGCTGTCGGTGCGGCCGTCGGACACGGAGCACTGGCGAGATGTGGCCCGGCGAATGTATGTCCCGTTCCACGACGGAGTCATCAGCCAATTCGAGGGCTACGAGCGACTGGCCGAACTCGATTGGGACCGCTACCGCAGCCGTTACGGCAACATTCAGCGGCTGGACCGAATACTCGAGGCCGAAGGCGACGACGTCAACCGTTATCGGGCCGCCAAACAGGCCGATGTGCTGATGCTGTTCTATCTGCTGTCGGCCGACGAACTCCGGGAATTGCTCGGTCACCTCGGCTACGAGCTGCCCGGCGAGATGATCCCGCGGACCATCGACTACTACCTGTCACGCACCTCGCACGGCTCGACGCTCAGCGCGCTGGTGCATTCGTGGGTGCTGGCGCGGGCCAATCGTGATCGTGCCGTGGAGTTCTTCGACCTCGTGCTCGGCTCCGACGTAGCCGACATCCAGGGCGGCACCACCGCGGAGGGAATTCACATCGCCGCGATGGCCGGCAGCGTCGATCTGCTGCAACGCTGCTTCACCGGTATGGAACTGCGCCACGACCGCCTTGTGTTCTGCCCATTCTGGCCGGAAACTCTGGGCGCGTTGTCGTTTCCGATGATCTATCGCGGCCACCGGCTGACCGTGCGGGTCAGCGGGCAGGGCGTCGAGATCAGCTCGGATCCTGGCGCGTCGGCGCCGATCGAGATCACCTGCCGGGATCAGACCGCACGCCTGAAGCCGGGGGAGACGGTCCGGCTGGTGAACTCGATACCCTAGATCCGGGGGCTGGACCGTTGATGCGCAGCGGTGCGAGTCAGTTTGCCGACCTTGCGATGATCACAGGCGCCTTCGCACCGTGTAGCACCGCTTGACTGACCGAACCGAGGGTCATGCCGGCGAAGCCGCCGCGCCCGTGACTGCCGACGACGATCAGCTGCGCGTTCTCGCCCTCGCCGAGCAGTCGCTTGGCGGTGCGATCTTCGACTACGATCCGCCGCACCCGTACCTCTGGATACTTTTCGCCGTAGCCGGCCAGGCTCTGCGACACCAGTTCCTCGGCTTCGTTCTGCATTTCCGCGCGCGAGATGTATCGGAAGAACTCCGACCAGGTGTGTACCGCGACCAGCTCGGCGCCGTGGTGGGCGGCCTCGTCGAAGGCGACCTCGACGGCACGGGCACTGCACGACGAGCCGTCGACGCCGACCACCACCGGGCCGTCCGTGTGCTCGAAGTCGGCGGGGATCACCGCGACCGGACATGCGGCATGCCGGGCCAGCGCCGTGCTGACAGAGCCGAGGATGCTGCGGCTGAAGGCGCCCAGCCCGTGGGTGCCGACGACGAGCAGCCGCGCGGACTTGGATCGGTCGCGCAGCACCGGGATCGGCGGCGCCTCGACGAGATCGGCGGTGATGTCGAGCTCGCCGATCGGGGAAGCCGCCGCCACGGCGTTCTTGCGCGCGATCTCCAGCGCCGTCCGTCCCTCCTGCCGGTAGCTGTCGTAGTCGATTTGGGGAACAGCGATGCCGGGGCCGTAGTCGATCGGCGTGCTGATCGCGTAGACGATGTTCAGCGGTGCGCGTCGGCGGGCCGCGTCGGCGGCAGCCCAGCGGACCGCGGCCAGTGAGGTCGGAGAGCCGTCGGAACCGACGAGAATCGGCGGGTTGATGCTGCTGGACATGTGTTTTTCGCTTTCTTCTAAGCCCCGTGGGCGACCACGACCGGGCAATGGGCATGTTGGACAAGGAAATTGCTGGTAGACCCGAGCAGCAGATCGCGGAACCCGCCGCGGCCCCGGCTACCGACCACGAGCAATTGCGCGGACTTCGACCACGCGGTGAGCAGAGTGCGTGGCCGGGCGACGGAGACCTTGTGAGTGACCTGGACCTCGGGATATTTCTCCTGCCATCCGGCGAGATGCTCGGCGAGCATGCGTTGTGCGGCGGTCTCCAGCTCCCGGACCGGACGGGGTTCGATGGCGTCGGCTAGCCAGCCGCGCGGAGCGAGCCAATCGGGCGGCGCCTTCTTCCCGCAGTTTCTGGGCGACCGCGGGCAACACCAGGTCGTACAGGCCGAAAACAGCCTGGGTAGCAGCCAGGTCGAGGCCGTGGACGATCAGAAGCCTGCGTCCGCGCTTGGCGGCCCACTGCACGGCCAGATCGGAGGCTTCGGAACCGTCGATACCGACGACTACGGCAGCTGATGCCAGGTGGTGCGCGCTGTCGAGGAGACCGGCGGACATACG
Organism: Nocardia barduliensis; assembly: GCF_013315795.1. Lineage (GTDB taxonomy): Bacteria > Actinomycetota > Actinomycetes > Mycobacteriales > Mycobacteriaceae > Nocardia > Nocardia barduliensis. The sequence continues at coordinate 11,165 of NZ_JABLTE010000073.1, forward strand.
GGGTGTCCCTTCGAAAGTCGATGCTTGCGTACTCGAAGAGTAGGGACCGGTGAGTTCGCACACGGCTGGCGTTGGTCCCGAATGCTGAGGTCCTTCGGCAGCATGCCGGTTTGCACCCGCCGACGGCCTGGCTGGGCGCGGCGACATCTCCGGATCCCGGGCGGTTCGTCGCCGACGATCTCGGCTGCGACCGGAACAGACCGCTATAAGCATCCGGCGGCCGGACATGGGGCCACTGGCGCACCGAGCGCAATGCGGCCGGTCATGCGACAGTGGCAGCCTCTTCCAAGTCCGCGACGACCACTTTCCGATGGTCATCCGCACTCTTCCGAGCATGTATCCGCGTCGGTGCGCCGTCAGGTGTGGTGCACGATTCGGTCGAGTTCGGTGTGAGCAATCCGGCCCGCCCACACCCGGGCGCGGTCCAGCTCGCCCGGTATGAGCGGGCCGGTCGTATCGCCGACAAGAAAATCCACCGGCTGATCGGCGAGCGAATAGCCCAATCGGCACAATCGTTTCCCGATACCGCGTGCGGCCGAGCCCGGCAGCCAGGGTGGTTTGGCCACTTTGGTGCCGAAGGCCAAAGCGCGGTGACCCGGCGATACGGGCAGTGCGTCCGCGAGCCATTCCCGTACGCCGATGTCGGTCGCGATCGGTGCATCGGTGAGCTTGGCGGCGTCGCGGCGCGTCTGCGCGCGGCTGAGCCCGAAGGCGTGGGTGGGGCCGCCGACCACGAGCAGATTCAGCGTCGATCCACACACTTCCGCCGCCGCCACCACATTCACGACCTCTACCTCGGCATGCTCACGCAATCCCTGTGCGATGGCCTCGGCGATCGCCGCGGTATTGCCGAACATCGATTCGTAGACAATTCGCGCGCGCATGACGAATCTCTCCTCTGCGCCCGAACCGGGTAAGGACTCCGACGGTAGGGCGGTAGAGAGCGGCCGGAACAGAGTCGAACCGACCCTTGCCATGGGACTTTCGCCCTGTACTGGGGTGCAGCGAGTTGTTGCTGGCGCTCGCGACCCTCGTTGCGGTGCTCGGCCTCGGCGTGCTCGTCGCGATCGCGCTGTCGATCTTCGATCTGCTGCGCAGGATCGCCCGCGCCCACGACGCGATTTTGGGCTTCGTCTCCGGGGTGGCGGGAGTGCACGGCATCGATGACTACCCCACCGCGAAACCCGTTCCAGGGCTGGTGATCTACCGATACGACGCGCCATAAGCCCTGGACGCTTCCGGCTTGACATCGAGAATCGGCGAGCGCCACCTGTATCCCACACTACCGACCGCGGTGGCAGCCTTCTGCGAGGACCGGGACACGGGGGCAGAGGTCCCCTCGGGTGGATGACCTTTGTCTCTGCCGATGCCTCGTTCGACGCGCGATCCTCGATGCTGACGGCACCAGTCGTCGGAAGAGGTGAAACGGCGATGTCCGAAAGCGTGATCATTCCGCTGGACGGATGGTGGACTCGACTGATCCGTTTGTGGTCGCTACGACCGTGTAGCTCGAACGAGCTGATGCGCCCGTCCGATCGCATCGAATCAGCGATCCGCGTGATCGCCACGATCTCGGTACTTATCGCGGTGCCTGTCGCGGGCGCCCTCGCTACGGACGCGTATGCCGACACCTCCGCCGAAATCCGCAGCGAAGGTGCGACGAAATCTCTAGTTCACGCCGTGATCACCGACCAGCCCGTCCGAACCGCGGCGCATCGTTACGACGCCCGAGCGCGATGGGACGAGTCCGGGCATACGGGCGATGCCGTCCTGCCGGTCCGGAAGAAGACGCAGCTCGGCGATCGTGTCGAGCTGTGGCTCGACGCCGAGGGCACTCCCACCGCGCGACCACGCCACCCGGATACCGCCGTCGTGGCCGGTATCGGCGTGGGTGTTTCCGTCCTGGTGGGCGTCTGGCTGTGCGGATGGTGCCTGGCGAACGGTGTAGCCCTGCTGTTGGCGCGGCAGCGTAGCGCGCGATGGGACCGCGAGTGGCGGCAGATGTGTCGTCCGGCAAGAGAGGACACGCAGTGATGTACTGGTACGGGAGCGGGCCACAGTGGTGGATGTTCGTTCTCATGATCTTGTTCGTCGTCCCGCCGTGGATCGCGGTGGCGATCGCGCTCGTAGCCGTGCGCAGACCTGAGCGCGCGCAGGCCCCCCGATTCAGCGGCCCGGCGCGCTTGTCACCGGAAGCGCTGCTCGCCGAGCGGTTCGCCAGCGGCGATCTCGACGAATCCGAATACGTCCGACGCCTCGCGGTGCTGCATCCCGTCCCCGCGACCCCAGCCGAAGACACCGACCCGCGTACGCGGCAGTGAACGCTTCGCGCCTCGCACCACCGAACTCGTCGATCCTGGCCGCGGTGGACGGATCGGCCAGTTCGTATCAAGCGGTAGCCTGGGCGGCCGCCGAAGCAGCGCTGCACCGTTGCGCGCTGCACATCATCACCTCCATGGCTATACCCACCGGTTTCGGGCCGGGCATATCGATGGGGGAGGCCGACCTGGAGTGGATGCGCAGGGACGGCGAACGCATCCTCACCGAGGCTGCGCGGGTGGCACGCACAGCTTCTCCTGGCGACGAGCCCGCGATCACCACCGAGGTGAGCTTCGAACTGGTCATCCCGCTACTCATCGAGCGTTCCGCGCAGGCGCGGATGCTTGTGGTCGGTAGCCGCGGGATCGGCGCGTTCCAGCGGGGCCTGCTCGGTTCGGTGAGTACCGCGACAACCCACCACGCGCACTGCCCGGTCGCGGTGATCCACGGAATCTCGGCGATCGACGCCGTGTCAGCCCGTCAACCGGTGCTCGTCGGCGTCGACGGCACCGCCAACAGCGTGCCCGCCGTCGAGCTCGCGTTCGAGGAGGCGTCGCGGCGGACAGTCGACCTGGTGGCGCTGCACGCATGGAGCGACACGAGCGGTCTGGACGTGCCGGTCCGAGGATGGGACGGCGCCCGCGAATCGGCGGAGGCGATGCTGGCCGAGAATCTCGCGGGCTGGAGCGAGCGCTACCCGGATGTCGCCGTGCTGCGCATCGTCACCGCGGATCGACCGGCACGGTCCCTGCTGGAAGAGTCGGCGAACACGCAACTGGTGGTAGTGGGCACGCACGGTCGAGGCGGATTCGCGAGCACGGTGCTGGGGTCGACCAGCAATGCGCTGCTGCACTCGATAGACGTGCCGATGATCGTCGTCCGTTCGAGCTGACGGCGGGACCGGATCTCTGGGACACCGCTCAGCAAGTGCTCCGAGCTTCCATCGCCGGATGCCGATCTTTTGGGCATCGAGGTGACAGATCCTCACGCATTCTCGGTGGTGGGCAGATTGGCGGCACAGACCGCTTCGACGAATTCACCGACGGTGTTCTCGGTCAAATGGCGGGCCAGATCGGCTTCGGTGATGATGCCGGCCAGTACGCCGTTGTCGGTGACCGGAAGCCGCCGGATCCGGTTCTGCCGCATGAGCGTCAGCGCGTCGTCCACCTCGGTGTCGATCTCGACTGTGTGCAGCCGTTCGGCGCCCTGTGCCAATTCTCCGGCGGTAGTGGTCTTCGGATTCGCGCCGACACCGACGACCTTCACGACGATATCGCGATCGGTGACAATGCCGACGGGATGACCTTCGCCGTCGCAGATCGGCAGCGCGCCGATATCGAGTTGGCGCATCCGCTGGGCGGCTGCTTCCATAGTCTCTCGAACACTGATGTGTTGTACGTCGGGCCGCATGATGGTCTGCACGGTGGTCATGAGGCATCTCCTTCTACTCCGGGCGGCGTGCTCCCTACTTCGATCATCATTCGACGGCGGCGGCAGTATCGACAGGGCAGAAGGTCATCTGGCGATGGAGCCACACCCGCGTGGTCCACTTGCCTCGTGGGTCGGTCGTCGCCGCGACTGCCTCCGACAGAGGACACGCTCACTTCGGATGTACGACCATGACGGGGCACTCGGCGTGCTGTACGAGCCAATTACTGGTGGAACCGAGAAGGAGGCCCCGGAATCCGCCCCGGCCGCGGCTGCCGACGACGACGAGTTGCGCGTTGCGCGACCAATCACCCAGATGTTTCCGAGGCCCGGACAGATAGACTCTGCGGATCACGGTGACGTCCGGGTACTTCTCCTGCCAGCCCGCGAGTCGCTCGGCCAGCAGCGCCCGCTCACCGATCGCCAGGTTCTCCAGCGGGATCTCGAGGTATCGGGTTCCCGCGAATTCACCGGCGGAGAGGTCGCTCCAAGCGTGGATGGTGACCAGATCGACGTCACGTGCTGCCGCTTCGGCGAAAGCGGCGGCTATCGCCGCTTCCCCCACTTCGCTGCCGTCGGCGCCCACTACAACCGGTGCGCGGTCGCCGGTCAGCTGCCGGTCGCCTCGCACCACCACGACGGCGCCGTCCGCGTGGGCGGTCACCGCGAGCAAGGTCGATCCGAGATGAGCGATCGTGCCCATGCCCGGTGTGGCACCGAGGACGACCAGATGCGTGTGCGCCGACAGTGTGATGAGCAGCGCTGCGGCGTTCTCTTCGCCGAGCTTCGTGGCCACAGCGAGATCGGGGGCGACATCATGCGCCAGTGCCCGGGCTTCGGCAAGGATTTCCGAACCGCGTGCGCGCATCGTCTCGCTGACCGCGGGCACCATCACGTCGTAAACGCCGAGCGTGGCGCGAGCCGCGGGAAGGTTCATCCCGTGCACGATCAGCAGGCGGCGCCCGCGATCCGATGCCGTGCGGGCCGCCCAGCGGACGGCCGCCGAGGCGTGCTCTGTGCCGTCGGTGCCGACCACTACCGCAGCGGAAGCGAGTTCGTGCGGGTTGTCCTCGTGTTGATCAACCATGTCGGTGCCCTTCGGTGTGCGGATCCGTCATCAGTACGGTAGGGATCGGCACCTGCGGCGACTGCTGGCGTTGGTCCTCGACCGGAGGGTCGATAGGCAATGGAGATGTGCCGCGCCTATCCGCCTATTCGATGTGCGTGCGCATCCGTGGCTATGTCAGGTACTCGGACGTCACCGTGAGCGAGTTCGTTTCGCCGCGAGGCGGCGAGCTTCCAGCGACCGCATCGCACGCAACTTCAGCGCAGACGAGACAGCGAAGGTGACTCAGTACCGCTCGAATCCGACTCGGTTACGGCAGCGGAGCTGCCCAGCGCAGCACGGTGCCGCCTTCGGGTCGGTTGGTGACGCTGAAACCGCCACCGGCGTTCTCGGCCCGCGCGGCCAGGTTCGCTAGTCCGCTGCGGCGTGAGATGTCCGCCGGAACGCCCGCGCCGTCGTCGGTCACCTCGATGGTGACGTCGTCCTTGACCTGCAACTCGATCGCCACGGTGCTCGCGGCCGCATGCCGCACCACGTTGCTCACCGCTTCCCGCAGAACTGCCTCGACGTCGTCGGACAGAGGTGGCGCCAGTACCGTGACCGGTCCGGCCAGCCGGACGGTGGTTCGCAGGCCGGTGTCGGCGGTCATGTCGACAACGATGCCGTGCAGGTGTTTTCGGTACTTGGACGAATCCGCCGTCGTATTGCTCTGCAGGTCGAAAATCGAGTGGCGGATGTCCTGAACTATGCCTTGCACGTCGTCGATGGTGTCTGTCAGGCGGGATTTGATCTCCGGCACCCGTGCCCGCTGCACTGTGCCCTGCAGGGAGAGACCCACCGCGAACAGCCGCTGGATCACGTGGTCGTGCAGACCGCGGGCGATGCGGTCGCGGTCGGAGAGGACGTCGAGTTCACGCATCCGGCGCTGGGTGTCGGCCAATTGCAGCGCCACGGCCGCCTGGTCGGCGAAGGCCGCCATCATGGCCTGGGTGGCGGTATCCAGCGGTGCCGCTTCTACCGGTCGCAGCGAGGCGAGTACCCCGATTACCGAGCCGCGCGCACGCAGCGGGATGATCAAGACGGGTCCGGTCTCGGGCGCCAGCTCGGCGAACGTCTCATCGCGCAGTTGATCGACGGAGACGGGCTGTCCTGTCCGGAATGCGTTCCCCGCATGCGAACCCTCGACATCGACGAACAACCCGTTCATCGCTTCCGAGCTCGGCCCGGCGGCGGCGGTGACCAAAAGTTCGGTGACTTCGTCGTGGGGGATGTCCGGGTCCTCGGGTAGGGCGAGGAATGTGATCGCGGAGTCGGTCAGTGTCAGTGCGCGTTCGGCGACGAGTTGCAGGACTTCCTCGGGTTCGCCCCCGGCCAGGAGTTCGGTCGCTACGTCGCGAATGGCTTCGAGCCATTGTTGCCGGATTCGGGACTGTTCGTAGAGACGGGCGTTTTCGATGGCGATGCCTGCCGCGGCGGCCAACGCTTGAACCACGACCTCGTCGTCATCGGTGAACTCTTGCCCGTCCGCCTTTTCGGTCAGGTAGAGGTTGCCGAAGACTTCCTCGCGGACTTTGACCGGGACACCGAGGAAGGTGTGCATGGGTGGGTGGTGTGCCGGAAAGCCGACCGAGGCGGGGTGGTCGGCGATTCTGGTCAGTCGTAGAGGCTTGGGTTCTTCGATGAGCAGTCCGAGTACGCCGTGCCCGCGGGGGAGGTCACCGATCATGACGCGGGTGCGGTCATCGATGCCTTCGTAGACGAACTCGGCCAGTTGATTGCTGGTTTGGTCGGTTTCGCGGACACCGAGTGCGCCGTATCCGGCGTCGACGAGTTCGATCGCGGTGTGCACGATGGTCCGCAAAGTGTTGTCGAGGTCGAGCCCGGCGGTGACCACCAGCATGGCTTCGATGAGCCGGTCCATTCGGTCGCGGACATCGACGATCTGCGCGATCCGGTCCTGCACCTCGATCAGCAGTTCACGAAGCCGCAACTGCGACAAAGTCTCCGTCACAGAAGCCCGGCCGTTAGACCTGGACGTGTACCGCTGGCCCTCCATGGACCGCATTCTCCCACGATCGAGCTGCTGGCTCCTATTGTGGACGATCGCCGAGACCAAGCGGTCACCTCAATACTGCTTCTCCGGCTGTTTCAGCTTGGTGGCGATTACTGCGGCCTGGGTGCGACGTTCGACGCCCAGTTTGGTCAGCAGGCGCGACACGTAGTTCTTGACGGTCTTCTCCGCGAGGAACATCCGGCCGGCTATCTGCCGGTTGGTCAAGCCTTCGCCGAGTAGGGCGAGCAGGGTGCGCTCCTGGTCCGTGAGGGCGGCGAGCGGGCCGGTCTTGGCCTCCGCTTCCGATCGGAGTTTGGCCATCAGCGCGGCGGCTGCTCGGTTGTCCAGCAGCGAGCTACCGGATCCGACGGTGCGGATGGCGTCGACGAGGGCGAGACTCTTGACATCTTTGACCACGTAACCGCTGGCCCCGGCCAGGATGGCGTCGAGCATGGCCTGCTCGTCGGTGAAGGAGGTGAGGATCAGGCAGCGCAGGTTCGGATCGGCCGAGAGGAGTTCGCGGCACAGTTCGATGCCGTTGCCGTCGGGAAGTCTCATGTCGAGCACGGCGACATCTGGGCGGAGCGCTGGAATGCGGGCCAGTGCTTGAGAGTAGCTGCCCGCTTCGCCGACGACGACCAGGTCCGGCTCGAGGTCGACGAGGTCGGCGACGCCGCGGCGGACGATCTCGTGGTCGTCGACCAGGAACACCTTGACCATGGATAACCTCTTTCGTGCTGTTATCCCAGACTACGGAGTGCCAGGTCGGCTCGCCTCGGCGTTCGACCTCGGATCGGTGACCGAGGTCCCTTGACAGGTCGTGTCCGTACCGGCGACCGACTACCGACGTGAAGATCAGCGGCGACATTCTGTGCGCCCCGCGCGCCGAACGACCCAGCGACCCGGGCATGGTGTCCAGATCGGGTTATCCCGCTCACATAATTGGTATCAGAAATGCGAATTATCGTATCTTCTGGGCATGCAGCTCACCCGCTTCACCGACCTCGGACTACGGGTCGTCATGCGCCTGGCGGTGGTCGGCAGCGGTGAACGTCCGGGAAGCCGGGAGATCGCCGAAGAGTTGTCGGTGTCCTACGCGCACGCGGCGAAAGTGATCACCCGGCTCGGCGAACTGGGCATCGTGGACGCGCGCCGCGGCCGCGGCGGCGGTCTGGCCATCACCGAACTCGGGCGCACGGCCTCGGTCGGATGGCTGGCACGCCGACTCGAGGGCGAGGCGGAAGTAGTCGAATGCGACGGCGCCGATCCGTGCCCGCTGCGGTCGGGGTGTCTGTTGCGCTCGGCGCTACGCCGCGCCCAGGAAGCATTCTTCGCGTCCCTCGACACCGTCACCATCGATGACCTCACTCGAACTCCCGCCCGCTCCGTCCTTCTCGCCCTGCCCCGGGTAGGCGGCACCGACCCTCAGATTTCTGCAACGATCGGAGAATGACATGCTCTCGGCCACCACGAAAGAGACGATCCGGGCCACCCTGCCCGCGGTAGGCGCCGCCATCGACGACATCACAACGCAGTTCTACCGCAAGATGTTCGCCGCCCACCCCGAACTCGAACGCGATCTGTTCAATCGTGGCAACCAGAAGCAGGGCGGCCAGCAGAAAGCGCTCGCCGGTGCTATCGCCGCCTTCGCGGCGCTGCAACTCGAACCCGATCAGGCTCGCGTCGACCTCATTCTGTCGCGGATCGCGAACAAGCATGCCTCCCTCGGCATCGAGCCCGCCCAGTACCAGATCGTGCACAAATACTTGTTCGAAGCCATCGCCGAGGTGCTCGGTGACGCCGTCACCGCCGAGGTCGCCGCTGCGTGGGACGAGCTGTACTGGCTGATGGCCGAGACGCTGATCGCCATGGAGGCCGGGCTCTACCGGTCCGCGGGTGTAGCGGTGGGTGATGTCTGGCGGCAGGTGCGCGTGCGCGAACGGCGCCACGAGTCCGCCGACACAGTCTCCTTCGTGCTCACCTCGGTAGACGGCACACCACTGCCGTCCTTCTCTCCGGGCCAATATCTGTCGGTGGCTGCGCGTCTCGAGGACGGTGCGCGCCAAATTCGCCAGTACAGTCTGTCGTCGGCCCCGTCGAGCGAGGACTGGCGCATCACTGTCAAACGGGTCGACGCTCACACCCTGCCGGATGGCTCGATCGCACCAGCGGGGGAGGTGTCGAACTTTCTGTATCGCAACGTATTCGAAGGTGACGTGCTGGAGGTGACCACGCCGTTCGGTGATCTGGTCCTCCAGGACGACGACGCGCCGCTGCTGCTGATCTCCGCGGGAATCGGGTGCACGCCGATGATGGGAATGCTCAGTCACCTCGCCGGCACGGCCGACAGCCGCCCGATCTCGGTGCTGCATGCCGATCGCTCGCCCAGCAATCATGCCCATCGCGCGGAACTGGCCGAACTCGTCGAACGCCTGCCGTACGCGGTGATGTACCGCTGGTATGAGGATCTCGGCGCCCGCCGCCCCGAAGACAGGTTGTGGGAAGGCCGCGCCGACCTCGGCGAGATCACTATCGCAGTCGGCACCCGGGCCTACCTCTGCGGGCCGCTGCCTTTCATGCTCGGCATGCGCGAGGCACTTCTGGACAAGGGCGTAGCGGCCGAGAATATCCACTACGAGGTCTTCGGCCCGGACAGCTGGGCCGCCGCCCCAGCATAGGCTGCGGCGAACACCTGCCCGATTTCCTCCGCGCCGAACCCAGCTTCACGAGTTCGACTTCCACCTGCACCAACGACCCTGTGGTCCAGGGGACGGTTGACCACATGAGCATGCGGCCAGCAGGGTGGGCGGACCGGCTGGCGCCGGGTTCACGCCGAATGTGCAACAGGACCGGGCCATGCGCGTGGCCCTTGGTCCTGGTCCCGCAGGCCGAAGGGCCGCAATGTCGCCACGCCGGATCGCCCGGGCGACACCGGGTATCTGCCATCCGGACCTTCGCACCTGTCCGCCCATGGAACCGGGAGGAGTGACGTGGGACGGCCGAATCCTGGGTAGGGGAGAAGCAGAGACCGTGAATCTACGGCTTACCGTCCTCTTCGCAAACCGATCCGGCCATTGAGCATGCGGGTCGAGGCATCGCCGCAACGACGGTCGCAAAGTGTTGTCGCTGCTGCGGTCATCAAGTGAACGGGTATTCGGTCCCGCCTCTCCGGGGCCTTCGGCCCTGTGCGCCACCCGAGGGCGGTGGTGGTGTGTATGCCGACCTGTTCGAAGAATTGCGAAAAAGAGAGGCAGGCTACAGCATTGGCGCGCGACCTGACGCAGCGAGAGATTCTGGCCGAACTGCAGCCGATCGCCGAGGACTGCGTGCACCGGCACCTGTCGATGGCCAAGGACTGGCATCCCCACGACTACGTGCCCTGGGACGAGGGGCGAAACTTCGCCATGCTCGGTGGTGCGGACTGGTCTCCCGAGCAGTCCACTCTCACCGAGGTGGCGAAAGCCGCGATGATCACCAATCTGCTGACCGAGGACAATCTGCCTTCCTATCATCGCGAGATCTCCGAGAACTTCTCCCGTGACGGTGCATGGGGTACCTGGGTCGGCCGGTGGACAGCCGAGGAGATGCGGCACAGCACCGTGATCCGCGACTATCTGGTGGTTACCCGCGGCGTGGACCCGGTTGCCCTCGAGAAGGCCCGGATGGTCCACATGACCAACGGATTCTCCTCCGGTGCGAACGAAACCGATGTCGCGAGTGGCGCCGGATTCCTGCACTCGGTCGCCTACGTCAGCTTCCAGGAACTGGCCACGCGCGTCACCCACCGCAACACCGGCCGAGTGTGCGACGACCCGATCGCCGACCGAATGCTGCAACGCATCGCCGCGGACGAAAACCTGCACATGATCTTCTACCGCACCATCTGCGCCGCCGCCCTGGACTTGGTGCCCGATCAGGCGATGGAGGCAATAGACACCATCGTGGAGAACTTCCGGATGCCGGGCGCAGGCATGCCCGACTTCCGTCGCAACGGCGTGCTGATGGCCAAGCACGGCGTCTACGACCTGCGCCAGCACCTGGAGGAAGTACTGCTTCCGGTAGTCAAACAGTGGAACATCATGGACCGCAACGACTTCGGAGCACGCGGCGAGCAAGCACGCGAGAGACTCGCCGCATTCATCGACGACCTGCAACAGGTGCGAATCCCACGCTTCGAACAACAGCGCGCCCGCGCCTTGGAGCGCGAACGCGCCCGCGCAGCGCGGTAGCGCCCGAGGGGTAACGCGTCGTTGGACCCTCCGGCTCTGGGAAGACAAACGGTACCGGTGTGCTGGCGCGGATCGGGGAGCTCATGTGATTTGTCCGGCAGGGTTCGGCGCGCATCTGCGGGCATGGGCGATGGCCTGGGGGGTGTGCTCGAAGATGTGCGCGTCGCCGCCGGTGGGCAGGGCACCGATCGTGGCGAGGCGGCGACGATGATCCTCGCGCAGACCGGACATCAGGACGGTGATGTCGCGGTGTTCGAGTTTGCCGATGACGTCTTTCAGGACGAGGGCGCCGGTGGTGTCCAAGGCGGTGATTCCGGACATGCGCAGGATGACCACGTGCACATCGGACACTTCGGCCAGTTCCAGCAGGAAGCGGTGAGCGGCGGCGAAGAACAAGGGCCCCTCGATGCGGTAGGCGACGATATGGTCGTGCAGTACGTCGTGCTCCTCGGCCAGATGGTCGGTGCCGTCGGCCGGCATCTCGAGTGGGACCTGCTGTAGCCGGGCTTCTTTCGCGACCGACCGAAGAGCGAGCACGATGGCGATGCCGACGCCGATGGCGACCGCGGTCACCAGGTCGAGGGCGACGGTGACGCCGAAGGTGATCGCCATGATGATCGCGTCGCCGCGTGAGGAACGGGCGATCGCGGTCAGCGACGCGGTCTCCACCATCCGGACGGTCGTGGCCAGCAGGACTCCAGCCAGGGCTGCCAGTGGGATCTCGGCCACCATGGGTGCGGCCAGGTAGATGATCGAGGCCAGCACGGCGGCGTGGGTCAGCGCCGCGAGCCGCGTGCGCGCGCCGGAGCGGACGTTCACTGCGGTGCGGGCGATCGCGCCGGTGGCGGGCACACCGCCGAACATCGGGGCGGCGATGTTGGCCACGCCTTGGCCGAGCAGTTCGCGATCGGGGTCGTGACGGGTGCCCACGGCCATCGCGTCGGCGGCGGTCGCCGACAGCAGTGATTCCAGTGCGGCGAGCGCCGCCACTGCCAGTGCGGGCGCGATCAATGACCCGAGTTGGTCGAGGTGCACGAATCCTATGGAGGGAGCCGGCAATCCGGTCGGGATTTGTCCGATGGGGGTCAAGTCGAGATCGAACACCCGCACCGCGACGGTGGCTGCGGCCACAGCGATCAGCGCGAAAGGCAGTTTCGGCTGGTACCGGCCACCGGCCAGGACTACCGCGGCCACCACCAGTGCGGTCACCAGCGTCAGGTGGTGCGGGTGCGAAATGTATCGGCATGCCGCGTCGAATGCCGACTGCCACACCTTCTCTCCCTCGGCGTGCTCGATCCGCAGCGCGGACGGGACCTGCTGCAGCGCGATGACCACCGCGATGCCGGCGGTGAAGCCTTCGATCACCGGGGCCGGCATGTAGCGAACGGCCCGCCCGACCCCGGCAATCGCGAGCACCACGAGTACGAGACCGGCGAGCAGCCCCACGGCGAGCACCCCGCCGGCGCCGTGCTGGGCGACGATCGGCACCAAGACCACCGTCATCGCGCCCGTGGGCCCGGACACTTGGAAGCGGGAGCCGCCGAATACCGCCGCGGTCGCGCCCGCGACGACGGCGGTGGCCAGTCCAGCGGCCGCGCCCAGCCCGGAGGAGATTCCGAAGCCGAGCGCGAGCGGCAGCGCCACCAGTGCCACGATCAGACCCGACAGCAGGTCCGCGCCGGGCGCGCGCAGCGCCGGGTACCAGTCCGACCAGCGCGGCAGTAGTGCGAGCGCGTTCACAGGGCTTTGGCCAGACGCATCTTCAGCGCGGCCAACTGCGCACGCAGTTGGTCGGGCAGCCGATTGCCGCCTATGGTGGCGTACCACTCGTCGATCGACGTGGTCTCGGCCACCCACTCGTCGATGTCGACGGCCAGCGCCGCGGTGGCCAGTCTCCGGGCTCGCTCCGACAGGCCGGTCAGGTCCAGGGCTTCGGCAGTGGGCACGAACCCGATCGGTGTCTCCACAGCATCGGCGGCACCGTCCAAGCGCTCGAGGGCCCACTCGAGTACACGCACGTTGTCGCCGAAGCCGGGCCACAGGAAACTGCCGTCGGCGCCGCGTCGGAACCAGTTGACCTGGAAGATCTTCGGCAGCTTCGCGGGATCGGCGGCGGCGCCGAGTTTCAGCCAGTGCGCGAAATAGTCGCCGACGTGGTAGCCGAGGAACGGCAGCATCGCCATCGGATCGCGCCGTACCACACCCACCGCTCCAGCCGCCGCCGCAGTGGTCTCCGACGACAGCACCGACGCGGTGAACACCCCGTGTTCCCAGTCGAAGGTCTCGGTCACCAGCGGCACTGTCGTCTTGCGGCGGCCGCCGAAGAAGATGGCCGAGATCGGCACCCCAGCCGGGTCGTTCCACTCGGCCGCCACCGACGGGCACTGCTCGATCGGGGTGCAGTAGCGGGAGTTCGGATGCGCGGCAGGGGTTTCCGACTCAGGGGTCCAGTCCTGGCCGTGCCAGTCGATGAGGTGCCCGGGCGGAGTGTCGGTCAAGCCTTCCCACCACACGTCACCGGCGTCCGTGCGTGCGGTGTTGGTGAAGATCGAATTACCGGCATCGATCGTGGCGATCGCGTTCGGGTTGGTCTGCGCGCCGGTTCCCGGGGCGACGCCGAAGAACCCCGCCTCCGGGTTCACCGCGTACAACCGGCCGTCGGCGCCGAAACGCAGCCAGGCGATGTCGTCGCCGATCGTCTCCGCGGTCCAGCCGGGCAGGGCGGGTTCGAGCATGGCGAGGTTGGTCTTGCCGCACGAGGACGGGAACGCGGCCGCGATGTAGTGGATCTTTTTTTGGGGTGTGGTGAGTTTGAGAATCAGCATGTGCTCGGCCAGCCACCCCTCGTCACGGCCGAGCACGGAGGCGATCCGCAGCGCGAAACACTTTTTGCCCAGCAGCGCGTTACCCCCGTAGCCGGAGCCGTAACTCCAGATCTCCCGGCGCTCCGGGAAATGTGAGATGTACTTGGTCGAATCGCACGGCCACGGCACATCCACCTGGCCTTCTCCCAGTGGAGCGCCCACCGAGTGCAGGCACTTCACGAAGCCCGTCCCGTCGGGGAGTTCGTCCCACACGGGCGCGCCGGAGCGGGTCATGATCTGCATCGCAACCGCCACATACTCCGAATCGGTGACCTGCACCCCGTACTTCGGATCTTCGGCATCCAACGGCCCCATGCAGAACGCGATCACGTACATCGTCCGTCCCGCCATGGCCCCGCGATAGTGCTCGGTCATCACCGTGCGCATGTCGAGCGGATCGACCCAGTTGTTGGTCGGGCCGGCGTCCTCGCGATCTTCCGAGCAGATGAAGGTGCGGTCTTCCACCCGCGCCACATCGTCAGGATCCGACACACACCAGAAGGAGTTCGGCTTCGCCGCAAGCGGCACGAAGGTGCCCTTCTCGACCAGCAGCCCCGTGAGTCGGTCCCACTCCGCCCGAGAGCCGTCGCAGAAAACGATGCGATCGGGTGCGGTCAACTCCGCGACCTCGGCGATCCACGCCAGGATGCCCTCATGCTCGGTCGGTGCCTGCACGCTCGCGGCAACGTCTAGGTGGTTGGTCACGACGAATCTCTCCTTCGAAAACTGCTAGGTATTTACTTTAGAAAAAGTGCAATCAGTGAGCGAGCGGCTTCCTGATAGGTGGCGAGGTCAGGCGGGTTCTTCGAGGGCTTCGACCTGACCGGCGACTACGCCGGTGAGAATGGCCCGCGCGACCGCCAGAAGCTCGGCGACCTCGGGAGTGGTCAATTCGTAGGTCACCGAGAGCCCTTCGCGGCGAGCGGTTACCAGGCCGGCGCGCCGGAGGATCGACAACTGCTGGGACAAGTTGGCCGCCTCTATCCCGATCTCGGTCAGCATCTCCGAAACTGCGTGCTCGCGCTGACTGAGCAGTTCGAGCACCCGCACCCGCACCGGATGCCCGAGTGTTTTGAAGAAGTCGGCCTTCATCTGATAGAGCGGCCGCTGCAGTCCTGGCATCGCCACCACTCCCTTCGGTTCCCGGCGAGGCGGTATCCCGTATCCACCACCTTATTTGCAGAGTTTAGCAAACAATGCTTTTGGCAAGTCGAACCGACCGCCCTCGCACCAGGGCCTCTTCCCGACAGCGCCTATCGACGAGCGGATTCGTCTCATGAAGACCGACCCGGGCGCCTCCCGGACAGGGCCGCAATTCCCGAATGCGGAGGCCGTTCGCCCCGGCGAAACGCGCCGCATCGAATCCCAGTAGCCATGGCCCGACCTGCATGGCCGGGGGCCGCGACGACTGCGGACGGCGGATGCAAGACAACTCGAGTCGCCCCGGGTTTGCGGCCGCGTGGGCTGTCCTCGGTTGTTGTCCGTCCGGTTGCGAGAGTGAGGAGTTCGATTCGCATTCTGTTCGAGAGGAGCCCGCGATCTCAGCGCCTCTGGCACAGAAGCTGGCCTACGACGGAATCGAGTGCCTCGGTGTGCCAGCGAAACTCGTCCACCGGGTGCGAATGCTCTCCACCGGGCACGGCCGCAAGAACGACCAAGCCGACGCACTGTCGATCGGCATCGCCGCGCTCATGCACCGGACTTCGATCGGTGCACACCGAGGCGGACCTTATTGATTCGTCGTGCTCGCTCGGCAGGGGTAGAACGATAGTCACGCATGCACGGTAGAAGCGCTACCGTCTTGCGGTTCTGCTTGGAGCAGGCGAGGAGAGTGGGATGTATGGGCAGTGTGCGGGATCTGCTGTATGCGACGAAACGTCAGATGTATCGGGGCAACCGGCCGGGGACGCTCGCCCGGGTGCTGAACCGGGCCTCGGAGTGGATGTATTCGGCGGGTGTGCTGTCCCCGGGCTGTGCCGTGACTTTGGAAGTGTCCGGTCGGCGCACCGGGCGCCCGGTGAGGTTGCCGATCGTGGTCGCCGAGTACGAGGGACAGCGCTACCTGGTGTCGATGCTGGGTCCGGACGCCGGGTGGGTGCACAACGTCCGCGCGGCACACGGCCGCGCGTTCCTGCACCGGCGCGGCCGCGAAGCGGTGCGGCTCACCGAGGTGGAGGTGGGGGAGCGGGCGCCGATCCTGCGCCGCTACCTCGCCGTGGCTCCCGGCGCTCGGCCGCACTTTCCGATCGACCGCACCGCCCCGCTCGGTGAGTTCGCGCGCATCGCGGACCAGTACCCGGTATTCCGGATCGAACCTCCAGGCTGACGAGAGTCCGGCGACTAAGTCGCAAACGCCCTCTCAGCCTGCTGTTCATCCGGGCCGCGCCTGCGCTCATGACCAGGCGCAGGAGCGGCGAGGTGTGCCGTTGCCGCCGACTGTCACCCGCTACGGTTCGCGTCGGTCGGAGGCAGAAATTCGCTTCCGGGCGAGAGTCCTTGGGCCCGGACGGCGAGGAACCTGCGCGTCGCCGTCCTCTGTTTGCCTAGTGGCCTTTCGTCCCTGTCATCGAGGCCGATAAGCCGCATTCGCGGCTGCGGTGACGCTCATACCGTTGAAGTGAGCGCCCCGGCTGGGCGCTACACGATCACATGGGCTCAGGAGGCAAGCCATGACAGAGCGGCGATTCGACGATCCGCATCACCTCGCCACGGCGAAGGTCATCGTCGGTGTGGACGGTTCGGACGGGTCGTGGGCCGCTGTCCGGTGGGCGGCGCAGTTCGCGGCCGAACGCGGACGCGAACTCGAGATCCTGCACGGCATGGATCTGGTGGGCACCGGTTGGGTACTGGGTGACTACGAAGTCGTCATTCCCTCAGTGATCGATGCTGTACGCGAACAAGGCAAGGACGTGGTCGCGCGGGCCGAACGACTGGCCCGCTCGACCGCGCCCGAACTGCGTGTCTCGACTCGCGTGTCCACCGACACCGGTAGGGAACTGTTGATCGAGCACAGCGCGGAGGCGTATGCGGTCGTGATCGGTGCGACCGGCAACGCCGGCACATTCACCCATCTGGGTTCCACACTGCTGTCCGTGACCGCTCACGCACACGGCACGGTGGTGGTCGTTCGCACCGGCCCCGACGTCGGCGACGCGACGCAGGTCTCCGGTCCGGTGGTCGTGGGCGTGGACGGCAGCGCGGTCGGCGAAGCGGCGATCGCCGCGGCGTTCGCCGAAGCGGCCGAGCGTGGGGCCGAGTTGGTCGCCGTGCATGTCTGGAGTGATTGGGACTTGGGCCGGTTCGGTGGGCACGCCAGCTTGGGTGAGCTCGACCTGACCAATGTCGAACGGGCGATTCTCGCCGAGCGTCTCGCGGGCTGGCAGGAGAAGTTCCCGGAAGTCCGGGTCGTCCGGAAGGTCGAGGTGTCCGCGCCGGGGCCGCATCTGCTGGACTGGTCGAAGGTGGCGCAGTTGCTGGTCGTGGGCAGCCGCGGGCGCGGTGGGTTCGCGAGCATGCTGCTCGGGTCGACGGCCAATACTCTGGTGCAGCACGCGTCGTGCCCCGTGATGGTCGTCCATCCGCACGATGATCAACGGGGCAGTGGCCACCGCCGCTGAAGTCGGCACGGCCCCGTCCAGCCGACCTGCTCGCCGCCGTGGCGGCGGACTGCGGCCCGGTGTGTCCGTGGGGCAATTCATCCATGGCCGACAGCCTTATCGGTTGACCAGGTCGTCGATACCGACAACATGCAGCACTTACGGCAACGGTGCGGTGACCGCGGCCGGCCGCTGCGGCTTCGGTGCCGAAACGCAGCCAAGGACGGCTCCGCTGAGAGAGCACCGCGCGAGACTACGGGCTCCGCGCGCTCCACACTGGTTGTAGTGGCGGGGTTGTCCAGGTTTATCAGCTCGGTACCCACCGCGAGCAGCACATCGGGGGGCTACTCCTCGGATTCCCAGTCGCGGTCTATCGGGCGGTTGTCAGTGAGCTCAGCATGATTTCCATGAGTCCGGCTTCTTGGGTTTGGCTGGTCATCATGTCGCGGGCGGTTTGTTTGACGATCCCGTCGGCGAGGAGGTCGTTCGCGGCTTGTGCCATCTGGATGCCGCCGTAGTGGTGGCGGGTCATCATGTGGAGAAACAATCGAGCGGCGTCTGTTCCGCGCGCCGCCGAGAGGGCGTCGAGTTCTGTCTGCGTGGCCATCCCCGGCATCGCGGAGCCGCCGTCAGCCGCTTCGCTCGGGGTGGCGGCTCGGTTGTGGTGGTCGGTGACCCTGGTGTTCGGGTGCATCCATTGCATCGGCGCGGGGTTGACGGTCGAAGCGCCTGCCATGCGCAGCCAGCCCTTGAGTTCGCCGACTTCTTCGCGTTGGGTGGCTTCGATGCGGGCAGCGAGTGCGACGACGGTGGGGTCGGCCGACTGGTCCAGACGCGCGGTCATGATCAGTGCTTGGCTGTGGTGGGCGAGCATGTCCTGCGCGAACCCGATTTCGGTGGGATTCAGCACGGGCTTCGAGGCAGGGCGTTCGTCGACGAACAGGGGGCGCGCCGCGGCGCCCATCGCGAGCAACAGCAGCGCCAGACCGAGGGTCGCGGCGGCGGTGATCGCCTGGCGTCGGGTCATGCGCCGAGGGTGCTCTGCTGATCGGCGGGCGCGGTGTAGACGGCCGGATCCAGTTCCAGTGTCATGTAGGTGTTGTCGGCGCAGCTGACTCGCAGTTGCCTGCCCACCCACTGAGGTGGGGACGCGCACCAGTCGGCGGTCAGGTCGCCGAACAGGATTTTGCCGCTGCGCGCGCTTGTGGCTTGCGCGGGATCGAAGACGCCGGTGCCGATCGCTTGCGCCAGCGCCGGGGCGCTGAGTATCGGTGCGCCGATCACGGTGATGACTCTGCGACTGGCGTGTGCCAATGCCTTATCGTCCTCGCGCGCCGGCGGGTTGAAGTAGGCGATCTCACGGACCTCGAGAGGGTCACGCACGTCGAACACGCGCACGCCGGAGGAGAACCAACCGCAGGCCAGCGCTGTCGGGTCGACGGGGCGGTCGGCGGTGCAGTAGTGCGAGTCGTAGGAGAAAATCGAGCCGCCCATACTCGAGGCCAGCGCGGAATCCTGGTTCTCGGGCAGGTTGATCTCGAGTTTGATCGTGTTGACCACACGCGGACGCGCCGCGTCGGAGACATCGATGACCTTGACGCCACCCGAACCGGCTTCGTTCGGAACGAACAGATACGGCGTGCCGCCGTAGGTCACCGGGACCGCGTGCTGGGTTGCCCAGCCGTCGGTCCATGTCGTCTCCGAGAGCACCGGCACCACCGGGTCGCGGTCACGGCGCTGAACCGCGGAGACGTCCATGATCGTCACGCCGCCGAGGTTATTGGCCAGGTACAGGCGATTGCCGTCGTCGCTGAACCCCATGCCGTGCATCGAGGTCCCCGGCAGTCCTTGCCAGATGACACGCGGCTGGGAGGGGTCGGTGAGGTCCACGGCGCTGATCAGGCCGGGCGCGGTGCCGGAGGACCAGTAGGTGTTGCCGTCCGGTGAGAACCCGCCCTCGTGGGCGGTGATCGGCAGCGGCATCGCCAGCGAGCTGCCGGGGCCGTTCGCGTTGAGCAGTCGGGGGTGTTTGCAATCGGAGATGTCGTAGACCGACAGCAGTCCGGCTCCGGTGACGATCGGGGCGCCCGTCGCGACGAGCAGTTCGCGGGCGGTGTTCACCTTCAGTGACTCCCACGTGCCGGCCAGCATGGCCGGTTCGGTCAGAGAGACCGAGAAGACCGGGTTGCGGGGATCGGAGACGTCGAGGACTTCCACACCGGGCACCGGACCGTGCAGGCTCCCGGGGAAGAAGCTGGCGAGGTACACGCATGAATCGAACGCCGCGGATACCGCGCCGGCACCGAGGCCACCGTAGTTGCCGATCCGGGTGAGATTGCAGCTGTATCCCTGGGCGCTGCGACCGTTCTCGCGGTCGGCGGCCGGGACGTCGCCTTGCAATCCCGTCTCCGGCGATGCCCCCGCACCACAGCTCGCCCGAGGCACAGCCGCCCGGGCGATCCCGGACAGGACCTGGACCTCGGCCGCGGCCGAGGGCGCGGGTCCCACCACGACGACGACGGGAAGGACGGTCGCGGCCACTACGAGGGTGGCTGCCTGTCTGAAACGGGCGAAAAGTGATGTGGTCATAGATTCCCTCGCCGGTGAGGGGCCTTCCAAGTTTGTCGAATCTCGGCGGGCGCTGCTGGTCGAGCTGCCCGGCCGGAATCTGAGAGATGGAACCGGAATATTGACTGGTTTATTATATGGACAACTGTCTATGTCATGGCGTCGCCGCTGCGGCGATTTCACCGGTGTGCGGTTCCCTCCTGTCGCTGCTCTCCCGGCGTACCCGCACGCCCGGTGGACGATGTACGTGGCTATCGGTTGCTCGCGTACAGGTCCTCGATCTGTCGAGCGTGTTCGGTGGCGATGACCGCGCGGCGCAGCTTCATCGTCGGGGTCAGTTGGCTACCCGCCGTCCATTCGCGCTCGACGATCGCGAACTTCTTGATCTGTTCGACCCGGGCGAGCTTGGTGTTGGCCCGGTCGATCTGTTCCTGGACCTTCCCGACGACTGCGGGGTCGTCGAACGCGCGGTCGCCGACCGCTGTGGGATCGAGGCAGACCAAGGCGACCACGTAGGGTCGTGCCTCACCGATAGCGCACACGTGTGCGATGAGGTTGCCCGCCGATCGGACCGCCATTTCGATATTGGCCGGGGATAAGTTCTTACCCGCCGCGGTGATGATGAGTTCTTTCTTGCGGTCGACGATCCACACGAATCCGTCGTCATCGATGCGCGCGATATCGCCAGTGTGCAGCCACCCCTCGGAGTCGAGGGCCTCGCTGGTGCGGTCGGGCTGATCGCGGTAGCCACGCATGATCTGGGTTCCACGAACCAGCAGCTCACCGTCGGCCGCGGTTGCCACCTCCACCGAGTCCAGCGCCCGACCGACACTGCCCGGCCGAAGCGAGGCCGGGGTGTTGACCGCGACCACGCAGGAGGCTTCCGACATGCCCAGACCCTCACACAGCGGCAGGCCAAGGGCCACGAAGAAATCCACCACAGCGCGTGGGGTCGGCGCGGCGCCGGTCATAGCCCACACGACCTCGCCGAACCCCAGGCGATCCAGCAGTTCGGTGCCGATGGCCGGGTCCGCGGCGGAGTCGGCGAGAACATCACCGGGGTAGGAGTCTTCGATCGCGACCTTGAACTTCTCCCACCCCCGCGGCACCGCAACGAAGACCGTCGGTCTGGTCGAGGTGACGCAGGCGGGCAGGTTCACCGCATCGGCGACGCAGGTCAGGGTGTTGCCGTAGGTCATGAACGCCGAATAGTGCGAGGTCCACCGATCCGCGACATGCGCGGCGGGCAGGAAGCTGATTTGGCGGCCCCCGCCGGGAACCGGGAACGCCGCGTGCACACCCCGCAGTTGTGCCAGCATGCCGCCGTGGGTCAGCTCGACCCCTTTGGGCGGCCCGGTCGTGCCCGAGGTGTAGATGATGGTCAGCAGATCGTCAGGAAAGACCGGCTCCAACGACGTGAAATCGAACTCGCACCGCTGCGCAGCCAACTCCGTCAGCAGATCCGCGCATCCTTCGACCACGTCATCGACCACGAGAATCCGCTCGATCGGCGCGCCGAGCGCGATCGCGGCGCGCAGCACGGGCACGAATCCGGACTCGACGATCACTATGCGCGCGCCCGCGTTCGACAAAACGAACTCGATTTGTTCGGGCGCAAGGGTGTTGTAGACGCTGAACGGTATCGCCCCGGCCAGCATCACCGCACTGTCGACGACGTGGAACTGCGGGATATTGCGCATCATCAACGCCACCACCGAGCCCTTACCGATCCCCAGTCCGCGCAGGCGCTCCAACACCGCACCCACACGAGCCATCACCTCGCTGTAGGTCCACGCGGTACCGGTCTCGAACGAGCGAAGCGCGACCCGATCCGGATGCTGCCACGCCGTGCTCAACAACAGATCGCACATCGTGCGCGCGCCATCCAAATCGACGACACCCGCTCCGATCCCTGTGACTGGAACAACAACCTCGCTCGTTGATGACATGGATCACATCTTCATGCCCGCGCCCAACGCCGGACACCCCCGCAAGTCGTGCACTGGCCCCCTTTGGTCGCCGATGCGCCGCCCAGCGGTCCGCCTGGCCCCCCCGACCGGCGTAGCCGATGCCGCCCCGACTCGCGGCCTCTCGTAGAGTCACGGAGTGGCAGGTCAGGCTCCCTCTCTCGACTACGAGGATCTTCTCGCGCGTCTGGTCGACGTCGTCTATGTCCTCGATACCCAGGGCTGTTTCCTCTACCTGAACCGGGCCGGCACCGAATTGTTCGGCCGATCGCTCGAAGACCTCATCGGCCACCACCTGTCCACGGTGGTCGCTCCCGACGCACTCCAGACCGCACTCGACCACTTCCACCGCGGCATCGCCAACCCGGGAACGAACCCGTACTTCGAGACCAGGATCCTTCGACCCGACGGCGAAATCCGCGAATTGGAAATCCACGCCGGAAGCGTCCTACGCGACGGCCACGTCATCGGCCGCCAGGGCATCGGCCGCGACATCACCGAGATCAAACGCCTCCAAACCGAGCTGGCCGACAAAACCAGCCGCCTGGCCCTCATCGAAGACCAACAACGCGCGGCGATGGACATCTACCACCGACTCAGCTTCCTCAGCAGTCAGGTCTCCCACCAACCCCATAACCTCGAACGCGTCCTCGACATCGTCGAAGACACCTTCAGAACCGACGCCGCCCGCAGCGCGGGCATGGACGACACCGACATCGCCATCATCGAACTAGTCGCCGACGGCTACTCCAACCAAGAAATCGCCGACCGAGTACACCTCAGCGTCCACACGATCAAAGACCGCGTCGGCCGCATCATCACCCGACTCGACGCACGCAGCCGCGCAGGTGTCGCCACCCGCGCCATGGCCGCGGGACTCCTGCCCGCGCACCGATCCGAACCGCGCTGACATACCCCGCCACGAGGAAGGATCGCGGCAACTCTGAGGTGCTGTGGGGCGCGGGGATAGAGCTTCAAGCGCAGAGGAATTCGGCGAATCGGCTCTCTTCGCATGGTGGTAATGCGCAGCCGCGGGTGAGGTCGTCAAAGAGATCACCGCCGGCGGGGCGTAACGGTCGGCTACCGGGCCGCCATCGACGACGAGGCGGCGACCACCGCGATGGTGCACGCGGTGCGGCGCGACCTCGGGCCGGTGAGCATCGTGGTCAGTAATGCCGGCGCGGCCAGACGCGGCCTCGACGTGGTCGGCACGTCCCGGGATGAGTACCTATCACTGCTGTCGGTGCATGCCCTCGGCCCGATCAGTCTGCTCCGTGAAGCGCTGCCCGACCTGCGTGCGGCAGGACGCGGCGATGTCGTCATGATCTCCAGTAACACTGTCGCTTCGGCGCCCGCGCAGGCGGCGCCGTACACGATGGCGAAGGCGGCGATGGAGATCGTGGTCCGCACCCTCGCGCGAGGAGCGCCAACACGGCATCCACGCCAACATCGTCGCACCTGGCCTGGTAGCGACGGACATGGGCAGCCGGCTGGTCCGGGCCTCCGCCGGAAGCCGGTGCTGGACCTCGACTTCGAGTACCGGGTCACCGCCAAGAAGAACGGATCACCCGACTGGAGCTTCGACGACGGAACGTACGGTTACGTCGAAGTCGACGGCGCCCTCGATCATGAGGTGAGCTACGCCTACTTCGAACCGACGCCCTTCGCCGGATGGAACATCACGGTCGACCCCCTCGACGACCGACTTGTCGAACGCGACTTCGATCACCATGCAGTTCTCCGGCTCGATAATCCACGACGCGTGACAGACTGCCGCCGAGCAGGCCGGCATCGATTCTGGTCTCGGTGCTGGCGCCGTGGGTCGCCGGTCACGATCCGACGGTCGTCTCCAGCTCTCCCGAGTAGATGCCATGGCCTATCGCGCGCTCGAACTTCCACAGCTGCTCTCCAAACGCCGCGGCGTCGCCCGGGGTGGCGGCGGCTCGCAGGCCGGCCACAGGCGAGTTGTCGCCACCGAGATAGGTGAGGACTTCGGCAGGCGGGCCGTCGAGATCGGGGACGCGGATCATGTGAACGCCGCCGCCGAACCCCTCGACCGCGATCACTTCCCATTCCGCGAGGCGCCCGGTCCAGCCCGTACGACCGTCGCGGTAATAGCCGAGGTATTCGACGGTGCGCTGGTTGAGCAAGTTGTACAGGCGGCGCACCGGACGGACCCGGATCGCCTGATCCGGATCGTTGCTGGCCTGCTCGCAGGCCGCCGCTTTCGAGACCGGTTCCACGGTGAGGACCTGATCGAGGTGGGCGAGCGGGCGGATCGTATAGAGGCCCGGGCCCGGGCCTGTGAGGGCGGGCTGAGCGTTGGTGGGCGCGGACAGGCCCACGCCGATCAGCAACGCCGTGGCCACCATCGAGATCCACGGAGCGCGCCGACGAGCGATCCGCGCCGGTACCGTACCCGGTAAGAACGCACGCCGATCCGGGTTCGCTGATTTCGGCGAGTGAACTCGCAGTGCACCAGCTCGCACGACCACACCTCTCTCGAGTCGATGGGAGACATCGAATCTTCGGCGGCGACGGCTTTGCGGATGGGTGTGGGCTCGCGACGGCCCAATCGAGGCGACCCGACGACGCGCCAGGAAACTCCTGGCTAACAGGTGGTTTCGTACCCCGGTGCGGCCACCGGTCAGCTACTGTTCTGCGCGCCGCCCGATGCGGTGAGATGTCGGCAAACCCATGACTACGAGGGAGTGACGATGAGCGCCGTTTTGAATATTCTGACGACAATTGTTTGGTCGTTGTTGACCGGCCAGAGTGTCGGCATGCCGTTCCCTGGCCCTTTCAGCTGACCCTCCCGGCCGACCGGTCCCCACTCCGACACTGCCGATTCCGGCGGATGGCGTCACCTCGAGTGCCGAACGGCTCGCGATGAATCCCCACGGTCCGACACCACGTATTGGGGTGCCGTGGTAACCACCGCACATGCGTTCACCCCCGCAGGCACGCGCGTATGCGGCCAAGGCCGGGATCCTGCTCATGCCAGCAAAACCGCTCGCAGCGTGGGAATCGCAGACCGGGCCGACTCCTTGGAACTGAGTCGAGAAAGTCGATACTCGCGCATCTAGTCCGCGCGAACGGTGGTCCAAGGGATTTTGCCGCTCAGCTCCGGTGAGTTCTGGCCATCCGGCGGCGCGGGCCGCCTACAGCAAAGCGCCTCCTTCGATCTTTCGGTCGAGGAGGAGCTTTCGCTGTGGCGGGTCCTACTTCTGCGTCGGTGTCCGACTTCGACTTCCATCTGAAGGACGGTTTCCTGATCCTCTGGTGCCTGACCGTCTCCGGCTACGACGGCGTGGTCAAATGCACTCGCCTTGGTCTGGCGGCGTGGCGGGAGGTCCGGTGGGTGGCTGACGTGACTGCGCGTGCGCTGCGTGACCGCAGCTTGTGCTTGGCTTGGAACACCGTGTACCCGTCCCATACCTCGCCGGGGTGACCATCGGTACCTGCCCAAACGATCGTCCCCTTGCAGAACATGTCACGACCGCAGTCGCGTCCTGGCCCCAGGATCTGGACCTGGGTCCGAACTCGACGACTGCCAACTTCGCGGCCAAATCCTGGAAGCCGAACGGTCCTACACGAGCCAAATCGTGTTGCGCCCCGCCATATGCCAGCCAGCGCTGACGATCTCGCCATCCAGCGTGTCCTGGATGCGGCCCACGATCTGAATCGTGGCGGCCACCATCACATTGTCAGCATTCCGGTACCTCCGACGACCACATCGCCCGCGTCGGCACCGCCTGGTCGATCAGCTCGAAGTGCTCCATTCCGAAGCTGGCGAGTGTGGTGAATCGTGTTCTGTGGCTGCGCTTGTCGTGGCTCAGGGGATGACCACAAATGCGGGTACCGTTACGCTTCGTATTCGATATCGCATGAACAACGAGGGCTGAGCCACCGCCGCTCCGACCTCAACCTCACCATCACCCGCAAGAACGGTGATATACCGGTAAACGCCTCGACGCCGACACCGTACTGCGACAGATCCAGGAACTCACCCGTCCCACCGACACACCCCAGTGACTAGGCGTCAACCACACCGCGAGCACTCCCGCGCAGTCCTTATAGGTGCTGGTAGTTACGACCGGGACGATCGGCTACACCCGATTCCCGCGGCCGCCAACAACCACCACGACCTCCACACGTTGCTCGCCGGACCCAACGCCGTCCTCAACCCTGAACACTGCCGCAAAGCCCTGAACCCTGTCGGGGTGGGTGACCTGATCGAGCGGGCAGCCGAATAGGCCAGCGACACCCTGATCGTGTACTACACCGGTCACCGGCTACTCAATTCCCGAGGTCGTCTACGCCTGGCGTTACCCCACACCGACCCCGACCGCACCCGCTTCACCGCGCTGCCGATCACTACCGTCCGGGAAGCCATCGCCGAAAGCAATGCCAGTACGCGCATCTTGATTCTGGACTGCTGCTTCTCCGGCCGCGCTCTGGACGCCCTGGCCGGCGGACCCGACGCGGTACTCGGCCAAGCGAGCGCAGCACCGGAAACACCGAGGAGGCCCACCCCCGAATCCCGGCGTGCCATTGGTGACCACACCCGGACGCCTCGGGCGACGGCGCCTGCTGATCGGCGCCGCTGTCGCGGTTCCGGTCACCGCCGCCACAGCGGCGGGTATCGCCATATGGTGGCCATCGGCCCCCCTGCGCACCTCGGCGGTGCTGACCGGCCATACCGGCGAGGTGTGGTCGGTGGCGTTCGACCCCGCCGGCGCCCGGCTCGCCACCGGCAGCAGCGACCGCACAGTACGGATATGGGATGTCGCCACCCCGGCGCATCAACCGCGACCGGCACTGGACGGACGAATTACCATCACCGGAGCTGGAAGATCTCGGCCCCGAGGACTCATGGACGCATTCCAGTGACCATGGAGGCATCCTGCTCCTGGACCGCCCCGGACAGCGGCGACGCAAAGGCATCACGACCATCTCCGTCAGCCGCATGGCGGACCTTGGGCTTTGAAGGGGTAGCCGACCGACTGGCCGAGAATCGGGCGGATATGGCGTAGTGGGGGTGATCGTTGCTGAGAGGGTCGTGGAGGCGTGGTTGTCGGAAGGGTTGGGCATGAGGCACGGGAGGTTCCCCATGGCGGGGATGGTTGTGGCGTCGTGGAGGGGTGGGGCTTGATGATGGCCGGTGTGGATAGCATCGGTGACTTCGTTTGGGCTGGGTGGATCGGTGCGGATCCAGTCGCAGGAAGTTGGTGCTGAAGTGCGGGTGTTGTTGGCGGCGATCGGGTCGCGCGGTGACCTCGAGCCGATGTTGGGGCTTGCGCTGCAGTTGCGGGAACTCGGGGTCCGGGTGCGGGTGTGTGCCCCGCCGGACTTCCATCGGCGCTGCGCCGAGATCGGGGTGCCGTTGGTTGGGCTGGGGCCGTCGAAGGCGGGTTCGCTGGATGTACGGTTGTCGCGGGAGGAGTTGTCGCAGTTCGTGACCGACTGGCCCGCAATCCAGTTCGAGACGATTCCCGCAGCGGCCGCAGGATGCGATGCGGTGGTGGCGACCGGCGTGACCCAGATAGCGGCTCGGTCCGTCGCGGAGAAGCTGGGTATCCCTTACCAGTACGTGAGCTACCAGCCGACCACGCTGCCCTCGCCGCATCATCCACCGATGCCGCTGCCGGGTGATCGGCCCGCACCAGCGTCGATCGGCAACCGGCTGCTGTGGGAAATCGACGCCCACGGTTGGAACGCGCAGTTCGGTCACGCGCTCAACACTCATCGGTCCGGGCTCGGGTTGTCAGCGGTGGACAGCGTGCGCGATCACGTCATCACCGAGCGCCCGTGGCTGGCCGTGGACCCGGTTCTGGACCCGTGGCCGCATTCGCCGGATCTGGATGTCGTGCAGACCGGCGCCTGGATCGTGCCAGACGAACGCCCCTTGTGTGCGGAGTTGTCGGCGTTTCTGGATGCGGGCACGCCACCGGTGTATGTCGGGTTCGGCAGTATGCCCATGCGCCCCAGCATCGCCCGGGTCGCGATCGAAGCGATCCGCGCCCATAACCGGCGGGTGCTGCTTTCCCGCGGCTGGGCCGAATTGGACTTGATCGACGACTTGGCCGACTGCATGGCCATCGACGAGGCCAACCATCAGGCGCTGTTCCCCCGGGTCGCCGCGGTCATCCACCACGGGGGCGCGGGCACGACGACCGCCGCCGCCCGCGCCGGTACGCCGCAGGTGGTGGTACCCCAGATGATGGACCAGCCGCATTGGGCGCGCCGGGTGGTCGATCTCGGCGTCGGCGCGGCGTGTGCGGACGCGGATCCCAGTGCGGCGTCGTTGTCCGCCGCCCTCGACATCGCACTGGCGTCCACCACCCGAGCCCGCGCGAGTGAAGTGGCCGGCATGATCCGCTCGGACGGGGCGGGGGTAGCTGCGAAACTGCTGATCGAAGCCATCAGTTGAGATTCACACCGCACTCGCGAGGTGAGCAGCGTCGTCGTCACCGGTAAGGTGCTGGCTTGACGCGGCAGCGGGGTTCCAGTCCGGACGAGTCGCCGAGAATTCAGTGAACTCGGGCAGGTCTGCTAGGTTCTGTCTCGAAGTCGTAAGGGCGGGTTTGTGGACCGTCCTCAGGAGTGTCTGAGCCATTGGTTGATGACCGCGACCTGGATGGTGGCCAGATAGCGCACAGCGAGTTTGTCGAACCTCGTT
>NZ_JABLTE010000074.1 GCF_013315795.1 Nocardia barduliensis
TTCCGAGCGAAGCGAGACCGAGCATCCGCCGTTCGCGGCCCGGCTCGCGTCCGAGCGGCCGCCGCGTCCGCGACGAAGTCGCCAGCGGCGGCCGCTCGGACGCGAGCCACAAGGGGGCCGCGAACACCCAGCGCCGCAGGCGCTGGAAAAACCAACACAGTAGGCTGTGGGCCGTGTCGAGACGAGCCGATGGCAGGGCGGACGATGAGCTCCGCGAGGTCCGGATCACCCGTGGATTCACTACGCATCCAGCGGGTTCGGTGCTGGTGGAGTTCGGTCAGACGCGGGTGATGTGCACCGCGAGCGTCACCGAGGGGGTGCCGCCGTGGCGGCGTGACTCCGGATTGGGCTGGCTCACCGCCGAATACGCGATGTTGCCCGCCGCGACGCACACCCGCAGCGGGCGGGAGTCGGTGAAGGGCCGGGTCGGCGGACGGACCCAGGAGATCAGCCGCCTGGTCGGCCGCTCGCTGCGCGCCTGCATCGACCTGGCCGCGATCGGTGAGAACACCATCGCGATCGACTGCGATGTGCTCCAGGCCGACGGCGGCACCAGGACGGCCGCCATCACCGGCGCTTACGTGGCGCTGGCGGATGCCGTCACCTATCTCGGCGCGGCGGGCGCGCTGGCCGACCCGCAGCCGATCTCGTGCGCGATCGCGGCGGTGAGCGTCGGCGTGGTCGACGGCCGGGTGCGTCTGGATCTGCCGTACGAGGAGGATTCGCGCGCCGAGGTGGACATGAACGTGGTGGCGACCGACACCGGAACGCTGGTGGAGATCCAGGGCACCGGTGAGGGCGCCACGTTCCCGCGCTCCACGCTGGACAAATTGCTCGACGCCGCGCTCGCGGGTTGTGAGCAGTTGTTCGTCGTGCAGAAAGAGGCGCTGGCGCTGCCGTATCCCGGCGGGCTGCCGGAGCAGGCCGAAGCGAAGAAGAAGTGATGACCCGCCGTCTGCTGGTCGCCAGCCGCAACGCCAAGAAACTGAACGAGCTGCGTCGCATCCTCGACGAGGCGGGTATCGCCGGTATCGAGATCGTGGGGCTGAACGATGTTCCGGCCTATGACGAGGCGCCCGAGACCGGCGCGACGTTCGAGGAGAACGCGTTGGCCAAGGCCCGCGACGGCGCCGCGGCCACCGGGTTGGCGTGTGTCGCCGACGATTCCGGCCTCGAGGTGGACGCGTTGAACGGAATGCCCGGCGTGCTGTCGGCGCGCTGGTCGGGCAGGCACGGTGACGACGCGGCCAACAACGCGCTGCTGCTTGCGCAGCTGACCGACGTGCCGGACGAGCGCCGTGGCGGGCGGTTCGTGTCGACCTGCGCGCTGGTGGCGCCGGGCGGCGTGGAGACCGTGGTGCGCGGCGAATGGCCGGGCACGATCGCGCGCAAGCCGGTGGGCGACGGCGGTTTCGGCTACGACCCGCTGTTCATCCCGGACGGCGGCGAGGTCACCGCGGCACAGCTGACGCCCGCCGAGAAGGACGCGGTGTCGCATCGCGGGCGGGCGTTGGCCCGGTTGACGCCCGCGCTGGCGGCGCTCGCCGAGGGCTGACGCGGACGGCGGCGCCGGGTCAGACGCCGAAGGTCTGCTTGACCTGCTTGGCGTTGACGTGCTCGACGAAGAACGACAGCAGCGGGATGGTGCCCGCCAGCAGGGTGCCGACGGTGCGCAGGACCGGCCAGCGGACCTTGACCGCGAGGTCGGCGGTGACCAGCAGGTAGACGAAGTACACCCAGCCGTGCACCACGGCGATCCAGCTGGGGGTGTGCACGTCGAAGCCGTATTTGGCGATCATCTCACCGGTGAGCAGCAGCAGCCAGAGACCGGTGATCCAGGCCAGCGCCCGGTAGCGCAGCAGCGCCGGACGGATTCTGGCGGCGTTGCCCGCCGGGGCCGGGACGGCGGTGGTCTCGGTGGAATTCTCGCTGGTGGTCAACCGGCGCTCCTCTCGCGGGTGGGCAGGCCGGTCGATCGGACCTGCTCGTCGATGTCGTCGGCGTGCAGCGCGGCGAGGTACCGGTTGTACTCGGCGAGCACGGGGTCTTCGTCCCGGACGGCCTTCGGGCGCTCGGGCAGCAAGCCCGGCGGGAGTTCCGTGGGGGCGATCGGTTTCGCGGCCCGCCCGGCCGGGGCGGGACTGCGCCGCGGGGCGTCGGCGGAGTCGTCCTCTTCGGCCGCCGCCCGCTCGAGCCGGACGAACCGGAAGTAGGCGAAGACGGCGAATCCCGCGAACAGTGGCCATTGCAGCGCGTACCCGAGGTTCTGGGCGGTGCCCGTGGAGGACTCGTACCGTTCCCACTGCCACCAGGCCAGCGCCAGGCAGCCCAGCGCGGCGACGATCACCAGCGCGATGAGGGCCGGGCGATTGTGTGCCGAGCGGCGGGGTGAGGCGGACACGGCTACTACGGTACCCGTTCTACTACGCGGGCCGTAGAGCAAGGTGCGCCGTGCGGGGCGCGCTGTGACCACGGCCATCGCGGCAGCGTGCAGCACCGGGGCCGCTCAGCACCGATGACCCGCTGCGAACCGGCGTCCCCCCGGTCACGTGGATGAGCGGCCCGCCCGGACAGCGGCGGTCCCGGCTGCTGCGTAGTGATCCGTTCGGCTCAGAACCTGTAGGTGACGCCGGTCTTGCGCTCGGACTCGGCCCACAGCCGCTGCCACAGGTCCCTGTTCTGGGACAGGCGGGTGGACGAGGCGGCCTTGACCGGTCCTTGCGTACCGAACAACCAGGTCGGTCCCCAGTAGACCTCGGGGTCGGCGTCGGGCATGGTCGCCGCGAACAGCGTCGAGTGCGCGGCCTTGGCCGGCGAGTGCCCGATGAGGCGGATGAACGGCTTGGCGATGTAGTCGAGCGGGGTCTCGGTGTGCGCGAAGAGGTCGGTGGCCGAGACACCGGGGTGCACGCCGTAAGACCGCTTGGTCGAGCCGGATTCGGCGAGCCTGCGCTGGAGTTCCCTGGCGAACATCAGATTGCACAGCTTGGACTGCGCGTACGCGAGATTGCGCTGGTAGCGACGGTTCTCGTAATCGAGGTCGTCGATCCACAGCTTCGGGGTCTGCTTGTGCGCGATGCTGGAGAGCGTGACCACCCGATCGGTGATCCGGTCCAGCAGCAGGCCGGTGAGCGCGAAGTGTCCGAGGTGGTTGACCCCCCATTGCGTTTCGAATCCGTCCTTGGTCCGCGAGAAGGGGAGGTTCATCAGGCCCGCGTTGTTGACCAGGACGTCGAATTCGCCGCTGTCCTCGGCGAATCTGCGCACCGATGCCAGATCGGCCAGATCCAGCTCGGCGACCCGGACGTCGCCGTCGATGCCGCCGGCCACCTCCTTCGCCTTGACCGGATTGCGGCACGCCATGATCACGGTCGCGCCCTTGGCGGCCAGGACTTTCGTCGCCACGGCGCCCAGGCCGCCGTTCGCGCCGGTGATGACGAAGGTGCGTCCCGTCTGGTCCGGGATCTCAGTAGGTTTCCATGCCATGGCTCAACCTTACTCTGGAGTAAGTTTCGGGGGGAAGGTTTGAACGGCATTGCGTCTCGATCGTCTCAGACGCGAGAGCTCTTGTCGCGAAACATCGCCGATCGGGCCGCACCCGGGCACTACTGGGCCGCGTTGCAGCTGATATGACGGCCATGCGAGAGGCGCCGGTCGAGTCCTCGGCGATCGGGTAGGAGAACAGCGGCCGGTCGGCGGCACAGCCGCGGATCGATCACCGTGGCCGCGGCGGGGATGGGCTGGTCGCGGAAGTGGTCGAGCGGTACCGCAGCGATACCTCGTGGTCGCCGCGATTTCGCTACGGTGAGAGATGTGACGGCGACAGTGGGCAGGCAATACGGCGGGCGTGCCGTCGTGGAGCGGAAAGCCGAGCGGCGTCAGCGGTTCCTCGACGCGGCCGTTCGGATCTTCGCCGAGCGCGGCTATGCCAATTGTTCGCTGGCCGACGTGTGCGCCGCCGCGGGCCTGTCCAAGCGGCAGTTCTACGAGGAGTTCCACACCAGGGAGGACGTGCTGGTCGCGGCCTATGACCGGATCCAGGACGAGGCCGCGGCCGCCGTGCTGGCCCGGCTCGGGGATCTCGATCCGCGCTTCGACCTGCCCGCCGCGATGACCGCCGTGGTGACGGCGTACCTCGAATCGATCGGCTCCGATCCGTACCGCGCGAAGGTCGCCTTCATCGAAGTGGTCGGGGTGAGCGATCCGATGGAGCGGCACCGTCGCGAACGCCGCCACGCCTGGGCGGCCGTGCTGGAGTCGCATGTGGTGCCGGTGGTCGCGCCCGGTTCGCGCGTGCGGGGCGCGCCCGGGTGGGGCGCGAGCGCTTTGATCGGCGCGATCAACGGGCTCGCCCACGAGTGGGTGCTCGCCGACCCCCGCCCCACGGCGGCCGAACTCGTCGATCTGCTCGTCCCGATCGCGATGTCGCTGATCGAGCGGCCGCAGGAGAGCTAATCGCGCACGGCGTAATCGCCGATCGCCCGCTCCAGCGTGTCGAACGCGGCGCCGATGTACTCCGTGAGGGCGGCGGCGATGTCTTCGTTGGATTCGCCGTCCAAGGTGCGGCGCAGGGTCTCGTCGAACAGCACGCGATGGACGCCGCCGAGCAGTGCGGCCGCCACGCGGGGCGGGAGATCGGTCTGCGCGGCGCCCGTTTCCACGGCGAGGGCGGTAGCCAGTGCCTGCTCGCGCTCGTCGTGGAATTCGCGTAGCCGGGCCACCAGCGCGGGGCTGTCGGTGATCATGCGGGCGAACTCGGGTCCGGAGAAGCCCACCACCGGATCGTGCCGGGCCACGGCGGCCAGATAGTCCCGCCGTAGCGCCGCCGTCGCGGACTCGCCGGAGGTGCGCTCGCGCACCACGCGGGCGAGCTGGTCGACGAACACCTCGTGCAGGTCGAGCGCGAGATCTTCTTTGCGGGGGAAGTAGTTGGTGACCGTCATCTTGGCGACCTGCGCCGCGGCGGCGACGTCGGCGATGGTCACTTTGTCGAAGCCGTGCTCGAGGAACAGCAAGGTCGCGTGGTGGGAGATGTTGTCCCTGGTCTGTTGCTTTTTTCTGGCACGAAGCCCGAGGTCCGGCGTGGTCATGCCGCCACTGTATCTGAATTCGACCTAAAAATCGTCTTGACATATTTTTATGTTCGTTCTAAGTTTGTGTTCGTCATCGGAACGAAGGGACGCACCATGCAGCACGGACTTGTCGAAGCGACCTCGGCTCACACCAGCTCCAGCACCGACCGAAAGGGACCAGTCGTCATGGCCGACAAGAGCACCGCGCCCACCGTCGTCGAAACCGCGGTTCGCCTGCTCCTCGCCGAAGGAGACGGCGCTCCCCGCATCACCGGTACCGGGCGCACCGCGCCGCCCGCGCGCTCTTACCCCAGCCCGCGGCGCCGCGACCGAAAGGGTGTCGAACCGATCCGGGGCACCAGCGGTTATCGCGCCAAGCCGCAACGTCCGCTGCGTATCCCGGGGCGTGGCTGACCGCTCGCCGCCCCATCCCGCCGGTCGGCGGCGTGTTCCCCCGCCGACCGGTTCGCTCCGCCAGGAAGGACGTTCCATGACCACGTTGTGCACCCGCCCTCTCCGCTTCACCGGCACCGTCAGCGACGACCCGATCAGGGACTATCTACGGCTCATCGGCCGGACCCCGCTGCTCACCGCCGCGCAGGAGGTCGAACTCGGCGAGCGGATCGAGGCAGGCGCGCAGGCCGCGCTCCGCCTCGGCGACGCCGGTGCGGCCGCCGAACTCGACGTGCGGGAGCGCCGGGAACTGCGCCGCCGGATCGCGGACGGCTCGCGCGCCAGGGACCGCATGGTCGAGGCCAACTTGCGCCTGGTCGTCTCGATCGCCAAGCGGTATCCCACGCCGGCCGGCATGTCGCTGCTGGACCTGGTCCAGGAGGGCACGCTCGGCATGATGCGCGCGGTGGAGAAGTTCGACCACCGGCGTGGGTTGAAGTTCTCCACCTACGCCACCTGGTGGATCAAGCAGGCGATCGGCCGAGCGCTGGCTGATCAGAGCCGCACCATCCGCATCC
Organism: Nocardia barduliensis; assembly: GCF_013315795.1. Taxonomy (GTDB): domain Bacteria; phylum Actinomycetota; class Actinomycetes; order Mycobacteriales; family Mycobacteriaceae; genus Nocardia; species Nocardia barduliensis. Next base: position 6,044 of record NZ_JABLTE010000074.1, read on the forward strand.
CGGTGCACGTGGTCGAGGTGCTCAATCGGCTGAACCGCGCGCAGCGCTCGCTCACCCAGCGATCGGGTCGCGCGGCCACGGTCGCGGAACTCGCCGCGGAGTTGGAACTGTCGCCGGAAAAGGTGCGCGAACTGCTCGACCTCGCTCGCGAACCGTTGTCGCTGCACACCCCGGTCGGCGACGATGCCACCGAGTTCGGTGAGCTCATCGCCGATACCGCGCCGGATCCGGCCGAGTCGGCGGCGGCGTCGGCGCTACGCGATCAGCTCGGCCGGGCACTCGGCGCGTTGACCGAGCGGGAGGCGGCGGTCGTCGCGGCGCGCTTCGGGCTGGGCGGCGCCGAGCCGAAGACGCTCGAGGAGGTCGGCAAGACCTACGGGGTGTCTCGCGAGCGTGCCCGCCAGATCGAGGCCAAGGGGATGGCGAAACTCCGGCAGCCCGCGCGGGCCAAGGCGTTGGAGGGCCTGCTCGGCTGATTCGCTGCCGTGTCGCTGGATGCTCATCGATGCGGCGAAGTCCCATACTGGGCTGATGGCCGGTTCGGTTGCTGTCGCCGCGGACCCGGTAGCCCCGATGGGCAGGGCCAAGACCAACGTCGTGTTCGGCACCATCGTGCTCGGCATGTTGATGGCGGCGCTGGACCAGACCATCGTGTCCACCGCGCTGCCCACCATCGTCGCCGACCTCGGCGGGGCGGGGCACATGGCCTGGGTGGTCACGTCCTACCTGCTTGCCGAGGCGGTGGCGACGGCGCTGGCGGGCAAGCTCGGCGACCTGTTCGGGCGCAAACCGGTGTTCCAGGTCAGCGCGGTGATCTTCATCGTCGGCTCGATGGTCGCAGGCCTGGCGAACGGCATGCTGCTGCTGATCCTCGCCCGCGGTGTCCAGGGTTTCGGCGCCGGTGGGTTGATGGTCACCTCGATGGCGCTGATCGCCGACATCATCCCGCTGCGGCAGCGCGGGAAGTACCAGGGCGCGCTGGGCGCGGTGTTCGGCGTGACCACGGTGATCGGCCCGACGCTGGGCGGCCTGTTCACCGACCACGCCAGCTGGCGCTGGTGCTTCTACGTCAACGTGCCGGTGGCCGTGGTCATGATCGCCTTGGCGGCGCGCACCATCCCGCGGGTGCGGGCCGCGGCCAAGCCGATCATCGACTACGCGGGCATCGGACTGGTGGCCCTGGGCGTCTCCTGCCTGATCCTCGGGTTGGAATGGGGCGGACAGCAGTACGCCTGGGGCTCATCGATGATCATCGGACTGTTCGCCGCGGCGGTGGTCCTGCTGGCCGCGTTCGTCGCGGTGGAGTTGCGGGCCGCGGAACCGATGCTGCCGATGGGACTGTTCCGCAGCCGGGTGTTCACGGTCTGCTCGGTGCTCAGTTTCATCGTCGGCTTCGCGATGCTCGGCTCGATGACCTACCTGCCCGCCTACCTGCAATACGTCGACGGGGTTTCGGCCACCATGTCCGGCGTGCGCACCCTGCCGCTGGTGGCCGGACTGTTCGCCACCTCGATCCTGTCCGGACAAGTGGTCGGCAAGACCGGGCGCTACCGGTACTTCCCGATCGCGGGCACGCTGGTCATGGCGCTCGGGCTGTACCTGATGTCCACCATGGGCCGGACCACCGGCACGTGGCTGGAGTCGCTGTACATGCTGATCCTGGGCCTCGGCATCGGCCTGGCCATGCAGGTGCTCACCATCGTCGTGCAGAACACCGTGCCCTATGCCCAGCTGGGCACCGCCACCTCCGGCGTCACGTTCTTCCGCACCCTGGGAAGCGCCTTCGGCACGGCGATCTTCGGCACCCTGTACAGCAACGAGATCGAGCCGAATCTCGCCGCCGCGCTGGCCCGCGTGCGTGTGGTGCCGCCGGGCGTCGCGGCGGACCCGCAGTCGCTGCGCGCACTGCCTGCCGATCAGTCGGCCCCCATCATCGACGCGTACGCCGACTCCATCGATCACGTGTTCTTCTGGGTCGTGCCGGTCGCGCTCGCCGGATTCGTGCTCGCGTGGTTCCTCCCCGAAGTGCCGTTGCGCGACAGCGCGCGGGCGGGTGCGGGCGATGTGGGCGAAGGGTTCTCGGTGCCCGACTCGCCGGACCGGGTGGTGCAACTGGAGCGCGCGATCGCGGGCACGATGCGCAAGGCGGGAGCCGAGGACCCGATCGGACCGCGCATCCTCGCCGAGGCGGACAGCGATCTCACGCGGGGTGAGGCGTGGGCGCTCGGGCAGGTGTATCTGCGCGAGCGGGTCGCGCGGGACGCCACGCTCGCGGCGATAGCGCGGGCGCACCGGCTGCCCGAGGAGGTGATCGAGCCGATCTACGACCAGGTCGGCGCGGAGGGGTATCTGACCAGGGACGGGGGCCGGTTGCGGCTCACCGATTCCGGTGCGGCCGAGATGGATCGGATCAAGGCGGCTTGGCGGCGCTGGCTCGACCGCAGGCTCGACGACTGGAACGAGGCCGATCCCGCCGACCGCGCGCTGCTGGACCGGGCGCTGACGAACATCGCGACGAAGTTGCTGGAAGACCAGGCGCGCGAGCAGGAAACGGTGCCCGCCTGAGCGGTTGCGCCCGAATACTCGTGTGCGTATATTCGTACACGAGTAAGGAGGTGCCGCGATGAAGAAGCGGAAGGTGGACAACCTGCTCGCGCTCGCGGTGCTGTCGGTGATCGTCGAGCGCCCGATGCACCGGTACGAGATCGCGCAGACCTTGCGCGACCGGGGCAAGGACCAGGACATGGCGATCAAGTGGGGGTCGCTCTACACGGTCGTGCAGAACATGGCCAAGGTCGGCTTCCTCGAGATCGTCGGCAGTGAGCGGGCGGGCTCCCGGCCCGAGCGGGTGATCTACCGGATCACCGACGCGGGCCGCGCCGAGATGGCCGATTGGACCAGAGAGCTGCTGTCGACCCCGGAACCGGAACCGCATCGGTTCGTCGCCGGGCTGTCCATGCTCGCGGTGCTTCCTCCCACCGAAGTGGTCGAACTGCTCGGCACTCGCCTCGAAGCGCTGGAGCGGTCGATCGAGACCGTCCGCCGCGAACTCGGCGAACTCGCGGGCACGCTGCCGCGTCTGTTCATCATCGAGTCCGAGTTCGGGCTGGCCATGCTGGAAGCCGAGGCGGCGTGGACGCGTTCGCTGCGTGCCGAGCTGACCGAGGGCGCCTTCCCCGGGATGGCGCAGTGGCGGGAGTGGCACGAGCGCGGCATGCGACAGTCCGAGGTCGCCGAGCTGGTGGAGAGGGGGATGGCCGAGAACTAGCCGAGACCGGACCCGGCGAGGTGCGGCAACACCGCCGCCGGGCCCGATCGAACAGTCTCGAACCGCGCCCGCGAACGCGCACTCGGCTACAAGGCTGGCAACCACAGGATAACCGGGTGGGTGGCGCGCGGGTCGGTTCGGGGAACCGAAACCCGAATCGCACGAATCCTGGAGACACCTATGTCCACAACACGTACCGCCCTGGTGATCGGTGGCGGCATCGCCGGTCCTGTCGTCGCGACGGCCCTGCGCAAAGCGGGCATCGAAGCCCGCGTCTACGAGGCATATCCCGGCCCGTCCTACGGCATCGGCAGCGGGCTCGCTCTGGCGCCCAACGGCATCGCCGCCCTCGACATCGTCGGCGCGGGCGACCCTGTCCGCGCGATCGCGCTGCCGGTGACGAAGATGAACCTGGCCGTCGGCGACAAGGTGCTGGCGCTGCCCGGCCTGTCCGACGTGCCGCCGCTGCAACTGGTCGACCGCAGCGAGCTGCACCGAGTGCTGCACCGGCACGCGATCGCCGCGGGGGTTGCGTTCGAGTACGACAAGCGCCTGGTCGACGCGCAGGAGGACGCGTCGGGCGTCACCGCGCGCTTCGCCGACGGCAGCACGGCCACCGCCGACGTGCTGATCGGCGCGGACGGCATCCGCTCGGCCGTGCGCACGCTGATCGACCCGAACGCGCCGGGGCCCGACTACACCGGCATGCTCGGCTTCGGCGCGATCACCGGGTGCGACGCCGAGATCGCGCCCGACACCATGACTTTCGCGTTCGGCAAGCGGGCGTACTACCTGTACTGGCCGGTCGGGGACGGACGGGTGGCGTGGGGCGCGAATCTGCCGCACAAGCAGTATCTGTCACTCACCGCGGCACGCGCCGTGCCGAACGCGCGCTGGCTGGAGATCCTGCGCGAGACCTACCGCGACGACACCCCCGGCGGCGAACTCGCTCGTCGCACCACCGAGGAGGAATTGGAGGTGGTCGGCGCGCTGCACATCATGCCGCCGGTGCCGCACTGGCATCGCGGGCGGATGGTGCTGGTCGGCGACGCGGTGCACGCCCCGTCCAACAGCTCCGGCCAAGGGGCGTCGCTGGCGATCGAGAGCGCCGTGCAACTGGCCCGCTGCCTGCGCGATCTGCCCGCCGCGGAGGCGTTCGCCTGCTACGAACGCTTGCGCCGCGACCGCGTGGAGGGCATCGCGGCTCGCGCGGCGAAGATCAACCACAGCAAGACGCCGGGTCCGGTGGGACGCAAGATGATGCAGCTGCTCATGCCGCTCATGGCCAAGACCGTGATGAAACCGGAGAAGTCGATGGGTCCCGAGCAGCGCTACCGGATCGACTGGGACGCGCCCGCCGATCGCGAGTTCGCGGCGGCCTGAGCCCTACCGGACGATCCCGCCGGTCGGCCGACCGGCGGGATCGCTCCGTCGGCCCCTCTCGCTCGCCGACCTGCGCTCAGCGTCGTGCCGCGCGGTCGCGCAGAATCCGCGCGGACTGCTCGTCGCCGGGCAGGAAAGCCTCCAGTTGCAGTTCGGCGAGGGTGACGTCGACGGCGGTCGCGAACGAGGTGAGCGTGGTGATCAGACGCAACTCGCCCGCGTCGCAGCGCAGGCGTAGCGGCACCGCGAAACCGAGATGGTCCGGCCCCGGTTCGGCTTGCGGCAGATACGTTTCCAGCTCGGCGATCAGCTCGTCGAGAGCGGGATCAGGGCTGCGGGCCATCCGGTTGCGCAGCGCCTCGGTGACGTGCCTGCCCCATTCCGGCAGGTTGAGCACCCGGGCGGCCAGGCCATCGGGATGCAGGGCGAGCCGGAGTACGTTCACCGGAGGCTCCAGCAGCCAGGGGGCGGCGCCCTCGGTGAGCACGTCGAAGGCGGCGTTGGCGGCGAGCAGGATGCCGTAGGGCCGCACGACCAGCGCCGGGTAGGGCAGATGGCCGTCCAGGATGGCCCGCAAAGCCTCCAGCACCGGCGCAAGCTCCACGGTGTCGAGCTCCGACTCGGGGAAGATCGGCGCGTAGCCCGCGGCGAGCAGCAATCCGTTGCGTTCCCGCAAGGAGAGGTCCAGTGATTCGGCCAGCCGCACCACCATGGTGCGGCCGGGGCGTGAACGGCCCTGCTCCAGGAAGCTCATATGTCGCTGCGTGGTGTCGGCGCGGATCGCGAGGTCGAGCTGGCTGACCCGGCGCAGCGTCCGCCAATGCTTGAGCTGCCGGGCGAACCCGGTGGACTGGGCCGCCGTCGTCATAGCAGCAGTATCGGTCCGGTGGCGGCCGCTCGCCATACCCTGCGGGGAATCGCCCACGCGCCTAATCACGGCGAGACTCTGCCGCATGAGCAAGCAACTCGATGAGCAGGAACTGTCACGATTCGCCGAACGGTACGTCGCGCTGTGGAACGAGCCCGACGCTGTAGCCAGGCGTCGGCAGATCAGGCAATTGTGGGCCGAGGACGGCGCCCAAGTGCTGGTGGACCCGCCACAGACGATGCGGGAGGCATTGGCCGCGTTGTCCTTTCCGATTCCCACCGTGGAGATCCGTGGTTACGAAGCGCTGGACCGGCGCGTCGATCGCGCGTACGAGGAGTTCGTCGCCCCTGGCGAGCACGTGTTCACCGGAAACGGGCCTGCGGTGCGGCTTTCGGTGAACCTGATCGGCGTCACCTGGCACATGGTGACCAAGGGCGACGGGGCTGTCGTGGGCGGCGGGTACGACGTCATCGCGCTCGACGACGAGGGCCGGATCCGGTGGGACCACCAGTACATCGGCGTCGCGTGATGAATGCCGTCAGCTACCCGCTGGACCCGTCGTAGGGCGGGACGGGTTGACCGCAGCGCCATGGGAGTTCAGGGGCAGGCGGTCAGGACCCGCGCCATGGCGTCCTTCTCGGCCGGGGTGACCCAGAGCTGATAGGCCGCCTTCACCTGGATCTGCCTGGTCAGGTAGGCGCAGTGATAGCCCTTGCTGGGCGGCAGCCATTCGGCCGCGTCGGAGTCGCTCTTGGACTGGTTGGTCGGGCCGTCCACGGCTTGCAGGTTCAGTGGATCGTTGGCCAGGTCGCGGCGGCGTTCGGCGGAAAGCTGCTGTGCGCCTTTCTGCCAGGCGTCCGAGAGCGCGACGACGTGATCGATCTGCACGTCGTCGGAGGATTTCGTGCCGCGCTTGAAGTTGATCGTCTTGCCGGTGTAGGGGTCGGCGAGGGTACCGGTCGCGACGATGCACTTGCCCGACTTGAAGGTGACGTCGGTCAGGTCGCGCTGCAAGATGTCGTTGCGGGTGTCGCAGCCGTTGTTGCCGCCGGGCACGGAGACGTTGTCCGACCACGGTGGCCCGAATTCGTCTCGGCTGTAACCGGTTCTGGGTGCGCGATCCGCGACGCGCAGGGAGTTCAAGAGGGCGAGGGCGTCGCGTCCGGGAATCGAGGCGGGCGCGTCGGCGCAGGCCCGGCCGTCGGTGCCGCACTGGGCCGCCGCCGATTCACCGGGCTCGGTGGTGGAGCAGGCGACGAGTCCGAGGGAAGTCGCGACCATGACACCGATCAGAGCCAGCCGCTGCGCTGTGGACTTCATCGAGCTTCCTAACGCCGAATTCAGTTGAAACTGTAACCGGCGTCAAAGTATCCAGTCTCGATGTTCGAACAACTGAACGACGCGTATGAGATTCGGCACAGCGGACGATGTCCGCCCGGCCGGAGCGCGGGCCCGCCCCCGAATCGCCGTGCCGGCGCCGATTCGGGGGCGGTCTATCACGAGGAGACCTGTGGAGCCGCGCGGTTGTGCGGATGGTTGTCCACTCCGAATTCCGCACTGGGACGACACCACGGGGCTGATGAGGGGGAGGTCCCGAGGTGTCGAGCCGCGCCTGCTCCGGACTCACTCGTGACGATCAGGGGATGATCGGGATCCGGCCGGTGCCGGGGACCACGCGGGTCCGTACCCTGTGGGGGCCAGCACGCATTCGCTCCATCTCGATCTCGCTTTATTCTACGTATCAAGACAGTAGATAGGCGAGATGTGGATTGGCAAGTTCGTTCCGACGGTTCGGAAACTTTCTCAGACGTTATTCAGTTTCGGCCATACATCTACTGCATGACTACGGATGTCACCGGCAGATGACGGCGCAGCGGCCGACAGCGTCCGGCTGGTCTTCGGTGTGACCACACTCACTTCGTGTCCGGTCACAGACAAGCGAAATCGTGTGTCGAAACCGGTGCAGGCAAGAAAATCCGACCCGGGAGGACCACATCATGCCGACCGTCGACGTACTCGACTCCTTCATCCACTATCACGACACCGGTGTGGGCGACACCCCCGTGGTGTTCCTGCACGGCAATCCGACCTCTTCATACCTGTGGCGCAACGTGATTCCGCACGTCGCGGACCGTACCAGGACGCTCGCGCCGGACCTGATCGGCATGGGGGAGTCCGGCAAGCCCGGCAGCGACTACCGATTCACCGATCACGCCGTCTACTTGGACGCCTGGTTCGACGCGCTCGGACTGGACCAGGTAGTGCTGGTCGGCCACGACTGGGGTGGCGCGCTGGGCATGGACTGGGCCGCCGGGCATCCGGGCCGGGTGCGCGGCGTCGCGCTGATCGAGACGTTCCTGCGGCCGATGCGCTGGGATGAGCTGCCACCGCTCGGCGCCGAGCTGTTCCGGAAGTTCCGCTCGGCGGAAGGGGAGCGAATGGTGCTGGAGGAGAACACCTTCATCGAGTTCAACCTGCCGAAGGGCGTCACGGACCTGTCGGCCGAGGATCACGACGTGTACCGGGCGCCGTACCCCACACCTGAGTCACGCAAGCCGCTGCTGGTGTGGCCGCGTGAGTTCCCGCTGGACGGCGAGCCCGCCGACGTGGTCGCCCTGGTCCGGAACTACGGCGCGTGGGCGGCCGCGACGCCCGAGGTGCCCAAACTGCTGATGGCGCTGGAGAACGGCGTCGGGCTGGGGTCGGCGGAGGTGATCGGCTGGGCGGCGGACACTTTCGCGAGCGCCGAGGTCGCGCCGATCGGCCCGGCCGGCCACCACGCGCCGGAGGACCGGCCGGAGGAGATCGGCCGGGCGGTCGCGGCGTGGCTGGACCGGCACGCCCTGATCGGGGCGGCCGCTCGCTCGTGACCCCGGCCACGGTGTGACCCGGCACCGCTTGCGCCGGCCACGGCGCCGGCCGAATGATGGCCGGATGAGCACGGAGCACGAGCGGGTCGCTGCGCAGGAGAAGGCCATGGTCGCCCGCGCGGTCGCGGGCGACCGGGACGCCGTCGTCCAGGTGGTGCGCCTGCTACAGGATCCGCTCTACCGGCTGGCCCTGCGGATGGTCTGGCGGCCCGCCGAGGCCGAGGACGCCACGCAGGAGATCATGGTGCGCGTCCTCGACCATCTGCACACCTGGCGTGCCGAGGCGAAGCTGCTCACCTGGGCCTACCGCATCGGCGTCAACCACCTGCTGAATCTGCGGCGGCAGACGCCGCAGGAGGCCGCGCAGGTGAGCTTGGACGCCTACCGGGACGGGCTGGCCGACGGCTTGTCGGAGGCGGACTATCGCGGACCCGAAGCGGTGCTGCTGACCGCCGAAGTGCGGCTCACCTGTAGCCAGGGCATGCTGCAATGCCTGGCCCGCGACGAACGGGTCGCCTTCGTGCTCGGTGACGTGTTCGAGCTGAGCTCGGCCGAGGCCGCCTGGATTCTCGGCATCACCCCGGCCGCCTACCGGAAGCGGTTGCAGCGCGCCAAGAAACGGCTCGGGAACTTCCTGAACGCGACGTGCGGCCTGGTCGACCCGCAGGCGTTCTGCCGCTGTTCGCGCCGGGTGGATCGCGCGGTCGCGCTGGGCCGGGTCGATCGGCGTCAGCCGGTGTACACGCGCCATCCGGTCACCCCGGGCGGACGTACCGCGGCCGAGGCCGAACAGCAGATGATCCGGTTGCACGACGCGGCGTCGGTGCTGCGCGCGCACCCGGACTACGCCGCGCCGCGAGCGAAGATGGACGCGATCGCGGGGCTGCTCGGTTCCGGTCGTTTCCCGCTGCTCGACGCGTAGTGACCCGCTCGGCAGTTCGCGTCGCGGCGAATCGCCGCCGGAGGTGTTCAGCCGGGCGCGTCGGGGGCAGTGCCGTCCGCGATGGGCGCGCGTAGTTCGGTTGCGAGGCGGGCGATGTCCGCGGGGCCGACACGGCAGCATCCGCCGATGACGCGCGCGCCGAGCGCGAACCAGTCATGGGCGCGCCGCACGTCGAACCGCGCGGGACCGGTCCAGCGGCGGTGCTCCGCGTCCCACCCTTCGCCGCTGTTCGGGTAGGCGATGGCGGCTTTGCCGGTGCGGGCCGCGAGTTCGACCGCAGCCGCGACATCGGCGGGCGCGCAGCAGTTGACGCCGATCGCGACGATCGAGTCCGAGCCCGCGGCTACCGCGAAGGCGTCGGCGAGTGGTTGCCCGGCGCGGGTGCGCGCACCGTCGATGGTGTAGCTGAGCCACGCGGGCACCCCGATCTCGTTCACCAAGTCCACCAGCGCTTCGGCTTCAGCTATGTCGGGAACGGTTTCCAGCGCCAGCAGGTCGGCGCCCGCCTCCGCGAGCACCTCCATCCGCGGCCGATGCCAGGCCCGCAGCTGCGCCACGGTGCACCCGTAGCGACCACGGTATTCCGACCCGTCGGCGCGGGCGGCGCCGTAGGGGCCGACCGAGGCCGCGACCCAGCGCCGCCGCCCGTCGGCGCAGGCGTCACGCGCCGCGCGGGCCAGCGCGACGCCGCGCCGCCACAGCAGCACCGACTCCGCCCTGGTCAGCCCGCGCGCGGCGAAACCATCCACCGAGGCCTGGTAGGTTGCGGTGGTCGCGATGTCGGCGCCCGCCCGGAAGTAGGCCGCGTGCACGGCCTCGATCGCGGCGGGTGCGTCGATGAGCAGCCGGGCCGACCACAGCGCGCCGGACAGGTCGTGGCCGCGCGCCTCCAGTTCGGTGGCCAATCCACCGTCCGAGATCAGTGCCCCCGCCGCGACGTCGAACAGCACGGTTCCACTGTAGGACGGAGGCTTACTCGTCGTCGGTGGGCTGGGCGGTCGGGGGAACTCCGGTGTCGAGGAAGCGGATGAGCCGGTCGATGCGTGCGGTGTGGTCGACGCAGCGTTCCAAGTGGTGGCCCAGCAGCGCGATATCGATCGCGACCTCGGTGGACGGCTGGGTCTGCGGCTCGCGCAGTGTGGCATGCAGCTGCTGATGCAGCGTTTCCATCGGGCGTGCGGCGGGCGTCTGCTCCTCGGACTGCGCCTGGCCCGAGACTGCCTGCGCGGCCAACGCCGTGCGTTGCGCCGCCAGCTGCCCCATCGCGGCGAGGATGTCCAGAATGGGTTGCGACGCCACGTGTCCCGGATGGCTGCGGTACACCTGGTCGGCGACCCGGCTGGCGAGCCAGCCGATGCGGGACAGTTCACCGGCGATCTGGATCGCGGTCACCACATGCCGCAGGTCGCGCGCCACCGGCGCCTGCAGAGCCAGCAGTACCACGGTGCGCGCCTCGCACGCGCCGTACATCTTCTGCAACTGCTCGTCGAGCGCGAAGACCTCGTAGGTCGCCGTGAGGTCGGCGCCGACGAGCGCGTCGGTGACACGCTCGACGGCGTCGTGGGCGAGCGTGCACATCAGCGTCAAATCTTTGGTCAACGCGATGAGCTCGGCAGTGAACTGAGTGCGCACCGCCAAATTCTCGCCTATCGACCACCGCGCGGTCGATTCCTTGCCGGATGTTCTTCGGTAACGACCTCGCCTCGGCGCGGCGTGCGAGGTCCGGCGCGATCGAGAATCATCCGGTGCTGGTGCGTGGTTCGCCAGGAAACCGCAGGTCCTGCTCGCGCAGTGCAGGGTTCGACGCGACGGGGCTTCGCTCGCGCCGATTCTGCGTGGCCGCGCTTGTTTTCGCAGATGGTGCGAGTGGCGCAGAGTTATCGCCGCACCGGCGAGTTATGTCGCACATCACAATTTCGGGTGTCGCGCATGGCGACTCGTCCGATTGCTCACCGCATGCCGCACCCGGCCCGGTGTGGCGGCGCGGGCGGTCGATCCTGCGCGCTGCCGCGGGCGGGAGTTTGCGCCCCGATGCCTGTGCGCGCCATGCGCCCGGCGCGTGACTGCCGGCGCCCTGCTCAGCGCAGGAATCGCGCGCACGGCGCGGCCCGCTCGCGGATGCCGCCGGTGTTACCGTCGCGACATGCCGAACTTGCGCGACATTCAGCATCGGGTGGTGACGGCGTTCCAGCGCCGCGTCGGCAATCCGATCCTTCGCACGCTGCCCGGGCAGACCCTGCTGGAAACCACCGGCCGGGTCAGCGGCCGGCCGCGGGCCACCCCGATCGGCGGACGGCGGATCGGGCGGGAATTCTGGCTGGTCTCCGAATTCGGCGAGCGTTCGCAGTACGTCCGGAACATCAAGGCGAACAATCGGGTTCGGCTGCGGCTGCACGGACGGTGGCATACGGGCACCGCGCACCTGCTGCCCGACGACGATCCGCGTGCCCGCCTCGCCGCCCTGCCGCGGGCCAACAGCGCGGCCGTGCGGATCGTCGGCACCGATCTGCTCACCCTTCGGATCGATCTGGACGATTGAGCGTGTGGTCGGGTGGCCGAAATCGGTGACCCGACCAGGATGCGGATAGTTTGCTGGGACGATGGTGGGCATGCTTCGTGTGCTGATCGCCCGCTGGACCGTTCTCGTCCCGCTCCTCGCCGTTCTCGCTCTCGCGGCCACGTGGGGCCGGACTCTGCCCGGTGTCGCGGTGGCGCTCGTGGTGGTGGCGTTGATCGGGGCCGTGCTCGCCGCGGTGCACCACGCGGAGGTGGTCGCGCTCCGGGTCGGGGAACCGTTCGGTTCGCTGGTGCTGGCGATCGCGGTGACCGTGATCGAAGTGGCCCTCATCCTGACGCTGATGGGCTCGGGCGGTGACGAGACCGCCACCCTGGCGCGGGACACCGTCTTCGCCGCGGTGATGATCACCTGCAACGGCATCTTCGGACTCTGCCTGCTGGTCGGCGCTCTGCGGCGGCGGGTGGCGGTGTTCAACGCGGAAGGCACCGGTGCGGCGCTGGCCACCGTGGCGACACTGGCGACGCTCAGCCTCGTGCTGCCGACCTTCACCACCAGCAAGCCCGGGCCGGAGTTCTCGCCCGCGCAGCTGGCCTTCGCCGCGGTGGCCTCGCTCGCGCTGTACGGCTTGTTCGTGATGGTGCAGACGGTGCGTCATCCGGACGACTTCCTGCCGGTCGAGGCGGACGGTGTCGTCACCGAGGACGACGAGCGCGCCGAGCTGCCCAGTGGCCGCGCCGCGCTGGCCGGTCTCGGGCTGCTGCTGGTCGCCCTGATCTGCGTGGTTGGGCTGGCGAAGGTGGTCTCGCCCGCCGTCGAGTCTGCGGTCGCGTCCGCGGGGCTGCCCCAATCGGCGGTGGGTGTGGTGATCGCGCTGCTGGTGCTGCTGCCCGAGACGCTGGCCGCGGTGCGCGCCGCGCGCCGCGACCAGGTGCAGATCGGCCTCAATCTCGCCCTGGGCTCGGGCATGGCCAGCATCGGCCTGACCATTCCGGCGATCGCCGTGGCGAGCATCTGGCTGGACGGTCCCCTGGTGCTCGGCCTCGGCGCGACCCAGATGGTGCTGCTGGCCCTGACCGTCGTGGTGGGTGGGCTGACCGTCGTTCCGGGGCGGGCGACGCTACTGCAGGGCGGCGTCCACCTGGCTGTGTTCGCGGCCTTCGTCGGGCTCGCGGCCAGCCCCTAGAGCGCCGTCCGGGCATCGCACCCGCCCCCGGCGGCCCGGTTCCGCAGGACCCGCGCCCGGTGCTCGACCCGCTCAGTGTGGATGCCGCGCCGCATATCTCGCCCGCTCCGACTCGCGCTGCCGCGCCCGGCGCGGATTTTCCAGGTCCGCGGGCAGCCCGTGCTTCGCGAGCCGGTGCGCGCGGTTCATCGGCATGAACGCGACGGTGTAGAACAGGGCCAGCAGCAGCGCCAGCAGGACCATCGCCCCGCGCAGCCACAGTTCGCCGGGGAACAGCAGGAACGCCGCGAACAGCGGTGTGAACGGCACCATCCCGCGGACGACGTGCCGGGTGGCCGCGAACCTTCCGGTCAGGTCCTCGCGCACCCACTCGCGCATCGAATCGGGCAGGCGGCGGCCGAAGGCGTAGCCGATCCACTGGATCGGACCGGGCCGTCGTCGCTGTCCGGTCATGCCTGTGCTCCTCGGTCGGTGGCGGGGGTGTCGGGCCCGGCGAGCACCGACCGGCGGGCTGCCTCGTTCACCCGGGTGAGGACGTCGCGCAACTCCTCGAGGTCGGCCATGGTGACGCCCAGGCGGCGCACGACCGCAGGCGGGATCCGCTCCGCTTCCGCGCGCAGTGCCGCCCCGGCCGGGGTCAGGTTCACCACCAGGTTGCGCTCGTCCCGGCTGTCCCGTCCCCTGCTGATCAGCCCGGCGGCTTCCAGGCGTTTGAGCAGCGGGGACAGGGTGGGGGAATCGAGCTGGACGGCCTCGGCGATCGCTTTGACCGACATCGGCGCCTCGCCCCAGAGCGCGAGCATCACCAGATATTGCGGGTGGGTGAGCCCGAGCGGCTCGAGCAGCGGCCGGTAGACGGACAGCACCGAGCGGTTGGCCACCGCCAGCGCGAAGCACACCTGCCGGTCCAAGCGCAGTGGATCGTCGATCTCGGTCTCCATCGGGCCTCCTTGTCCGAGTCCAAGTTAGCGCACTAATAGTTAGTGCGTTAATCAATGTGCGCGACATCTCCCCGCGAGATCCCGGTGCGACGGCGGCTGCTCGATACCGTGAAATCCATGCACAACGACCCGGGTCCGCCACGCATCGAGGAATTGGACGCGGTGCGTGGGTTCGCACTGTGCGGAATCCTCGTGGTGAACATCTGGCAGCTCACCGGGATGGTCGTGACGGACGGGTCGGGCGTGGTGATCCCGCTTCGCCACGCGCTGTCGGTGGTGTTCGAGGGACGGTTCTTCCCGATCTTCTCGTTCCTGTTCGGGATCGGTTTCGCCCTGCTGATGGACACGGCGGCGGAGCGGAGCGAGCGGCCGCGGCTGGTCCTGATCCGCCGCCTGCTCGCGCTCGCGGTCATCGGCCTGGTGCACCAGCAGTTCCAACCGGGTGAGGCGCTGCTGCCGTACGCGCTGGCCGGGTTGCTGATCCTGGTGCCCGCGTCGGCGCTGCCGAACTGGATGGTGCTGCTGGCGGGCCTGGCCGGCACCTTCGGCGTCGCGCTGGCCCTCGGCGGCGGGCTGGCCCTGGTACCGGGGTTGTTCCTGCTCGGCTCGGCCACCGCGCGGGCCGGGATCGTGGACACCCTGGACGAGCGAGGGTGGCAGATCGGTGCGGTCTTCGCCCTTGCCCTGCCCGCCGCGATACTGGCGGGCAGGTGGGAGTACCGCACGCCCTATCTCGAGCTGTGGTCCACTCCCGCCATAGCTGTGGCGGGGCTGCTCGGCGCACTGGCGTATCTCACCGGCTTGCTGTTGCTGCTGCGGATCGAACCAGGCCAGGTGCTGGCGGAGGTGTTGCGCCCGCTGGGCCGCATGGCATTGACCAACTACGTCGGCGCCACCGCCCTGATCCTGCTCGCCGCATCGCGTCTGGACCTGTTCGGCTCCGACGACTACGCGACGGTGCTGGGGCTTGCGGTCGCGATCATCGTGGTGCAGGCCGCGTTCAGCGCCGTGTGGTTGCGGTTGTTCGCCTACGGTCCGCTGGAGTGGGTGTGGCGCTGCGTCACCTGGTGGACGGTGGTGCCGATCCGGCGGGCGCGGGTGCCGAGCCGTCCGTACTGAATTCAGCGCCCCGCGGCGGGATCACCGGTGTTCTCCAGCGCGGCCAGCGTCGCGGAAACCAAGGGCGCGGTGTCGAACTGGTCGGCGACCTCGGCCAGCCAGGCCAGCTCGGCGGCCAGCGTGGGCAGGCTCGGCTCGGCGAAGGATTCGTCGTCCCCGGCAGGCGGCAGGCCCAGCCGATATGCCCGCAGCGCGGCGGCGATGCGGGCGGCCTCGATCGCGGCGGCTCGGGTGCGCGTGGGGACGGCCAGTTCGGTCGCCAGGCGCTCGGCGATCGCGGTCGACTCGGCGGACAGGTGCGGTTGCAGGCGCAACAGCCAGTCCCGGATCTCGATCACCCTGCGATACACCCGGTCTCGGGCCGCCGCGCTCCGGTCCGGCGTGGGCGCCAGCTCCGGGTCCACCTCGCGCAGGGCCACCCACAGCGGGCGCAGCCGCGGCAGCGCCCGCAGCCGGGCGCTCGTGTGCAGCAACCACGGCGCCAGGGAGGGGCACAGGTAACCGACCAGCATGACGGTCGCGCCCAGGCTCGCGAACGCGGGCGCGACATCGGTGTTGAGGCGGCGCAGATCGATGTCGAACCACGCCGCGCCGATCGCGATCACCTTGCCCGCGCTGTAACCGAGCGCGACCGAGCTGCCTACCGCCAGCAACCGCAGACCACGCCGCAACCAGATCCGGTCGACCTCGCCGATCCACCTGCGGCACAGCACGATGATGCGGATCAGCGCCGCCGAGTACACCGTGAGGTAGACGCCGAGGAAGGCCACCGCGAGCGGGACCTTCGCGTAGTGGGCGTCGAAGTCGGTCGGATGACTCGCGTCGTGCACCGGGGCCGCGGTGAACAGCACGGCCAGCGCGGCGAGCACGAGCACCGGCAGCGTGAGGACGCCCCGCCCCGCCCCGGCCTCCGGCTCATGGGGCGCCACCATGAACCCGGTCCACACCACCTGTGCGAGCACGGCACTGGCGATGGACCCGTACACCACGAGCGAAGCCAGATTCGGAATCCCCGAGACGTCTCCGATCCAGGAATAGGTCTGCGGCACAGCGGCTTCGAATCCGATCCCCGCCGCGAGAATGGCGAACGCGACAGCCCAGCGCGCAGGACTACCCGGATTGCGCAAGGCGAGGACGACCCGCCATAGGAAGGCGGCGAAGGCGAAGGCGGCCACGCCACCGTAGACGAGTCCGAACCACATCCGCTCAGCCCTGCCCCGGCCCCAGTGCGTCCAGCAGGCGGCGTGCGGTGACCGGCGCGGAATCCGGCAGGACCCACTCCTCCCTGGCGGTCCACTGGGTGATGTGGTGCGCCATCAACATATTCGCGATGTGCTCCGCCTCGCGCTCCTGGGGCTGCGCGTAGCTGGTGCGCCCGAGCATCCGCCGCACGACCGCGGGGTCGATGTTCGGCGCGAGCAGGCGCACCGCTGCCACGCCGCGGACGTCGACGGTGCGGTGCCCGGCGAGCAGATGGCCGAGTTCGTGACAGACGATGTGGTCCTGGTGCACCTTCGAGGTGTTGCGCTGGTAGGCGATGAAGTCGATCGCGTCGGTGACCAGCAGGCCGCCGGTGAGCCCGGTGACCGGAAAGTTCTCCGGACGCAGGCGCAGCGGCCGGGCGCGGCGCTCGGCGATCGCCTCGGCGAGCTCGCCGACGGTGAACCGGCCGGGCAGTCCGAGGCCGCGCAGTTCGCGGCGCAGCCAGCGACGATCCAGCACCGGCTGGTCACCTCCGTCCTTGCTCCATGCCGCGATCCGCATCGCTCACTCGCGTTGTTCGTTCTCGATGCGCCGCAGGATATCCAGCATCGCCAGCACCGACTCCGCGCGGACCGTACCCTGTTGCAGCCCGTCGCGCAGCACCAGCTCGAGCACCTCGTGCTCGGCATTTCCCTTGAGCGCGTTGATCAATGCCAGCTCGCTGCCCCGCGCGGCCGCCAGCCGCGGATCGGTGAACGGGTCAAGGCTGTCGAGCCCGAAGTAGCCCCGGAACACCTCGAGCGTCTCATAGGACGGGTTCACCGCCTGTCCTGTGCGCAGCTTCCAAAGGTAGTTCGCGGACAGGCTCGCCCCGGTGGTTCGGTGGATGTCCTCGGCGAGCGCTCGATGGGTGATCTCCTGCGGCCGTCCGTCTTTGCTCGCGGGCGGGTGCATTCCGTTGATCAGTGTGTTGAGAGCCCGGGTGAACGGGTGCGATTCCTCCCCCATGGCCAGCGTGTCTCCTGTAGTTGACAGCGTGTGTGTCGTAGATCATACTCGTCCGTGCTCCGCTGGCGCATGCCGGTGTGGTCGCCCCGAAGGGGTGGGTGACCGCGAGAGGCCCGGCATCCGCGAGCGGGAGCAGGTGGGGCGATCATCGTCGCTCGCCCCATCTCATCGGAGTGCCACCGGCAGTGCCAGCGGACCGCGATGGCGAAAACCCGATCGCCAGAGTATTTCTCGCTCGTCCAGCGCGGGCACGGAATCCGGCCATCGGGTGAGCACGTGATCGACCGCCGCGGCGGTGACGGTGTGCACCAGCGCGTTGCCCAGGCAGGCGTGCATGCCGTAGCCGAGCCCGAGTTGGGCCCCGCGATCCCTGGTGAGATCCAATTTCCCGGGCTGGTCGAAGGTTTCCGGATCGTGGTTGGCCGAGGCGAGGCACAGCAGGACGGTCTGTCCCGCGCGAATCGTGGTGTCGCCGATGGTCAGGTCGGTCGTCGCGAAACGCGGTCCGGCCAGTACCTGCGGAGACAGGTACCGCAGCAGTTCGTCCACGGCGGACTGCTTGTCGGCCGTCGCGCGCCACACCCGCGCCAGGCCGCGATGACCGAGCAAGGTGAGCATCGAGCCTGCGATCAGGTCGGCGAGCACCTCGTACCAGACGAACAGCAGGTAGAACAGCAGTCCGGCCAGTTCGTCGGCGGTCGGCGAGCCGGAGTCCCGGTGCGCGGCGACCCACCGGCCGAGCGCCGTATCGGGCCGGGCGTGCGCGGTGGCCGCGGTGATGATCGCGTGCATGGCGGCCAGGGTGTCGCGGGCGCGGGGCGGCGACTCCGACGCGAGCAGTGTCGAATTCGCCCAGCCGAGCAGCTTTTTCCGAGACCGGTCCGTCGAGGCCGAGCAGTTCGCTCAGCACGGCTGCGGGAAGGGGCACCGCCAGCCGCTCGACCAGGTCGACCGTCGTGCCCGAATCATGCTCGCGCAGCAGTGAATCCACCAGCGCCGGAGCGAGTTCGGCCCACTCGGCCAGCCTGCGCGGCGACAACTCGGCGGTCACCAGACTGCGCAGCCGCGCGTGGTCGGCCGGAGCGGCGTTGAGCATCTCGTCCAGCGGTGGCGGAACGAGGAAGCCGCGATAGTCGTCCCCCTGCGCGTACCCGGCCCTGGTGGACAGCCGTGGATCCAGCAGTCCGGCCCGCACGTCGCGGTAGCGGGTCACCAGCCAAGCAGGCGGGCCGTCCGGCGTCCGGACGCGGTGTACGCCCCCTGCGCTGCGCAGCCGATCGAGTGTGGGCCACGGGTCTCGTGCGAATTCGGGGTCGAACACGTCGGTCACCCGGCCATCATCTCGCACGATGGCGTGCGCACGGATGGTGATGGTCACCGCGCGGATCGGCGATGCCGTCTCGCGCGGCGGGACGCTCCGATCAGGAGGCGGAAGCTCCGGTCTGCCTGATCGCGTCCAGGACCTCGCCGTAGGTCAGCGTCGTGGAGTTCACCAAGGCGCGCTCGGAGGGCACGTCGATGTCGACGGAGTCGATGCCGTTGACGCCGCGCAGCGCGGATTCGATCGCCGACGCGGACTCGCGGGTGACGTTGTGCAGCGTAACTGTGTAAGTCATGCATTTCGCATTGACCGATTCGCCCCGCTCAAACTTTCCTTTTCGCCGCGTTTGACCGCCCGGACCCCGGGAATAGCGGAGTTGTCATACGACTCGACCCCCCAGGGATTGCCATGATCATCATCATCGGGCTCGTCGCCTTGATCGCGGCCGTGATTATCGGAGTTGCGGCCGTGGTCGGCAACACCGGCCCCGCTCAGCAACTGACGAGCGATTTCGCGGTATTCGACTATCACTTCCACGGCTCCACCGGCGCGCTGTTCGGCTACGGCGTCGCGCTCGGGGCGATCGGGATGTTCGGACTGGCGCTCGTCCTATCGGGCGCTTGGCGGGTGACTCGCCGCGGCGTGGCCGCACGCCGGGAGCTCGCGCGGTCGCGTCGCGAGATGGCGGCGGTACGGCGTGATCTGGCGTCGGACAACTCCGCCCCCAAGGGCGTTGCCGGGGAGCCGGCCTGGCGGCGGTGGCTGCGCACACCCGGTTCGGGTGGCGCCCGAACCGATCGCGGCGCGACGGTCTCGACCTCGAAACCCGTGACCGCGAAATAGTTGAGAGAAAAGGAATACGACAATGATTGTTCTCGGCCTCATCCTCCTGGTTCTGGGCTGGCTGCTCGGAATTTCACTGCTCACCACCGCGGGCATCATCGTGCTGATCATCGGGCTCGTACTGCTGGTGGCCGGCTCGGTGGGCCGTCCGGTGGGCGGCCGCCGCTGGTATTACTAGAGGAATTCGGCATGAAGTTCGAAGATCGCCTCGCGCACCAAGTGCAAGCGACCAGGGGCAGCATGAAGAAATTCCTCGGCAAAGCGACCGGAAACTCCCGGCTGGAAACCGAGGGACGGCGTGACCAGGCTCGCGGCAACGTCAAGCGGGCCGCGGACAAACTGCGGGACGCGTTCAAGCGCTGACCGTACAACCGGCGACCAGGTGCCGGGCGGAGACCTCGGTCTCCGCCCGGCATCGGCGTGTGCAGGGAACGCGTCGCATCCCGGCGACGTCAGATTCCGGCGACGTCGGCGAGCTGCCCGATGCCGTAGGTGACGGCCATGGCCAGCGCACCGCCGAGCACCACCCGCAGCACCGCTCGGCCACGGGAGCTTCCGCCCAGCCGGGCGCTGACCGACCCGGTGAGCGCGAGCGCCGCCAGCACGGCCGCGAAGGTCACCGGAATGCGCGCGGTGACCGGCGGCGACAGGATCGCCAGCAACGGCAGCAGCGCGCCGAGCGTGAAGGCCACCGCCGAGGACAACGCCGCCTGCCAGGGATTGGTCAGCTCGGCGGGGTTCAGGCCGAGTTCGGCCTCCGCGTGCGCGGTGAACGCGTCGTGCGCGGTGAGTTCCTCGGCGACCTTGCGCGCCGTTTCCGGCGTCAACCCTTTCGCCCGGTAGATCGCCGCGAGTTCGGCCAGCTCGTAGTCCGGCTCGTCGCGCAACTCCCGGCGTTCTTTCGCCAGCAGGGCCCGCTCCGAATCGCGCTGGGTGCTGACCGACACGTATTCGCCCACCGCCATCGAGATCGCGCCCGCCGAAATACCCGCGATGCCCGCGGTGAACAATGCCGCGGTGTCGGTTGTCGCCGCCGCGACGCCGACGACCAGCCCCGCCGTGGACACGATGCCGTCGTTCGCGCCGAGCACGCCCGCGCGCAGCCAATTGAGCTTGGCGGCGAAACTGTCGCCGTGCGGTTCGTGCGGGTGCGCGCCGGAGGCACTGGTGGTGCGAGCCATGCACGCACCCTAATCACCACCGCGCGCGTGGCCGGGAACTAATCGCGGGGCTGGCGCGGAACCGCGAGGGGATGCGGAAGCATCGTGCGGTGGATGATCTGCAGGATCAGCAGGAACAGGATCGAGAGCGCGGCGGTGGTGTAGTCCCCGAGCAATACCGCCAGCACCGCGAAGGCGCCGAACACGGGGAACTCCAGCATCGCGCACCAGCGCAGGACGCGCAGCCGCCTGGCGTTGGCGGTCAGCCGTTGCACCCCGTCGTCGATGATGGTCAGCGCCGTCTCGTAGCGCACCATACCGTCGCCGACCTGGACGAACATGTGCACCGCTTGGTCGCGGCTGAGTTCGCCGAGCCAGGCCCGGTCGATCAGCCGCTTGCCCTCCTCGGCGACCTCCTTGATAACCGCGTCCATGCGGCCCCCTTCCCAGTCGATCCCGGAGAGTCTAGCGGCCGAATCGTCCCTTCCCAGTGGCGATTCAAGCGGGCGGGAAGACGTAGAGGCGCTCCGGCGTGATCCGCACGATCAGCCGTCGCGCCTCGGGTTCCGGTGGCGGCGTCGCGCCACCCATGTACTTGGCGTACATCGCGGCGTGCAGGGTCTTGTCCGGGTCGTCGGTGATCTCGACCCGGCCGCGCACCTCCACGTACCGGCCGTCGGCGCGGCTGAGCACCAGCAGGCTCACGCGGGGATCGCGCCGCATATTGCGGGTTTTCAGCCGTCCCTCGATCGTGCTGAACACCAGGGTGTCGCCGTCGTGGTCGACGAAGATCACCGAGGACTGCGGGCGGCCGTCCGCGTTCGCGGTGGCCAGGACGGCGGCGTGGGGGCCGTCGATCAGGGTGCGCACGGTGTCGTCGAGTGGCATGGGATTCTCCTCGGTCGATGCGGGAATCACGGTGATCCCCGTTGTGCGGACCTCCGTCGGCAGCCAGAGGAATCGGGGCCCGCGATTCTTTTTCGCGTCTCGCTCGGTCTCATCTGTGACGGCTCACGCTCCGTGAACCGGGAAAGGACCAGCGGATGACCTCGACCAGCGCACTGCCCGACGCCGAATTCACCCGCCGCACCCAGCCGTATCGCCGGGAACTGCTGGCGCACTGCTACCGCATGCTCGGCTCGATCCACGACGCCGAAGACCTGGTGCAGGAGACCTACCTGCGAGCTTGGCGGTCCTTCGACACCTTCGAGGGACGCTCCTCGATGCGGACCTGGCTGTACCGGATCGCGACGAACGTGTGCCTGACCGCGCTCGGGCACCACGGGCGGCGGGTGCTGCCGTCCGGTCTCGGCGCACCGGGCGCGGACCCGTCCGCGCCGCCGGTGGCGGTCGCCGCGGAGGTCCGGTGGCTCCAGCCGCTGCCGGACACCTTGGTGACGCCGGAGTCCGCGGACCCGGCCGGGGTGGCCGTGGCTCGCGACAGCCTGCGTCTGGCGCTCATCGCCTGCCTGCAACACCTCAACGGCAGGCAGCGTGCCGTGCTGCTGCTGCGCGACGTCCTCGGCATGCCCGCTGCCGAGGTCGCCGATCTGCTCGACACCAGCACCGCGGCGGTGAAGAGCACCTTGCAGCGCGCCAGGGCCCGGCTCGCCGAGGTCGCGACGGCTGCCGAGCAGGCGGTGCCGCCGAGCGATCCGGGACAACGCGCGCTGCTCGAGGAGTACCTGATCGCGTTCCGCCGTGCCGATCCCGCGGCACTGGAACGACTGCTGCACCGTGACGCCGTCCTGGAGATGCCACCGTCGGGCACCTGGTTCGCGGGCAAACGAACGTGCGTCGACTACCTGGCCCGGCAGGTCCTCGGCGCCCCGGGCGAGTGGCTGCTGTTCCCCGCCGCGGCCAACGGACAACTGGCCGCGGTGGCCTATCGCCAGGAAAACGGTTGCGGCTACCGGGCTTTCGGCGTCGCGGTGCTCACCACGACGAAGGACTCGATCATCCGCATCACCGCGTTCGGCGACCCGGGCCTGGTCCCGGCCTTCGGGTTCCCCCCGACCCTGGGGTGACGGCGGCGACCCGCTAACCCCGGTCGGCGCCGGGACGGTCGTCTCGGATACCGATCCACGCGTAGTCGCGCGCCCTGGTGATCGCGACGAGCTTCTGGCGGTCGGCGAGTTCGGCTCGCTCGCGGCTCGCGCCGGTGCGGGGCCGTGCGCCGCCCGACCAGCCCGGGTGGAAGACGGCGGCGAAGTCGAGGCCCTTGGCACGGTGGACCGTGCCGATCTTGACCGCGGCCCGCGGTGTCCCGTCGTACTCCTCGAGACGCAGCGTCGCGATGCCGACGGCGTCGAGCGCCCCGGCCAGCCGATCGGTCTCCTGGCGCGTCCTGGTCAGCACGGCGATGTCCGACAGCGGTTTCCCGCACTCGCGGATGCCGTGCACCAGCGCGGCCTCCAGGTACTGGTCGGGTCCACGCCAGACGTGCACCAGGCCGTCGGGCAGGGCGACGTCGGCGTCGCGCAACAGCACACCGGGCGCGTCGTCGAAATCGCCCAGCGCGTTCACCGCGTCGATGCCCGCCGCGTTCTCCCAGATCCGGCGGCGATTGCGGTAGTTCACCCGCAGGATCTCGCCGCGCCCCCGCAGGTTGATGCCGGCGTCGGCCATCCGCCAGCCGCCCGCGTACACCTGCTGCTGCCCGTCGCCGAGCAGCAGAAGCGGACTCGATCCGTTGCCCCCGGCGATGGCGTGGGCCAGCCGCAGCCCGGCCAGCGTCATGTCCTGCACCTCGTCGACGACGACCACGTCGTACGGTTCGCCCAGTGGTTCGTTGCGGATCTCGGCCAGCGCGACGGCGATCACGTCGCTGTAGTCGGAGATGCCGCGTCGGCGCATCTCGCTCACGTAGGGGATGTAGAGCTTGTGCCATACCTCGGCGCGCTGGTCGCCGTCGAGGCGGATGCCGTCGCGTCCGAAGCGCTCGGTGCGCTGGTAGACGTCGAGATCATCGATCTCCCGCCCCTTGATGACCCGGTCGATCTCCTCCCGCCAGTAGCTCTCGTGCGGCTCGATGTCCTCGAAGTCCGTTCGCGCGTTCGCCCAGACGCGGCCGAAGACCTGATCGGCGCCACGCGGATCGAGCCGGGGCACCGCGATGCGCTGACCGAGGAAATCCAGCGCCCAGGAATGCAGTCCGGCGAACTGCACCCGGCCCTCGGTCCCGGGCGCGAGCCGTCGGAAGTAGGTCTCTTGGCAGTTCGCGAGGGTCTTGACGAACGTCGTGTACAGCTGACGCCCGGTGGATCGCTTGGCCTGCCTGGCCATCCGGTGCAGGGCCACGACCGTCTTGCCGGTGCCGGCAGGCCCGGCCAGCCGGGCCGGGCCGGTGTAGGTGCGGGTGACCAGGATTTCCTGTTCGGGATCCAGGAAGGTCATCCAGTGCTGGAACGGCATCCGCAGCGCCGTGTCCCGCTGCGGAGCGAGCACGTCCGCCCGCTCCAGCAGGGCGGGATCCGGTGGAGCGTCCTCTTCGACGTCCAGCAGGTCGTAGTCACGCGCGGACTGGTGCGCGATCGTGTTCGCGATCGCCTGTACCCGGCTCGGGCGCAGCAGGCGCTCGCGGTCGCGGATCACTCGATCGAGCTCGCCGGGTCCGGCGACGGCGAAGCGACCGTCCTCGCGCAGGTCCGCTCCGGCGGGGACGAGCAGGACGATCTGCACGTCGTGGGCGACCACCTTCTCCCGCCCGAACTGCAACTTGCCGAATCTCGTTTCCACGTCGCGACGCATGCCGTCGAGTTCGGCGGGCACGTCATCGGCGAAGCGCAACGCGAAAAGCCCGGTGCCGCAGACCAGCAGCGCGTGCGCGTGGTCGGCGGGCGCGCGGCCCGCATCCCGGTGCACGAGCAGGTACCGCCCCGGTCGCGCGAGCGCGTCGGCGAGGAATGCCCCCTGGTGCGACGTGAAGCCGGGGATACGGGCCAGCGTGTCCGCGACCCGGCCGAGCCAGATGTCGGTGCTCATGGGTCCCCCTTCCGGTGCACACCTACCCCGTCTTCGACGGTAAAGACCTGGCGTCGAGGAGGGAATGGGCCGAACGCTTTCGCCTGGAACCGTTACCGAAACGGGCGATTCGGACACCGGACCGTTGCCGACTCGTCACCCGAAAGTGTTGTGCGACTATGTTCTTCCGTGCGAACCGGCGCGCCGCAGTGCGGTAGGCGTTGTGCCCCACCACCTTCGGGCGCAGCGGGTGAACGTCGCCTGCTCCGCCAGCCCGATCAGCGAGGCGACCTGACTCATCGGCATATCCGTCGTGGTCAGATACCGGCGCGCCGCGTCGCGGCGGACCTCGTCCAGGATCGCGGCGAACGAGGTGCGCTCGGCCGCGAGGCGTCGTTGCAGCGTGCGCGGGTGCACGGTGAGCAGCCGTGCCACAGCGCCGATCTCGGGCGCGGACGTGCCGAGCAGCTGCCGGACGGCGGCACGCACCTTGGGGGCGATCGCCGCGTCCGCGCCACCGGACTGTTCGGCGAGGAATGCCATGGCCAGCCGGTGCAGGTTCTCGTCGCCGCCGGTCAGCGGCCTGCTCGCCAGGCTGCCCGGCACCCGCAGCGCCGCGAACGGCCGCTCGACGCGCACCGGGGCGCCGAAGAACTCCTCGTAGTCGGCGATCGGGGCCGCAGGCCGGTAGGGCAGCTCGACCGAGCGCAAGCCGTAGCGGTCGTCCACCAGACGCTGGATGGTCCGATGCACGAACGCCAGCCCCAGATCGGTGCCCTGCACGGGCGTGGCAAGGCCCGCCTGCACCCCGTACCGCAGCGCGATCACGCCGCGATCGCCGTACGGGTCCGGCTCCAGCGTCAGGCTGAGCGACCGCGCGTGCAGGAACAGATACCGCGCCGAGCATTCGAGCACGTCGGCCAGGGAGGGCGAATTCCGGATGGCCAGCGCCAGCGGGCCGAGCATGTCCAGGTCCTGCCGCAGAGAGATGCGCAGGCCCAGATCGGGGCAGCGCAGCTGATGCGCGGCCAGTTCCAGCACGCCCGCCACCCGATCGTCGGGCACGAGCAGGTCGTCGGCGTCCAGGGCGGCCACCGGCAGGCCGCACGCCGTGGCCAGCGCCTCGGCGTCCCCGCCCAGCTCGGCCACGGTGGCGCGGAACCCGCGCAGTCCCGCGGACCGGATCACCGACATGTCGTCGAGAATCAAATACTTGTCGCGCAAAGTCAAGGAAGCCATCCGCCCGGCTCGCACACTGGAGACATGACCGAGACCGCCGTTGCACCGGAACACCTCGATGTCGTGATCGTCGGCGCCGGACTGTCCGGCATCGGCGCGGCCTACCGGCTGCAGACCGAGTGCCGTGCCAAGACCTATGCCGTCCTGGAGGCCCGCGACGCGTTGGGCGGCACCTGGGATCTGTTCCGCTACCCGGGCATTCGCTCGGACTCCGACATGTTCACCCTCGGCTACCCGTTCAAGCCGTGGCGCGACGCCGAGTCGATCGCGGACGGGCCGTCGATCCTGCGCTACATCACCGAGACCGCGACCGAGCACGGCATCGACCGGCACATCCGCTACCGCACCAAGGTGGTCGCCGCCGACTGGGACAGCGGCGCCGCACGCTGGACCTTGACGCTCGAGCAGCGCGACGCGGCGGGCGGCGTCCAGACGCGCACGCTCACCTGCGGCTTCCTCTACGCCTGCGCCGGGTACTACGACTACGAGCAGCCGTACACGCCGGAGTTCCCCGGCATCTCATCCTTCACCGGCGAAGTGGTGCACCCGCAATTCTGGCCCGAGGACTTCAACTATCGCGACAAGCGCGTCGTCGTGATCGGCAGCGGCGCCACCGCCGTCACGCTGGTTCCGGCCATGGCGCGGCAGGCGCGATCGGTGACGATGCTGCAGCGCACCCCGACCTGGATCAGCGCCGTCCCCGGCCGGGACAAATTGGCCGACAGAATCCGGGAACTGCTGCCGCCGCGGCTGGCGCACCGGGTGATCCGCACCAAGAACATCCTGTTCGGCATCGGCTTCTACCAGTACTGCCGACGGCGTCCGGAAGCGGCGCGCAAGCTGCTCACCGGCCTGACCACGCGCATCCTGAAGGACGACAAGATCGTCGCGGAGCACTTCACGCCCAGCTACAACCCGTGGGACCAGCGGCTGTGCGCGGTCCCGGACGCGGACTTCTTCAAGGCGATGAAGAAGGGCAAGGCCGAGGTCGTCACCGACCACATCGACACCTTCGTTCCGGAGGGCATCCGGCTGCGGTCGGGCCGCGTGCTGGAGGCGGACATCGTGATCACCGCGACCGGGTTGAAGCTGCTGGCCTTCGGCGGTATCACGCCCAGCGTCGACGGCGCGCGGGTCGAGTTGTCCGAGCAATTCGTCTGGCAGGGGACCATGATCACCGGCGTGCCCAACTTCGCCGTGTGCATCGGGTACACCAACGCGTCCTGGACATTGCGCGCCGACCTCACCTCCCGGCTGATCTGCAAGGTGCTCAACCACATGGACCGCAAGGGCTACGCCGCCGTGGTGCCGCGGCCGCAGGGCGAGCTCGCCGAGCGTCCGCTGCTGGATCTGGCCTCCGGGTACATCCAGCGCTCCATCGGCGACTTCCCGCGGCAGGGCGATCGTCATCCGTGGAAGGTGCGCCAGAACTACCTGCTCGACTCGGCGACGACGCTGCGCACGGATTTGGACAAGACGCTCACCGCGACGCCGAAATCGGCGGTGCGACAGCCTCTCCCTGTCACCTAGCGCGGCGGGTGGCCCCGGCGCGAGCTACTGCGCGCGCAGGACGACGATGCCCGGCGTGGACCGGACGTACTCGATGAAGGGCGAGTCCACCACCTTATTGGTGCCCGCGAGCGAGGACGCGTTGCGGAAGACCGGGCCCGCGGGGGTCATGACGAAGATGCCGACGTGGGTGACGTCCAGGCCAGGCTGGTCGGCGTAGGCGCCGATGTAGTCGCCGGTGCGCAGCCTGCTCACCACGTCCTGGTCGACAGCGGCGCTGGGCACATAGGTGATGGCGCGATCCACCACGGGCAATCCGGGCAGATGGTTACCGCCGTCGGCTTTCGCGTTCAGGTGCTTGCCGACCGTCACCGCCGCGGGGCTGGAGGTGGCCGTGATGTCGGTGGCCGCGACCGGGGAGGTGTGGGACCAATCGCTGAAGAAATGTTTGCGCTGGCGGAAATCGACTCGACCACCGGCATAGCGAGTTTCGATCAGGTTCCTCGTGAACTGGTCCCGATCGGTGGATCTGGTGAGCGCCTCGACATAGTCGAGATAGGTGAAGCAGTCCACCCGGCGGAAGTCGACGACCAGCTGTTCGGGCTCGGTCGCCGACCCGACGAGCATGTTCGCGCCGTACGGCGTACCGAGGAACGGCCGCGACAGCAGCTCGATCAACTCCCCCTTGCTCGCCGAGGCGGGCGCCTGAGCGCGCAACGACAGCAATTCGTCGAGCTTGCGCGCGGTGGCGTCGTCGAGCCGCGCGGCTTGCGGCGCGCCGAGCGCCGCGGGCGGGATCGACGCGGCGCAGACGAAGGCCGCCAGGACGAGCAGTACGCGAACGATGGTGCGCAAGACGCCTCCA
This sequence comes from Nocardia barduliensis, assembly GCF_013315795.1. Lineage (GTDB taxonomy): Bacteria > Actinomycetota > Actinomycetes > Mycobacteriales > Mycobacteriaceae > Nocardia > Nocardia barduliensis. The sequence continues at coordinate 34,248 of NZ_JABLTE010000074.1, forward strand.
GCAGGGGGTGATCGGTACACGACAGCGACACCCACGGTAGCGGGCGGCGGGCAGCCGCGGCCCACGATGACCTAGCGCCGTCCAAACACCTTGCCTGATGGACTGAACGCCGGGTCACGTCGCCGTGGCCCGGACGTCCAACCGAAAGGGATATCCGACATGACGAGAATCGTTCGAGTCACCGTCGCGCTCGGCGGTCTGATCGCCGCGGGTGCGCTGCTCGTTCCGGCGACCGCCTCCGCGCAGCCGGGTCCGGGCGGGTTGCTCGAGACGACGTGCAGCTTCGCGCAGATCGATGCCGCCGTCCACGCTCAGTTCCCGGAGCTCGCCGCCAAGCTCGACGCCCACCCCGAACACAAGGCCAGGCTCGCGGAATTCCTCGCCCTGCCGGTCGACCAGCGCAAGCAGCGCGCCAAGGAGTTCCTGGACAAGCACCCGGAGGCGAGGGGCAAATTCGAGGAGCGGCGCGATTCGCCGCAGGCGCAGGAGCGCCGCGAGAAACTGCGCGTTCTCGCCGACACCTGCCACAACTACTGAGCACGGTGCGGGCGAGGTGTCGGACTCGCCCGCACCGCACCAGGTGGCCCGCTACCTCCCGGCCTGGGGGAGATCGACGGTAACCGCGAGCCCGCCGTCCGGGCGCGCCGCCGCGCGGACCGCGCCGCCGTGGGCCTGAGCTACCGAGCGCACGATCGACAAACCGAGTCCCGCCCCGCGGCCTGCGGAGTCGGCCAGACGCTGGGAGGAAGCCAGTCTGCGAAATGGTTCGAAGAGACCGTCGACTTCGAACGCCGGAACCGGTGGGCCGCTGTTCTCCACCGTGAGCAGGGCGCGCCCGCCGATGGTCCTGGACCGGATCGTCACCCATCCGTCCTCGGGCAGGTTGTAGCGCACCGCATTGTCGAGCAGATTGTGGACGAGGCGTTCCAGGAGCAGCCGATCCCCGACGACCGCTGCGGTTTCGAGGTCCGCGGTGATCCGCGCGCCCGGCCGGTCGGCGGGAGTCCCGAGCGCGTGGGCCGCGATGTCGGCGAGGTCGGTGCGGTGGTGTTCGGTCAGCCGCTGTTCGCTGGTGGCCAGCACCAAGAGGCCGTCGATCAGCCGTTCGTGGCGAAGGTTGACCTCGAGCAGCGTCGCGCCGAGCCTGCGGGTGGACTCCGGCACGTCCGGGTCTTCCAGCGCCACTTCGATCAACGTTCGATTGATCGTGAGCGGGGTGCGCAACTCGTGCGAAGCGTTGGCGACGAACCGGCGCTGGCCGTCGAACGCCCGGTCCAGGCGTTCCAGCATCGCGTCGAAAGTATCGGCCAGATCTTTGATCTCGTCCTGCGGACCGTCGAGGGCGATGCGCTCGTGCAGGCTGGTATCGGCCACCCGTCGTGCGGTCGCGGTGATCCGTTGCAGGGGATGCAGCGCCCGTCCGGCCATCAACCAGCCGAACCCGCCCGCGGCGATGCCGACGGCACCGAGGGATACCAGCGACCACATCAGCATGGCGCGCAAGGTGTCGCGCCGATTCCGCTGGGCTTGCTCGGTCAGCGCCTTGTACAACTCGGTGGAGACCGGAGTTCGGTTCCGTTCCGCACGGTCGATGAGATATTCACGCACCACTTGCTGCGCGCCGACACCGGGCCGTCGCTCCAAGAACTGGTTCAGATAGAAGTACATCAAGGTGATCAGCACCGCGCCGGCCAGGAAGAACGCCGTCGCGTACAGCAGCGTGAGCCGCAGCCGGATCGTGCGCCCGCTCATCGGATCCGGTATCCGACGCCGGGCTCGGTCTCGATCACCGGCGGATCGCCCAGCTTCCGCCGCACGTTCATGATCGTGTACCGCACCACGCCGGTGAACGGGTCGATGTGTTCGTCCCATGCCTTCTCCAGCAGGTGCTCGGCCGAGACCACGCCGCCGTCCGCCCGCAGCAGTTCGGCGAGCACCGCGAACTCCTTGCGCGACAGCGGCACCGGGTGGCCGTCTCTGGTCACGGCGAAACGGTGCGGGTCCAGCCGGATGCCGGACCGTTCCAGCACCGGGGGAGCGGCGCTGCGCGCGCGGCGCCCGAGTGCCTGGATCCGGGCGACCAGCTCGGCGAACGCGAACGGTTTCGTCAGATAGTCGTCCGCGCCCAGCCCCAGACCCGCCACCCGCTCGGCCACGGCGCTCGCGGCCGTCAGCATCAAGATCCGAGCGGCGCCATCGGACCGGACCAGTGTGGCGCACACCGCGTCGCCGGGGACGCCCGGCAGATCTCGGTCGAGCACCACCACGTCGTAATCGTTGACGCCTGCGCGCTCCAGCGCCGCGCCGCCGTCGTACACCACGTCGACCGCCATGGCGTGCCGCCGCAACCCGTCGGCGATCGCGTCGGCCAGCAACTTCTCGTCCTCGACAACAAGCACCCGCACCCCGCCATCGTGCCCTTTTCCGCTGTTGGGCGGCTGTTAGTTCAGCTGTTCCGGCGGGTCTGGGTAGGCTCGCGCACGACCCGGCCTACCCGACTCCCAGGAGAGACACCCATGGCAGGCGACTGGAACGCCCAGATCATCGAAGAATTCCGCGCCAACGAAGGCAAGGTCGGCGGACCCTTCGCAGGCCGCGAACTGCTGCTGCTCACCACCATCGGCGCCAAATCCGGTCTGCCGCGCACCAATCCGCTCGCCTTCATCCGCGACGGCGGGGACATCGTGGTGGTCGCCTCGAAAGCGGGCGCTCCCACCCACCCCGACTGGTTCCACAACGTGCGCGTCAATCCCACGGTCACCCTCGAGATCGGCACCGAAACGCTGCACGCGACGGCCACCCCCGTCACCGAGGGCCCGGAACGCGATCGCCTCTACGCCGCGATGGTCGAGGTCATGCCCGGCTTCGCCGAGTACCAGGAGAAGACCGACCGGGTGATCCCGGTGGTCAAGCTGACGCCGAGCTGAACCCGGGGGCGAACGTCGTTCCCCGTCTGTCGCGCGGAAGCGGCGCGCACGGATCGCGGCCGTCGACGTCGACGACTCGGCGTTCTCGCGTTTCGGCTCCGCGAGGATGCACCGGCCCGCATTCGCCGGTCGATCAGGCCGCGCCCACCGAGGACAGCAGCATGGGGAGGGCGGCACGCATCTGGATCTTCCAGGCGTCCCAGTTGTGGCCCTGGTCGGGGACGTACCGTTCGTCCACCCGCGCCCCGAGCTGTTGCAGACGGTCCACGAAGCGGAAGTTCTGTTCGTAGGCGGCGGACTCCACGGGATCGCCCTTGCCGTAGGAGACGAACAGCGGGATGCCGGTGAGGTCGGCGGCCCGGCTGTAGGGGTTGTTGGCGACCCAGATATCGCGGCGGACGGCATAGTCCCCCCAGACCCGCTTCCAGTCGGCGGCGCAGCCCCGGCCGGGCTTGTCGGGTTCGCCGGGGGCGCCGGAGTCGTGCAGCGGGTCGACGTTGCCGCTGAAGGAAGCGGCCGAGTTGAACAAACCCTGATGCGCCGCGGCGAATTTCATGGCGCCGAGGCCGCCCATCGAGTTACCGGCGACGGCGCGGGTCGTATTGGCGCGGTAGCCCGATTCCAGCAGGGTGCGCACGTCGTCGAGGAGGTAGGTCTCCCAGGCAGGCGGGCCGCCGCGATCGTCGTTGTACCAATTGGAATAGGCGCTGCACCAGCTGGTTTCGGGCAGGACGAAGATCGCCTCCTTGCCCGCGGTGAGCGCCTCGAGATCGCCTTTGTCGGTCCAGGACTTGTGGTCGTCGAAGCCGCCGTGCAGCACCCACACGGTGGGCCAGGTGCGGGCGGCGTCCTTGGACCAACCCGGCGGGAGCAGCAGCCGGACCACCTTGACCGACCAATCCGGGCCTTCGAGGTGGGGCGAGGAGAGCCCGATGTCGAGGATCCGGTCGCTGACCCGGGTCTCCCAGCGCACCGTGGGCGCGGCTTGGGCGGGCTGCACGGACAGGAAGGGCACGGTAAGGCCCGCGATGACGGTGGCGATGGCGAGGGCAATCCGGCTCAGGCGACGCAACGATCGAACCTTTCGCTCTGCGGTTCTGTCGAAATATTCACTCCCGCAGGTGAATCTAGAGCATGGAGCTGTCTGTGAATAGCGTTGTTCGCAAATAAATCCGGCGCACGCCGCGAATGTCGCGCCGATCCGTCGCTGTGCCGCGAGCGCCGGGCACGACGTGGTGTCCCGGCTCGGCGGCGGTGCGCCGCGTCGGCAGCGCGAGCAGCATGGCCGAACCTCGGGCCGCGCCGAGTGAATCAGCCTGCGGTGATCCCGGTGATCAGCGTTTGGTCCGTACCGGTCCGGGTCGTGATGAACTGCGTGAAGGTGTTCGGCTCCTCGTCGGGAAACTGCTGCGTCAACCGGACTTCCCACCGCGCTTGGCCGTCGGGCCCGTCACCGGCACGGGAGATCTGGACGCAGTACCTGGTGCCCACCGGCACCTGGTTGATACCGCGCTGGATCTGATCGGCGGGCGACACCGCGGCATCCGGGGCGACCACCGCGCGGGCACGGTACCCCGACCGTTCGGCGTAATAGGCGTACTCGAAAGCGAAGATGGCGTCGGGGCCGCTGCCGGTGCCACCCGGATCGGTGCCGGAAATGACTTCGGCCGTGCGTTTCTGCTCACACCCCGGCGTCGCGATGGCCCACGGTGGCTTGACCCGGGACGTGGACGTCGACGTGGGCGCGGCGGGTCCGGCCGCGCGTGCGGGGGAGGTGGCGGCCGTTTTCCGCGAATTCGCACCGGAACCGTAGATCATGGCCAGGCCGATCGAGACGGTGGCGACCACGATGGCGAGCACGATCAACACGGTCAGGGAGCGGTTGCCACGCTGTTGATCCGTGCGCCGGGGATGGCGCACCGGCGTGCCGGGATGGCGGCCGGATCGGTTGACTATGGCGGGCGCTTCGGCCCGGCCGTCCTCGGCCTTGGGCGGTTCCGGGGCGGCGGGCGCACTGCGCTGCTGCGCGGCCTGCGGGCGCGGCGCTCGCTCCGCCGGGGGCGCGGGATCGAGCCATTGTTCCCACTCGCCGAACTGCGGCCGGGTACTCGGCCGCTCCTGCTGGCGCGGCGGCGCGGCGGCCTCGTACTCCGGCTCGCGGCGGCGAACCTGCTTGCGGCGGCCGGGCGAACGACGTCGCTTGGACGGCTTGCCCGCGGGAATGCGCAGCATCGGCAGGCCCGTGTCGAACGGATTGCTCTGGCTCGCGCCCTGACTGGGATTTTCCCGGTCAGGGGGTGTCATCGTCGAATTCGCCCAACACCGGTACGACCGCTGTCACAGCGGACGGGATGGTCACGCCGAGCTGTCCGTCGCGCGGCTTGTGCTCGTGGTCGTTGCCGCCGGGCGGCGGAGCGGGCGGCAGCACCATGCCGCCACTGTGTCCCGGCTGGCCGGGGTGGTCGGGGCGGCTCGCGGGCGCCGGTGGCGTGGGGTCGGCGGCGAACGGCGCGGTGCCGGGGGCGGGCC